>NZ_JCAIUJ010000006.1:275183-303022 GCF_059445465.1 Isoptericola sp. Y541 | reverse complement strand
CTATCAAACACACTGTTGAGTTCTCAAACAACCGACGCACACCCACAAGACCAGGACCTTCGTCCTGACCCCGCCGGGGCAACCCCTCAACCTTACTCGGTTCGTCCCTCTCCGTCAAATCCCGGCCGGAGCCTGAACTGGATGGATCGAACGCCCGTCCCGAACGAGAGCGCACTCGTCGCCCTCGTGAAGAAGGATTCGGGATGTCCGCCCTGGGCCGGCCACCGGTACCCGGCCTCTCGGCCGTCTCCTCGGTGTCCGTTCTCCGTGTCGGGCGAACGACCAGAACATTACACACACCTCGGCCGAAGGGCCAAATCGGCCCCTGACCTGCGCCTTTGTCCCGGTGTCGCCGCTGCAGAGACGGGTCAGGGCCCCGGGGTGCGCAGGGTGCGCCCCAGGGCCCTGCCGTCCGCACCCTGCGTGCGGGGTGCAGGTTCCCGCGTGCTACTCGGCGATCGCGACCGCGAGGGTCCGCTTGCCGCGGCGCAGCACCGCGTAGCGGCCGTGCAGCAGGTCCTCCGTGCGGAGGGCGGCGTCCTCGGACTCCACCTTCGCGTTGTTGACGTAGGCCCCGCCCTCACCGATCGCACGGCGGGCCGCAGCCTTTGACGGGACCAGGCCCGACCCCACGAGCGCGTCGACCACGAGGTCGCCCGCCTTCGCGACCGTCCGCGGCAGCTCGGCGACGGCCGCGCCGAGGGTGGCGGCGTCGAGCCCGGCCAGCTCACCCCGGCCGAACAGGGCCTGGCTCGCCGCGATCACGCCGTCGGTGGCGGACTGCCCGTGCACGAGCGTGGTCAGATCCCCCGCGAGCGCCCGCTGCGCCTCGCGGGCGAACGGCCGCTCCGCCACCTCCCCCGCGAGCGCCTCGATCTCCTCGCGGGATCGGAAGGTGAACACCTTGAGGTACTTCACGACGTCCGCGTCGGCGGTGTTGAGCCAGTACTGGTAGAAGGCGTACGGGCTGGTGAGCTCCGGGTCGAGCCAGACAGCCCCGCCCTCGGACTTGCCCATCTTGGTGCCGTCCGCCCTCGTGATGAGCGGCGACGTCATGGCGTGCACGGCGGCGGCGTCCGTCTTGCGGATCAGCTCGACGCCGGACAGCAGGTTGCCCCACTGGTCGTTGCCCCCGAGCTGCAGCGTGCACCCGTGCCGCTCGTAGAGCTCGCGGAAGTCCATGCCCTGCAGGACCTGGTAGCTGAACTCCGTGTAGCTGATGCCCTCGTCCGAACGCAGGCGCCGCGCCACGATGTCCTTGCCCAGCATGGTGCCGACCCGGAAGTGCTTGCCGACGTCGCGCAGGAAGTCGATCGCCGACATGGACCCGGTCCAGTCGAGGTTGTTGACCATGCGTGCCGCGGCCGGCCCCTCGAAGTCGAGGAACGGCTCGATCTGCCCACGGATCCGGTCGACCCAGCCCGCCACGACGTCGCGCGACTGCATGGAGCGCTCGGTGGTCGGCCGCGGGTCCCCGATCAGGCCGGTGGCCCCGCCGACGAGGGCGAGGGGACGGTGCCCCGCGAGCTGCAGCCGGCGCATGTTCAGCAGCTGCACCATGTGCCCGATGTGCAGGCTCTGTGCGGTCGGGTCGAAGCCCGCGTAATAGGTGACGGGTCCCTCGGCCAGCGCAGAACGCAGCGCGGCCTCGTCGGTGGACTGCGCCACCAGGCCCCGCCAGTGCAGCTCGTCGAGGATGTCGGTCACCGTGTCATCTCCTTGGTCGCGGATCGCTGCCCGTCGCCGGGCCGCAGGCCTAGTCTGCCCGACGTCGCACCCTCACCCGGACTGCTTTTCGGCCTTCGGCCTCCGCTGCGTCACGGCCCTGTAGTCGGAGACGGTGGGCTCCTCGCGAAGCCACAGCCGCCACGGGTACAGGTCGCCGCGCCCACCGTCGCCGCTGACCCCCACGCGCGGTCCGGTCTCCACGCAGGCGGACCCGACGCTCGCGCCGACGCTCAGCTCCACCGGGCCGCCCGGCACGGTGACGTCCGCGCCGTCGTCGGACCTGTCCAGCGCGAGGGCGACCGTCAGGCGGGCCGGCCCCCGCGCGAGGTCGCGCTCGTGGCGGACCACCCCCCGTGCGAGGCGGCGGCGACGGGCGAGCTCGGCGCCGACGGGGCCGGTGACCTCCCCGGCCCGCAGGAGGACCGCCGACGCCGAGCCCACCGGCCCGCACACCACGTTGACGCAGTGGTGCAGGCCCAGGTGCCGGTAGACGTACAGGTGCCCGGGCTCGCCGTACATCGTCGCGTTGCGCGCCGTGGGCCCCCGGAACGCGTGCGAGCCGGGGTCCCGCCCGCCGTCGTAGGCCTCGACCTCCGTGAGGCGCAGGGCGACCGTGCCCTCCGGGGTCCGCCGGGTGAGGGTCGCGCCCAACAGGTCGCGGGCGACCTCGAGCACGGGGCGGTCGTACCAGTCGTGGTCGGGGACGCTCATCCCCCGATCATGACGCCCTGCGCGACCGGTCGGCGCGATCTCCCGGCCCGGCACACCGGCCGAACCCGTCCAGCCGGACGTCGGCCCGCTCGCGGGTGCGCTCGACCGCGTAGTGGGCGCGCTCGTCGGCCATCCAGCGCACCCAGTGGTCGCGCGCGCCGGCGCCGTCGCGGTCGAGACCCCGCGCCAGGCGCACGTCGTCGTCCGCCTCGACCCACACGCGCAGCGCCACCCACGGGTCGACCTGCCGCGCCGCGGCGCCGCAGCCCTCGACGACGAGCACCAGCCCAGGCTCGACGTCATGCGGCTCGGCGTACTCCCCCGCCACCCAGTCGTAGCGCCGGTAGCGACCCGCCCGGCCCCCGGCGAGCGGGTCCAGGACCCACTCACGCAGGCGGCGCGCTCCGCCGTCGGGCCCGGCCTCCCAGCCCTCGTAGAGGTCGTCCAGGTGCACGACCTGGCACGCGAACCGCGCGACGAGCTGGGTGGCGAGCGTGGACTTGCCCGACCCGGCCGGCCCATCGACGCACACGAGGCGCGTGCGGCGCCACGGTTCCGGTGCCCCGGCCCCGGGGAGCCGGGGCACCGCGGACCGGACGCGCTCCGCGAGCGCGTCGAGCACGTCGTCCGGTGCCGTCATCGAGCATCGTCAGCCATCGTCAGCCATCCGCCCAGATGCGGAACTCCGCGGACCGCTCCTTGGCCGCCTCGAGCTGCTCGGCGACCCGGGCCGGGGCGGTGCCGCCCACGGCGTCGCGCGACGCGACCGAGCCCTCGACGCTCAGCACCTCCCGGACGCCCGGGGTGAGGTGCTCGGAGATCGCGGCCAGGTCGGCGTCGGTGAGGTCCCACAGCTCGATGCCGCGCGCCTCGCAGACCCGGACGCACGCGCCCGCGACCTCGTGCGCCACGCGGAACGGGACGCCCTGGCGCACCAGCCACTCGGCGATGTCGGTGGCCAGCGAGAAGCCCTGCGGCGCGAGCTCGGCCATCCGGTCGGTGTCGAACGTCAGGGTCCGCACCATCCCCGCGAAGGCGGGCAGGAGCACGGTGAGCGTCGTCACCTGGTCGAAGACCGGCTCCTTGTCCTCCTGCAGGTCGCGGTTGTATGCCAGCGGCAGGCCCTTGAGCGTGGTGAGCAGCCCCGTGAGGTCGCCCACCAGCCGGCCGGCCTTGCCGCGCGCGAGCTCTGCGATGTCCGGGTTCTTCTTCTGCGGCATGATGCTCGACCCGGTCGACCACGAGTCGTCCAGCCGCACGAAGCCGAACTCCTTGGTGTTCCAGAGGATGATCTCCTCCGACAGCCGGGACAGGTCGATGCCGACCATCGCCGCCACGAACGCGAACTCGGCCACGACGTCGCGCGCGGCGGTGCCGTCGATCGAGTTCTCCACCGGCTCGTCGAAGCCGAGCTCGGCCGCGACCGCGGCCGGGTCCAGCCCGAGGGACGAGCCCGCGAGCGCCCCCGACCCGTACGGCGAGCGCGCCGCGCGCACGTCCCAGTCCACGAGCCGGTCGACGTCGCGCAGCAGCGGCCACGCGTGCGCCAGGAGCTGGTGGGCGAGCAGCACGGGCTGCGCGTGCTGGAGATGGGTGCGGCCCGGCATGACGGCGTCGCCGGCGGCCTCGGCCTGCACGATCAGCGCGTCCGCGACGTCGAGCACCCGGAGGGCGACCGCGCGCGCGTTGTCCCGCAGGTACAGCCGCACCAGCGTGGCGATCTGGTCGTTGCGGGACCGGCCCGCGCGGAGCTTGCCGCCCAGCTCGACGCCCGCCCGCTCGATGAGACCCCGCTCGAGGGCGGTGTGCACGTCCTCGTCGCCCAGGACCGGGAGGAACGCCCCCGACTCGACGTCCGCGCGCAGGCGGTCGAGCGCGTCGAGCATCCCGGACAGCTCGTCGTCGTCCAGCAGGCCGGCGGCGTGCAGCACCCGCGCATGCGCCTGGGAGCCGCGGATGTCGTAGGCCGCGAGCACCCAGTCGAAGTGCGTCGACTGGGACAGGGCCCGCAGCTCCGGCGACGGGCCGCCGGAGAACCGGCCGCCCCACAGGGACACGTCGTCGGCCTGCGTGGTCAGCTTGCCGTCGGGCCCCGCGCCACCGCCCGGGGGCGTGACCTCGGAGCCCATCAGAACTCCCCGGCGCCGAAGTCGACGCCGTTGCCGAACTTCTCGTCGCGGGCGGCGGCCTGCTTGGCGGCCAGGCCGTAGATCTCGATGAAGCCCTTGGCGTGCGACTGGTCGAACGAGTCACCCTCGTCGTAGGTGGCGAGGTTGAAGTCGTACAGGCTCTGCTCCGACCTGCGGCCCGTCACGGTGGCGCGCCCGCCGTGCAGCACCATGCGGATGTCGCCCGAGACGTACTTCTGCGTCTCGTCCACGAAGGTGTCGAGGTTCTTCTTCAGCGGGGAGAACCACATACCGTCGTAGACCAGCTCGGCCCAGCGCTGCTCGACGGTCCGCTTGAAGCGGGCCTGCTCGCGCTCGAGCGTGATGTTCTCGAGCTCCTGGTGCGCGGCGATGAGCGCGACCGCGCCCGGCGCCTCGTAGATCTCGCGGGACTTGATGCCCACGAGCCGGTCCTCGACGATGTCGATGCGGCCCACGCCCTGGGCGCCCGCGCGGCGGTTCATCTCCTGGATCGCCTGCAGGGGCGTGACGGCGACGCCGTCGAGCGCGACCGGGACGCCCTGGTCGAACGTGATGACGACCTCGTCGGCGACCGGCGGGAACGTCGGGTCGTCGGTGTAGGAGTAGACGTCCTTGGTGGGCTCGTTCCAGATGTCCTCGAGGAAGCCGGTCTCCACCGCGCGGCCCCAGACGTTCTGGTCGATCGAGAACGGGTTCTTCTTGGTGGTCGCGATCGGCAGGTCGTGGCGCTCCGCGTACTCGATGGCCTTCTCGCGCGTGAGTGCGAGGTCGCGCACCGGGGCGATCGTCTTGAGGTCGGGGGCGAGCGACGTCGTCGCGACCTCGAAGCGCACCTGGTCGTTGCCCTTGCCGGTGCAGCCGTGCGCGACGGTCGTGGCGCCGAACTGGCGGGCCGCACGCACCATGTGCTTGACGATCACGGGGCGCGAAATCGCGGACACGAGCGGGTAGCGGTCGAGGTACATGCCGTTGGCCCGCAGGGCGGGCATGCAGTACTCGGCGGCGAACTCGTCGCGCGCGTCGGCGATGTACGCCTCCACCGCGCCGCAGTCGAGGGCACGCTTGCGCACCACGTTCATGTCCTCGCCGCCCTGGCCGACGTCGACGGCCACGGCCACCACCTCGGCGCCGGTGGCCTCGGCGATCCAGCCGATGGCGACGGAGGTGTCCAGGCCGCCCGAGTAGGCGAGCACGACGCGATCAGTCATCTCAAGTTTCTCTTTCTGGCGCGGGGTTCAGGTCGATTCTGGCAGGGGCGGCCCGGTCGGGCACGACCCTCAGGGTTGGGTGAGCTCGAGGAACCGGCGGGCGAGCTCGTCGCCGCCGAGCGGGTCGCGGGCGATCACGAGGATCGTGTCGTCCCCGGCGATCGAGCCGAGCACCCCCGGGAGGACGGAGTGGTCGATGGCGGAGGCGAGGTAGTTGGCCGCCCCGGGCGGGGTACGCAGCACCACGAGGTTGGCCGACGCCTCCGCGGAGACGAGCAGGTCGTTGCACAGCCGGGCCAGGCGGGCCGCGACGTACTCGACCTCGTCGTCGCCGATGCCCGCCGCCTGGACGCTGCGGTCCCCGCCCTCACCCGGCACGGCGTAGACGAGCGACCCGGAGGCGTTGCGCACCTTCTCGGCCCGCAGCTCGATGAGGTCGCGCGACAGCGTGCCCTGGGTGACGGTGACGCCGGCGTCGGAGAGCTCGCGGGCCAGCTCGGCCTGCGAGTGGATCGCGGTGCGCCGCACGATGTCGACGATCCGCGCGTGCCGGGCGGCCTTCGTCGTCGGCCCCGTGGCCTGACCGGACGACACGGCGCTGTCCGTGGCGCTCATCGGTGTTCCAGCAGCCAGGTGAGCAGCGCCTTCTGGGCGTGCAACCGGTTCTCCGCCTCGTCCCACACCACCGACGCGGGTCCGTCGATCACCTCCGCGGTGACCTCCTTGCCCCGATAGGCGGGCAGGCAGTGCAGGAAGATCGCGTCGTCGGCCGCGACGGACATCAGCGCGTCGTCCACGCGGAAGGCGTCGAGGGCGGCGAGCCGCTCGGCCGCCTCGTCCTCGTCGCCCATGGAGACCCAGGTGTCCGCGGCGACGACGTCGGCGTCCCGGGCGGCCGCGCGGGCGTCGGTCGTGACGGTCACCGAGCCGCCCGTCGTGCGGGCGATCTCCTCCGCCCGCGCCACGACGTCGGCGGGCGGAAGGTAGCCCTCGGGCCCGGCGACGGCGACGTGCAGCCCGGCCGTGACCCCGCCGAGCAGGTACGAGGCCGCCATGTTGTTCGCGGCGTCGCCCACGTACGCGAGGCGCTGACCGGGCAGCGCGGAGATGCCGCCGCGGTGCTGGGCGACCGTAAGGAGGTCGGCGAGGATCTGGCACGGGTGGAAGCCGTCGGTGAGCGCGTTCACGACGGGGACGCGGGAGACCGCGGCCATCTCGTCGATCCGGTCCTGGCCGAAGGTGCGCCACACGATGGCGGACACCTGCCGGTCGAGCACCCGCGTCACGTCCGCCACGGACTCGCGCACGCCCACCTGGGCGAGCCGGCCGTCCACGGCCACCGGGAACCCGCCGAGCTCGGCGACACCCGTGGCGAAGGACAGCTGGGTGCGCAGCGTCGGCTTGTCGAAGAGGATCGCGACGCCCTGCGGGCCGGCGAGCGGGGCACGCACGAACCGGTCCTCCCGGAAGGCCATGCCGAGCTCGAGGACCTCGCGCTGCTCGTCCGGGGTGAGGTCGTCGTCGCGGAGAAAGTGGCGGGGCATCAGGGCTCCCTTTCAACGGGCAGGTCAGCGGTTTCGGTGGTGTCGGGGACGGTCACGGAGGCGAAGAAGCGGGCGGCGTCGCGCGCCTGCTCCGCGGTGAGGATCAGCGGCGGCGCCAGCCGGATCGCGTCGGGCGCGACGACGTTGACGACGAACCCGGCGTCGAGCGCCTGCGCCGCCACCTGCGCCGCGACCGGACGGGTCAGCTGGACGGCGAGCAGGAGGCCGCGGCCGCGCACGCCGTCGATCAGCGGGTTGCCGCCCGCCTCGATCGCGGTGCGCAGCTCGTGGCCCACACGGCCCACGTTCTCCAGCAGCCCGTCCCGCTCGATCACGCCGAGGGTCGCGAGGCCCGCGGCGGCCGCCACGGGGTTGCCGCCGAACGTGGTGCCGTGCTGGCCGCGGCCCAGCAGGGTCGCGGCGCGCTCGCCGAACGCGATCGCCGCGCCCACCGGGAAGCCGCCGCCGAGGCCCTTGGCCACCGTCACGACGTCGGGCACCACGCCGCCCCCGATCTCGGGCTGCTGGAACGCGAACCACGACCCGGTGCGTCCGACGCCGGTCTGGACCTCGTCGAGCACGAGCAGCGCGCCGGCCTCGGTAGTGAGCCAGCGGGCGTGCGCCAGGTAGCCGGCCGGCAGGGCCCGCACGCCGGCCTCGCCCTGCAGGGGCTCCAGGACGAGCGCGGCGACGCCGCCCCGCTCGGCCACCGCGGCCGGGGAGAAGGCCTCCTCCAGCGCCGCGGTGTCGCCGAACGGCACGTGCTCGACGCCACCGGGCAGCGGCTCGAACGGGTCCCGGTAGGCGGCCTTGGCCGTGAGGGCCAGTGCGCCCATCGAGCGGCCGTGGAAGCCGCCCTCGAGCGCGAGCACGCGGGTGCGCGCGACGCCGCTCCTGCCGTCATCGCCGCCCTCGCCGCCATCGCCGTCGAAGCGGTTGCGGCGCGCCATCTTGAACGCCGCCTCGACCGCTTCGGTGCCCGAGTTGGTGAAGAACACGCGCGAGCCGTCGGGCGCACCCGCGAGCCGCAGCAGCGTCTCCGCAAGCCCGATCTGCGTGGGGGTGGCGAAGAAGTTCGAGACGTGGCCGAGCGTGCCGAGCTGGGCGCTGATCGCGGCGGTGAGCATGGGGTGCGCGTGCCCGAGGGCGTTCACCGCGATCCCGGCGAGCAGGTCCAGGAGCCGGCGCCCGTCGGCGTCCCACACGTACGCACCCTCGCCGCGCACCAGCACGCGCTGGGGCGGGCCGAACGTGTCCATCACCGCGTGGGTGTAACGGTCCGTCCAGGCTGCGTTGGAGTCGGTGTTCGAGGCCTCGGCCACGGCGCCGCCGGTCGCGGCCTCCAGGGGGGCTGCGTCGCTCATGAGTTCCGCCTCCGGGTTTCGACAGGCTCAACCGCCGGCTCGACCGACGCCTGCCCGGGGATGACCATCGTGCCGTTGCCGCGCGTGGTGAAGACCTCGAGCAGCACCGAGTGCGGCTGGCGGCCGTCGATGACGGTGGCGCGCGGCACTCCGCCCTGGACGGCCCGCAGGCAGGCCTCCATCTTGGGCACCATCCCGGCGGACAGGCTCGGCAGCAGGGCGGCCAGGGCGGGGGCCGCGATCTCCTCGACCAGCGAGTCCTTGTCCGGCCACGACGTGTACAGGCCCTCGACGTCGGTGAGCACGATGAGCTTCGTGGCCCCGAGGGCGACCGCGAGCGCCGCGGCGGCGGTGTCGGCGTTCACGTTGAGCACCTGGGTGGGGTCGTCGACGTCGGGCGCCACGGTGGAGACCACCGGGATCCGCCCGGCGTCGAGCAGGTCCTGCACCGCCGCCGGATGCACCTCGACGACGTCTCCCACCAGGCCCACGTCGACGGGCTCCCCGTCCACGACCGCGTGCCGGCGGGTGGCGCCGAACAGGCCGCCGTCCTCCCCCGACAGGCCGACCGCGCGCGGGCCGTGCGCGTTGATGAGGCCCACGAGCTCGCGCGAGACCTGGCCGGTGAGCACCATGCGCACCACCTCCATCGCCTCGGGCGTCGTGACCCGCAGCCCGCCGCGGAACTCGCTGGGGATGTCGAGCCGCTCGAGCATCGCGTTGATCTGCGGGCCGCCGCCGTGCACCACGACGGGGCGCAGGCCCACCTGCCGAAGGAACACCATGTCCTGGGCGAACGCGGCCTTGAGCTCGTCGTCGACCATCGCGTTGCCGCCGTACTTGACGACCACCAGCGCGCCGTCGAACTCCTGCAGCCAGGGCAGCGCCTCGAGGAGCACCTCGGCCTTCTGGCCGGGCTCCAGACCGTTCACCACGTCGCTGCTCATGAGCTGTACGCGCTGTTCTCGTGGACGTACGCGTGCGTGAGGTCGTTGGTCCACAGCGTGATCTCGGCGTCGCCGGCGTGCAGGTCGATCGTGATCGCGACGTCGCGCGCAGCGGCGAGGTCCACCTTCTCGGGCGGCTCGTGCGCCCCGCCCGCCTTGCAGACCATGACGCCGTTGACGCTCACGTCGAGCTCGGCCGGGTCGAACGGCGCGACCTCCTCGGGCACCGTGCCCACCTGGGACAGGATGCGCCCCCAGTTGGGGTCGTTGCCGAAGATCGCGGCCTTGACCAGGTTGGACCGGCTGACGGCGCGGGCGACCGCCAGGCCGGCGTCCTCCGTCGTGGCGTGCGCCACGGTGATGGCGATGTCGTGGGACGAGCCCTCGGCGTCGGCCACGAGCTGGCGGGCCAGGTCCGCGCAGACGGCGGTCACGGCGTCGGCGAACGCGACGTCGTCGGGGGTCGTGCCCGAGGCGCCCGAGGCCATGAGCACCACGGTGTCGGAGGTGGACATGCAGCCGTCCGAGTCGACCCGGTCGAACGTGGTGCGGGTTGCGGCGCGCAGTGCGGCGTCGGCCGCCCCGGCGTCCACGACGGCGTCGGTCGTGATGACACAGAGCATCGTGGCCAGCGCGGGAGCGAGCATGCCGGCGCCCTTGGCCATACCGCCCACGGTGACGGTGCCGTCGGCGGTCTCGATCGTGCGCACCGCGGCCTTGGGCACGCTGTCCGTGGTCATGATCGCCGTGGCAGCGGACATGCCGCCGGCCTCGTCGTCCGCGAGCGCGCGGACGGCGACGGGGATGCCCGCCAGCAGCTTCTCGGCCGCCAGCCGCACGCCGATCAAGCCGGTCGACGCGACGAGCACGTCGATCGCCCCGATGCCGAGCTCGTCGGCGACCTTCTCGGCGGTCGCATGGGAGTCCTGGAACCCGCCCGGCCCGGTGCACACGTTCGCGGCCCCGGAGTTCAGCACGACGGCGCGCGCGACGCCGTCCTTCACCGCCTGTCGGGACCACATCACCGGCGCGCCGACCACGCGGTTGCTCGTGAAGACGGCGGCGGCCGCGTGCTGCGGGCCGTCGTTGACCACGAGGGCGAGGTCCGGGGTGCCGGAGGACTTGAGCCCGGCGGTGACGCCGGCGGCCCGGAACCCCTGGGCGGCGGTGACGCTCATTCCGGGGCCCCCTCGAGTTCGCGAGCGTAGGTCGGGGTCCCCGCGAGGCCGCGCAGCGAAGCGAGCAGGCTCGTGGGGCGACCGGAGCGAGTGAACTCGTGGGGTGGGTTCATGGTGCGACTCCTTCGGTGATCAGGCCCGCCGTCTCCGGCAGGCCGCGGGAAAGGTTCATGGCCTGGACCGCCTGGCCGGCGGTGCCCTTGACGAGGTTGTCGATGGCGGTGACCGTCACGACGCGACCGACGGCCTCGTCGAGCGCCACCTGCACGAGCGCGGTGTTCGCGCCGAGCGTGGCGGCCGTCGTGGGCCACTGCCCTGGCGGCAGGAGCTCGACGAACGGCTCGTCGGCGTAGGCCTGCTCCCAGACGTCGCGCACCTCGTCCGCGGTCGCGCCCTCGTGGCCCGGCGCGAGCCGCGCCGTGACCGTGGCGAGGATGCCGCGGGACATCGGCACGAGCGTGGGCGTGAAGCTGATCGACACCTCGGGCGCCCCGGCCACGCGGAGGTTCTGCGCGATCTCGGGGATGTGCCGGTGCGTGCCGCCCACGGCGTAGGGCAGGGCGGACCCGAGGCCCTCGGCGGCGAGCAGGTGGGGCCTGAGCGACCTGCCGGCGCCCGAGTACCCGTTGGCAAGGACCGCGACGACGTCGGACGGGCTCACGAGCCCGGTGGCGACGCCGGGCTGCAGCCCCAGCGTGACGGCGGTGACGTTGCAGCCGGGCACGGCGATCCGACGGGCGCCGGGGAGCTCGTCGCGCTGGCGGCCCGTCACGACACCGGCGCCGTCGGCGTGGAGCAGCTCGGGCAGCCCGTAGGGCCAGGTGCCGGCGTGCGGCGAGCCGTAGAAGGCCTCCCAGTCCGCTGCGGACGCGAGGCGGTGGTCGGCGCCGAGGTCGAGCACGAGCACGTCGTCGGGGAGCTGCGCGGCGATCTCGCCGGACGCACCGTGGGGCAGCCCGAGCACGACCACGTCGTGACCGGCGAGCGCCTCGGGCGTCGTCGGCTCCAGCACGCGGCCGGCGAGCGAGCGCAGGTGCGGCTGCAGCTCGCCGAGGCGCGAGCCGGCGTTCGAGTGGGCGGTGAGGGTGCCGACCTCGAGGTGGGGGTGGCGGGCCGCCAGCCGGAGGAACTCGCCCCCGGCATAGCCCGACGCACCGGCCACCGCGACGCGGAGCTGCGACTGGGTGCTGACCATATGCAGCACTATACATATCTATGCAGTGGGATCCCAAGCCGACGCCGGCCGTCTCAGCCCGTGAGCGGCAGGTACATGACGTGCAGCCCGACGTACCCGTGGGTCGGGCTGCGGAACGCCCCGGGCACCGTGCCGACGATCTCGAAGCCCAGCGACCGCCACAGGCGTATCGCCGCGGTGTTCGTCTCCACGACGGCGTTGAACTGGATCCCCCGGTAGCCCTGCGCGCGATGCCAGGCGACGACGCGCTCCCCCAGCGCCCGGCCGACGCCGAGCCCGCGCGCCGCGGGCGACACCATGAACGACGCCGTCCCGACATGGTCGCCGTGGCCGGGCCGGTTGGGCCCCATCTTCGCGGTGCCGAGCACCATGCCGTCGGGGCGCTCGGCGACGACCGTCACGCCCGGCGGGCGCTCCAGCCACAGGCCCCGCCCCTGGTCGCTCGTGAGGTCCAGCGGGTAGGCGTAGGTCTCGCCCGCGCGCACCACGGCCTCGACGATCGGCCACAGGGCCTGCCAGTCGTCGTCGGTCGCGGGGCGGATGTCGAACGTCGCGGCCGTGTCGCTGTTCGTGTCGCTGTTCGTGTCGCTGGTCACAGGCGCAGCATAGGGTCGAGGTCATGACCAGCACCTCCACGCACGACGAACCCGCCGGCGCCGTTGCGGCCGCCTACGACGCGCGCGCCGCCACCTACGACGAGAGCCGCATGCATCGCGATCTCGCCACCGAGGTCGCCGCCTTCTGCGAGCTCGGCGAGACGGCGGGCGGTGGTCTCGACACGCCCGCCGCCCTCGACGTCCTGGACGTCGCGACCGGCACCGGGCTGGTCCTGCGCGCGCTGCGGGCGTCGTCGGCCGCGCCCCTGCGCCTGATGGGTGTCGATCTCTCCCCCGCGATGCTCGCGGCCGCGCGGCGCGAGCTGCCCGACGCGACGCTGCTGTTGGCGGACGCGGCGGCACTGCCGTTCGCTGACCGGTCGGCGGACCTGATCACCTGCGTCACGGCCCTGCACCTGATGCCCGACGCGTACGCCGCGATGGCGGAGTGGGCCCGCGTGCTGCGGCCCGGCGGCCGCGCGGTCACCGCGACCTTCACCGGCTTCGGCCGGCCAGCGCGGCAACGGCACGACTTCCCGGTGCACCACGACCGCTTCACCACGCCCGAGCTCCTCGCCGCGCCGGCCGCGAGCGCCGGGCTGCGGTGGGGGCGGTACGCGCCCTGGCGGCACGCCGACGGCGACACGTTCCTGCTGGCCGAGCTCGAGGCGGCGTCGTGAGCTCGGTGACGCCGGGCACCGCCCTCGAGCTCACCGACTGGCGCCGCCGCGTCGCCGAGCTCTACGCGGACGCCCGGGCAGACCCGGACCCGGCGGCCGGGCACGCGCGGTGGCGGGCGGGTCGCGACGCGCTGTTCCGCACCCACCCGCAGAGCCCGCTCGCCGGCGACGACCCGCTGCGCCACAGCGGGATCCCCGTCTGGCCCTACGATCCCGCGCTGCGCTTCGAGCTGGCCCTGCGGCCCGCGGCCCCCGCGAGCCTCGACGTCGACACCGGATCGGACGGCGTGACGACGATGGAGCGCGTCGGGGTCCTCGAGGTGCCGGGTGTCGGGACCCTCGACGCGTGGTGGCTCGCCCAGTACGGCGGCGGCCTGTTCGTCCCGCTGCGGGACGGCACTGCGGGCACCGAGACGTACGGCGGCGGGCGGTACCTGCTGGACACCGCGAAGGGCGCCGAGCTCGGCGGCCACGACGGGCGCGTGGTGGTGGACCTCAACTTCGCCTACCACCCGTCCTGCCGTTACGACCCGGCATGGACGTGCCCGCTCGCGCCCGCCGGCAACCGGGTGACGACGCCCGTCCGCGCCGGCGAGCGGCTCGACCCGATCGACGACTGAGGCCCGGGCGGCGACATCCCGGGCACCCGTAGGCTCGGACGCATGCACGCAGTCGTGGCCCGTGAGGCGGGCGGTCCCGAGGTCCTGTCGTACACCGAGCTCCCCGATCCCTCGCCTGGGCCGGACCAGCTCCTCGTCCGCGTCGCGGCGGCGGGGGTGAACTTCATCGATACGTACCGGCGCGCCGGCGTGTACGCGATGGACTACCCGCACGTGGCGGGCGTCGAGGGATCGGGCACGGTCGAGGCGGTCGGCGCGGAGGTGACCGGCTTCGCGGTCGGCGACGAGGTGTCCTGGCACGACACCCCCGGCTCGTACGCCGAGCTCGTCGCCGTCCCGGCGGCGCAGGCCATCCGCGTCCCGGCGGGGCTCGACCTGGTGACCGCGGCCGCCCTGCCGCTGCAGGGCATGACGGCCCACTACCTCGTGGCATCCACGTTCGAGGTCGGCCCCGGTCACGACGTGCTCCTCACCGCCGGCGCGGGTGGCGTCGGCCTGCTCACGACCCAGCTGGCCGCGGCCCGCGGGGGCAGGGTCGTCACCACGGTCTCGACCCCGGAGAAGGCCGCCCTGTCGTCCGCGGCGGGCGCGGCGCACACGGTGGACTACGCCGCGATGGACGATGTCGCGGCCGAGCTGCCCGCCGTCGTGCGCGACCTCACCGACGGCCAGGGCGTGCACGTGGCGTACGACGGCGTGGGCCGCGCGACGTTCGACGCGTCGCTCGCGTCCCTGCGTCCGCGCGGCACCCTCGTGCTCTTCGGCGGCGCGTCGGGGCAGGTGCCGCCGGTCAACCCGCAGCGGCTCAACGCCGGCGGTTCCCTGTACCTCACGCGGCCCACGCTGGCGCACTACACGCTCACCCGGGGCGAGCTCGAGTGGCGGGCGGGCGAGGTGCTCGGGGCGGCCGCGCGGGGCGACCTCGACGTGCGCGTCGGCGCACGGTTCCCGCTCGCGGACGCCGGGGAGGCCCACCGCGCGCTCGAGGGTCGCGCCACGACGGGCAAGGTGCTGCTGGTGCCTTAGCCTGCGGCGGCCGCGCGATGCATCTCGACGTGTATCTTGATGTCGAGATACTCGACATCAAAGGAGTTGCCGTGGCCGACTGGTCCCCCACCGCCTACCTGAGCTACACCGACGAGCGGTCCCGCCCCTTCGGCGAGCTGGTCGCGCGGGTGCGTCGCGAGCCCGCGAGCATCGTCGACCTGGGCTCCGGCCCGGGGCACCTCACGCCCGTCCTGCGCGAGCGGTGGCCGGGCGCGACGTTCGTCGGGCTCGACGCCTCCCCCGCGATGATCGAGCGGGCGAGGTCCGCCGTCCCCGACGGGCGGTACGAGCTCGCCGACGTGCGCGACTTCGCCGCCGGCCGCGGCCCCGTCCCGGGCGCCGACGGTGCCGACGGTGCCGACGGTGCCGACGGTGCCGACGGTGCCGACCTCGTGATCAGCAACGCCACCCTGCAGTGGGTGCCCGGGCACCGCGAGCTGCTCCCGGCACTCGCCGCCACCGCGCGGCAGACGTTCGCCTTCTCCGTGCCGGGCAACCACGACGCACCGAGCCACCGGCTCCTGCGCGAGGTCGCCGGGCGCGAGCCGTACGCCGCCGTCGTCGGGCCGGCGGAGCGCCGCGCCGTGGGCGACCCGGCGGACTACCTGGGGATCCTCGCCGCCCCCGGCTGGGAGGTCGACACCTGGGAGACCATCTACACGCACGTGCTCGACGGCGAGGACCCGGTGCTGCGCTGGATCTCCGCGACCGGCGCGCAGCCGGTGCTGCACGCGCTCGACGCCCACGACGCCGCGCACGGCACCGACCTGCGTGCCCGGTTCGACGCCGACCTCGGTGCGGCGCTGCGCGAGGCCTATCCCCGGCATGCGTTCGGCACGCCCCTCGCCTTCCGCCGGGTGTTCGTGGTCGCCACGCGGACGTCGCCGACCCTCGAGTGACCTGGGTCCCTATGCTCGCCGTATGAACGACACCCAGCACCCGATCCGCATCGGCGTCCAGCTGCAGCCGCAGCACGCCGACTACCAGCAGCTGCGTGACGCCGTCCGCCGCGCGGAGGACGCCGGGGTCGACGTGATCTTCAACTGGGACCACTTCTTCCCGCTCAACGGCGACCCCGACGGCAAGCACTTCGAGTGCTGGACCATGCTCGGCGCCTGGGCCGAGCAGACCGAACGCGTGCAGATCGGCGCGCTCGTCACGTGCAACTCGTACCGCAACCCCGACCTGCTCGCCGACATGGCCCGCACCGTCGACCACATCTCGGGCGGCCGCCTGATCCTCGGCATCGGGGCGGGCTGGTTCGCCAAGGACTACGACCAGTTCGGCTACGAGTTCGGCACCGCGGGAGCTCGTATCGCCGACCTCGCCGAGGCGCTCCCCCGCATCCGCCGGCGCCTGGCCGCGGGCAACCCCGCCCCGACGCGCGAGATCCCGGTCCTCGTCGGGGGCGGGGGCGAGAAGAAGACCTTGCGGGTCGTGGCCGAGCACGCCGACGTGTGGCACTCGTTCGGCGACGTCGAGACGCTGCGCCGCAAGTCCGCGATCCTCGACGAGCACGGCGAGGCCGTCGGGCGGGACACCGCGAGCCTCGTCGAGCGGTCGGTCGGCGTGGGCGCACTGCCATCGGAGGTCGGGGACCAGCTCCTCGACGCCGGCGCCACCCTGTTCACGGTCGGCGTTGGCGGGCCCGACTACGACCTGTCGCTCGTGGAGCAGTGGGTGCGCTGGCGCGACGAGCGCCGCTGAGGCCCGGGCCCGCGGCCCACGTTCGCGAGATCAGCGCCCCGTGAGCACTCCGGCCAGGGGGTCGTCGTCCGCCGCCGGCTGCACGCGCAGCCGGCGCGCGGCGGGCCCCGACGCCCGGGCCGCGAGCCGGGCCAGCGACTCCGGGGTGTCGTGCGTGACGCGCAGGTACCAGCCGGAGCAGGCGTCGAGGTCGCCGCGCGCGATCGCGACGACCATCTCCACCGTGCGCTCGACCGGCGTCCACTCGGTGCGCCCGGCGTGCATCGGCATGTCCGCGGTCATCTCGGTGGCGACCGTCCCGGGCGAGAGCTCGAAGACGCGCAGCCCGCGTTCGTGCCCCGCCTCGTGCAGGCCAGCGCCGAGCCGCAGCAACGCCGTCTTGCTCGCGTTGTAGGCGGTCGACGCGACCATCTCGTGCGTGCTCGCGCCGGAGGCGAGATCAACCACGCGCCCACCGCCGCGGGCCAGCATTCCCGGCACCGCGTGCCGGGCCAGCAGGAACGGGCCGCGCACGTTGGTCTCCAGCACCGACCACCACTCGTCGGGGTCGGCCTCCCACAGCGGCACCTCGGCGTCGATGCGGCCGGCGTTGTTGACCAGGAGGTCCACGGAGCCGAGGCCGCCCCCGGACACGGGGGCCTCCGCGCGGCGCACCGCCGCGGCGACGGCGGCCGCGTCCGTCACGTCGCACGGCAGCGCGACCACGGCCCGGCCGAGGGCGCGCACCTCGTCGGCGACCTCGGCCAGCCGGTCCGCGTCGCGGGCCAGCAGCGCGACGTCGAGCCCCGCCCGGGCGAGGGCGAGCGCGACCGCGCGGCCGATGCCGCGGGTCGCGCCCGTCACGAGCGCGGTGCGGGCCGGAGGCGGCGTGGGTTCGGTGGTTTCGACGGGCTCGACCGCCGGAGACGGCTCAGCCACGCAGCACGGCTCCCACGCGCTCGGCGGCCGCCGCCACGACGCCCTCGCGCACGGCGCGCACGTCGTCGGCGGTCAGCGTGCGGTCGGCGGCGCGCAGCCGCACCGAGTACGCGAGCGACTTGCGCCCCTCGCCCACCTGCTCGCCGGTGAAGACGTCGAAGAGCCGCGCCTCCTCCAGCAGCGGCCCCGCGCCCGCGGCCACGGCTGCCTCCACGTCCGCGGCCGGCACGGTCGCGTCGACCACGAACGCGAAGTCCTCCTTCGCCGCCGGGAACGCCGACACCGGGAACCCGGCGACCGGCTCGTCCCCCGCCGCCGCGATGAGCGCGCCCAGGTCGAGCTCGAACGCCGCCGCCCGCGCGGGCAGGTCCAGCCGCTCCACCACCTTCGGGTGCAGCTCGCCGGCGTGCCCCACGACCGTCCCGTCCGCGAGCGCCAGCGCGGCACAGCGGCCCGGATGCCAGGGCATGGTGCCCGTGTCCGCCGCGACCGTGACCCCGGCCCCCGCGCGCTGCGCGACGATCCGGGCCGCGTCGAGGGCGTCCGCCCAGTCGGCCGCGCGCCCGCCGCCCCACCAGCCGGCGGGCTCGGCCCGGCCGGTGAGCACGCCCGCGACGTGCCTCGGCTGGTCGGGCACCGAGGTCACCAGCGCCTCGAGGTCGTCGTCCGACGGCCGCACGCCGACCGGCAGCTGCGGCGGCGCCGGGGTGCCCGGCGTCGGCCGCGTGACCAGCCCGATCTCGAACACGGCGACGTCGCCCAGCCCGCGCGAGAAGTTGCGGCGCGCCGTGTCGAGCAGTGTCGTGAGCAGGTCGGCGCGCATCAGCGGCCGGTCGTCCGCCAGCGGGTTGGCGAGGCGCAGGGTCACCCGGCGCACGTCCTCGTCCGGCAGCCCCAGCGCGTCCAGGTCGGCCTCGCCGACGAACGGGTACGACAGGACCTCGACGAGCCCGGCCTCGGCCAGGGCGCGCGCGACCGAGCGGCGCGCGCGCTGCTCGGTCGTGAGCCCGCGCCCGCCGGGGGCGGAGGGCAGGACGGACGGGATCTGGTCGTAGCCCGCGATGCGCACGACCTCCTCGACCAGGGCGGCCGGCTCGGTGAGGTCGGGCCGCCACGTCGGCGGGGTGACGAGAATGGTGGTCTCGACGGGCGCGACCGGCGTGACCGTGGCGCCGATCTGCTCGAGGATGCCCACGACCGTCGCCCGGTCGTACTCGACGCCCGACAGCCGCGTGGGCAGGCTGACGTCGAGGCGGACCGGCGCCGGCGCGGAGGTCGTGTCCAGGTCGCTCACGGCCGGGTCGGCGGTGCCGCCGCCGAGCTCGACCAGCAGGTCGACGACGCGCTGCGCCGCGACCGCGGGCAGGCGCGGGTCGACGCCGCGCTCGAACCGCTTGGCAGCCTCCGACGGCAGCCGGTGGCGGCGCGCGGTGCGCGCCACGGTGATCGGGTCGAAGTGCGCCGCCTCGACGAGCACGTCGGTGGTCGCGTCGCTCACCTCGGAGGACGCCCCGCCCATGACGCCGGCCAGCCCCAGGACGCGCGACCCGCGCGCCCCCTCCGGCGAGTCGGTGATGAGCAGGTCCTCGGCGTCCAGGGCGCGGTCGGCGCCGTCGAGCGTGGTGAGACGCTCGGCGTTCCCGTCCGTCATGCCCGCACGACGGACGACGATCGGCGCCGCGACGCGTGCCAGGTCGTAGGCGTGCAGCGGCTGCCCGAGGTCGAGCATGACGTAGTTGGTGACGTCCACCGCCAGGGAGATGGCGCGCATGCCGGAGCCCTCGAGGCGGCGCTTCATCCACGGCGGGGTCGGGGCCGACGGATCGATCCCCCGCACGATCCGCGTGACGAACCGGTCGCACCCGTCGTTCCCGTGGATCGGCGCGGCATCGTCGACCTCGACGACGAACCCGTCGGCGGTCGGGGCCGGCGGGGCCGTCTCGAGGTTCTCCACGAGCCCACGGTCCGTGAAGCGCGCGCCAGTCGAGTGGGCGTACTCGCGACCGACGCCGCGGTAGCTGAAGGCATAGCCGCGGTCGGGGGTGACGTTGATCTCGAGGACCTCGTCGCTCAGCCCGAGCAGAGCGATCGCGTCCTGGCCGGGCGTGAGGTCCGCGGCGTCGAACCCGGCGCGGGTGAGCACCAGGATGCCGTCGCGATCCTCGCCGATGGCGAGCTCGCGCACCGAGCAGATCATGCCGTCGGACACGTGCCCGTACGTCTTGCGCGCCGCGATCGCGAACCCGCCGGGCAGCACCGTGCCGGGCAGCGAGACGACGACGTAGTCACCCACGCCGAAGTTGTGCGCCCCGCAGACGATGCCGCGCGCGCCGTCGGCGTCGTTGTGCTCCGGGCCGACGTCGACGCGACACCAGTTGATGGTCTTGCCGTTCTTCTGCGGCTCGGGCGTCTGCTCCAGCACGCGCCCGACCACGAGCGGGCCCGTGACGGCGGCGGGGTGGATCTCCTCCTCCTCCAGCCCCACCCTCACGAGCGCGGCCGCGAGCTGCTCCGCGGTGAGGTCCACCGGCAGCTCGACGTGCTCGCCGAGCCAGTCAATGACGATGCGAGGCATCAGATCTCCGTCCCGAACTGCGTGGAGAAGCGCACGTCGCCCTCCACGATGTCGTGCATGTCCGCGATCGAGTGGCGCAGCATGAGCGTGCGCTCGATCCCCATCCCGAAGGCGAAGCCCTGGTACTCCTCGGGGTCGATGCCGGCCGCCCGCAGCACGTTCGGGTTGACCATGCCGCAGCCGCCCCACTCGATCCAGCCCGCGCCGCCCTTCTTCTGCGGGAACCACAGGTCCATCTCGGCGCTGGGCTCGGTGAACGGGAAGAACGCGGGGCGCAGCCGCGTGCGGGCCTCGGGCCCGAACATCGCGCGCGCGAAGGCGTCCAGCGTGCCGACCAGGTTCGCCATCGTGAGGCCCTTGTCGACCGCGAGGCCCTCGACCTGGTGGAAGACGGGCGTGTGCGTCTGGTCGAGCGCGTCGGTGCGGAACACCTTGCCCGGGCACGCGACGTACAGCGGCACGCCACGCTCCAGCAGCGAGCGCGACTGCACCGGGGAGGTGTGCGTGCGCAGCACGAGGTTGGACGGCTTGCCGCCCTCTCCCTGCACATAGAACGTGTCCTGCATCTGCCGCGCAGGGTGGTCCGGGTCGAAGTTGAGCGCGTCGAAGTTGAACCACTCAGCCTCGACCTCGGGGCCGTCGGCGATCTCCCAGCCCATCCCGACGAAGAAGTCGGCGATGCGCTCCTGCACCAGCTCGATGGGGTGCCGGGCGCCCAGCGGGCGACGGTCGGTCGGCAGGGTGACGTCGACGGACTCCTCGACCAGGACCCGCTCGTCGCGCTCGGCCTCGAGCTCGGCCTGGCGCGCGGCGATCGCCTCGTTCACCCGACCGCGCCGGGGCCCGACGTTCTTGCCCGCGGCGGACTTGTCCGGGCCCGGCAGGGCGCCGATGGCACGGTTGGCGAGCGCGAGCGGGCTCTTGTCGCCCGTGTGCGCGCTGCGGACGGCCTTCAGCTCGTCGAGGTCGCTCGCGGCGGCGACGGCGGCGAGCGCGGCATCGACGGCAGCGTCGAGCGCGGCGACGTCGAGCGGGTCGATGCTCGGCTGTGCGGTGCTCGGCTGTGCGGTGCTCGGCTGTGCGGTGCTCGGCTGTGCGGCGCCGGGGTCTGGCGAGGGTGCGGGCGTGGACATGCGTGCCTTCCTGAGAGGGGCCCTGCGAGGGGTGTGGCGGCGGGGTCAGTTTATGTGCCCGCCCGGGCCGGTCAGGTCGGCGTCCGCGGCTTCGCGGAGGCGCCCGCCCTCAGTGCGTGAGGGCTGCTGAGACCAGGCCCGTGGCGGGCCCGGTAAATCGGCGATCACGACGTGTCACGCTCACCATGATGGCACGTCATGTCGGGTCCGCGGCGTCGGCCCCCGCCAGCGGCACGACGGCGATGTCCTCGTGCAGCGGGCCACCGGACCGACCCTCGCCGAGCCGCGAGGCGACCACGTGCACGGCGTCCACCTGCCAGGCCGGACCCCGGTAGACGGCGAGGGCGCGCGCCCACGGTACGAGCGGCGACCCCTCCGCCCCACGGCCCCGCGGCCCGCGCGTGCCACCGCGTGCCCCGTCGACGCGGCGCCGGTCCGGCAGCCCGCGTAGCGTCGCGCGCGCGACCGTCAGGTGCGGCCGGCCGGAGGCGCGGTCGGCAGCCGGCAGCCCTGCCGCGCCGACGGCGGCGTCCAGGGCGAGCTCGGCGGCTCGACGCAGGTCGTCGATCGCTCCGGTCAGGCCGACCCACAGGGTGCGCCCGCCGAACGAGCCGCTCCCGGCGAGCGCGAGCTCGAACGGCGGCACGTCGCGCAGCGCTCCACCCAGCGCGTCGACGTAGCCGGGGACGGCGCCGTCCGGCACCTCTCCGTGGAAGGCGAGAGTGACGTGCCGTTGTTCCGCGGGCACCCAGCGCAGCCCGCGCCCCGGGTCGCTCAGCGCGTTCCCGCCGACCCCGCCGAGGGCGAGGTCCAGGTGCGCGACGGCGTCGGCGGAGGGGTACACGGCCGTGAAGAGACGCACCCTGTCATCGTGTCACGGTGCGGACCACGATCATCCTGAGCTTCGCCGCCGGCGTCTGGGGCGGCAACGTGATCCCGCACTTCGTCCGGGAGATCACGCCCCGCGGTAGGGCGGTCGCCCTCCGCGGCGCTCAGCGTTGGGCGCGGCCGCTCGCGTACAGGCAGACGGTGGCGGCGGTCGCGAGGTTCAGCGACTCGGCCCTGCCGCGGATGGGCACCCGGACCACGGCGTCCGCCAGCGCCCGGTCGGCCTCGGGCAGGCCCCAGGCCTCGTTGCCGAAGATCCACGCGGTGGAGCCGGCGAGGTCGGGCACGCGGTCGGGCACAGGTTCGGCTCCGTGTTCGGGCCCGTCACCGGCGGCGGACGCCCCGGCGACGTCGAGCAGGTCGTCGAGGTCGTGCTCGCCGGCGCCGTCCGCGGCCAGCACGACGCAGCCCGCGGCGCGCGCCGTCGAGGCCGCCTCCGCGAGCGGGACGCCGGTGACGACGGGCAGGTGGAAGAGCGACCCCGCGGTCGAGCGGACCACCTTGGGGTTGTGCACGTCGACGCTCTCGCCGGCGAGCACGACGAGGTCGGCGCCGGCGGCGTCGGACGCGCGGATCACCGTGCCGGCGTTGCCGGGGTCCCGGACATTCGCGAGCATCGCGACCAGGAGCGGGCGGCCGTCGGTCGCGACCGCCTTCAGGGCGTCGTCGAGGGTCGTCGACGTCGTCCGCACGACGGCGAGCACGCCCTGCGCGTCGGGGCTCATGGCCTCGAGCACCTCGGGCGTGCCGAGGTGCACGAAATGCCCCGCCTCGCGGGCCGCGTCGAGGATCTCGGGGTAGCGCTCCGCGGCGGAGGGCGTGAGGTAGACGTCCCGCACGTCGGCCCGCGCGTGGCGCACGGCCTCGCGCACGCCTTGCGGCCCCTCCACGAGGAACTGGCCGTGCCGGGAACGCGCGGGACGCCCGGCCAGCGCCCTGACCTGCTTGACCCGGTCCGCCCGCGGGTTCGCGAGCGTCACGTCGGGGATGCGGGGCATCGACAGGTCAGAGGTGTCCGGGCGTCCTGGGAATGCTGGGCGCGTGGCTCAGGCAGCCTTCGGCGCGTTGACGTCAGCCGGCAGCGCGCCCTTGGCGACCTGGACGAGCGCGTTGAACGCCGCCACGTCGTTGACCGCGAGCTCGGCGAGCATGCGACGGTCGACCTCCACGCCCGCGGCCTTGAGGCCCTGGATGAGGCGGTTGTAGGTGAGGCCCTGGGCGCGGGACGCAGCGTTGATGCGCTGGATCCACAGCTTGCGGAAATCGCCCTTCTTGGCCTTGCGGTCGCGGTACGAGTAGACGAGGGAGTGGGTGACCTGCTCCTTCGCCTTCCGGTACAGACGCGAACGCTGGCCGCGATAGCCGCTGGCGCGCTCGAGGGTCGTACGGCGCTTCTTGTGGGCGTTGACCGCCCGCTTCACGCGTGCCACGTGATGCTCCTTGCAGTGTCGGGTCCGGAAGTGCTGCCGGCGGCCGCGCTCGACGAGTTGCTCATCGAGTGCGCGATCCGCCCGGGCGGGTCACTTGCCGAGCAGCTTCTTGATGGACTTGGTGTCGGCGGCCGAAACCACCTGGTCCTGGGCCAGACGACGGGTACGGCGGCTGGACTTGTGCTCGAGGTAGTGGCGAGCGTTCGTCTGCTCACGCATGAGCTTGCCGCTACCGGTGACCCGGAAACGCTTCTTGGCGCCGGAGTGCGTCTTGTTCTTCGGCATGACTGCCGTCTCTCCTCATGTCGGTCTCCCGCCCGGGTGGGCGAGGACTTGTGCGGACCGTGGCCGGCTGGCGACCCGGTGCCTGATGGACTGTCCCGCCCTCAGCGCCCTGCGCGGGGCGTCGGCCTGGGCCGAGGCGCGGCCGGCCGGGGGGCCGGCGGGCGTGGCGCGGCCGACGACGCCGGCTTTGCGGCGACGGGCTTCGGCGCGGCCTTCTCGACCGGAGCCTCCTCGACCGGAGCCTTCTCGGCGACCGGCTCGGCCTTCGGGGCCTTCGGGGCCTTCTCGACCGGAGCCTTCTCGGCGACCGGCTCAGCCTTCGGGGCCTTCGGGGCCTTCTCGACCGGCGCCTTCTCGGCGACCGGCTCAGCCTTCGGGGCCTTCTCGACCGGAGCCTTCTCAGCAACCGGCTCAGCCTTCGGGGCCTTCTCGACCGGCGCCTTCTCAGCAACCGGCTCAGCCTTCGGGGCCTTCTCGACCGGAGCCTTCTCGGCGACCGGCTCAGCCTTCTCGACGGGGGCCTCCTCGACGACCGGCTCAGCCTTCTCGACGGGGGCCTCCTCGACGACCGGCTCGGCCTGCTCCACCGGAGCCTGCTCCACCGGAGCCTCCTCGACCGGGGCCTCGGCCTCGGGCGCCTCGGCAAGGGCCTGCGTCGGCTCGGCATGGGCGCGAGCCTCGGCCTTCACCTCCGACTTGGTCTTGCGCTGGGAGTCGATCTCGGTGGATCGCTTGCGCTGCTCGACCTTGGCGTCGGCCTTCTTCTTCACCGGGCCGAGCACCATGGTCATGTTGCGGCCGTCCTGCTTCGGCATCGACTCCACGAAGCCGAGCTCGGAAACCTCGTCCGCGAGCCGCTGCAGCAGGCGCACGCCCATCTCGGGGCGGGACTGCTCACGACCGCGGAACATGATCATGACCTTGACCTTGTCGCCCGCTGCGAGGAAGCGCTCGACGTGGCCCTTCTTGGTGCCGTAGTCGTGCGGGTCGATCTTGAGACGGAACCGGATCTCCTTGAGGACCGTGTTCGCCTGGTTGCGCCGCGCCTCGCGCGCCTTCATGTCCGACTCGTACTTGAACTTGCCGAAATCCATGAGCTTGGTGACGGGCGGACGGGCGTCCGGGGCCACCTCGACGAGGTCGAGGTCGGCGTCCTGGGCGAGCTTGAGGGCGACTCCCGTGGCGACCACGCCGACCTGCTCCCCGCCCGGGCCGATGAGTCGGACCTCGGGGACGCGGATCCGATCGTTGATGCGAGGCTCGCTGATGGTGATGCTCCTAGGAACTCGTCGGTAGACCGCCAGGGACGGGAAAGGCCCCCGACCTGAGCACAGGTGGAGGCCAAAACACCGACGCCGGCGCGCGAGCGCTCCGACGACCGAGGCGAGCGCCCACGAGGAGCGCCCGACCGGGACCCGGCTCCTGTCGGCGTCCCCGGAGGGCCGCGCTGTCGGTGCTCGGGTGGGATGGAATCCACTTGATGCACCCCGGTCCGACGACGCACGCTCCGACGGAGCGACATGCATTCGGACCCGGGTCGGTCAGCGGTCAAGATTAGCACGACCTCCGCCCGCCTCGGACGCCTGTGGCGAGCGTCTCCGCGGTCGCGCTCCACACCGCGCCCGTTATTGGAATCGTTCCAGAAAGTGTGGCAAGGTCACGGCCATGACCACGGCAAGGACGGACGACGCGATGCTGCGGGAGCGCGGCCTGCGCGTCACCGGTGCCCGGCTCGCCGTCCTGCGCGCGCTCCACGAGCAGCAGCACGCTACCGCGGACGACGTCGTGCGGGCCGTGCGCGCCGACCTCGGCTCGGTGTCGGTGCAGGCGGTCTACGACTGCCTGCACGCCCTCACGACGGCCGGCCTCCTGCGCCGCATGGAGCCGGCCGGGCACCCGGCGCGCTACGAGCGGCGCACCGACGACAACCACCACCACGTGGTGTGCCGCTCGTGCGGGGCCGTCGCCGACGTCGACTGCACGGCAGGCCACGCGCCCTGCCTGACGCCGAGCGGGGGTCACGGCTTCGCCGTCGACCTCGCCGAGGTCACCTTCTGGGGCCTGTGCCCCGCCTGCGCTGCTGATCCCGTCCCGGCAGCCGGACCCTCCAGCACGGCCCTCTGATCTGGAACCCCCTGAGAAAGGACGTCATCACATGACGACGCCGTTCACGACGACGCAGACAGGCACCCCAGTGGCGAGCGACGCGCACTCGCTGACCGTGGGTGCGGACGGGCCCACCGTCCTGCACGACCGGTACCTGGTCGAGAAGCTCGCCTCCTTCAACCGGGAGCGCGTGCCGGAGCGCAACCCCCACGCCAAGGGCGGCGGCGCTTTCGGGGAGCTCGTCGTCACCGAGGACGTGTCGCGCTACACCCGCGCGGCCGTCTTCCAGCAGGGCGCGAAGAGCGAGACGCTCCTGCGCTTCTCCTCCGTCGCCGGCGAGCAGGGCTCCCCCGACACCTGGCGCGACGTGCGCGGCTTCTCGCTGCGTTTCTACACGGAGGAGGGCAACCTCGACGTCGTCGGCAACAACACCCCGGTGTTCTTCCTGCGCGACGCCATGAAGTTCCCCGACTTCATCCACTCGCAGAAGCGCCTGGGCGCCTCCGGCCTGCGCGACGCCGACATGCAGTGGGACTTCTGGACCCTCTCCCCCGAGTCCGCCCACCAGGTCACCTACGTGATGGGCGACCGCGGCCTGTCGAAGTCGTGGCGGCACCTCAACGGCTACGGCTCGCACACCTATCAGTGGATCAACGCCGAGGGCGAGCGCTTCTGGGTGCAGTACCACTTCATCTCCCAGCAGGGCGTGGAGAACATCTCCTCCGAGGACGCCGAGCGCATCGCCGGCGAGGACGCGGACCACTACCGCCGCGACCTGTACGAGGCCATCGACCGGGGCGAGTACCCCTCGTGGGACGTCAAGGTGCAGGTCATGCCGTACGAGGACGCGAAGGCGTACCGCTTCAACCCGTTCGACATGACGAAGGTCTGGCCGCACGCCGACTATCCGCTCATCAAGGTCGGCACCTTCACGCTGAACCGGAACCCGCAGAACTTCTTCGCCGAGATCGAGCAGGCGGCGTTCTCCCCGGGCAACCAGGTGCCGGGCACCGGCATCTCGCCGGACAAGATGCTCATGGCCCGCGTGTTCGCCTACAACGACGCACACCGCCACCGCATCGGCGCCAACTTCAACCAGCTGCCGGTGAACCAGCCGCACGCCGCACCCGTGTCGAACTACATGCACCAGGGCCCGATGCAGTACCACTTCAACGGCCCGGAACACCGCGCCTACACCCCGAACTCGTTCGGCGAGCAGGGCGGCCCCGTCGCCGACCCGACGCTCGGTGTGGAGTCGGCGTGGGAGTCCGACGGCGCGCTGCTGCGCTCCGCACAGACCCTGCACTCCGAGGACGACGACTTCGGCCAGGCGGGCACGCTGTACCGCGAGATCTTCGACGACGCCGCCAAGGCGCGCTTCCTCGAGACCCTCACGGGCCAGGGCCTCGCAATCACGATCGACGAGATCCGCGAGCGCTTCTTCTGGTACTGGACGAGCGTCGACGCCGAGCTCGGTGCCAAGCTCCGCGTCGAGGTGACCGCCGGCCGCGCCCCGACTCCGGTCGCCGAGGGCTCCGGCCCCGACGTGGAGCCCGTCGGGATCTGACGCACGGGTCCGCGCGCAGGGGCCGCACGCACGTCCCGCACGCACGTCCCGCACGCCGAGGCCGGGTCCCCACGGGGGGCCCGGCCTCGGCCATGCTCGGTCTTGCTCGGCCATGCTCGGCCATGCTCGGCCATGCTCGGCCATGCTCGGCCATGCTCGGCCATGCTCGGCCATGCTCGGCCATGCTCAGCCATGCTCAGCCATGCTCAGCCATGCTCAGCCATGCTCAGCCATGCTCAGCCATGCTCAGCCATGCTCAGCC
>NZ_JCAIUJ010000006.1:0-275089 GCF_059445465.1 Isoptericola sp. Y541 | reverse complement strand
TAGCCATGCTCAGCCATGCTCAGCCATGCTCAGCCATGCTCAGCCATGCTCAGCCATGCTCAGCCATGCTCAGCCATGCTCAGCCATGCTCAGCCATGCTCAGCCATGCTCAGCCATGCTCAGCCATGCTCAGCCATGCTCAGCCATGCTCAGCCATGCTCGGCCCGAGCCCGACCCGCCCTCGACCGACCGGCACGATGCGAAGATGGACCCCATGACCACCTCGCCTGATGCGGCCCCCGCCGCCGACGCCCCGACCACCTCCTCGACGAGCACCGAGGATTCGGCGACCCGTGACATCGCCGACGTCGCCGCCGTCGAGGTCATCACGGCCGCCGCGGTCCACCTCATGAGCGCCGCCGCCGTCAAGTGCGGCCTGGCCGAGGACGCCCAGGCCGGGGACCACCTCGACCTGGACGAGGCCCGCAAGCTCATCACCGCGCTCGCCGCGCTCGTCACCGCCAGCGCCCCCGACATCGGGAACCAGCACGCGCGGTCCCTGCGGGACGGCCTGCGCTCGCTCCAGCTCGCCTTCCGCGAGGCGTCGGTCGTCCCGGACGCGCCCGGCGAGGGCCCCGGCGAGAAGTACACCGGCTCCGTCGTCTGACATGTCCGCCCCGTCCGCCTGGCCCCCACCACCGCCGGAACCGTCGGTAACCCCCCCGCGGGCCGGCTCGCCGGTGCGGCGCCGTCGGTCGACCGTGGTCGTGGTCGGGGTACTCCTGGCCGGGGCCGTCGGCCTCGCCGCCTACCTCTGGCTCACCACGGCCCGCTGGCAGGAGCACAGCGCCTCGTGGGAGGACGAGGCACGCGGCTACGCCGGGCAGGTCGCGGCCCTGGGCACCAAGCTCGAGGCCACGGACGCGGAGCTGGTCGCGGCGCGGGAGCAGCTCGCCGCCGCGACGGGCCGCATCACCGACCTCGCCAACGAGAAGGCGCAGCTCGGCGACGAGAACGTCGCGTCGCAGCAGTACCTCGACTACCAGACCCGGGTGAGCGAGGCCGCGGGCGTCGTCACGACGGCCCTCGGCGACTGCGTCGACGCCCAGTCACAGCTCATCGAGTACCTGGAGGACAGCGGCTCCTACGACCCGACGGACCTCGACCGCTTCGCCTCCGACGTCAAGACGCTCTGCAAGCAGGCCGCCCGCGCGAACGACCAGCTCCAGCAGGAGCTGGAGCAGTGACCCGGCTGTCGGCGCGGCTGGCGCGGTCGGCGGTGGCCGTCACGCTCGCCGCGGCCACCGTGGCGGGCTGTGGGGTTCTCCCCACGCTGCCCGACCCCGTGCCGAGCGACGTCGTGCCCACGTCTCCGCCGGTGCTGGACCCGACCGGCGGGGAGGGACTCTCCCCGGACGGCTTCGACGCCGTGCAGCGCATGGCCGTGCGCATCCGCAACGTCGGCTGCGCGGGCCTCTCCACCGGCTCGGGCTTCGCCGTCGACGAGCACACCCTGATCACCAACAGACACGTCGTGGCCGACTCCGAGTCGCTCGAGGTCAGCACCTACGACGGCCGCGACCTCGAGGTCGCGGCCGCGGGGAGCGCCTCGCTGGCGGATCTCGCCCTGGTGCGCACCGCCGACCCCCTGCCCAGCTTCCCGACGCTCGCGGACTCCGACCCACGCCCCGGCGACGACGTCACGGTGGTGGGCTACCCCGAGGGCGGCGAGCTCACCGTCACCGCGGGCGAGGTCATCGGCGCGACGACCGACCCGCTGCACGAGAACCTGGGCGAGGTGCTACTCACCGACGCCCCTGTCGAGCCCGGGTCGTCCGGCTCGGCCGCGATCGACGCGGAGGGCCGGGTGATCGGCGTCGTGTACGCCAAGACCTCCGACGGCCGCTCGCTGCTGGTGCCCCTGTCCACGCTGGAACGCGTGCTGGACGACGCCGAGGGCTTCCGGGCCATCCCGCCCTGCGACTGAGATCGTGCCGGCGGGGGCGACTCGCTCGAGCGGCGGGTCAGCGCGCCGCGCCCACCCGCAGCTCGAGCGAGTCGACCCGCTCCGCGATCACGGTCGAGGCGCCGAGGCGCGCGTTCACCTGGGCCAGCACCCGGTCCAGGCCCGCCCGGTCCAGGCCCGGATCCAGGGCGAGCACCACCGCGATCTCCGCCCGCCTGCCCCGCTCCGCGTGCGCGCGCACGACGTACTGCACCGGCGCGGCGGCGTCCGCGACCGCCGCGGCGACCTCCGCGTCGACCTCGAGCTGCGCGCTGTCGCCGGCCGCCGGCACGAGCGCCGGCCGCCACTCCTGGCCCTTCGCGAGCGCCCAGACCGCCGGCCGCGGCACCAGCGCGGTCGCCGGGCCCGCCGGGTCGACGACCAGCAGCGACCAGTCCTCGCTCACGGCCGACAGCGCGGCGCGCGCGGCCTCGACCGGGACCGGGCGGGCGTCGACGCGCCATGCCCGCATCGCGTCGACGGAGGTGAAGACAGGCAGCGCGCGACGCCCGTCGGCCGTCTCGATCGCCACGACGCCGGCGGCGGCCTCCTTGTCCACCTGCAGCTCCTGGGTGCCCGACGACCCCTCGTGCTCCACGACGTCGGCCACCGCCAGCTCGGCGAGCACGGGCACCAGCACCCGGGTCGCGGCCAGCCGCCGCACCACGTCCTGCAGCGAGCCCGCCCCGTCGGCGTGCGCCCGCAGCAGCCGGGCGAGCTCCGGGTCGGCCGTCCCGTCGTCGCCCGCGAACTGCGAGGACGGCTGGATCGAGCGCAAGTGGCCGGGCAGCGCGCGCCCGTCCACCTCGGCGGTGCTCCCGTCGGAACCGCCCTGGCCGGCGCCCTGGCCGACGCCCGGGTCGGAGGCGCTCATCGCCGGCCCGCCACGTCGAGCGCCTCGGGCAGCGTGAACGCGCCGGCGTACAGCGCCTTGCCCACGACCGCGCCCTCGACGCCGTCCGGCACCAGCGCGCGCAGCGCCTCGAGGTCCGCGAGCGACGAGATCCCGCCCGACGCCACGACCTTGGCCGGCGTCCGGGACGCGACCTCGCGCAGCAGGTCCACGTTCGGGCCCCGCAGGGTGCCGTCCTTCGTCACGTCGGTGACCACGTACCGCGCGCAGCCGGCGGCATCCAGGCGGGCGAGCACCTCCCACAGGTCGCCGCCCTCCTTCGTCCAGCCCCGGGCGGCGAGGGTGGTGCCGCGCACGTCCAGCCCCACGGCGACGGCGTCGCCTTGCTCCGCGATGACGCGCGCGGTCCACTCCGGGTCCTCCAGCGCGGCCGTGCCGATGTTGACGCGGCGCGCACCGGTCGCCAGCGCCCGCTCGAGGGAGGCGTCGTCCCGGATCCCGCCCGACAGCTCGACCTGCACGTCGAGGTCGGCCACGACCTGCGCCAGGAGCTCCGCGTTCGAGCCGCGCCCGAAGGCCGCGTCGAGATCCACGAGATGGATCCACTCCGCGCCACCGGACTGCCAGTCGCGGGCGGCGGCGAGCGGGTCGCCGTACGAGGTCTCGGACCCGGCCTCCCCCTGCACGAGGCGGACGGCCTGGCCGTCGGCGACGTCGACGGCGGGCAGCAGGACGAGGCGGTCGGTCATGGGTGTGTCTCCAAGCATCGGCGGTGGTCGAGCCTGTCGAGACCACCAGGGTTGCGGCAACGGTGGCCTCGACAGGCTCGACCACCGGTCAGGTCAGAGGGACCGGACCCAGTTCTCCAGCAGGGTGGCGCCGGCGTCGCCGGACTTCTCCGGGTGGAACTGCGTCGCGGCCAGGGGGCCGCTCTCGACGGCGGCCACGAACCGGGACTCGGCGCCGGGCGCACCGTGCCGCGCCCACGTCACGAGGGGCGGCGTGAAGCGGGGGTCCGCGCCGGCGTCGTGGCCCTGAGCGAACTCCTGGGCGGCGTACGAGTGCACGAAGTAGAACCGCTCGCGCTCCACCCCCGCGAACAGCCGGGAGCCCTCGGGCACCTCGACGGGGGACCAGCCCATGTGCGGCACCACCGGCGCCTGGAGCTTCTCGACGACGCCCGGCCACTCCCCCAGGCCCTCGGCCCGGTCGCCGTGCTCCACGCCCGCGTCGAACATGACCTGCATCCCGACGCAGATGCCTAGCACCGGGCGGTTCCCGGCAAGCCGCCGGTCGATCACCTGGTCGCCGCGCACCGCCCGCAGCCCGGCCATGCACGCCGCGAACGCGCCGACGCCGGGCACCACGAGGCCGTCCGCCTCACCCGCGACCGCCAGGTCCGCCGTGAGATCGACGTCGGCCCCGACCCGTTCGAGCGCCCGGACGGCCGAGCGCACGTTGCCGAAGCCGTAGTCGAGCACGACCACCCGCGGGTGACCCTCGACCCGGGCAGCGGCAGGAGCCGGGTTCAGCCGTGCGGCCGTGCCTCCGTGGGGCAGGAGCGGGGGGATCCCCGCACCGGCGTCGGCGGGGACCCGGGCACCGCTCGGTGCGGCATCACGAGGAGTGTCCTGCATACGTCCCCCTACTGCTTCTTGCGCGCCTTGCGCGCGGCGCCGGAGAGCATCCGCATCGCCTTGAAGCGGCCGATGCTGGCGGAGGGCACGACGCCGGGCAGGTCGGCCACGGTGATCTGCCCGGTGACGAGGTCCTCGAGCGCCTCGGGCGCTCCGCCGAGGACCAGCCCCGGAGGGAGCTCCCCCTCGGCCTTGCCGTCGGCGTAGCGCACGCAGGTGAGCTGCTCGCCCCAGCGCGTCACCAGGACCAGGGGCACGCCCGCCACGAGCTTCGAGATGGCGGTCGCGGCCTTGTCGGGGGCGTCGTTGCTCGTGTCGCGAAGAACGGCGACGGCACCCACCGGGGTGGGCGCGGCGTCGACGTCGAGCTCGGCCAGCGCGCTAGCGGCGGCCAGCGGCTCGGCCCCGGCGATCTGGGTGATGAGGACCGCCAGCTCGGGGTCCTTTCGTGTGCCGTCGAGCCCCGACAGGTCGTCGGGGATCTCCAGGTCCGCGGGAAGGCCCTCCGGGAGGCTCTCGGGCAGGTCGGGGTCGTTGGTCATGCGGTTACAGCGCACCCTTCGTGGACGGGACACCCTCGACGCGCGGGTCGGGGGTGACGGCGGCGCGCAGCGCACGCGCCAACGCCTTGAACTGAGCCTCGACGATGTGGTGCGGGTCGCGACCCGCGAGGACCCGCACGTGCAGGCAGATGCCCGCGTGGTGGGCGATCGACTCGAGCACGTGCCGGGTCAGCGACCCGGTGAAGTGCCCGCCGATGAGGTGGTACTCCTGCCCGGCCGGCTCGCCGGAGTGCACGAGGTACGGGCGCCCCGACACGTCGACCACGGCGAGCGCGAGCGCCTCGTCCAGCGGCACGGTCGCGTCGCCGAAGCGGGCGATGCCGCGCTTGTCGCCGAGCGCCTCGCGCAGGGCCTCGCCGAGCACGATCGCGACGTCCTCGACCGTGTGGTGGGCGTCGATGTCGGTGTCGCCCGTGGCGCGGACCGTGAGATCGATGAGCGAGTGCTTGCCCAGCGCAGTGAGCATGTGGTCGTAGAACGGCACGGACGTGGAGATCTCCGTGCGTCCCGTGCCGTCGAGGTCAAGCTCGACGACGACGCTCGACTCGCTGGTCGTGCGCTCGACGCGGGCGGTGCGGCGGGTCATCGGTCCTCCTGCTCGGTCGGTGCGCCGGCCGGTGCACCCGTCATGACGTCGGTGAGCGCCGTGCGGAAGGTCGTGTTCTCCGCGGGCGTGCCCACCGAGACGCGCAGCCAGCCGTCGGGCCCGGTCTCGCGGATGAGCACGCCGCGGTCGAGCAGCCCCTGCCACACGGCGTGCCGGTCGGCGAAGGTGCCGAACAGCACGAAGTTGGCGTCGGAGTCGGCCACCTGCAGGGGTCGGCCATCGACCTGCTGCGCGCGGAGCCACGCGACGAGCGCGTCCCGCTCGGTGCTTAGGTCGCGCACCTGGGCGCGCAGCTCGTCGTGGTGCGCGAGCGCGCCCCGTGCCGCCGCCTGCGTCACGGCCGACAGGTGGTACGGCAGCCGGACCACCCGGAGCGCGTCGACGAGCGCCGTCGACCCGAGGAGGTAGCCGAGACGTAGCCCCGCGGCCGCGAACGCCTTCGACATCGTGCGCGTCACCGCCAGGTGCGGGTGGTCGCCGAGCAGCTCCAGCGCCGACGGGGTGCCAGGGCGCCGGAACTCGGCGTAGGCCTCGTCCACGACGACGACCGCCCCCGCGCGGCGCCCGCCGGCCTCGGGGGCGTCCGGGACCTCGACCCGGGCGGCGGCGGCCAGCACGGCCTCGACCGTCGCGGGGGGCAGCGCCGTCCCGGTGGGGTTGTTGGGGCTCGCGAGAAGGATCACCGACGGCCGGACCTCCTCGATCGTCGCGACCGCGTGGTCGACGTCGAGCGTGAAGTCGGTCTCGCGGCGTCCGGTGACCCAGCGGGTGTGGGTGTCGCGCGCGTACTCCGGGTACATCGAGTAGGTGGGCGCGAACGACAGCGCCGTGCGGCCCGGGCCGCCGAACGCCTGCAGCAGGTGCAGCATGACCTCGTTCGAGCCGTTGGCCGCCCAGACCTGCTCGGCACCCACGCGCACGCCCGACTCGAGCGCCAGGTAGCCGGCGAGGTCCTCGCGCAGCGCGGCGAAGTCGCGGTCCGGGTAGCGGTTGAGGCCGCGCGCCGCGTCCGCGACGTGCTCGGCGATCGTCGCGACGACCGCCTCCGAGGGCGCGTAGGGGTTCTCGTTCACGTTGAGCCGGACAGGCACGTCGAGCTGCGGGGCGCCGTAGGGCACCTCGTCGGCGAGCTCGGGTCGCAGCGGCAGCCGTGCGCCGGCCACGCCACCCGTGGGCGCGGGGGCGGGCAGAGGGATGGTCACCGCGCCAGTCTACGGAACGACCGGGGACCCGGCGGCCCCCGTCCACACGCTGCGATCGGGACGGGCCGTGCTTACCGTCGAGGTGTCAGCAGTTCCGACGTGGGGGCCGTGACGCGTCCGGCCCAGGACGGAGTTCCAGATGAGCACCATGCAGGCCGCAGTCGTCCACTCGTTCACCGAGCCGCTGTCCGTCGAGGAGCGGGAGGTCCCCGCCCCGGGGCCGCGCGAGGCCCTCGTCAAGGTCGACTACACCGGCGTGTGCCACACGGACCTGCACGCCGCGCACGGCGACTGGCCGGTCAAGCCGAACCCGCCGTTCGTCCCCGGGCACGAGGGCGTCGGGCACGTCGTCGCGGTCGGCGACCAGGTGACCCGCGTCAAGATCGGCGACACGGTCGGCAACGCGTGGCTCTGGAGCGCCTGCGGCGAGTGCGAGTACTGCGAGACCGGCTGGGAGACCCTCTGCCCGAACCAGGAGAACGGCGGCTACTCGGTCGACGGGTCGTTCGGGCAGTACATGCTCGTCGACGCGCGCTACGCGCCGCTCGTCCCCGACGGCGTCGACCTGTCCGCCGTCGGGCCGATCCTGTGCGCGGGCGTCACGGTCTACAAGGGCCTCAAGGTGACCGACACCAAGCCCGGCGAGTGGGTGCTGATCTCCGGGATCGGCGGGCTCGGGCACATCGCGGTCCAGTACGCGGTCGCGATGGGCCGCCGCGTGGCCGCGGTCGACGTCGACGACGCGAAGCTCGAGCTCGCGCGCGCGCACGGCGCCGAGGTGACGGCCAACGCGGCGACCTCCGCCGACCCGGCCGCCGACCTGCAGGACCAGACCGGGGGCGGCGTCCATGGCGCGCTGGTGACCGCCGTCAACGCGCACGCGTTCCCGCAGGCCGTGGGCGCGCTGCGGCGCGGCGGCACGGTCTCGCTCGTGGGGCTGCCGCCGGAGAAGTTCCCGCTGGACATCTTCACCACGGTCCTGTTCGGCCTCACGGTGCGCGGCTCGATCGTCGGGACACGCAAGGACATGGCGGAGGCGCTCGACTTCTTCGCCCGCGGCAAGGTGAGCCCGACCTACACCGTGCGGCCCCTCGGCGACATCAACGCGATCTTCGACGAGATGACCCATGGCAAGATCGACGGCCGCGTCGTGATGGACATGCGGAGCTGACGCTCACGCGAGGACGACGTCCTCGCCCGAGACCGTGACCTCGAGGGCCGGCAGCGGCTCCGGCGCCGGCCCACCGAGCACGGCCGCGTCCTCGAGCGCGTACCGCGACTGGTGGCACGGGCAGACCAGCTCCCCCTCGCCGGGCGCCACGGTGCACCCCGCGTGCGTACAGATCGCGCTGAACGCGCGTACCTCGCCCTCGGTCGGCTGCGTGACTAGCACGTCCTGGCCCTCCACCTTCGTGGCGACGGCGCCGCCCACGGGCACGTCCGCGAGCGCCACGACGACCGTCCCAGCCCCGGCGGAGCTCGCGGAGTCCGCCGCCTCCTGCGGGGACGGCTCCGGGTCCGAGCAGGATGCCAGCGCACCGGCTCCGACGACAGCCCCCGCGACCACCCCGGTGCTGCGCAGGACCTGGCGCCGCGTCGGGCCGCAGGCACAGGGGTGCCCGGCCTCGCACCCGGTACGGGCGGCGGTCACGGACGGTCCGGACGCCGAGACGGGATGCTGCTGCGCACGAGGTCCTCCGGGGGGTCGGACGGGTTGCGGCGGAACGTGCCGACCACGACGACGGCGCGCCCGTGGAATGGGAGCATCATTATCATGGACTCGTCGCAGGGAGCCGTGCCACCCCGGCATCACGGCGCGCCCGCCGCCCGGGCGCCCGTCGCCCGGTGGTGGCGCCTGGTCGCCGCTGCCGCGGTCCTCGTCTCGGCCGTGGTTCACGTGGTGCTGTACCTCGACGGCTACGACACCGTCGCCGTCGTCGGCCCGCTGTTCCTGCTCAACGCCCTCGCCGGGGTCGTGCTCGCGGTGCTGCTCGTCGCCTGGCGACACTGGCTGCCGCTCGTCGGCGGCATCGGCTTCGGCGGCCTGACGCTGCTCGCGTTCGTCCTGTCGTCGACCGTCGGCTTCTACGGCATCAACGAGACGTTCGCCGGGACCACGCAGATCGTCGCGGCGGCCTCCGAGGTGGTGGCGGTGGTGGCCTCGGCCGTGGCGCTCCTGCGCGAGTACGTGCGCTGACGTGCGCTGACGTCCGCTGCCGCGGGTCGTTCGGAGGGGCACGGGGGCGCCGGGCCTGTGGAGGGCCGGGGACGGGCGTCGGCGGGGGCGCCTACGATCGACGACGTGAGTCACTCCGACGACCCGTACGCCGACCTCGTGTTCGCCCCGACCGACGAGGACGTCCCGCCGGACGACCAGATGCCCGACGACCAGATGCCGGACGACCAGATGCCGCATGGGCAGGTGCCGCCGGGTGACCCCGCTCCGGAGCCGGAGCCGCCCGCCGCACCGACCGCTGAACCAAGCCAGGAGTCCGCGACACGGCAGCCGTCCGGCGATGCGGCGAAGCGCGCGAAGCTCGCGATGCTGCGCGGCCTGCTCGACAGTGCCGGCGAGGGCGGCGGCACCCTGCGCGAGCAGGCCGAGGAGGCCCTGCGTGCCCTGGTCGGCCGCGAGGACGCCGCGCTGCGCGACGACCAGTGGCGCGCCATCGAGGCGCTGGTCGCGTTCCGTCGTCGAGCCCTGGTGGTGCAGCGCACCGGCTGGGGCAAGTCGGCGGTCTACTTCGTCGCCACGTCGCTGCTGCGCGCGCGTGGTGCCGGGCCCACCGTGATCGTGTCTCCGCTGCTGGCACTGATGCGCGACCAGATCTCCGCCGCGGCGCGCGCCGGCATCAGGGCCGTGACCATCAACTCCTCGAACATCACCGAGTGGGACCAGGTGCACGCGGCGATCGCCGCCGGCGAGGTCGACGTGCTGCTGTGCTCCCCGGAGCGGCTCAACAACCCCGCCTTCCGTGACGAGGTGCTCCCCCGGCTCGCGGCGGACGCCGGCCTGGTCGTGATCGACGAGGCGCACTGCATCTCCGACTGGGGGCACGACTTCCGCCCGGACTACCGGCGCATCCGCACGCTGCTCACCGACCTGCCCGAGGGCATCCCGGTGCTGGCCACCACCGCCACCGCCAACGCCCGCGTCACGGCCGACGTCGCCGAGCAGCTGGCCATCCGGGGCAACCGCCCGGCCGCCGCCCAGGGCGAGACGTCGACCACCGACGAGGTCCTGGTGCTCCGCGGCGGGCTGGACCGCGAATCCCTGCACCTGGCCGTCCTCGAGCTGCCCGACCAGCCCACGCGCGTCGCGTGGCTGGTCGAGGCGCTGCAGGACGTCGACGGGTCGGGCATCGTCTACTGCCTCACGGTGTCGGCGGCCGAGCAGGTCGCGGAGCAGCTGCGGGGGGCCGGGCTCACCGTCGCCGCGTACACCGGCCGCACCGACCCAACCCAGCGGGAGCAGCTGGAGGAGGACCTCAAGGAGAACCGGGTCAAGGCGCTCGTCGCGACGTCTGCGCTCGGCATGGGCTTCGACAAGCCGGACCTGGCGTTCGTGGTGCACCTCGGGGCCCCGTCGTCGCCCATCGCCTACTACCAGCAGGTGGGGCGTGCCGGGCGTGGCGTGGACGACGCGATCGTGGTGCTGCTGCCGGGGCAGGAGGACCGGGCGATCTGGGACTGGTTCGGCGCGCAGGCCTTCCCGGCCGAGGCGCAGGTAAGGGCCACGCTCGACGCCCTGTCCGCCGCGGACGGCGCGGTGTCGACGCCCGTGCTCGAGACGCAGGTCGACCTCAAGCGCTCGCGCCTGGAGACGATGCTCAAGGTGCTCGACGTCGACGGCGCGGTGCGCCGGGTGCAGGGCGGCTGGGTCGCGACGGGGACGCCGTGGGAGTACGACGCCGAGCGGTACGCCAGGGTGGCGGCCACGCGCGAGGCCGAGCAGCAGGCGATGGTGGACTACGTCGCCACCTCCGGGTGTCGGATGGCCTACCTGCGCGCCCAGCTCGACGACCCGGAGCTTCCGGCGGGCTGGACCTGCGGGCGCTGCGACCGGTGCGGGTCGGTCGCGCTGCCGGCGGTGCCCGACGCCGAGGCCATCGCCGCGGCCCGCGCGGACATGGACCGACCCGGGGTCGAGGTCGGGCCGCGCGCGATGTGGCCGTCCGGGCTGGCCGCCCTCGGTCTCGATCTCAAGGGCAAGATCCCCCCGGCGGAGCGCGCCGAGACCGGGCGGGCGGTGGCCCGGCTCGACGGGCTCGGCTGGTCCGGTCCGTTGCGGGAGCTCCTCGCCCCGACGGCTCCCGACGGCGAGGTGCCCGTACCCCTGCGGCACGCCGCGGCCCGGGTTCTGGACGACTGGGACGCGATCCACCCCGGCGGCGCCCCCGGTGGCGACGGCGCGGACGACGACTCCCGGGGCGCCGACGAGGCGCCGCCCCGGCACCTGATCGAGGGAGTGGTCGCGGTGCGGTCGGTCACCAGGCCGCAGCTCACCTACCACCTGGCCTCCGGCCTGGCTGCCTACCTGGGAGTACCTCTCATCGGCGCCGTGGGCCCCGAGCCGGGTGCCGAGCAGCCTGGCCGGCACGACGTGAACTCGGCGATGCGCCTGGCGGGGGTGGCACGCCGGCTGCGGCTCGAGCTGAACGACGCGGCGCTGCAAGGGCTGCCCGGGCGCACCGTGCTGCTGGTGGACGACTGGACGGAGTCGGGCTGGACCCTCACGGTCGCGGCACGGCTGCTCCGCCAGGCGGGCGCGACCGCGGTGCACCCGTTCGTGCTCGGGATCCGCTGACGACCCGCCGACGACGACCCGCCACTGACGGCCTGGCCCGGGCGGGCTATCCCTCCAGCAGCCCGCGCACGTCCTCGGCGGCGAGGGCGCGCGCGAACGTGCCCGCCTCGTCGTCCATGACGGCGTCGAAGAGCCGGGCCTTGCGCCGGGCCAGGGCCATGACCTTCTCCTCGATCGTGTCCGCCGCGACAAGGCGGGTGACCACGACGTTGCGGGTCTGGCCGATGCGGTGCGTCCGGTCGATCGCCTGGGCTTCCGCCGCCGGGTTCCACCAGGGGTCGAGCAGGTAGACGTAGTCGGCCTCCGTGAGGTTGAGCCCCACTCCCCCCGCCTTGAGGCTGACGAGGAAGACCGGGGCGTCGCCGTCCTTCCAGCCACGGATCACCTCGGCGCGCCGGCGGGTGGCGCCGTCGAGGTAGGCCGTGGCGAGGCCGGCGGCCGCGCACCGCGACTCCACCCGCCGCAGGAACGACGTGAACTGCGAGAAGACCAGGGCGCGGTGCCCCTCCGCCGCGATCTCGACGAGCTCGTCGGCGATGACGTCCAGCTTCGCCGAGGCGACGTGCGCGTACGCGTCGTCTACCAGCGCGGCGTCGAGGGCCAGGCGGCGCAGCGTCGTGAGGGACCGGAAGATCGCCACCCGGTTGGCGTCGAAGTCCTCCAGCAGGCCGAGCAGCCGCTGCCGCTCGCGCTGCAGGTGCGTGTCGTAGATCTTGCGGTGGTCGGGCGTGAGCGGCACCCGCAGCACCCGCTCCTGGCGCTCCGGCAGCTCGGGCGCGACCTGCTCCTTGGTGCGGCGGAGCACGAGCGGACGGATGCGGCGCTTGAGCCGCCCGAGAGCGCGGTTGCCGGCCGCGACCACCTGGGGGTCGTCGTCCTTCCCGGCGGCGTCGACGAGGCGGGCCGTCTCGGCGCGGAACCGGTGCATCGAGGGGTAGAGTCCCGGCGCGACGATCGCGAGCACCGCCCAGAGCTCCATGAGGTTGTTCTCGAGCGGGGTCCCGGTGATCGCGAGCTTGAACGGAGCGCCCAGCAGGCGCGCCGTCTCGTGCGCCCGGGTACGCGGGTTCTTGGCTACCTGCGCCTCGTCCAGGATCAGCCCGCTCCAGTCGAGGGCCTCGAAGGCGTCGAACTCGAGCCGGAAGACGGCGTACGACGTGACGAGCACGTCGGCCTGCGCGGCGAGCTCCGCCACGCTCGACCCCAGCTTGCGGCCCGTGGCCACCATCGGGACCACCCGTAGGTCCGGCGTGAACCGCGCGGCCTCGTCCGCCCAGTTGCCGACCACGGAGGCCGGCGCGACGACGACGAACGGCGGGGCGCCCGGCTCCGTGGCCCGCGCGTGCGCCAGGAATGCCAGGGCCTCGACGGTCTTTCCGAGCCCCATGTCGTCGGCGAGGATGCCGCCCAGCCCGTGCCGCCACAGGAAGGTGAGCCACTCGAACGCCTGGTGCTGGTAGGGCCGCAGCTCCGCCCGGACCCCCGCGGGCACGGCGACCGGTTCGGGTACGGCCTCCCCGGCGGCCAGCGAGCGCAGCCCCGCGAGCGACCGCCGCCACGCCTCGGCCGCCTCCACCACGTCGGCGACGTCCTCCAGCTCGCCCCACAGCTGCGCGTCGTAGCGGCTGACGCGCGCCCTGCCGGGACGGTCGCTCAGCGCGGTGGCCTCTGCGATCAGGTCACGCAGCCGCCCCAGCACCGGCTGGTCGAGGCGCAGCCACGAGCCGTCCACGAGCAGCAGCCGCCTGTCCCCGTGCGTGAGCGCGGTGAACAAGCGGGTGAACGGGAGCAACTTGCCGGCCACCGTCACGGAGATGCCGAGGTCGAGCCAGTCGGAGTCGCCGGACGGCGCCCCCGACACGACCACCCGCGGCGCGGCGTCGAGGTGCAGGTAGTCCGGCACGTCGCTGGCGTCGACGCGCACGTCCCCCACCGTCGCCAGCGCCGGGAGCACGCCGTGGGCGAGGTCCAGCGCGTCGAGCCCGGCGAGCTCCGCGCGGGTGCCGAGCTCGAAGCGCTCGAACCCGGGCACGCCACGCACCGTCGCCTGCGCCTTCGCGAGGATCTCTGCCTCCGTGTCGACGTCACGGAGGCTGTCGGCGTCGGCGCCCTCGAGCGGCACGGTGCGGGGCCGCTCCGCGGGGCGCCGGCCGGCGTGCTCCGCAGCGAGCTCGACCGGCGGGTACTCGAACGACCACTCGACCCGCGCGTTCTCGGGCGACGCGAACGCGACCCGGGCGACGAGGACCGGGCGCGGCAGCTCCGGCAGCGCGACGCTGCCGTCGGAGACGACTCGCAGCGCCCGCCGCAGCGCCGGGAGGTGCTCGGCGAAGAGCTCGCCGACGTCGTCGGTGGGCACGTCGACGCGGCCCACCACGACCAGCTCGCGGGTCGCGTCGCCCAGGCGCCGAGCCGTGGGACCCAGGCGTAGCACCGTGCGCCCGTCCCCCGCCTCGACCGCATACAGACCGGTGTCGCCGACGGTCCCGAGCGTCGCGCCGTCGACCCGGTCCACGCCGTCGAAGGCGGCGACCGCCTCCAGCCGCACACCCGCCCCGCTGTCGCCGGCGGCCCCGACGACCAGACGGGCCTCGGCCCGGCGCGCGAGGCGGACCTCGTCGCGCGCCCCGTGCGCGACCAGCGGGATCTCGAGGTCCGGCGCCTCGGCCAGCAGCGCCCACACGCCCCGGCCGCCCGCGGCGAGCGGGCGCCAGGCCTGGCGGGTGCGGCCGTATCCGCCGCCTTCGCCGAGGGCCGACCCAAGGTCCGCGAACCAACGCCGGACCTCCGGCGCGGGGGTCGCGCGGACGTCGGAGAACGCGTAGAGCCCGGTGGCGAGCGCCTCCCAGCTGCCCTCCGGCGCGACCTTCCAGCCGTTCCGGCCCCGGACCACCGGCCGCACGGCCAGCTGGGGCGGCAGGTCGCCGAACGGCTCGTCGAGGCGGAACCGCAGCGCGACGGGCAGGACACCGCCGGAGCCGTGCCCCGCCGCCGGCAGCGGCCCCGCCCTCGTGACAGGGGCGAGGAGACCGCGCCATCCGTCGGGCTGGTCCGACCGGTCGCCGGCCCCGCGCTCGCTCTCAGCGCCCGCCACCTGACCGACGTGGAGCAGGGTGGCCGCGACGTGCTTGCAGTCGCCGCCGACGGGGCAGCTGCAGGTGGACGCGTCGAACTCGTACCGGCCGTCGCCGCCGATCGTGAACCAGACGCGGCAGGTATACGGCTGCGGCCCGCTCCCCGCGACGCGGGACGTCAGCACCAGCGCGTCGGGGTCCCACCGCCACGTCGTCACCATGCCCGCGCGCTGGTAGCCCTGGGCCCGTCGGAACGCGGCGTTCCCGACGATCCCGCCCACCGCGATCGGATCGAGGCGGGGCGGCGGGGCGGGCATGCGTCAATGCTCGCACGCGCCACCGACCGAGCCGACAGGGTGGAGTCGTGCGCTTGGCACACTATTCTTTGCACGTCGGAACATCGTGTTCGCGGAACAACGGGGGCCACCGCCCGGCGCGATGCCGGTCGACGGCCCCGAGTCGATCCCGCTCTCGGTCGATCGCGTCCTCAGAGGAAGCGGCCGCGCACCGCCTCGCCGTGCGCAGGCAGGTCTTCGTCGTCGGCGACCGCGACGATCCGGTCGGCGAGCTCCCCCAGTGCCTCGCGCGTGTACTCGATCACCTGGACGGACTTCAGGTAGGCGTGTACGCCGAGCCCGCTGGAGAAGTGTGCCGACCCCCCGGTGGGAAGCACGTGGTTGCTGCCCGCCATGTAGTCCCCCAGCGACACCGGCGACCACGGCCCCACGAAGATCGCCCCCGCCGAGCGGACCCGCTCGGCGAGCTCAGCCGCGTTCTCGGTCTGGATCTCCAGGTGCTCCGCCCCGTAGGCGTCCACGACCGCGAGGCCGTGCTCGAGGTCGTCGACCAGCACGACCGCGGACTGCGGCCCGCCGAGCGCCTGCATGACGCGCGCGGAGTGCTTCGTGGAGCCGACGAGGTCGCTGACGCGCGCCTCCACGGCACCCGCCAGCTCCACCGACGGGGTGACCAGCACGGACGCCGCCATCGGGTCGTGCTCGGCCTGGCTGATGAGGTCGAGGGCGACGTGCCCCGGGTCCGCCGTGGCGTCGGCCAGGACGGCGATCTCGGTGGGGCCAGCCTCCGCGTCGATGCCGACCACCCCGCGCACCAGGCGCTTCGCGGCCGTGACGAAGACGTTGCCCGGCCCCGTCACGACGTCCACGGGTTCGCACAGCACCGCTCCGTCCTGCGGCTCGGAGCCCGCCGCGCCGTAGGCGAACATGCCGACCGCCTGGGCGCCGCCGACGCCGTACACCTCGTCCACGCCGAGCAGGGCGCACGCCGCGAGGATGGTCGGGTGCGGCAGTCCGCCGCTCTCCTTCTGCGGCGGCGACGCGAGGGCCAGGCTGCGCACCCCCGCCTCCTGCGCGGCGACGACGTTCATGATCACCGAGGACGGGTAGACCGCCAGCCCCCCGGGCGCGTAGAGCCCCACGCGCTGGACAGGGATCCAGCGCTGGCGCACGACCGCGCCGGGGCCGAGCCGCGTCGTGTGCTCGGTCGGGACCTGCTCGGCGTGCACGGCCCGTACGCGGCGGATCGCCTCCTCCAGGCCGGCGCGCACGACCGGGTCAAGCCCCGCGAGCGCGTCGTCCAGGGCGGCCGCCGGGACGCGGAGATGCTCCGGTCGCACCCCGTCGAAGCGCTCCGCCAGGTCGCGCAGCGCGGCGGCGCCCCGGGTGCGGACGTCGGCGAGGATGCGGGCGACGGCGTCCAGCGCCTGGTCCACACCGACCTCGGGGCGCGGCAGCACCCCGAGCAGTTCGGTGCGGGTCAGGTGCTGCCCGCGAAGATCGATGCGTCGGATCACCCGACCAGTCTAGGCAGCGCAGGTCGGCGGCGGGCGGCGTCTGTCGGAGAATGGACGCATGAGCGCGAATCCCGATACCCCGGACGTCCCGATCCGCGACGATCTGATCCGGCTGGGTCAGTTCCTCAAGCTCGCCGGCCTGGCCGAGTCCGGCACCCACGCGCGGGAGCTGGTGTCCGACGGCGAGGTGCGGGTCAACGGCGAGGTCGAGACCCGCCGGGGCCGCCAGCTGGTGCGCGGCGACCGCGTGACGCTCTCCCTTCCCGAGGGCGACGAGTCCGCGGTCGTCGCCTGACCAGCGCTCTCGTTGTGGGCGCGAGACACGCCGCTATCACCTCCGTCATTGCGGCGTGTCTCGCGCCCACAACGCTCCTCAGGCCATGTAGGTCGACGCCATGGCGCGGTCCACCCGCAGCCGCAGCACGACCGGGTCCGGTTCGGGCGCGAGCGGCCCGTAGCGTCTCGCGTTCCGGACGACGACCTCCGCGACCTCCTGGGCGTCCTCGGCCACCTCGATCGCGCCCTCGAGCGTGATCCAGCGACCGCCGTCGACCTGGCAGAGCGCCGCTCGCGGCAGTGAGCCGTCGGAGGCCGCGCGGCGGGCGTTGGTCACCTTGACCGACGTCCGCGGCGCGACGGCACGCGCCACACCCGTGCCGGCGTCCCACGTGAAGGCCACCGGCACCACGTGCGGGCTGCCATCGGCGCGCAGCGTGGTCAAGGTGGCGAGATGGCGCTCGGTGACGAACACGAGCTGCTCGGGGTTGAGGCGGAACACGGCATGAGCCTACGGGCAACCACCCAGCGCCCCCGCGGAGTCAGAAGCCGTCGGTGTCAGAAGCCGTGGGTGAGGATCGGCGGCACCTGGGTGCCGTGCCGACCCGCGTCGTGCAGCGCCCGCAGGACGGCGAGCTCGTGCGGCACCACCGGCTCAGGCAGCGCGACGAACGCGAACCACCGCAGGTCGGCCGCCTTGTGCGGCTCGCGGATCTCGGGGGTGCCCGACCAGCGCGTCGCGGTGAAGAAGAAGTCGGCCCGCTGCTCGAGCGCGGGGCCACCGGGCTGCCCGCGGTGCATGGTCGTCACCGGGGCCAGGTCCGCGGGCTCGATCTCGACGCCCAGCTCCTCGCGCGCCTCGCGCACGGCGGCATCGACGACGGACTCCCCCGGCTCCACGTGCCCGGCGGCACCCGCCGCCCAGTGGCCGTCCATGAACCCGGTGCCCTGCCGCAGGTGCAGCAGTACCTGCCCCTCCCGCCGCAGGTACACGTACGCGGCCGGCACCACGCGGAACCGATGGTCCGCGGATCCGTCGTCCCAGGTCTCGACAGGCTCGACCGGCGGGGTGGGCTCGACCGGCGGGGTGGGCTCGACCGGTGGGGTGGTCATGACAGGCAGCTCGGGCCGAGCAGGGCCTTGAGATCACCGAACAGGGCGGGCGACTTCTCGACCCGCAGGGTGTCCGCGGCCCGGACCACCGTGCGCTTGCCCGGCTCGGCGACGCTCACGTGCACCTCGGCCGAGCCGGGGTGCGTGGCGAGCACCTCGCGCAGCCGCACCATGACCGGCTCGACGCACCGGGTGTGCGGCACGGTCACGAGCACGGGCGCGTCCGCGACGGCGGACGTGTCCGGCAGGGACACCTCCATGGCCTGCAGCTGCATCTGATCGTCGCGCCGGCGCACCCGGCCCCGCAGCGTCACGACCTGGTCCTCCGCGAGGATCGTCGAGTACGCGAGGTACGTCTCGCCGAAGAACATCACCTCGACCGCGCCCTCGAGGTCCTCGACCGTGACGGCCGCCCACGGGTTGCCGTTCTTGCTCATCTTGCGCTGCACGCTGGTGAGCAGACCGGCCACCGTGACGGTCGACCCGTCCTGCCGGCCCTCGTCGGCCATCAGGGAGGCGATCGACGTGTCGGCGGCCCGCGCGAGCACGTGCTCCAGCCCGGACAACGGGTGATCGGACACGTACAGGCCGAGCATCTCGCGCTCGAAAGCGAGCCGCTGCTTCTTGTCCCAGTCCGGCAGGTCGGGCACGTCGACGGCAAACGTCATCGCCGCGTCCTCCTGGTCGCCGCCGAAGTCGGCGAAGAGGTCGAACTGCCCCTCGGCCTCCTTGCGCTTCACGGAGATGACCGAGTCCACGGCCTGCTCGTGGACCACGAGCAGCGCCCGGCGAGGGTGCCCGAGCGAGTCGAACGCCCCGGCCTTGATGAGCGACTCGATGGTGCGCTTGTTGCACACGACGGCCGGCACCTTGTCCAGGAAGTCCGTGAACGAGGTGAAGACGCCCTTGGCCTCGCGGGCGGCGATGATCGCGTCCACCACGTTGGCGCCGACGTTGCGCACGGCGGTGAGGCCGAACCGGATGTCGGAGCCGACCGCGGTGAACTTGGCCGCGGAGTCGTTGACGTCCGGGGGCAGCACCGTGATGTGCATGCGACGGCACTCGCCCAGGTAGAGCGCCATCTTGTCCTTGTCGTCCCGCACGCTCTGCAGCAGGCCGGCCATGTACTCGGTCGGGTAGTTCGCCTTGAGGTACGCCGTCCAGTAGGACACGACCCCGTACCCGGCGGAGTGCGCCTTGTTGAAGGCGTACCCGGCGAACGGCACCAGGGTGTCCCAGACCGCCTGGATCGCGGCCTTGGAGTAGCCGCGCTCCTTCATGCCCGCCTCGAACGGCACGAACTCCTTGTCGAGGATCTCCTTCTTCTTCTTGCCCATCGCGCGGCGCAGCAGGTCGGCCTGACCGAGCGAGTAGCCGGCGAGGACCTGCGCGGCGCGTTGCACCTGCTCCTGGTAGACGATCAGGCCGTAGGTCTCGTCGAGCACCTCGGCCAGCGGCTCCGCCAGCTCCGGGTGGATCGGCTCGATCTGCTGCAGGCCGTTCTTGCGCAGCGCGTAGTTGATGTGCGAGTTCATGCCCATCGGCCCGGGCCGGTACAGCGCGATGACGGCGGAGACGTCCTCGAAGTTGTCGGGCCGCATCTGGCGCAGCAGGGAGCGCATGGCTCCGCCGTCGAGCTGAAAGACGCCGAGCGTGTCGCCCCGGGCCAGCAGGTCGTAGGTGGCCTGGTTGTCGAGCGCCACCGTCTCGATCTCGAGCGGCTCCTTGCCGTTCATCTCGATGTTCTCGAGCGCGTCGTCGAGGATCGTGAGGTTGCGCAGCCCGAGGAAGTCCATCTTGATGAGGCCGAGGCCCTCGGACGTCGGGTAGTCGAACTGGGTGATGACGGCGCCGTCCTGGGGGCGGCGCATGATCGGGATGATGTCGATCAGCGGGTCGCTGGACATGATGACGCCCGCGGCGTGCACGCCCCACTGCCGCTTGAGGCCCTCGATGCCGCGGGCCGTCTCGACCACCCGCTGGGCCTCGGGGTCGGCGTCGTGCACCGCGCGGAACTCCGCGGCTTCGGCGTACCGCTCGTGCTTCGGGTCGAAGATCCCGGACAGCGGGATGTCCTTGCCCATGACGGCCGGCGGCATCGCCTTGGTGAGCTTCTCCCCCATGGCGAAGGGGAAGCCGAGCACGCGCGAGCCGTCCTTGAGGGCCTGCTTGGCCTTGATGGAGCCGTACGTGACGATCATCGCGACGCGGTCGTCGCCGTACTTCTCGGTGACGTACCGGATCACCTCGGAGCGCCGGCGCTCGTCGAAGTCCACGTCGACGTCGGGCATCGAGATGCGCTCCGGGTTGAGGAAGCGCTCGAAGATCAGGCCGTGCTTGAGCGGGTCGAGCTCCGTGATACCCATGACGTAGGACACCATCGAGCCCGCCGCGGAGCCACGGCCCGGCCCGACCCGGATGCCCTGCGCCTTGGCCCAGTTGATGAAGTCGGCCACCACGAGGAAGTACCCCGGGAAGCCCATCTGCATGATGACCTCGACCTCGTAGTTCGCCTGCTTGCGCACGTCGTCGGGGATGCCGTCCGGGTAGCGGCGGCGCAGGCCCGCCTCCACCTCCTTGACGAACCAGCTGATCTCGTCCTCGCCGTCCGGCACGGGGAACCGCGGCATGTAGTTCGCCTTGGTGTCGAACGAGACCTCGCAGCGCTCGGCGATGAGCAGCGTGTTGTCGATCGCCTCCGGCAGCTCGGAGAACAGGCGGCGCATCTCGGCGCCCGAGCGGACGTAGAAGCTGTCCCCGCTGAACGCGAAGCGGCTGCCGCCCTGGTCGTAGGTCGGCTCGTCGAGCGTCGACCCGGAGTTCACTGCGAGGAGGACCTCGTGCGAGCTGGAGTCGTCCTGCTTGGTGTAATGCAGGTCGTTCGTGGCCACCAGCGGGGCGCCGATCGTCTCGGCGAGACGCAGCAGGTCCTTGTACGTGCGGGACTCGATCTCGATCCCGTGGTCCATGACCTCGACGAAGAAGTTCTCCTTGCCGAGGATGTCCTGCAGCTCGCCCGCCGCGCGCACCGCCTCGTCCCACTGCCCCAGCCGCAGCCGGGTCTGGACCTCGCCCGACACGCAGCCGGACGTGCCCATGAGCCCCTTGCCATAGGTCTCCAGCAGCTCGCGGTCCATCCGCGGCCACTTGCCCATCTGACCTTCGAGAGACGCCAGCGACGACGCGCGGAACAGGTTGTGCATGCCCTCGTTGTTGCGCGCCCACAGGGTCATGTGGGTGTACGCGCCGCCCGCGGACACGTCGTCGCGCCGCTGGTGCTGCTCGCCCCACTGCACCTTGGTGCGGTCGTGGCGGCTGGTACCCGGCGTCACGTACGCCTCGACCCCGATGATCGGCTTGACGCCGTACTTCTGCGCCGTGCTCCAGAAGTCGAACGCGCCGAACAGGTAGCCGTGGTCGGTGATGGCGATGGCCTTCTGGCCCAGCCGTTGCACCTCGCTGAACAGGTCGTTCATCCGCGCCGCGCCGTCGAGCATCGAGTACTCGGTGTGCACGTGCAGATGGACGAAATCGTCAGTCTCGGCGGGCATGCGATGAGTCTAGGCAGAGCCACCGACGGGCCGGTGCCACTAGCCCGGGGTGTCCCGACCCCGCGTAAGGTGCTGGCAACCGTCGACAGCCCGAGGAGGAGCAGTGCCGCGAGTGACCAGCGCCGACGTCGCGCGCGCGGCAGGCGTGTCGCGGACGACGGTGAGCTACGTGCTCAACAAGACGCCCGGGGCGTCGGTCTCCGACACCACGCGAGGGCGCATCCGCGCCGCCGCCGAGCGGCTGGGGTACGCGCCGTCCGCCGCCGCGCGGACGCTGCGACGCGGGCGCAGCGACCTGGTGGTGGCCGTGCTGCCGGACTGGCCGGCCGGCCCCGTCGTCGAGGACCTCCTGGACCACCTCACCGACCCGCTCGCAGCCCGCGGGCTCTTCGTCCTCGTGCACCACCATCGCGACTCCCGCGACCTGGCCGAACTCTGGCGCGCCGTGGCGCCCCTGGCGGTGGTCGGGCTCGCGCCGTTCACCGCGGCGGACGCGCTCGCCATGGAGCTGGCCGGGATCCTTGTCGTCGGGGCGGTCGAGCACACCACCTCCGACGCCACCTCCGACGGCACGGCCGGGGACGACTTCGACGCCTCGCAGCGCGGGATCGGCGACCTCCAGGTGCGGCACCTGGCGCGGGCCGGCCACGAGCGCCTGGCGTTCGCCACCACCGACGACCCCCGCCTGAGCCGGTTCGCCGACGGCCGCCTCGCCGGCGTCCGCGCGGCGTGCGCCGCCCTCGGGCTCCCCCCGCCGCCGTCGGTCGCCGTCCCGGCCGGGGAGCCGGCGGCCGGTGCGGTGCGCGCCTGGTCCGACGGGGGGATCACCGCCGTCGCGGCCTACAACGACGACGTCGCCCTCGCCGTGCTCGCGGGCGCGCGCGAGGCGGGGCTGACGGTGCCGTCGGGGCTCGCGGTCGTCGGCGTCGACGACTCCCCCGCGGCGCGCGTAGCCGCCCCGCCGCTCACGACGGTCGCGCAGCCCGTGACCCGCCAGGCAGAGCACCTGGCTGCCTCGGTCCTCGCCGCCCTCGACGGCCGCGAGGCCCCGCCCTGGCCGGCCGAGGGCGCCCGCGTCGTGGTGCGCGGGTCCGCCTGACCCTCGGCCGGCGCGCGTCAGGGCGTCGGGTGGTCGACGACGTACTCGGGGGTGCCCGACGTCGACGGCGGCACCGCGTCGCCCACGCCGTTGACGACGTGCTCGATGGTCCCCGCGCTGAGGTTCACGGTCATGAGGTGGTGCAGCCGCACGCCCGGCCGCTCGGGCACCGCGAACCCGTTCTCGGTGACGATCTGCGGGTTGTTCTGGTTGAACACGTACACCCCGCCGCCGAAGAGCCGGTGCCGCCGCACGTCGTCGCCGACCTTGTACCCCTCCCAGCCCAGGGTCCCATCCGGCTGCGTCCAGTCCGCCTGCGTCGGCGGGTCGTACGGCAGCTCGTTCTGGTAGAGCACCACGGTGCCGTCCTCGCCGTTCCAGACCGTGTTGTGCTCCTGGAAGTGCTCGACGAACAGGCCCGTCGCCGTCACCCGGTCGCCGTTGACGACCACGCCGGTGCGACCGACGTTGGTGCGCCAGCGCTCCGAGTCGCCGTTGACCCCCTCGGACCCGTCCGTGGCGAAGCCCTCCACGCCGTGGTCCGCGCGCCACACCCAGGCGTGGTCGATGAGCACGTCGTCGGCGTTGATCTCGAGCGCGACATCGGTGCTGCCGACGTGCGGCCCGCCGACGCGGAAGTACACGTCGGACAGCGTGACCGGGTTCGTGCCGGTGGTGCAGCGCGGGTCGAGCCAGGCGTAGAGCGGGCGGGTGCAGAGGCGGTCGCGCAGCGCGTCGACCTTCTCGGCCCATCCGCGCTTCGGGGCCGTGCCGACCCGCAGCAGCGCGGGCGACTCCTCGACCCCGGCGTCGATCGTCACGCCGGCGACGACGACGCCCGCGGTGTCCGCGACGACGAGCGGCACCGCTCCGCCTACCGACGTGAGGGTCGCGTGACCCAGGCCGAGCACGACCGTACCCGGCCGCGTCACCCGGATGCTGCGCGCTACGTCGTACACGCCGGGGGTGACCAGGAGGTGCTTGCCCCGCGCGAGCTGGGCGTTGATCGTGGCCACCGAGTCGCCCGGCCGCGCGATGTAGAAGTCCGTGATCGGCACGGTGCGACCCGCCGTGACGCCGTCCGCCCACGAGACGCCGCTCGTCCCGGTCCGCGCCTCCGGCACGCGCACCTGGTACCGGCCCTTCGCGTCCACGAACAGGTACGGCTTCTCGCGGCTCACGGGCGTCTCGTCCAGCGTGGTGTACGGCTCCGCGGGGAAGCCCGCCTCGCTCGGCGCGCCCTCGACCCCGGAGAACACCTGGTTCCACACTCCGTTGGACCAGCCGCCGCCCAGCTCGCTGTTGCGGGTGAGCCACTGCTGCTGGGACCCGTTGACGACGGACGTGTCGAACCGGGAGTCGGCGATGAACCCACCGCTGGCGAACTGCGGCCCCGCGGTGCAGTAGTCCATGAGCGACAGCGGCCCGCGGACGTCGAGCCGGCGCATCGAGACCGCCTGCGAGACGGCCCAGAAGTTCGCCGTGGCCTTGCAGCCGTCCTGGCCGGACGTGTTCACCTCGAGGGAGAGGTTCGAGACCGTGCGCCAGAAGTTCACCAGCGCGATGCAGTTCGGGTTCGCGTCGTCGCCCAAGCAGCGGTTGCGCACCTCGATCGCGCCCTCGACGGTGACGTCCTGCGGCGAGGCGCCGAGCCCGGCGACCTCGGTGTAGTAGCCGACGTTCACCTGCAGCGGGTCCGCCGCGGACCCGTAGGTGCCGGGCAGGAAGTACACCGCGTGCCGGCCGGCGCCCATCTCCGCATCCACCTGCTGCTCGTGCAGCGCGTCCATCGTCGCCTGGATCTCGGCCTGCGGCGTGTCCGGGCCGAAGACCGTGACGTTCGGGCCGAGGTCCGGGTCGGTCGGATCGACGCGCTGGGTCGGGGCGGCCTGCGCCTCGCCGACTCCTGTGGCGGCCCCCGCCAGGACGGTCACGAGTGCTGCTCCTGCCGCGACGACCGGCGTGAGCCGGTGCCGACGTCTCGGCGCCGGGGATCCCGGCGCAGGGTGTGCTGGCATGCGTCCTCCTCGTCGAGGTCGCGAGTGACTCGTGTCACCCGTCCCGACGAACGCTAGGGCGTGGGACGTCGTGGGACAAGACCTGCGCTACGCGTACGCGCCGCGCACGACCTCGAGGGCGTGGGCGAGGTCGTCGGGGTACTCGCTGGTCACCTCGACCCAGCGGCCGGTCAGCGGGTGCTCGAACCCGAGCCGCACGGCGTGCAGCCACTGCCGCTCCAGCCCCACCTTCGACGCCAGCACCGGGTCCGCGCCGTAGGTGAGGTCGCCGACCAGCGGGTGGCGCACGGCCTGGAAGTGCACCCGGATCTGGTGCGTGCGCCCCGTCTCCAGGTGCACCTCGACCAGCGACGCCGCGGGCAGCATCTCGAGCACCTCGTAGTGCGTCACCGAGTGCTTGCCGTCCGCCACGACGGCGAACCGGTAGTCCGCGCTCGGGTGCCGGCCGATGGGCGCGTCGATGGTGCCCGCGGTCGGCTCCGGGTGGCCCTGCGCGAGCGCGTGGTAGACCTTCTCGACGGTGCGCTCCTTGAACGCGCGCTTCAGGCCGGTGTACGCCGCCTCGCTCTTGGCCACCGCCATCAGGCCAGAGGTGCCCACGTCGAGGCGGTGCACGATCCCTTGCCGCTCGGCCGCGCCGGAAGTCGCGATCCGGTAGCCGGCCGCGGCCAGCGCCCCGACGACGGTGGGCCCGGTCCAGCCGGGCGACGGGTGCGCCGCGACCCCGACCGGCTTGTCCACGACCACGACGTCGTCGTCCTCGTAGGCGATCGACATGCCCGGCACGGGCTCCGCGACGACTGCGGCAGACGCGGGCCGGGCCTCGGGGACCGTCACCTCGAGCCGGCCGCCGGCCACCACCCGGTCGGACTTGCCGACCTCGCGACCGTCCAGGAGCACCGCCCCCGACGCCGCGAGCTCCGCCGCCTGGGTGCGCGAGAACCCGAGCATCCGGGCGAGGGCCGCATCGACGCGCTCGCCCGCCAGCCCGTCGGGGACGGGCAGCGTCCGCGTGGACACCGTCAACGTCCCTCGTCTGTCGCGCTGTCTGTCGCGCTGTCGGTCACGCTGTCGGTCGCGGCGTCGTCGTCGCTGTCGGTCGCGGCGTCGTCGTCCGTGTGCCGACGGCCGTCGAGCCCGATCCCCCGGAACGACAGGATCACGATGAGCACCGCCGCGGTGACGACAGCGATGTCCGCGACGTTCCCCACGAAGACGCCGTAGTCGATGAAGTCGACCACGTGGCCGCGCGCGAAGCCGGGGTCGCGGAAGAACCGGTCGCCGAGGTTGCCGAGCGCCCCTCCGAGCAGCAGCCCCAGGGCGACGGCCCACCCGGTCGAACCGATCCGGCGGATCGCACGCACGATGACCACGACCACCACGCAGACCACGATGGTCAGCAGCCACGTCATGCCGGTCGCGATCGACAGCGCCGCACCCGAATTGTAGATCAGGCGCAGCTGCAGCAGCTCGCCCACCAGGGGCGACGGCGCGTCGCCGAGGGTGAGGGCCGACTCGGCCCACCACTTGGTGAGCTGGTCCGCGAGCAGCACGATCGCGGCCAGCGCGAACGTCCAGGTCAGCAGGCGCCGGCGCCGCGCCGGGGACACGGTCTCGGCGGGGGCGCCCGACAGGGGCGACTCGGGTGCGCCGGCGCGCGGCAAGGGCTCAGGGGCCGGGGCAGAGCCGGCGGGCGTGGTCGACATCGTGCGCAAGTCTAGGCCGACGCACGGTGAGCCAGGACGTGCGCCAGGACGCGGGTCAGCGCCGCTCCTCGCGCGCCTTCGCCTCGAGGGAGAGCGTCGCGCGAGGGAACGCCTGCAGGCGGGCCTTGCCGATGGGCAGCCCGGTGACCTCGCAGGTGGCGTAGGTGCCCTTGCTGATGCGGTCGACGGCGTGCGACGTCTGGGCGAGCAGGTCGCGCATGTTGTTGACCAGGGTCAGCTCCTGCTCCCGCTCGAGCGCGCTCGAGCCGTAGTCGGCCTGGTCGTCGCCCGCGCCGTCCCCGGAGTTGCGCAGCAGGTCCGAGAGCTCCTGGTCGGCCGTGGCGAGCTCGCGCTCGAGCCGCTCCCTGTCCTCGAGCAGGAAGGCGGCCAGCTCCTCGACCTCGCGCAGGCTCCACGGCTCCTCACCGTCACGGACCGGGAACGACTTCACGTCCCGCGCGAGGTGCGGGAAGTTCTCCCGCAGAGCGGCGCGAGTGGTGGTCGAGAGCTTAGCCATCGGTGCCCTTTCGTTGGTGCGTCGACGACGAGTCAACGCAGCGTAAGGGCGCCGAGCGGCCCGCACAACAGCACGCGCGGTGAGGCGCGTGAGGTCGTGCGGGCCGCTCGGCGCGACAGAGGGAAGACGGAGCGGGATGCGCGGGGTGACGGCCCCCCGCTCAGAGCTCCGAGCTACGGCCGGCGGCGGCGTTCTGCCGCTGCTGGGGCGGCAGCGCCGAACCCCGGGCGTCGAGGTCGCCCAGCAGGTTCTGCAGGAAGCTCTTGAGGCGCGTCCGGTAGTCCCGCTCGAAGAGCCGCAGCTCGTCGATCTTGCGCTCGAGCAGCGACCGCTCCTGCTCCAGCTGCGAGAGCGTGCGGTGGCTCGTCTCCTCCGCCTCGCGGACGATGCGCGAGCCCTCGGACTTGGCCTCGGAGATGAGCCGGTCGCCCTCCTCCTGGCCGGACCGCACGTAGTCGTCGTGCAGCTTCTGGGCCAGCTGGAGCATCCCGGTCGCGGACTCCGGCTCCGCCGGCTGCTGCTGCGCCGCCGCGGCGACCGGCGCCGGGGTCGGCGCGGGAGCCGGGGTGGGCGTGGGGTGCGCCTGCTGCGCCGCGTCCGAGCGGCTCAGCTCGCCGACGCGGTGCTCCGCAGCCGTGAGCTTGGAGCGCAGGTCGTCGTTCTCCTCCTGGACCGCCGTGAGGGTCCGGACGACCTCATCGAGGAAGTCGTCGACCTCTTCGACGTCGTAGCCCTCACGGAACTTTGTCGCGGAGAACTTCTTGTTCAGGATGTCCTCTGCCGTCAGCAGCGCCATCGTCTCACCTCATTGCGGTTGCAACAGTAGTCGGGGGACCCCGTACCGGGTCGTCTGGATGACCACGGTAGCGGACGCGTCCACGGACGACCCGCTCGAGGGGGCCGGTGCGTCCCGCCCACACGACGTCTTCACACCTGCCGCCGTGGGCGTGCCAAAGGGGTCGAGGTCGGGGCCGACCGCTCAGCGGCTCGCGAGGGACGAGAAGACCCGCATGAGGATCGACACCCCGAGGAAGAGCACGAGGAACGCGAGGTCCAGGCGGATCTGGCCCAGCGTCAGGGGCGGGATGAGGCGGCGCAGAAACCGTAGCGGGGGGTCCGTGACGGTGTAGACCCCCTCGGCGACGACCAGGAGGACACCCTTCGGGCGCCAGTCCCGGGCGAAGAACTGGACCCAGTCGAAGACGAGGCGCACGATCAGGCACAGCAGGAACAGCCAGAGGACGACGTAGACCAGGTTGAAGACGAGGCTCACAGGTCGAACCTACCGGAGGGGCGGACGGCCCCGGGCCGGGCACGGGCTGCCCCGGCCGGTCGTGCGCGTCGGAACGCGGTCAGCTCTGGTTGTAGAAGGCGCCCCGGCCGGCGGTGGGCTTCTCCGGAGGGCGGCGCTCCTCCCCCGCGATCTCGACGTGCTCGGGAGACAGCAGGAACACCTTGTTGGTCACGCGCTCGATCGAGCCACGGAGCCCGAAGATCAGGCCGGCCGAGAAGTCGACCAGGCGCTTGGCATCGGCGTCGTCCATGTCGGACAGGTTCATGATCACGGGCGTACCACCACGGAACGCCTCGCCGATGGTGCGCGCGTCGTTGTACGAACGCGGGTGGATGGTCGTGATCCGCCGCAGGTCGGAGGCGACGACGGACTCGCCTGCGCCGCCCCGATGCAGAGGGGTGACCTGCGCCTGGTAGTCGTCACGGTCGCGCACCGGTGCCTCCTGCTCCTCGTACTCGTCGAGGTACTCCTCCGACTCACCCTGGTCGTCGGCGAGCCCCAGGTACAACATCGTCTTGCGAAGCGCTCCGCCCATCGCCCTGCTCCGTTCGTCGCCACGTACCGTCCTCCGTCCCGGACGGTGTCACGACGTTAACCACGCCCGTCCACGCGGGGCCGCACGACACGCCGGGTGTGTCCCGCTCCACGCAGGGCGCCGCTCCGGACGGCACTCCAGGTCACACGAGGACGACGACGCCCGCCTGACGCCCCGTCGTCGCACCGCGGGCGGTGGCGCGACGGTGGGAGTAGAGGTCGGGATCCGTGAGCGTGCACCGGTCCACCCGCACGGCCGGGACGCCGCGGGCAGCGAGCTGCGCCAGCACCCCCGCGGGGAGGTCGAGTGCCGGCGTGCCCGCGGTCGTGGTCGACCAGGTCTCGGGGACGACGGCGCTGACCTCGGCACGCATCAGTGCCGGCACCTCGTAGCAGGTGCCGCAGACCGCCGGGCCGACGGCCGCGCGAACGTCCTCGACGCGGGCGCCGCGGGCGACCATCGCGTCGAGGACGCGGTGCACGACGCCCGCTGCGACGCCCTTGCGCCCGGCGTGCGCGCCGGCCACCACGCGCGCCACCGGGTCGGCCAGCACGACGGGCACGCAGTCGGCGACGAGGACCCCGAGGCCGAGGCCGGCCTCCGCGGTGACCATCGCGTCGGCCTCCCCCGCCGAGGCCGGCGGCTCGGACGACGACCACTCGGCATGCTCGGGTGCCCCCAGGCTCAGCACCTGGTCGCCGTGCACCTGCGCGGCGAACGCGACCGGAGCCCTGATCCATTCCCCGAGCCGCGCCCGGTTCGCCCGGACCCGCACGGGGTCGTCACCGGTCGACATGCCCAGGTCGAGCGAGGACCACGGCGCCGGGGACACCCCGCCGTGGCGCGTCGTGAAGCCCGCCACGACGCCCTCCCCGAGGTCCACCCGCAGCAGCCCCGCACCGAACTGTGCCGGCAACAGCGCCTCCTGAGCCCAGCCGACCATGCCGTCGAGCCTTCCGCTCACTCCTGGCTCACTTGAGGAAGTCGGGCACGTCGAGCTCCTCGGCCGGGCGGCGCGGCTCGTCGAACAGCCGGGGCACCTCGACCGGACGCTCGACGGTGACCCCCTCGCCCTCGGCGTCCTCGACCACCGTGAACGGCCGCCGGGGGTCCGCCGACGCCACCGGGACCGGCGGGGCCGGGGGCGCGTCGAGGCTCACGGGCACGTCGTCCGGCTCGGCCGGGATGGGACGCGGCTGGCCCACCGCCGGGTTGGCCCCCTGGGCGGTACGCGCCGCATCGGGCTGCGGCACGGGCGTGGTCGCCGGGCCGCCCTGCCCGGGCAGCCCCGGCGTGGCGGGCTTCGGGGAAGCCCCCGCGATCTGCCCGAGGCCGCGCCCGTCCTTGCGGGTCTGCGGGACCCCACCGTCGAAGCCGGCCGCGATGACCGTCACCCGCACCTCGTCGCCGAGTGCGTCGTCGATGACGGTGCCGAAGATGATGTTCGCCTCGGAGTGCGCGGCCTCCTGGACCAGGCGTGCGGCCTCGTGCACCTCGAAGAGCCCGATGTCGCTGCCGCCCTGGATCGACAGAAGGACGCCGTGCGCCCCGTCGATCGACGCCTCGAGCAGCGGCGACGAGATCGCCAGCTCGGCCGCCTGGATGGCCCGGTCCTCGCCCCGCGCCGAACCGATGCCCATCAGCGCCGAGCCCGCCCCCTGCATGACGGACTTGACGTCCGCGAAGTCGAGGTTGATCAGCCCCGGTGTGGTGATGAGGTCCGTGATGCCCTGGACGCCCGAGTGCAGCACCTGGTCCGCGGAGTGGAACGCCGCGATCGCCGAGACGCTCTTGTCGGACATCGACAGGAGCCGGTCGTTGGGGATGACGATCAGGGTGTCGACCTCCTCGCGGAGCGCCTCGATCCCCTGCTCGGCCTGCACGGAGCGGCGCCGCCCCTCGAAGGTGAACGGACGTGTCACGACGCCCACCGTCAGCGCGCCGAGCGAGCGCGCGATGCGCGCCACCACGGGTGCGCCGCCGGTGCCGGTGCCGCCGCCCTCGCCCGCCGTCACGAAGACCATGTCGGCGCCCCGCAGGACGTCCTCGATCTCCTCGGCGTGGTCCTCGGCCGCCCTCTTGCCGACCTCGGGGTCGGCGCCGGCGCCCAGGCCACGAGTGAGCTCGCGGCCGACGTCGAGCTTGACGTCGGCGTCCGACATCAGCAGCGCCTGCGCGTCGGTGTTGATGGCGATGAACTCGACACCCTTGAGCCCGACCTCGATCATGCGGTTCACGGCGTTCACGCCGCCACCGCCGATACCGACCACCTTGATCACTGCCAGGTAGTTCTGCGGAGTTGCCACGTCGTTGCCTCTCGGGTCGTTCCTTGTCCCGACGTCCGGTCTCGTTCCCCCTCGTCGACCCGTAGGGTCTCACCTTAAGGTTCGAGTTGAGGGTTAGAGTTATGTCAGGCTGCTGCTGCGATCGACGGTAGGCGTCGTGTCAGGCACGACGCCGGACGTCTCTCGGCGTGTCGCACGCACCCGGTACTTGTGGTGCCCGCACCCGGGTGCTCGACCCGCCCGGTCCCGCGCCGGCCCGGTCACCGGTTCACCGGGTCACCGGGAGCTCGGGCGACGACACGTCGATGGTGCGCGCCTCGCCGTCCAGCTTGCGCAGGGTGCGCACCGCCTCGACCTTGAGGGGCAGGTCCGAGCTACCGCCCCAGCGGATCGTGGTGCCGTCCTCCAGCACCGTCTCCACCGCGTCCTGCGTGTCCGCACTCACCTGCTCGACCTTGTCGGAGAGTCCTGCCGGCAGGGCCGCGAGCACGTGCAGCGCGGCCTGCAGTGCCCGCCCGTCGTCCACCGGCACGTCCACCTGCGGCAACCCGCGGGGAGCCGCGTCGCGCGTCGCGACGCGGACGCCCGCCGAGTCCAGCAGTGCGAGCTCGTCGCCGTCCGGGACGGCGGCCACGGGGACGCGCGGCGTGAGCGACACGACCAGGCCGTGCGGCCAGGCACGCGAGATCCGTACGTCCTTCACGCCGCGGACGTCGAGGACCTGCTCGCGCAGCGCGACGGTGTCGAGCCGCGGCAGGGGCGTGCCGCCGGGGGCCTCGACGATCTCGCGCACCGCGTCCTCGTCGATGTACTCGTCCGCCCCGGAGACGGAGACGTCGCCCTTCTCGAGGGCCAGGACCGGGGACCAGAACGCCGCCACCGCGAGCCCGACCACCACCGCCACGGACAGCACCCCGGCGGCCACCCGTCGCCAGGCGCGGTGCCGACGCATCGCGGTGCGCTCCGCGAGCCGGTCGGCCATCGCCGTCGACACCCGCGGGGGAACCGCCTGTCCGGCCGGCACGACGGCGGTCGTCCCGGAAGACTTCGAGGACGCGGGGGCCTTCTTCCTCGTCGTCGGGGTCGGTGCCCTCGGGGTCGGTGCCCTCGGGGTCGGTGCCCTCGGGGTCGGTGCCGTCGCGGTCGGTGCCGTCGCGGTCGGTGCCGTCGCGGTCGAGGCCGCCCGTGCCGCCGACCTCGTGGCGCCCGTCGCAGGACCCGATGGGGTCGCGCGAGGCGTCGGGCGCGGGCGGGCTGGCGGTCGCATCACCCCATGTTCGCGTCGCCGGGAGCGCTGGTCGGCGACGCCACGCCGGTGGCCCGTGCGGCGAGGTCCGCGAGGATCACCGGCCCGAGCTCGGTCACGTCGCCCGCACCGACCGTCAGCACCAGGTCACCCGGGCGAGCGAGCGCCGCGGCCACGTGCGCGGCCTCGTCGCGGTCCTCCACGGCGCGCACTCCCCCGCCGGACTCCGTCCGCTCGAGCAGGTCCGTGATCGTGCGGGGGCCCACGGCCGGGTCGACGTCCTCGCGCGCCCGGTAGATCCCTGTGACCACGACCTCGTCCGCGAGCGCGAGCGCAGCGGCGAACCGCTCGGCAAAGATGCGCGTGCGCGAGTACAGGTGCGGCTGGAACAGCACGACGATGCGCCCGTCGCCCGCCACGGGCCGCGCCGCGCGCAGCAAGGCCGCGACCTCGGTCGGGTGGTGGTCGTAGCTGTCCACCACCCGCACGCCGTCGGCCTCGCCCTTGGGCTCGAACCGCCGCCCGGTCCCGACGAACGTCGCCGCGCCGGCCACCGCGTCGCCCGGCTCGACGCCCAGCAGCGCTGCCGTGACGACGGCGGCCGTGGCGTTGAGCGCGTTGTGCGCCCCCGGCACGGCAAGCCGCAGGTCACGCGGATCGGCGCCCAGCGGGCCGCCGGACACGACGGCCGCCACGGTCCCGGCGCCGACGACGACGTCGCGGACCCGGACGTCGGCCCCTTCGGCCTGCCCGTAGGTGACGACGGCGTGGCCCGCCGCACGGTGGGCCGCGGCGAGCGCCGCCGAGCCGGCGTCGTCGACGCACGCCACGAGCGTGCCTCCCGGGACGATCCGTGCCGCGAACCGGACGAAGGCCTGCTCGAACGCCTCCTGCGAGCCGTAATGGTCGAGGTGGTCCGGCTCGACGTTGGTCACGACGGCCACCGTGGGGGCGTAGTTGAGGAACGAGCCGTCGGACTCGTCCGCCTCGGCGACCAGCACGTCGGAGCTGCCGAGGTGGCCGCCCGGGACGGCGGTCTCACGGCCGGCGTCGTCCCGCACACGCACCGTGCCGCCGATCGCGAACGAGGCGTCGACCCCGCAGGCCCTCAGCACGGTGGCGACCATCGCCGAGGTGGTCGTCTTGCCGTGGGCCCCGGCGACGGCCACCGCGCGGCGCTCGAGCATCAGGGAGGCGAGGGCCTGCGAGCGGTGCAGCACGCGCACCCCCGCGCCGCGGGCGGCTGCCAGCTCCGGGTTGGTGTCCCGGACGGCCGACGATACGACGACGGTGTCGACGAGCGGCGCGCCGTCCGTGCCCACGACGTGCGCCGCGTCGTGCCCGACCCAGACTCGCACGCCGTCGGCGCGCAGCGCCTCGAGCGCCGGGCCGTCGGCGGCGTCGGAGCCCTGGACGTCGGCGCCGCGGGCGGCCAGCAGCCGCGCCACGACGGAGACGCCCGCGCCGCCCACGCCGATCAGGTGCACCCGGCCGAGGGACTCCACCGGCAGCGCCGGGGGCGGCTCGGGGGCCGGCGTCGCGGGTCCCGTCCCGCTCATGCCTGCTGCTCGGAGTCGGGGCGGGTGCCCGCCTCGGCGACGGCCTCGGCCACGAGATCCGCCACCCGGGCGGCGCCGTCGCGGACGCCGGACGCCCGCGCCGCGGACGACATGGCCTCGAGCCGGGCCCGGTCGGCGAGCAGCGCGGGCACGTGCTGCGCGACCCACGCCGGGCTGAGGTCCGCGTCGTTGACCAGCACCCCACCCCCGTCCTCCACGAGGGGCGTGGCGTTGAGCCGCTGCTCCCCGTTGCCATAGGGCAGCGGCACGTAGACGGCCGGGACACCCAGCGCGGCGAGTTCGCACACCGTGCCCGCGCCGGCCCGACCCACGACGAGGTCCGCGGCGGCGAGCGCCAGGTGCATCTCGGACAGGTACTCCCGCACCTGGTAACGCGCCGCCTCGTGCCCGCCCGCCGCGGTGGCGGCCTCGACCGCCGCCCGCACGGGGCCGTCCTTGCCCTTGCCGGTGAGGTGCAGCACCTGGATCCCGCTGGCCAGCAGGGCGTCCACCGATCCCGCGAGCGCCGCGTTGACCGACACCGCACCCGACGAGCCACCGGTGACGACGAGCGTCGGCAGCGCGGCGTCCAGGCCCAGCGCGTCCGCGGCCTGCACCCGCGCCGCCACGGGGTCGGCCTCGCGCCGCGTGATCAGGTCCGCGATCTCCGCCCGCAGCGGCAGGCCGACCATCTGGGCTCCCGGCAGCGGCGTGCCGGGGAAGGTCGCGCCCACGCGCGCGGCCCACCGGGCGCCGAGCTTGTTCGCCAGGCCCGGGCGCGCGTTCTGCTCGTGAACCACCACGGGGATGCCGCGGCGCCGGGCAGCGAGGTACGCCGGGGTGGAGACATACCCGCCGAAGCCGACGACCACCTCGGCGCCGATCTCGTCGATCGCCGCCTCGGCGGCCCGCACGGCCGCCGTCAGCCGGCCCGGGAGGCGCAGCAGGTCGACGCTCGGGCGGCGGGGCAGCGGCACGCGGGGCACGGGCCACAGCCGGTAGCCGCGCGCCGGGACGAGCTCGGCCTCCAGGCCCGTGGTGGTGCCGAGCGCGAGGACCCGCGCCTCGGGCTCGCGTGCACGTAGCTCGTCGGCGACGGCGAGCAGCGGGTTGACGTGGCCGGCGGTGCCGCCCCCGGCGAGGACGACGGACGTGACTGCAGATCTCTTCACACCCGGGACCCTATCGGCCCCCGCCCCCCTTGCCCGAGCCCGCCCGGCGCCGTCGGCCGAGCACCGCCATGGACCTGCGCACGACGCTCGGGCGGGCGGCGAGCGCCTCCGCGGCGCCCGGCTCGCTGCGCGCGAAGCTGATGACCACTCCCAGTGCCACCATCGTGGTGACCAGCGCGGATCCGCCCGCCGAGACCAGCGGCAGCGGCACGCCGATCACCGGTAGCACCCCGATGACCACGCCGATGTTGATGAACGCCTGCCCGACGATCCAGCAGCCGATCGCGGCCGTGGTGATCTTCACGAACGGGTCGAGGTGCCGGCGCACCACGCGCGCCATCGCGACGCCGAGGACGGCGAACAGGGCGAGCACCAGCAGGGTGCCCAGCAGCCCGAGCTCCTCCCCGATCACCGAGAAGATGAAGTCGTTGTGCGCCTCCGGCAGGTACTTCCACTTCTCGCGGCTGGCGCCGAGCCCGACGCCGAAGAGCCCGCCGGTGCCCAGGCCGTACATGCCGTGGATCGACTGGTAGCACTCGCCCTGCCGGTCGGTGCAGGAACCGTAGGCAGCGAAGATGCGGGTGAGCCGGTCGGAGCTGTCCTGGTTGACGATGAACGTCCATCCGACGAACAGCGCGGCGCTCACCGCCCCCAGCCCGAGCATCGTGGCGGGCGCCCCCGAGACCCAGTAGGCGCCGAGCCCCAGCATCGCGAGGATGAGAGCTGTGCCGAGGTCGTGCCCGGCCATGACGAGCCCCAGCACCGCACCGAGGCCGAGCACCCCGGGCACCACGGCCTGCGGCCAGCTGCCCAGCAGGTGCTGCTTGCGGCCGAGCACCGCGCCCAGCCACACCGCGAGCGCCAGCTTGGCGAGCTCCGAGGGCTGGAACTGGAGGGGGCCGAGCGCCAGCCAGTTGCGGTTGCCGTTGACGTCCTTGCCGAGGAAGAGCACCGCGACGAGCAGCCCCAGCCCGACGAGCATCGCCGGCCAGGCGAGGCGCTTGTACCAGCGCACCGGCAGCCGCGCGGCCAGCAGCATGAACGGCAGCCCGATGAGGGCGTATCGCGCCTGGACCAGGAACGCCGCGTAGGCGGAGTCGCCCTCGGCGATCGACGTGACCGCGGAGCTGGACAGCACCATGACGAGCCCGATGACGAGCAGCAGCCCCGTCGCCCCGACCATGAGGTAGTAGCTCGTGACCGTGGAGTTCCACTGTCCGAGCCAGGGCCGGTCGCCTGGTCCTCTCGAGGTGCCGGGTCCTCTCGAGGTGCCGGGTCCTCTCGACGTGCCGGGTCCCCTCGGCTTGCCGGGTCCCCTCGGCTTGCCGGGCCCCCTCGGCTTGCCGGGCCCCCTCGACGTGCCCGGTGCTCTCGGCTTGCCCGGCCCGCGCGACGAGCCTCGCGGGGTGCCCGTCGTGACCGCCATCCGGCCCCCCTCGCTCGTCCCGGCAGGAGCCCCTGCCGCCTACAGCTCCGCCACGGCCGTGGCGAAGGCCTCCCCGCGCTGCGCGTAGGAGGCGAACTGGTCCATCGACGCGCCGGCGGGGGCCAGCAGCACGGTGTCGCCCGGACGGGCGGCGTCACGTGCTGCCGCGACCGCGCGACGCATCACCGACCCAGTGTCGCCGGGATCGACCACCACGACGGGGATCTCGGGGGCGTGTCGGGCCAGCGCCCCCCGCATCGGCTCGGGGTCCGCCCCGATCACGACGGCGGCACGCAGCCGGTCCGCGCGGTCGGCGACGAGCTCGTCGAACGACGCGCCCTTGGCCAGGCCGCCCGCCACCCACACGACGGTGCCGGGCGCGTACGCGGCGAGCGAGGCCGCGGCCGCGTGGGCGTTGGTCGCCTTCGAGTCGTCCACCCACGCGACGCCGTCGAGCTCGCGCACCCGGGCGATGCGGTGCGCCCCGGGCCGGTACGCCCGCAGGCCGTCCCGCACCGCGGACGCGGGCACCCCGTGGGCGCGGGCGAGCGCGGTGGCGGCCAGGGCGTTGGCGACCACGTGCGCCGGCACCGTGGCGCCGCCCGCGGGCGCGAGGTGCGCCAGGTCGGCGAGCGTGCCGAGCTCGGCCGCGGTGCCCTGCCGGTCGCGGGCGTCGGGCACCGCGTGGAACGCCCGGTCGACCAGGACGTCGTCCACGACGCCGAGCTGGCCGGGCCCGGGGGCGCCGATCGTGAACCCGACGGCCCGGGCGCCCTCCTGCACGTCGGCGTCGAGCACGAGCCGCTCGGTGCGCGGGTCGGCCACGTTGTAGACGCACGCCACCCGCGCCCGCGCGTAGATCCGCCCCTTGTCGGCGGCGTACGCGTCGAGCGAGCCGTGCCAGTCCAGGTGGTCGGGCGCCACGTTGAGCACCGCCGCCGCCTCGAACGACGTCGAGAGCGTGTGGTGCAGCTGGAAGCTGGACAGCTCCACCGCGAGGACGTCGAGCCCGGGGTCCTGGGCCGCCTGCACGACGGGCGTCCCGACGTTCCCGACCGCGACGGCGCGCAGCCCCGCGGCGGACAGGATCGAGGCGAGCATCTCGACCGTCGTCGTCTTGCCGTTGGTCCCGGTCACGGCGAGCCACGGCGCCGGGCCGGAGCCGTCCGCACGATCAGCCCGGTCCGCACGCAGCCGCCAAGCCAGCTCGACCTCGCTCCAGACCGGGACGCCCGCGGCCCTCGCCGCGGCCAGCAGCGGGGTGCTGGGCGCCCATCCGGGTGACGTGACGACCAGGTCGGCCGCCGCGACGACCCGCTCGGCCACCGCGGGGTCGTCGGTGTCGCGCACGTCGGCATCGTCCGCCCGGACGTCGACCGTCACGAGCGAGCCCACCCGGTCCGCGAGCGCCTCGACCACGGCTCGCCCGCTCACGCCGAGCCCGGCGACCACGACCCGCGCCCGGCCCAGATCGACGTCCGGGGCCGTCCCCGGAACGACGCCCCGCCCGTCGGGCGACGGCGTCACGTGACCACCCACTCGGCGTAGAAGATGCCCATCCCGAGGGCGGCGAACAGGCCGGCGATGAGCCAGAACCGGATGACGATCGTCACCTCGCCCCACCCGGACAGCTCGAAGTGGTGGTGCAGCGGCGCCATCTTGAACACGCGCCGCCCGGTCAGCTTGAAGAAGCCGATCTGGATGACGTCGGACATGACGATGATGACGAACAGACCGCCGATGATGGCCGCGAGCAGCTCCGTGCGCGACAGGATCGAGATGCCGGCCAGCGCGCCGCCCAGGGCCAAGGACCCGGTGTCGCCCATGAAGATCTTCGCCGGGCTCGCGTTCCACCACAGGAACCCGAGGCAGGCTCCCGTGATCGCCGCGGCGACGATCGCCAGGTCCTGCGGGTCGCGCACCTCGTAGCAGCGGGGCCCGGCCGCGGCGAGCCGCTGGCACGACTGGTTGAGCTGCCAGATGCTCACCAGCACGTAGGCGCCGAACACGGCGAGGGACACACCCGTCGCGAGCCCGTCCAGCCCGTCGGTGAGGTTGACGGCGTTGGACCAGGCCGTGATGAGGAAGTTGGCCCACACCACGAACAGGATCAGGCCGACCGTCGCGCCCGCGAACGCCAGGTCCAGGTTGGTGTCGCGCAGGAACGAGATGCGCATCGATGCGGGCGTGCGGGCGTTGTCGTTGGGGAACTGCAGCGCCAGCACCGCGAAGCTGATGCCCACGAAGCCCTGGCCGACGATCTTCGCCTTCGGGGTGAGCCCGAGCGACCGCTGCTTGCGGATCTTGGTGAAGTCGTCGAGGAACCCGACCACGCCCAGACCCGTCATGAGGTACAGGCTCAGCAGGGCCGAGGCGCTCGGCAGCCGGCCCGCCACCGCCATCGACGCGGCGACGCCGACCAGCGTCGCGCCGATGATCACGACCCCGCCCATCGTCGGGGTGCCGCGCTTGGTGAAGTGCGCCGTCGGGCCGTCCTGCCGCACGAACTGGCCGTAGTTGCGGCGCACGAGGAACCGGATGAACAGCGGCGTGCCGAAGAGCGCGACGACCAGCGAGACGCCGGCCGAGGCCAGGATCGCGATCACGGGGCGACCTCCGAGCCGGACTCGACGCTGGACTCGCTGCCGGACTCGACGCCGGGCTCGACGCCGGAGTCAGTGGCCGGCGCTGCCGGCCCGCCCGCGGCGAGCTCGTCGCCGAGGCGCCACAGCCCGGACCCGAGCGACGACTTCACGAGGACGACGTCCCCGGGCTCGAGTGCCTCGGCGAGCACCGCGCGCGCGGCCTCGAGGTCGGGCACGAAGACCGACTCCTCTCCCCAGGACCCCTCCTGCAGGGCACCTTCGTGGATGTGGTATGCCCCGTCGCCGACGACGACGAGCAGCTTGATGTTCAAACGCACCACGAGCCGGCCGATCGCGTCGTGCGCGGCGCGCGCGTCGTCGCCCAGCTCGAGCATCTCACCGAGCACCGCGACGGACCGGCGCGTGCGCCCGGAGATCACCGCGAGAGCACGCAGGCCCGCGCGCATCGAGTCGGGGTTGGCGTTGTACGCGTCGTCGATGACGGTGATGCCGTCCGGCCGCTCGGTCACGGCCATCCGGTGCGGGCTGACGGGCGTCGCGCGGGACAGCCCGGCGGCCACCTCGGCCGCGGGGACGCCCAGCGCGAGCGCGGTGGCGCCGGCCGCGAGCGCGTTGCTCACGTGGTGCGCGCCGACGAGGCGCAGCGCCACGGGCAGCGGCTCCGGTGCGCCGTCGTCCGCCCCGTTCCGGGGGCGGACGACGAGCGCGAACGAGGCGCGGCTGGTGGCCTCGACCTCCACGTCGGCGGCGCGCACGTCGGCCGACGGGATCGTCCCGAAGGTCACGACCGTGTGCTCCGGGGTCGCGAGCGACGCCATCGTCGCCACCCGCTGGTCGTCCGCGTTGAGCACCACGGTGCCGCCCGGCAGGACGCCGGTGACCATCTCGGCCTTGGTGCGCGCGATGGCCTCGACCGAGCCGAACTTGCCCACGTGCGCGGTGCCGACGGCCAGCACGATGCCGACGTCGGGCGGCGCGATGCGCGTGAGGTCGGCGATGTTGCCCGGGCCGTCCGCACCCATCTCCAGGACGAGATACCGGGTGGCCTCGGTGACGCCCAGCACGGTGAGCGGCAGGCCCACCTCGTTGTTGTACGACCCCGCAGTCACGACCAGGGCGTCCTCGGGGCGCACGCCGTCCGGCAGCGCGTCCGCGAGCAGCTGTCCGAGCAGGTCCTTCGTCGTCGTCTTGCCGACCGAGCCGGTCACGGCCACGACGCGCAGTTCCCCCCCGTCCCGCACGCGGGCGAGTACCGCGCGGGCGAGCTCGCCGAGCGCCGCCCGCACGTCGTCGACGACGACCGTGGGCACGCCGTCGACCTCCCGCGCGGCGAGCACGAGCGCCGCGCCGGCCTCGACGGCGGTCCGCGCGAAGTCGTGCCCGTCCACCCGCTCCCCTGGCAGCGCCACGAACAGCCCGCCGGCCACGACCCGCCGCGAGTCCACGACGACGGGCCCTGTCACGGCGGTCTGCGGCGCGGCGTGCAGCCGGCCCCCGGTCGCCTCGGCGACGTCGGCGGCGGTCAGCTCGATCATGCGGTCGTCCTTTCGTGCCGGCGCACCAGCGCCCGGCGGGCCTCTGCCCTGTCGTCGAGCTCGAGGTCGACGCCCGCGACCTCCTGGATCGTCTCGTGGCCGCGTCCCGCCACGAGCACCGTGTCCTGGGCGGCCGCGTCGAGCACGGCGTCCGCGATCGCCTTCGCTCGGGGCGCGACCTCGCTCAGGACGACGTCGCGGCCGGCCTCGTGGGCGACCTGCCGGGCGGCCCGAGCGCCATCGAGGACCTCCGCGCGCACCGCGGCCGGGTCCTCCCCGTGGGGGTCGTCGTCGGTCACCACGACGACGTCCGCGCCGGCGACGGCGGCCGCGCCCATGGCGGGGCGCTTGCCCTTGTCCCGGTCGCCGGTGGCGCCGAAGACGACGACCAGCCGGCCGGCGGTCGTGGGGCGCAGCGCTGCGAGAGCCAGCTCCAGGGCGTCCGTGTTGTGCGCGAAGTCCACGATCACGCGTGGGTCTCCTTCCCCCTCGGCGCCCCCTGCCCCGACGACCTCCATCCGGCCGGGCACGACGGCCGAGAGCCCGTCGCCGGCCTCGAGCGCCTCGGCGACGTCAGCCACGTGCGCGCCGCCCTCCAGCACCATCGCGACCGCCAGCGCGGCGTTCGCCACGTTGAACTCCCCCGGCAGCGACGTGGAGGTCCGCAGGGACCGACCGTCCGTGTGGGTCAGCGTGAACGCGGAGCCGGTGCCGTGCGCCGTCACGTCGGTGACCGCCCAGTCGACGGCGCGCTCGCCGTCGCGGGCGGGGCGGGTGCGCAGCGTCGCGACGGGCACCTGCGCGGCGGCCGCCATGCGCTCGCCCCACACGTCGTCGACCACCACGACGCCGCGGCGCGCGTGCTCGGGCGTGAACAGGGACGCCTTCGCGTCGAAGTAGGCCTGCAGGTCGCCGTGGAAGTCGAGGTGGTCCTGGCTGAGGTTGGTGAATCCGACCACGCCGAACTCGATGCCGTCCACGCGGTGCATGGACAGCGAGTGCGAGGACACCTCCATCGCGAGCGTGCGCACCTCGGCCTCGCACATCGCGGCGAGCAGCGCCTGCAGGTCGGCGGCCTCGGGCGTCGTCAGCCGGCTCGGCAGCACACGGTCGCCCGCGCGCATCTCGACGGTGCCGATCAGCCCGCCCGTCCAGCCCAGGGCGCGCAGCAGGTGGTCGAGCTGGTAGGTGGTGGTCGTCTTCCCGTTGGTGCCGGTGACGCCGAAGGTCATGAGGTGCTCGGCGGGCTCGCCGTAGACCCAGGCCGCCACCGGTCCGAGGACGGCCCGCGGGTCGGCCGCGACGAGCACGGGGACCGCCGGGTCGAGCCGGTCGGGGCCGGCGGCGAGGGCCTCGGCCCCCGTGGCGTCGGTGAGGACGGCACGGGCGCCGCGCGCGACCGCGTCGGCGGCAAACCGCGCGCCGTGCGCGTGCGCGCCCGGCAGGGCGACGAAGAGGTCGCCGTCGGTGGCGACGCGGTTGTCGGACGCGACCGAGGTGACGACGACGTCGGTACCGGCCGACGGTCGTGCCACCTGGTGGGGGTCGGCCGCCGGCGTCGTCACCTCGAGCCCGAAGGTCAGAGCGAGGTCCCGCACCCGTCGGGGCGTCGTGCCCGCGGGCCGGATACGGGGAAGCGGGGATGTCACGGAGAAGAACCTACCGCTTGCGGGCTGACGGCCCCGCACCCGACGTGCCGGGCATGACGACCGTCACGGACGTCACCACGGCATTCACCACGTCAGGTCGTAGGGGTCGGCCGGGGCGCTGCTGGGGGGCACGTCCATCTTCTGCAGCGTGTACCCCATGAGGTCGCTGAACACCGGCGCCGCGACGACACCACCGTAGATCGAGGACTGCGGGCTGCGCAGGAACACCGACACCGTGTAGCGCGGGTCGTCCGCGGGCGCGACCCCGATGAACGAGGCCATGTAGGTGGTGCCCCCGCCGGGCAGCCACATCTGCGCGGTGCCGGTCTTGCCCGCCACCCGGTAGCCGGGGACGCGGGCGTTCTCGGCGGTGCCCTCCTCGCCCGTCACCGACTCCATCATCCGCATCACGGAGTCGGCGGTCTTCTCGGACACCACGCGCGTCTTCTCGGGCGCCGCCGATGGCGTGAGGGTGCCGTCCGCGGCGCGCGTGCCCGCCACCAGGCCCGGCTCCACCCGCACGCCGCCGTTCGCGACCGTCGAGAAGACCTGCGTGGCCTGCATCGCGTTCACGGCCACGCCCTGGCCGAACAGGATCGTGTACGGGGTGCGCGCGTCGTTCGCGAAAGACTTCGGGTCGGGCATGATGCCCGCCGACTCGCCCGGCAGGCCCAGGCCCGTCGGCGAGCCGAAGCCGAACTTCCCGAGGTAGTCGTACCGCACCTGCGCGGGGATCTTCTCCCCGACCTGCACGGTGCCCGTGTTCGACGAGTGCGCCAGCACCCCCGCGAGGGTCAGCTGCTGCACCGGGTGGTCGTGCGAGTCCTTGAAGCTCTCCCCGTTGGGCGCGGTGTAGCGGTACGGCACGGAGAACTGGCTGTCCGGCTTCCAGTAGCCCTCCTCCAGGGCGGCGGCCATGGTGATGACCTTGCCGGTGGAGCCGGGCTCGAAGACGTCCTTGACGGCCCGGGAGCCGTTCGCCACGGCGGAGGTGCTCCGGTCGTTCGGGTCGACGTCGCCCGAGTCGGCCACCGCGAGCACCTTTCCCGTGCGCACGTCCTGCACCACGGCCATGGCGTACTTCGAGCCGGTCTTCGACACGGCGTCGTCGAGCAGCTCCTCCGCCTTCCACTGCACGTCCGCGTCGATCGTCAGCTCGACGTCGCCGCCCGGCACGGCCGGGGTGGAGTCGCGCGCGGAATTCGGGATCTTGACGCCGTCGCGGCCCCGCTCGAAGGTGGTGCTGCCGTCCGTGCCCGCGAGCACGTCCTCGTACGCCCGCTCGAGACCGCCCTTGCCGACCTGGTCCTGGTCGACGTACCCCACGAGCGTGCCCGCGACCACGCCGGACGGGTAGGTGCGGCGCGACGTCAGCTCCGTGCGGACGTACGCCTGCAGCTTCAGCTTGGCGATCGCCCGCTGCACCTCGGGCACGACGTTGCGCTTGAGGATCACGTACTGGTCGTCGCCGTTGAGCTTGGCCGCGAGCTCCGCCGGCTGCGCGTCGAGGACGGGGGCCAGGAGCTGGGCGATGCCCAGGGCCCCGTCCTGCACCGCCTCGCCCGTCGCGGCGTCCACGCGCTGCCCGCCCTGGAAGCTCTGGATCGCCAGGGTGTCGGCGGAGATCGTGTACCGGTCCACGGACGTCGCGAGCACGCGGCCGTTCGCGTCCACGATGTCACCGCGGTGCGCGACCTCCACGGAGCTCGTGGTCCGTTCGTCCTGGGCCTTGGCGGCGAGCGCCGGGCCCTGGAAGATCTGCACCTGGACGAGGCGCCCGACGAACACCGTCAGGACGAGCACCGCGACCACCATGATCCAGCGCTGCCGGCGCTCCGGGTCTCCGGGCCTGCCGCCCCGCGCACGCCCGGTGCGCGGCCGCGGCGGGGAACCGCCACCGGAGCGCACCGCGCTGCGCCCGCCGGTGCGGCGGGCGGGCGCGGTCGTCCGTTTCGACGTGCGGTCCCGCTTCGCCGCGCCCGCCTTCGCCGGGCCCGACGTGGCGCGGCCGGACGCCGTCGCGCCGCGTGCCGTCGTCCCTGTCGTGCGTCGAGGTGCCACCCCCCGAGTCTGCGGCGAGGCGGCCCGGGTCGTGCGCGCCGGGGCCGGGCGTGTCGCACGACCGCTGACCGAGCCGCGCCCAGCCCCGGATGTCGAGCCCGCGCCCGACCGCGGCGCAGGAGACCTCCGCCGCTCGCTCACGGCTTCTCCGAGGAGCCCGCCTCCGCGCCGAACCCGACCTTGGCACGCTTCTCGATGCTGATCATCGTCGGGTCCTCGGCGGGAACCATGCCGAGCTTCTCGGCCCGATCCGCGAGCGACGCCTCGTTGGCGCGCAGGTCCGCCTGCTTCGCCTCGACGTCCTGGGCGACCAGCCCGACCTGGGCCTGCAGGCGGGCCGCCTCGTAGGACCCGCGGGCCATCGTCGTGTTCAGCAGGAGCGCGGCGAGCAGCGCCCCCGCGAGCACGACGGCGCACAGGACGAGGAACGGCACGCCCGACGTCGCCTGGAGGGGCGCGCGGACCGCGTCGAGCCTGCGCCCGCGGTCGGCGGTGGCGCCGCCGCCGGGCAGCGAGGTGAGCGGCGCGCGGCGCGGCGGGGCGGCGGGACGGGTCCCGGGGGTGGCGGGGGCACGCAGGGCACTCATCGGCGGTCCTCCTTGGTCTGTCGCGAGCTGGACTGTCGCGAGCTCGACTGTCGCGAGCTGGTCTTCAGGTGGGCAGGGGTGGGGCGCACGCGGCGGGCGGCGCGCAGCCGCACCGAGGCGGCCCGCGGGTTGCGCACCAGCTCCGCCTCGTCGGCCTCCTCGGCGCCCCGCGTCAGGGCCTCGAGGTAGGGCTTGTGCGTCTCCGGCTCGACGGGCAGGCCCGCCGGGGCGCTCGACGTCGTCCCCCGGGCCAGGGCCCGCTTCACGATGCGGTCCTCCAGCGACTGGTAGGACTCCACGACGATCCGCCCGTCCACCGCGAGCGCCTCGATCGCGGCGGGCACCGCGCGCTCGAGCGCCTCGAGCTCGCCGTTCACCTCGATCCGCAGCGCCTGGAAGGTGCGCTTGGAGGGGTTGCCGCCGGTCCGACGCGCGGCCGCGGGGATGGACGCGCGCACGACGTCGGCCAGCTCGGCCGTGCGCTCCCAGGGACGCTCCGCACGGCGCCGCACGATCGCGCGCGCGACGCGCGGAGCGAACCGCTCCTCGCCGTACTCGCGCAGCACCCGGGCGAGAGCACGCTCGTCGTAGGTGTTGAGCACCTCGGCCGCGGTGATCCCGCGCGTCTGGTCCATGCGCATGTCCAGCGGCGCGTCCTGCGAGTAGGCGAAGCCGCGGCCGGCCTCGTCGAGCTGGAGCGACGAGACCCCGAGGTCCATGAGCACGCCCTGGACCGCGCTCAGCCCGAGGTCCGCCACCACGTCGCCGATCTCGTCGTAGACCGCGTGCACCGGCGTGAACCGCTCGCCGAAGCGGGCGAGCCGCTCCCCGGCGAGGCGGAGCGCCTGCGGGTCGCGGTCGATCCCGACGACGCGCGCCGTCGGGACCTGCTCCAGGACGGCCTCGGTGTGACCGCCCATGCCGAGCGTGCAGTCGACCAGCACGCTGCCCGGCTCCGTGAGGGCCGGCGCGAGGAGGTCGACGCAGCGCTGCAGCAGCACGGGCCGGTGCCGGTCCCCGGTGGGGCGGGCGTCGTGGGTCGGGCTCATCGGTGGTCTCCTCTCGCTGTCTCTCGTGTCGCGGTCTCGTGCCGGCTGGTCGTCGGGCCCCGTCCGGCCAGGTCTCCCTCCGCGTCGTTCTGGCGCCGGGGAAGTACGCCAGACCCTCGCGGGAGGAGGCCTCGCCGTGCGGGGCCCGGTGGCACCCGGTGTGCGGGGTGCCCTGTTGCTCTGCGGTTGTCGGTGGTGCTCAGAACTGCAGGTCCGGGAAGATCTGCTCGGACGTCTCGGAGTACGACGACTCCTGCTCGGCCAGGTAGCTCTCCCACGTCGTCCGGTCCCAGACCTCCACCCGGGTGCCGGCGCCGATGACGGCGACGTCCCGGTCGAGGCCGGCGTACGCGCGCAGGGCGGGCGGGACGACGACCCTGCCCTGTTTGTCCGGCAGCTCGTCGCTCGCGCCCGACAGGAACACGCGGAGGTAGTCGCGCGCCTGCCGGCTGGTCACCGGAGCCTGCCGGACCTGCTCGTACATGCGGCCGAACTCGTCCATGGGGAGTAGGAAGAGGCAACGCTCCTGCCCCCTCGTCATGACGAGACCGGGAGCGAGTCGGGCGCGGAACTTCGCCGGGAGGATGAGCCGGCCCTTCTCGTCGAGCTTGGGGGTGTAGGTGCCCAGCAGCAGCCCGACCCCAGGAAACGCGTCCTCCAGTCCTGCCACGGCCGGCACCTCCCCTCGGGCTCCCGCATGCTCCACGCTACTCCACTTTGCTCCACCAGGCGCGGTCAAGGATGGGTAGGGCTCCCCATCTCACCCGCGGTTCACACATCGCCGCAGGTCAGCCGTACAGAGCCCGGGTGGAGCGGGATGGAGGGCGTGCGCCGTGGAGGCGCGACCGGGTGACCGCACCGCCCCGGCAGGCGCCTCCCGCCGCCTCCCGCCGCCTCCAGGCAACGGTCGACACCGGCGCGACGCCCTGCGGCGAGCGGCCCGTGGAGCGACGTGGAGCGACGTGGATCGGGTGATCGTCGTCACGTCCGGTCGCGATTCCACTAGGCTGCGAGAACCGTCATGAGCACGTGAACCGGAGGTCACCCGTGCACCCAGAACCCGTCTCCCCCACGCTCGCCGGCGCCCGCACGGAGACGGAGGACGCCGAGGGTCGCACCCGGCCGGACGACGAGCTCGGCCCGGACGCCCTGGCCCGCGGTCTCGACGAGCTCGTGGCCGCCACCGGCCGCGTCCGGGACGCGGTGGACTCGGTCGTCTCGGGGCGCCGCGGGCTGGCCGACACGACGGTCGCAGTCCTCCTCGCCGAGGGTCACCTGTTGATCGAGGACGTCCCCGGAGTCGGCAAGACGACGCTCGCGAAGGCGCTCGCCCGCAGCGTCGACTGCCAGGTCGGTCGCATCCAGTTCACACCCGACCTGCTGCCCAGCGACCTCACGGGCGTCAACATCTTCCGCACCGGCACCCACGACTTCGAGTTCCGGCCGGGACCGGTCTTCAACAACGTCGTGATCGGCGACGAGATCAACCGCGCCTCCCCCAAGACGCAGTCCGCGCTCCTGGAGTGCATGGAGGAGGGTCAGACGACCATCGACGGCACCACGCACATGCTGCCGCGCCCGTTCCTCGTCGTCGCGACCCAGAACCCGGTGGAGATGGAGGGCACGTACCCGCTGCCCGAGGCCCAGCGCGACCGCTTCATGGCCCGGCTGACCGTCGGCTACCCGGACAACGACGCCGAGATGCAGATGCTGGACCGCCAGGAGGTGTCCGACCCGCTCTCCCACCTGTCACCCGTCACGACCGGCGACGACATGGTGCGGTACGCACGCCTGGTCCGGGCCGTCTACGCCGCGCCGGCCGTGAAGCAGTACGTCCTCGACCTCGTCGGCGCGACGCGCACCCACGACGGTCTCCGGCTCGGCGCCTCGCCCCGCGCCTCGCTCCAGCTGCTGCGCGTCGCCAAGGCCACGGCGGCGATGTCCGGCCGGGACCACGTGCTGCCCGACGACGTGCAGGAACTCGCGACCCCGGTCCTCGCGCACCGTCTCATCCTCAGCACCGAGTCGCGGCTCGGGGGCGTGACCGCCCAGGGCGTGATCGACGAGATCGTCCAGCGCACGGCCGTGCCGGGCGGCCAGGTCCGGGCGGTCCGGTCGCCACCGCCTCCCGCGTCCTTCTCGCGCCCCACGCGCGAGCGCGGTCGGTGAGGCGCCGACCATGACCGGCGACGTCGCCACGGACCGCCCTGTCGGTCGCGTCGAGGGCGGCACCCCTCGCGACACACCCCCGGGCGCCACGACCGCCACGACGGCCACGCCGAAGACCGAGCACCCGGCGCTGGGACGCCTCGCCCGGGTGCGGCCCACCCGCCGCGGCCTCGCGCTCCTGTGCGCGGGCGCTGTGCTCGGCGTGACGGGAGCGCTGCTCGAGCTGCCCGACGTCGTCGGGCTCGGCGCTGCCGCCGCGCTCGCCGTCCTGCTCGCCTGGGCCCTCATGGGCGCGCAGCGGCTCGACGCCGGCCGCGGAGCGCTGGACGTCACGCGCGAGCTCACCCCGAACCCGGTCGTGCGCGACCAGTCCGCCGCGGTCCGCCTCGTCGTCGGGGCCCGGGCCCGCACCGGCGCCGCGTACGAGCGCCTCGCTCGCCTGCGCCTGTCCGAGCAGGCGGCGCACGAGCTCGCCGGGCCGCACGGCATCCGGGCCCGCGTGACGGCGCACGCGGACCGCATCGCGGTCTCCTACGCGCTCACCCCGTCGCGGCGCGGGCGCTGGCCGCTCGGGCCCCTGCTGACCACCCGGACCGACGCGTTCGGTCTGGTCCGCACCACGCAACCCCTGGGCGTCGCGACGCGCGTCGCGGTGTGGCCCCGCACCGTCGAGCTCCCCACCCGCACGCGCGTGCTGGGCGAGGTCGAACGGGCCGCGACCGGTGCACGGCTCGCGTCGACCGACGACTCGGTGCTGCGCGAGTACGTCGCCGGCGACGACCCCCGCCGCGTCCACTGGGCCGGGTCCGCCCGGCAGGGCCGCCTCATGGTCCGCGCCGACGAGAGCGCGGGCGTGCGCCCCGTGACCGTTCTGCTCGACCGGTCGCTGCTCCCGCCCCCGGTGGACTCCCGGAACGGCGCGTGGCCCACGCCCCGCGGCGTGCGCACCCTCGCGGAGGGCGAGATGTCGGTGGAGCTCGCCGCCTCGATCGCCCTGTCGTTCCTCGACGCCGGACACCCGGCACGGCTCGTGCCGACGGGAGCGGGGCCGGCACCGACGCCCTTCGCCGCGGGCGCGCGGACCGGGCGCGCGGCAATCCTCGACTCGACGGTCGACCTGCAGGGGCACCGCGGCGGTGCCGACGCGGAGCGCGCCACCCTCACCACCGTCCGGGCGCTGCGCACGACACGCTCCCAGGACGAGATCACGGTGGCCATCCTCGGCGTGCTGCCCGACGCCGCCCTCCGCGAGGTCGCCGAGCTCGGCGTCGAGGGCACCTGCTGGGCCGTGGTGGTCGCGCCCACGGACGGTCGCACGCAGGACGGTCGCGCGGCCGGCCCCGCCGACCGGACCGTCACGGAGCTGCGCGCCGCGGGATGGCGCGTCACCACCTGCCGGCCCGGGACGCCGCCCGAGCACGCGTGGGCGCTCCTCGCGGAGGGCATCGCATGATCCCCGCCCACGCCGGCCCCACGACCCGCATCGTCGCGTCGGGCGTGCTCGTCGCGGTCGCGGTGGCCGCATCGATGCTCTCTCTCACGACTGTCGTGCTGGCGGGCGGCTGGACGCGGGCCGGGCTGGTCGGGATCGTCCTCGTCTCCGCGACGACGGTCACGACCCGCGTCCTGCTCGAGCGCCGGGCCCGCGCGCAGGGCCGGCGCGCGCGCGAGTCGGGCTCGGCCCTGCCCACCCTTCTCGGGGCCGTCGTCGCCGCCTGGTTCGTGCTCGCCCGGTTCGGCGGGCCCACCGCCGACCCGACGTTCATCGTCACGCCGGAACACTTCGCCCGCGTGGTCACGCGGCTCGGCGAGGGCGGGGAGATCGCGCGCTCCGAGGTGGCACCCGTCGCAGGCAGCGTCCCGATGGGCCTGCTCACCGTGGGGGGCACCCTCCTGGTGCTGCTGCTCGCCGACATCCTCGCCGGCGCCCTGCGCCGCCCCGCGGCGGTCGGCGCGCCGCTGCTCGCGCTCTGGTGCCCCCCGCTCGTGCTCACCGGCAGGGTGCCGTGGGGCGTGTTCCTCGTGACGGTCACCGCGCTGCTGCTCCTGCTCACCGTCGACGGCCCGCTGGCCCCACGGGCCCGGCGTCCGGAACGCACCCCCGCCCCGGTGCGTCGCGCAGAGCGGTCGCGCGCGGTCGCCACCACAGCCGCCGCGGCCGTCCTCGCCGTGGTCGCCGGGCTCGTCGGGACGGCGTCCGCCGCCCTGCCGGGCGGGCCCGCCGGCTGGTACCGGGCGTTCACCACCACCGGCGACACGATCCGGCTGGCCGAGGACCTCGACATCCTGCGCAGCCTCACGGACCGCTCGGACGCCGTCGTGCTCGCCTACGACACCGGGACGGACACCGATGTCGGGCCCCTGCGCAGCTACACGGCGACCGCGTTCGACGGCCGGCGCTGGCAGCGCGGCGAGGAGCGCGGCGGCCGGGAGTTCTCCCCGGGCGACGTGCTCTGGCCCGAGGACCCGCCCGCCGGGCAGAGCGCGGTCCGCCAGGTTGCCGTCGACATCGGCGAGCTGCGCGACGACAAGCTGCCACTGCCAATCGACCCGCGCGCGGTCGACGCCCAGGCCGTCGGCGGCGGCGACTGGGGCTACGACCCCGCCCGCGACGAGGTCGTCGGCGGGCTCACCGACTCCGGCGACGGCTACGCCCTGACGGTCCACGAGCGCGAGCTCGACCCGCGCGCCCTGCGCGACGCGCCCGCCGCCGACCTCGACGACGTGTACACGCAGCTGCCCGAGACGGCGCACGCGGGCGACGTGGAGCAGGCGGCACGGGACGTGGTGGACGACGCCGACAATCCGTATGACCAGGCCGTGGCGCTCCAGCGGTGGTTGCGCGACCCGAGCCGCTTCACCTACTCCACCACGATCCCCCGCGGGGGCACCGGCGACCCCGTCTGGGACTTCCTGCAGCACCGCACGGGGTACTGCATCCAGTTCGCGACCACGATGGTGGTCATGGCCCGCTCGCTCGACATCCCGGCGCGCCTGGCCGTCGGATACCTGCCCGGCGCCCGCACAGGCGAGACGAGCTGGGAGATCACCGGCCAGGACTCGCACGCGTGGCCCGAGATCTACTTCCCCGGCACCGGCTGGGTGCGGTTCGAGCCCACCCCCGCACAGCAGACCGGCAGCGCCCCCGCGTACACGATGCCGAGGGTGCAGGGCGACCCGGCCGCGGTCCCGACATCTGACCAGCTCCGCGACCGACGGCCGACGGCGGGGAGCGATCCGAGCCAGGACGTGTCGCCGACGTCGTCCACCGGCACCGCGGTTAACCCGGTCGTCGACACGGGCCTGCCTGCCTGGGTGTGGTTCACGTCCGGTGCGCTCGTCGTGGGTCTGGCCGGCGTGCTGGTCCTGCTCCTGGCACGTCGGCGACGCGCGGCGCAGGAGCTCGACCCGGAGCTGGCCTGGCAGCAGGTGCTCGGAGCTCTCGCCGCCGAGGGTGTTGAGCTGCCTCCCGCCACGACGCTCCGCCGCGCCCCGGGGGCGATCGCCACCGCCGTCACATCACGGTCGGGCCGGTCGCTCCCCCCGGAGGTGCTCGACGACCTGACGGTCCTCGCGGACGCCGCAGAGTCGAGCCGCTATGCCCGCGAGCCCCACCCCACGGACCCCGCCGAGCTCGAACGGCTCGCGGAGTCGGTGATGGCGGGGCTCGGCGAACGCCTCGGCGCCCGCTGACGCCCGGCCCGAACTGACACCCGGCCCGAACTGACGCCCGGCCCGAACTGACGCCCGGCCCGAGCTGACGCCCAGGCCGAGCGAGCAGGCCCGGGTCAGCGACCCTGGTCGCGACGGCGCTCCCAACGCTCCTCGAGCCGCGTCAGGAAGCCCTCCTTCTTCGGCGGGGCGGCGGGCCTCGTCGTGGTCCGGCCGGGACGTGCCCGGTCGGGGTTCGTCGTCGGGTCGACCGTACCGTCGGGGCGGGCCACTCCCACGGGGCCCGTCTTGCGGGGTGCGGCGAACGCGTACGCCACCCCGGCAAACATGAGCACGAAGCCGACGACTCCCACCCATGCCTGCGACGTGGCGGCACCGAGCACGAGCAGCAGCAGGCCCGCGACCACTCCGACACCGGCCAGGACATAACGCAGTGGCGACCGGCGGCGCGCCTGCTGCAGCGTGTTCGCCAGACGGGGATCGTCGCTGCTCAGCGCGCGCTCCATCTGCTCCAGCACTCGCTGCTCGTACTCGGACAGAGGCATCGAGTCCCCCCGGGTCTCGCGGTGGAACATGAACTCCCTCAGGATATGCCTGCGTTGCCCGGCACGGTAGTCGGCGGGGGCGGACTCGGTCGCCGCCGCGCGGCGGCGCCGAGGCTGATCGCCGAACTTCCGAACCGTTCGCGCACCGCGTCGAGCGCCAACTCGGCCTCGCGCCTCGCCTCCTGGCGCGGATCGACCGCCTCATCGAGCGTCATCTGCTCCGCAAGACCGGTCCTGACCTGCAGGTTCTCCCCGCGCACCCCGACCAACCGCACGGGAAGCCCGCGCAGCTCCGCCGCGGCCAGCAGCTCGCGCGCGACCAAGAAGATCACCCGCGCCACGTCCGTGGGCGCGGGCAGTGTCCGCGACCGGCTGAAGGTGCGGAAGTCGCTCGTGCGCACCTTGATCGCCACGGTGCGCGCCACGACACCCTGATGACGCATCCGCGCCGCGACACGGTCGGCGAGCTCGAGCACCCGCTGCTCCACCGCGCCCAGGTCCCACAGGTCCCGTTCGAACGTGGTCTCGGCCCCCACGCTCCGTTCCTCGCGGCCCGGGACGACCGGACGCGGATCGCGCCCCCACGCGAGGTCGTGGAGGTGGGCGCCGACGACGCTGCCTACGGCCGCCTGGAGCGTCGGCACGTCCGTGTCGGCGAGCTCGGCCACCGTGCCGATGCCCCACCGCCCGAGCGCGGCCTCCGTCTTCTCCCCGACGCCCCACAGCGCCCCGACCGGCAGCGTCCGCAGGAACCGCACGGTGGCGTCCGCCGGGACCAGCATCATCCCGTCGGGCTTCGCGTGCGTCGACGCGAGCTTGGCCACGAACTTGTTCTGCGCGACCCCGACCGAACAGGTGATCCCGTGCTCGGCGTAGACCTGTTCCCGCAACCGTGCCGCGATCGCCGTCGGAGCACCAAGCCTGCGGCGCGCTCCGCTCACGTCGAGGAAGGCCTCGTCGACCGACACACGCTCGACCAACGGGGTGACCGTGGACAGCAGGGCCATCATCGACTCGGAGACCTCGTGGTACAGGTGGTGGTCCGGCGGCACGACCACGGCGTGCGGGCACAGCCGCAGCGCGGCGGCCATCGACATCGCCGACCGGACGCCGAAGGCCCTCGCCTCGTAGGTGGCCGCGAGGACGACGCCGCGCTCCCGGCCGCCGACGATCACCGCCCGACCCCGCAGCTCCGGACGGCGGACGACCTCGCACGAGGCGAAGAACGCATCCATGTCGACGTGCAGGACGGAGGTGCCCGACTCGTCGGAACCCCAGTCGCGGAACGCGCCGACGGCCCGCGGGCCGCGACTCACGACGCCGCCGCCGGCGCGACCGCGAGCGGCCGCGCGAAGCCGGCACGCGGGTCGACGAGCAGCCCGACCTCGTCCCGGAAGTCCTCCGCGCACGCGACCAGCTCCGCGGCACGACGCTCGTCGACCTCCGGCTCGAGCCCCGCCTCGACCGCCGCCCGCACCCGCGCGCCCGCGGCGAAGTAACCCGACCACGCGGCGAGGCCCGGCTCCACGAGGGCCAGCATGTCCCACACCGATCGCGCACGGCTGCGGACCGAGGGGCGACCCCGCAGCGCCACCACCGCAGCCGCCGCCCGGAGCGCAGCCAGATGCGCGTGCACGAAGCGCTGGGCAGGATCGACTGCGTTCGTCGCCGCCGCGAGCTCTGCGTCCGACCGGTCCAGGAGCCGCGTCACCTCGGGGCTCGGCGGCAGGGCGCCTACGACGGCGGGGCCACGGCCACCCGCCGTCCTGGCAGATCTCGTGCGAGCCGACATCCTGCACCTCCCGTGCTCCGCGACCTTCGCCGCGCCCTCGTCAGTGTCGAACACCCGTTCGACTCCTGTCAACCGGCGGCCGGCCGGCCCGGCCGGGCGATGGACCGGGGAGACTGGTCCCATGTCCCGTTCGCCCCGAGGGGGCTCCCGCCCCGACCGCCGGTCCGGTCGACGCCACCCAGCATCCACCGACGCACCGACACTGCCGGACGGCGAGGTGCCGATCGACACCGGGACCGCGCGCGTCGAGCGCGACCCCGACCACCCGGACCACGTGACGCTGCACGTCAACGGCGTGCCCAGCTCGGCGCTCGACCTCGCGGACCCCGGGTTCCTCGCCTTCGAGTACATGCAGCAGATGGCGACCGTGATGGCCACGATGCCGGCCGGACCGCTGCGGGTGCTGCACCTCGGCGCGGCCGGGTGCGCCCTGGCCCGCGCCGTGGAGCACGAGCGGCCCGGCTCGCGCCAGCTCGGCGTCGACGTCGACGCACGCCTGCTCGAGCTCGTGCGGGCCTGGTTCGCGCTGCCTCGTGCACCGCGGCTGCGGCTGCGAGCCGACGACGCCGGCCATGCCCTCGGGACCCTCCCGCCGCAGTCGTTCGACGTCGTCGTCCGCGACGTGTTCGCCGGCGACAGCACTCCCGAGCACCTCGCGGACGCGGAGTTCGCGGCCGCCGCGCACCGGGTGCTCCGGCCCGGCGGGGTGCTCCTCGCCAACTGCGCGGACCGCCCGCCGCTGCACCTCGCCCGCCGCGAGATCGGCACGCTCGCGGAGGTCTTCGGCGACGAAGGGGCGGGCGACGGACGCCTCGGGGTCGTCGCCGAGCCGGCCATCCTCAAGGGCCGCCGCTACGGGAACGTCGTGCTCGCCGCGGTGCGGTCCGCGCCGGCCGGCGAGGCCGACCTCTCTCCGGCGGTCGACCTGCACGACCCGGCCCTCGCTCGCGGGCTGCGCAGCCTTCCGGTCCCGACTCGGCTCCTCGTCGGCGACGAGCTCGCGCGGTTCGCGGGCATCTGAGTTCGCGGGCATCTGAGTTCGCGGGCATCAGTTCGCGGGCATCAGTTCGCGGGCATCAGGTCGCGGGTATCTGAGTTCGCGGGCATCTGAAGGGCCCCGCAACGACGGCGGCCGCGCCCCCATCGGGGACGCGGCCGCCGTCAGGCAGATCAGTACCTCAGAGCGGGACGACCCGCTCCGCCTGCGGGCCCTTGGGACCCTGGGTGATCTCGAACTCGACCCGCTGGGCCTCGTCCAGGGAGCGGTACCCCTGCGTCTCGATCGCGGAGTAGTGCACGAAGACGTCGGCGCCGCCGTCGTCCTGCGCGATGAAACCGAAGCCCTTCTCGGCGTTGAACCACTTCACAGAACCCTGCGCCATGCTGATCCTTCGACCTTCCGTCCACACGGTCACGGGCGTACCGGACGGCAGCCTGTCGCTGCGCGAGCCCGCCGCCGATCCTCCGGAAGCGCGCTCCTGCAACGCGGTCAGTGTGGCACGGACCACACGGGTATGCCACGGACGCCGCGCGACGACCAACCGGGACGGTCGCGACATCACGCCCGGGTGCCAGAACGGACCGGGAGCCCCGGGACCCGTCAATCGTCGTCCTGGTGGGCCAGGAACCGCTCGAACTCCGCGCCGAGCTCCTCGGCCGTCGGCAGCGGCGCCTGCTCGGCGAGCAGGGAGGGGCGCCCGACGGACCGCGTGAACGCGTCGTACTGCTCCTCGAGCGCCTGCACCACGGCCTTGACCTCGGTCGACTCGCCCACCTGCTTCTCGACCTCGATCGTCGCGTCCGCCGCGGCCTCCGCCAGGCGACCCGTCGCCAGGTCGAGGCCCGTGGCGCGCTCGACGTGCCGCAGCGCGACCACCGCCGCCGGCGTGTACCGGGACTGGGCGAGATAGTGCGGCACGTGCACGGTGAACCCGATGGCGTCGTAGCCGGCCTCGCCCAGGCGGTACTCGAGCAGGGCGGCCATCGAGCCCGGCACACGCACGGCGCCGAAGAACGACGTGTAGTCCTCGACCAGGCCCGGCCGCGTCCCGTGCGCCGTGAGCGACAGCGGCCGGGTGTGGGGAACGCCCATCGGGATCCCGTGGAAGCCGACGGTCAAGGAGACGTCGAAGCGCTCCACGAGCGTCTTCACCGCCGCGGCGACGCGCTCCCACTGCAGGTCGGGCTCGGACCCGTGCAGCAGCAGGAAGCCCGTGCCCTCCCGGTCGACCAGGTGGTCGACCGCCAGGAACGGCTCGTCGTACGACGACCACCGGTCGGCGTCGAACGTCATCCCCACCCGCTTCGAGCGGTAATCGAGCAGCTGGTCCACGTCGAAGGTCACGACGCGCGTGGTGGTCAGCTCCTTGGTGAGGTGCTCCACGGCGACCTCGGCCGCGGAGCCGGCGTCGACGAACCCGTCCAGGGCGTGCAGCAGCACCGGCCCGTCGCCGGTCGGCTGCGCGTCCGGCCCACGGTGGGGCAGGGCGCGCGCGACGGCGGCCTCGTCGACCTCGTAGATGCTCTGCGGGTCCAGCAACGGGTTCCTCCTCAGGTACCGACGTGCACGGCTCGGGCGGACTCCCGCCCGCACGAGGCACAACCGTGCCACCGCCCGGATCCTTCCCGAGGGCCCTCAGCGTCGCGGGAGCCGCACCACCGTGACGAAGAAATCGTCGATCTCGCGGACCACCTGGATGAATCGGTCGAAGTCGACCGGCTTCGTCACGTACGCGTTCGCGTGCAGGGAGTACGAGCGCAGCACGTCCTCCTCGGCCTCCGACGTCGTGAGTACCACGACGGGGATGTGCTTGAGCCGCGGGTCGTCCTTCACGGCCGCGAGCACCTCGCGGCCGTCCATCCGGGGCAGGTTGAGGTCCAGCAGGACGAGGTCCGGCGTCGGCGCCTGGGCGTGCTCGCCCTCCTTGCGCAGGAACTCCATCGCGCTGACCCCGTCCGAGACCACCGAGAGCCGGTTCGCGACCTTGTGCTCCTCGAACGCCTCACGGGTCATGAGCACGTCCCCGGGGTCGTCCTCGACGAGCAGGACCTCGATGCCTGCCTGCTGGTCTGTCATTCCCACTCCTTGCCGTCGGTCCCGCCGCCCGTTGACCTGCGACTTCGCACGTCTTCGCAGGTCAGCGACGTGCACCGAGCCTAACCGACGACGGCCTCCGATGCCTCGTCACCGTCCGGGAGGGTCCAGCGGACCGTGGTCCCCCCGCCGTCCGTGGGCTCGAGCCACACCCGCCCGCCGTGGTGCTCCACCACCCGCTTCACCAGTGCGAGCCCGATGCCGGTGCCGGAGTACACGTCCTTGGGGTGCAGCCGCTGGAAGATGACGAAGACGCGCTCGGCGTACTGGGGGTCGATGCCGATCCCGTTGTCCGTGCACGAGATCTCCCAGCCCTCCCCCGGCGCGGACAACCGGCGTGCGGACAGGTGGACGTGCGGCGGGCGCCCCGGGTCGCGGAACTTCACCGCGTTGCCGATCACGTTGCCGAGCAGCATCGCGAGGAGCGCCCGCTCGCCCCGCACCACCGGCAGCGGGTCGTGGGTCACCCGGGCGCCCGCCTCCGCGATCCGCTCCCCCTGGTCGTGCCGCACCTGTTCGAGGACCTGCTCGAGGTCGACCTGCTCGGGCGGGCTTCCCGACCGCCCCACGCGCGAGAAGCTCAGCAGGTCCTGGATGAGCCGCTGCATGCGCCGCGCACCGTCGACCGCGAACGCGATGTACTGGTCGGCGCGGTCGTCGAGCTGGTCCCCGTAGCGCTTCTGCAGCAGCTGCGTGAAGCTCGCGACCTTGCGCAACGGCTCCTGGAGGTCGTGGGAGGCGACGTAGGCGAACTGCTCGAGGTCGCGGTTCGACCTCGCGAGCTCCTGGTTCGACCGCGCCAGCTCGCGCGTCTGCTCGGCCAGCCGGGCGTGCGCCTGCTCGGTCTCGGTGTGGGAGGCGCGCACCTCGGCCACCTGCTGCACGAGCTCGCGGCGCATGTGCTCGACGTCGGCCGCGAGCGCCGCGACCTCGCCGGTGCCCTCGACCCGGATCTCGTGCTCGTGCGCGCCGGTGCTCGCGGCCCGGACGGACGCGGTCAGACGGGCCAGCGGGCCCGTCACGCCGCGCTGCAGCGCACGCCACATGAACAGGCCCATCAGGACGACGAGCAGCACGAGCACGATCACCACGGCCAGCAGCGTGCGGTTCCACGCGTGCGCCGCGTCCATCGCCTCGTCCCCGGCGCCCACGCGCAGCAGCGCCAGGGAGCGCTGGATGGCGACGAGCGCCACCCCGAGCGCGAGCAGGAGCACCGCACCGACGACGAGGAGCAGACGCAGGACGACGTCGCGCAGGCTGCGCTGGTCCGTCACGGGCGCGCCCACTCGGCCGAGTCCGCGAGCGTCGAGGACCGCTCCCCCACCACGGAGTTGCCGCGACCGGTCCAGCCGACGACGAGCATGGCCGCGTCGTCCGTGAGCGGCCCGCCGTGCAGCGCGCGCACCCGACGCAGCACCCGCTCCACCACTCCGACGATGCCGTGCCGCTCCAGCTCCTCCCGGACGAGCTCGTGCAGCCCGGACTGCCCGAGCCGCGGCACGCGCCGCCGCAGCGGGCCGGGGCGGGCGGGGCGCTGAACCTGAAGGGCGACCAGGCCGAGCGCGTCCTTGCCCAGCCCGTCCAGCATCGGCTCGCCGGCGGCCTGCGCTGATGGGACGTCGGCGGCGCTGATCTCCGCCTCGACCAGGCCGTCCGTATACAGCATGAGGGCGAAGGGTCCGTGGAGGGCGATGCGACGCGGCTCCCACCCGCCGTCGACCGGGACCCCTAGCGCGCGCCCGCGGCCCGCCGGCGACAGCGCCTCGCAGCGCAGCCCGCCCACCGGGCCCGTGATGAGCAGGGGCGGGAGGTGCCCGGCCAGGTAGAGGTCGACGGCGGTCCGGTCCGACGTCACGACCACCTGGCAGAGCGTCACGAAGACCTCCGGGCGGGCGCGCTCCGTCAGGAGCACCCGCTCGAGCTGCTCGAGGATGCGCTCTGGCGGCGCCCCGGTGAGGACCAGGGTGCGCCAGGCCGTGCGGAGGGTAGCGCCCAGGGCCGCCTCGTCGGGGCCGTGCCCCGCGACGTCGCCCACCACCGACAGGATGGACCCGTCGGGCCGCTCCACCGTGTCGAAGAAGTCGCCGCCGAGCAGCCCGCCGCCGCCCGGCAGGTAGCCGACCATCACCGACACCTTCTCGTCCCCGACGAGCGGCTTGGGCAGCAACGCCCGCTCGAGCCGCGCCGTCTCCTCGGCGCGGACCGCGCTCCGGTACAGCGCGCGCTGCTGCGCGGCGGAACGGCGCCGCTGCAGCGCGTAGCGCAGCGACCGACCCAGCAGGCGCGCGTCGGTCTCGCCCTTGACCAGGTAGTCGTCGGCCCCTGCGGCCACGGCACGCAGCCCCTGGTCTCCCCCCGTGAGGCCGGTGAGCACGACCAGGGCCGGGACGTCCCGGACCCGCTCGGCGACCTCCCGGAGCCGCTCGATCGCCGTGAGCCCCACGGCGTCGGGCAGGCCGAGGTCCAGGAGCACGCAGTCCACCCCGGGGACACCGCCAGGTCGAGCTAGCGCCTCCACCGCCTCCGCGACGGAGCGCGCGCGGCGCAGCGCGACCTCGACCCCCGCGTCCTCGAGCAGCTCCGTGACGAGCAGCGCGTCCCCGTCGTCGTCCTCGACGAGGAGCACGGTCGCCGTCGCGTCCTCGACCGGCCCCTCGGGCCCGGCTCGCAGGACGTCGCCGCTGCTCATGGGCCAGATCCTAGCCCGCACCCCACCTCGGGCGCGGTGCCCCCCGCCCGGCGCGTCGCCTCTCGGCCCGTGGACGTCGTGCCCGATGCCCGGCCAGATCTGCAATGATGGTCCGCCGCACGAGGCCGCGCCGTTGCACGTGCGTGGCGCGATTGATGCGGCGTGATTGATGCTGGGGAGGTTGCGTGGCGGGCAGGCACGACGAGCTGGCACGTGAGCAAGGGGTCGTCGATCACCTCTACGCGAGACTGGACGAGCTGCGACGCGCGACGCGCGAACGGCTCGCGGACGTACGGAGGTCGGGACCCTCGGGCTCACCGCAGAACCGCAGCGAACGGGACGCCTTCGCCACCCTGTACGAGGACCGCGTGGCACAGCTCGACGCGGTCGAGGACCGGCTCGCCTTCGGGCGGCTCGACCTCGACGACGGCGTCACCCGGTATGTCGGGCGGATCGGGCTCGCGGACGACGAGCACGTCTCGCTGCTCACCGACTGGCGCGCGCCCGCCGCTACCGCCTTCTACCGCGCCACCGCCCTGCACCCGTCCGGCGTCCGCCGGCGCCGGCACCTCGTGACCACCCGCCGCACCGTGACGGGGCTCGAGGACGAGGTGCTCGACCTGGACGCGCTGGCGACCGGCGACGGTGGGGCGACGGGCGCCGACGGTGCCCTCGCGGCGTCGACGCTCTCGGGCGAGGGTGCCCTGCTCGCGTCGCTCGCCGCGCGCCGCACCGGCCGGATGACCGACATCGTCGCGACTATCCAGGCGGAGCAGGACCGCATCATCCGGGCCGACCTCGCCGGGGCGCTGGTGGTCCAGGGCGGGCCTGGCACCGGCAAGACGGCAGTCGCACTGCACCGCGCTGCCTACCTCCTGTACGCCCACCGACGCGTGCTCGAGCGCAGCGGCGTCCTGCTCGTCGGTCCCAGCCGGGCCTTCCTGCGCTACATCGACCAGGTGCTCCCCTCCCTCGGCGAGACGGGCGTCGTGGCGACGACGGTGGGCGAGCTGCTGCCCGGGGTGCGGGCGACCGCCTTCGACCCGGCGGCCGCCGCGCGCATCAAGGGACGCCTCGTCTGGCGCGACATCGTCCGCCGGGCCGTGCGGGCCCGCGAGCGGATCCCCGCCCAGGACGTGCGGTTCCAGCTGGAGGGGTACGACCTCGCCGTGCGGCCGCGCGACGTGCGCGAGGCCATCGCCCGCGCCCGGCGTACCCACAAGCCGCACAACGAGGCCCGGTCCGCGTTCGTGCGGGAGATGCTGTCCCGCCTCGTCGACCAGTACCGCACGGTGTCCGACAACGACCTCGCGCCGGAGGACGTCACGATGGTCACCGAGGACCTGCGCTCGCACCGGGACGTGCGCGTCGCCCTCAACCTCGCGTGGTTCCCCATCACGCCCGAGAAGCTCGTCGCCGACCTCTTCGCGAAGCCGCACCGCCTCGCGGAGGCAGCTCCTGAGCTCTCGGCGGCCGATCGCGCTGCGCTGCGCCGGTCGCCCGACGCGCCGTGGACCGAGTCCGACGTCCCCCTGCTGGACGAGGCGGCCGAGCTGCTGGGCGAGGACGACTCCATCGCGCGTGCCGAGGCCCACACCCGCGCGTCCGAGCGGGCCGCGGAGCTCGAGTACGCCCGGTCGGTACTCGAGTCCACCGGCGCGGGCGGCGGGCTCGTGGACGCCGAGACCCTGGCATCCCGCTTCGAGTCCACCGGCCCGCAGCTGACCACAGCCGAGCGCGCGGCCGGGGACCGCAGCTGGACCTACGGGCACGTGGTCGTGGACGAGGCCCAGGAGCTGTCACCGATGGCGTGGCGGATGCTGGTCCGACGCGTGCCCACGCGGTCGATGACCATCGTCGGCGACGTCGCGCAGACATCGTCCCCTGCGGGGGCACGGTCGTGGGCGGGCGCGCTCGACCCCGTGCTGGGCGGCTCGTGGCGCCTCGAGGAGCTCACGATCAGCTACCGCACCCCGGCCGAGGTGGCCGACGCCGCGCAGCGCATGGCGACCGCGGCCGACCTCCCGGTCTCCCCCCTCACGGCGGCCCGGCAGGTGGACCGCGCACTGGAGCTGCTGCGCGTCGACGACCCCGACCCCTCCGCGCCGGCCCTCGTCCAGGAGGTCGTCGACCAGGTCGTCGCGCTGGCGGGCGAGTTCGTGGAGTCCGACGGCGCGGGCCGGGTGGCGGTGATCGCCCCCGGCGACCGCGTCCCGGCGCTCCGCGAGGCCGTGCGGTCCGCCGTCGCGCAGCGGCTGGGCGCCGAGGGCGCGCGGCTCCTCGCCCAGCGTCCCGACGACGCCCAGGTGAGCGTCCTCGACCCGCGCGCGGCCAAGGGCCTGGAGTTCGACGCCGTCGTCCTGGTCGAGCCTGCCGCCGTCGCGGACGGCCCCGGCCGCTCTTCCGACCTGTACGTCGCCATGACCCGGCCGACCCAGCGGCTCGTGATCGTGCACGGGCAGCCGCTGCCCGCCGGAATCGTGGAGCCGGCCGTGGCGTGAGACGGGTTTGTGGGCGCCGACGGGACAGCGCACCATGGGGGCGTGCTGCGCGCCCTGTTGCTCGAGAACGTCCATCCTGTCGCCGCCCAGAATCTCCGTGACGCGGGGATCGAGGTCGTCACGCGCTCCGGTGCGCTCGACGAGGCCGAGCTGATCGAGTCCCTCGCGGACTTCCAGATCCTCGGCATCCGGTCCAAGACCACCGTCACCCGGAAGGTCCTGGCGAGCGTGCCCGGGCTGCTCGCCGTGGGGACGTTCTCCATCGGCACCAACCAGATCGATCTCGACGCCGCCGCGGCCCACGGCGTCGCCGTGTTCAACGCGCCGTACTCGAACACCCGGTCGGTGGTGGAGCTCGCCGTCTCCGAGATCATCGCCCTGACCCGGCGACTCACGGTGCGCGACAAGGCGCTGCACGACGGCGTGTGGGACAAGACCGCCGACGGCGCGCACGAGGTGCGCGGCCGCACGCTGGGCATCATCGGGTACGGCAACATCGGCTCACAGCTCTCCGTCCTGGCGGAGAACCTCGGGCTGCGCGTCGTCTTCTACGACACGGCCGAGAAGCTGGCGCTCGGCAACGCGCGCCGCGTCGAGACGATCGAGGAGCTCCTCGCGGTCGCCGACGCCGTGACCATCCACGTCGACGGCCGTCCCGGCAACGCCGGGCTCTTCGGCGCGGACCTCTTCGCGGGGATGAAGCCTGGGGCCATCTTCCTCAACCTGTCCCGCGGCTTCGTCGTCGACGTGGAGGCGCTCCGCGAGCACATCCTGTCGGGCCACCTCGGCGGCGCCGCCGTCGACGTCTTCCCGACCGAACCCAAAAAGCGCGGCGACGAGTTCACCTCGCCCCTGCGGGGGCTGCCGAACGTCATCCTGACGCCGCACGTCGGCGGCTCGACGGAGGAGGCCCAGGAGGCCATCGGCGAGTTCGTGTCCAAGAAGGTCCGCGACTTCGTGCAGACGGGATCCACCACGCTGTCCGTGAACCTGCCGGGCCTGCAGCTCGCGCACACCGGTGTCGGCCGCATCATGCTGCTGCACCGCAACGTCCCGGGCGTCCTCGCGGCCGTCAACCAGGTCTTCGCCGACCACGGCGCCAACATCGAGGCACAGATGCTCGCGACGCGCGGGGAGATCGGGTACGTCGTGACCGACATCTCGGACGTGACGCAACGGGGCGCCTCGGCCAAGCTCCAGGAGATGCCCTCGACGATCCGGCTGCGCATCCGCGACGCTTTCGAGCGTCCCGAGTTCCCGCCCGGGCCGGCCGCCGGCTGACCTCGACGACGCCGATGCGCGAAGGGCGCCCCCGGAGTTCCGGGGGCGCCCTTCGCGCGCGTGGTCGAGATCGCTCAGCCGGACTTGCGGCGGAACATCTTCTGGACCGGACCGGCGGTCTCGGAGCCGTGGACCTGTCCCGTGTTCGCGTCCTTGCCCGTGGTCGGGTGGCTGGCTGCGTTCTTCTTCTCCAGCGCCTCCCGGAAGCGCGCCTTCGTATCCTCGCTGGGCTTCTCCGCCCGTGAATTGTCCGTCGTCATCACGATCACCTCGTCGTCCGTCGGGGTGGGCGTGCTGGCACGGCCATCCGCGCAAGCACCTGATCCGGTCCAGCATGCGCTACCGCCATCCGGGACGCCAGGGCATTTCGGGCGTCGGACGCGCGGGCGCCGGACGCCGTCATTCCGTGCCGTCCCCGGCCGCCGCCCGCGCACCGACCGCATCCCGGCCGTCCCCGGCCTCGTCCCCGTCGTCGTCACGGGTCTCGCGCTCGGCGCGCAGCGACGTGATGGCGCTCTCGAAGTCCTCGAGCGACTCGAACGACTGGTAGACGCTGGCGAAGCGCAGGTAGGCGACCTCGTCGAGCTCGCGCAGCGGCCCGAGGATCGCGAGCCCCACCTCGTTGGCCTCGATCTCCGGGCGCCCAGAAGCGCGCAGGGTCTCCTCCACCTTCTGCGCCAGCACGGCCAGGTCGTCGGCGCTCACCGGACGCCCCTGGCAGGCCTTGCGCACCCCGGACACCACCTTGTCCCGGCTGAAGGGCTCGGTGACGCCGGAGCGCTTCGCGACCGACAGGCTCGCGGTCTCGATGGTGGTGAAGCGGCGCTGGCACGCGGGGCACTGCCGGCGACGACGGATGGACGCACCGTCGTCGGAGGTGCGCGAGTCGATGACTCGCGAGTCCGCGTGGCGGCAGAACGGGCAGTGCATCGCTGGTCTCCTGCGCTCGGCTCCGGACCGGCGCCCGGCTGCCCGACAAGGTAAGCGCCCGGTGACGCTCGGCGCAAGCAGGCCCGTCATGGACCGGGCGCCCTGCTGCACCGTGGTGCGCGCCCGTGATGCGCGCCACGCTCGGTCCAGGAAGTGCGCGCGACGCTCAGTCCAGCGGGAGGATCACCATCTGGCCGGTCAGCAGCTCCGCCGACGCCAGCCCGTTCAGCTCGCGCAGCTCCGCGACCACGTCCCGCACGTCCTCCCCCGCCCCGCGCACCGCGCTCGCGTACTGCCACAGCGTCTCGCCCGGGGCGACCGTGTGCAGCCGGACCTCCACGCCGGACCCCGGCGACTCCGCCACCGCGCGCTGACCGGCGAGCCCCGCACCCACCAGGACGAGCACGACGAGCACCATGATCACGACGCGGCCGCGCCGCGTGAGCCGCAGGCCACCGAGCCCCAGAAAGCCGGTCACGTCCTTGGTCGCGCTCGAGGTGGTCATCATCCCGTCCTCCGGTCCACGTCGCGGTTGCCGGCTTCGCCGGCTTCGTCGAACACACGTTCTTCGAACACCTGTACGTCGAACTGCTGTACTAGGTGTACCACGTCCGACCGACACGGTCGAGACCCGATCGAACAGATGTTTGATGTCGGGGGGCATCTGGCCTAGAGTGACGACCAGCGCGATGGAAGGTTTGTCGGATTTCATCGGCCCGGCGGCGGGCCGCCCCTGGAGGACGGAGAACGCGATGACCAGCGGACGGGACCAGGCCCCGGCGACCACGGCGGAGTCGTGGACGGCGACCGCCGACACGGCGACGGACGCCCCCGGCGCCACGCTCGCCTCGGTGAGCGAGCTCACGCCATCCGCCGACCGGCTCACTCCGCGCCAGCGGCGTGTCCTCGAGACCATCCGGAGCTCCGTGGCGGCGCGCGGCTACCCCCCGACCATGCGCGAGATCGGCGAGGCCGTGGGCCTGGCGAGCCCGTCCTCGGTCAAGCACCAGCTCACCACCTTGGAGCGCAAGGGGTACCTGCGGCGCGACCCGAACCGGCCGCGCGCCATCGAGGTCGTCGACCCCGATGCCGGGACCGCGCGCGAGGCGCCGGGCACCGTCGGTGCCCGCACCCCGGGCTTCGTCGCCGGCTCCGTCGCCGGCTCCGTGGCCGGCTCTGACGCCCAGGCGGCCACGCCGCCCTCGTACGTACCGTTGGTGGGCCGGATCGCCGCGGGCGGTCCGATCCTCGCCGAGCAGGTCGTCGAGGACGTCTTCCCGCTCCCGCGGCAGATCGTGGGCGACGGCGACCTGTTCCTGCTGAAGGTCGCGGGCGACTCGATGGTGGACGCGGCGATCTGCGACGGGGACTGGGTCGTGGTGCGTAGCCAGCCCGTCGCGGAGAACGGCGAGGTCGTCGCCGCGATGATCGACGGCGAGGCCACGGTCAAGACGTTCAGGCAGGCGGACGGCCACACCTGGCTGATGCCGCAGAACCCGGCATACTCCCCCATCGCCGGCGACGAGGCACAGGTGCTCGGCCGGGTCGTGGCGGTACTCCGCAGCCTCTGAGCCGCGACGGCGTCACGGCCGCGGCGGCCCGGTCGTCACAGGCCCAGTGTCGTCACAGGCCCAGTCGCTGCTGGACCGCACGCATGCTCTCGGCCGACGCTCGCAGACCCGCGACCTCGTCGTCCGAGAGCGGCGTGTCGATGGTTTCTGCCACGCCGCGCCGGTCGACGAGCGACGGGATCGAGAGGCACACGTCCTCGATCCCGTAGAAGCCGTCGAGGCGTGACGACACGGTCATCACGCGGTGCTCGTCGTTGAGGATCGCCTCGATGATGCGGGTGGCGGCCAGGCCCACGGCGTAGTTGGTCGCCCCCTTGCCCGCGATGACCCGGTAGGCGGACTCGACGACGTCGGTCGCGATCCGGCGCCGCGCCGGCTCGTCGAGCGGCGGCCGGCCGCGGAACGGGCGCCAGTCCAGCAGGGGCACGCCGGCGATCGTGGCCGAGCTCCACAGCACGATCTCCGAGTCACCGTGCTCCCCGGCGATGTTGGCGTGCACGTTTCCGACGGCGACCCCGCAGTGCCGCGAGAGTGTGTCGCGCAGCCGGGACGAGTCGAGCACGGTGCCGCTGCCGAAGACGCGCTCCTGCGGGAGCCCGCTGATCTGCTGGGCCGCATAGGTAACGACGTCCACCGGGTTCGTGACCATGAGGTAGACCGCGTCGGGCGCCACCTCAAGGAGCCGCGGCAGGATCGTGCGGGTCAGGTTGACGGTCGCCTCGGCGAGGTCCAGGCGGGTCTGCCCCGGCTTCTGCTTGGCGCCCGCCGTGACCGCCACGACGTCCGCACCCCGGCACACCTCGATGTCGTCCGAGCCCTCGATCTCGGCCTGCGGGATGAACATGCCGCCGTGCCGCAGGTCCAGGACCTCCGCCTCGACCTTCGCGCGGTTCACGTCCATAAGCGCGACGGACCTGGCGGCGCCCCGGCCGAGCGCCGCGTACGCGAGGGTCGAACCCACCGCGCCGGCGCCGACGATCGCGAGCTTGGTCGTGCTCCGTGTGCCGTTCACTGCTCCAGGCTAGGTGTCGAGCCGACGCAGCGCAGCGCGGACGAGCTCGCCGTCGGTGGTCGGCCAGAAGTCGGGCATCGACCGGGTGAGGAAGGTGCCGTAGCGGGCCGTCGCGAGCCGGGGGTCGAGGACGGCGACGACGCCCCGGTCCTCGCTGCCCCGCACCAGGCGGCCGGAGCCCTGGGCGAGCAGCAGCGCCGCGTGCGTGGCCGAGACCTGCATGAAGCCGTTGCCGCCCGACTCCTCCACGGCCCGCGCCCGTGCGGCCTTGACCGGGTCGTCCGGGCGCGGGAACGGGATACGGTCGACGAGCACGAGCTGGCACGACGGGCCCGGCACGTCCACGCCCTGCCACAGCGAGAGGGTGCCGAAGAGGCACGTCGCCGGGTCGTCGGCGAAGGCCTGGACCAGGGTGGGCAGCTGGTCGTCGCCCTGGCAGAGCACGGGCACGTCGAGCCGCTCGCGCATGGCCTCGGCCGCCGCGAGCGCCGCGCGTCGCGACGAGAACAGGCCGAGCGTGCGGCCCCCGGCCGCCTCGATCAAGCCGGCGATCTCGTCGAGCTGGGCGTCCGTGGTCGGCTCGCGACCGGGGGCGGGCAGGTGTCGGGCCACGTAGAGGATGCCCTGGCGCGGGTAGTCGAAGGGGCTGCCCACGTCGAGCCCGGTCCAGTCCGGGGTCTCGTCGGTGCCGCCCGACCCGGCCAGCCCCAGCGACCGGGCGACGGGGTCGAACGTGCCGCCCAGCGTCAGCGTCGCGGAGGTGAACACCCCTGTCGCCTCGGCGAGCAGGTGCGTGCGGATCAGGCCGGCGACCGCCAGCGGGGCCGCGTGCAGCCGGGTGACGCCGTCACCGGCCCAGGGCGCGTTCTCGGGCGGTCGCGAGCACCACAGCACGTCCGACGTCGTGTCCTCGGCGGCCATCCGCTCCGCGATCTCGAAGAGCTGCAGCACCGCCGACTGCGCCATCTTCATGCCCGCGTCGGGCGCTCCCTGTTCCCGGCCCTTGGGCTCGCCCTGCGGCTTGAGCCGGGTGAGCAGCTCGCGCGCCGCGTCGCGCACCGAGGCGACAGCCGCGCGCAGCTCGTCGGGGAGCCCGAGGGGGAAGCGCTCGGCCGGCGCCGTGGCGAGCAGCGAGCCCAGCCGCTGCGACGCGGCGTCCAGGGCCTCCGTCTCGGTACCCCCGTGCCGCCGCGCGAGGCGGGCCGCGTGCTCGACAACCGTCAGCGACAGGTCCATCGTCGCGGCGGCGGTCACGCGCTCGGCGAGCTCGTGCGCCTCGTCCACGACGACCGTGTCGTGCTCTGGCAGGACTCCGGGGTTCCCGGAGACGGCGATCCCGAGCATCGCGTGGTTGGTCACGACCACGTCCGCGTCCCGCGCGGCGGCCCGCGCGCGCTCGGGGAAGCACTCGGCCAGCAGCGGGCACCGGTTGCCGAGGCACTCGAGGGCCGTGACGGAGACCTGGCGCCAGGCACGGTCGGGGACGCCCGGGACGAGGTCGTCGCGGTCACCGGTCGTCGTCTCGTCGGCCCACGCGTGCACGCGGCGCACTTGGTCGGCGAGGGTGGTCGCGTCGTCGCGCGCCCCGCGGCGGCCGCGCGATGCCGCCGGCGCGGGGTGCTGCTCGGCGCCGGCGCCCTCCCCCGGCCCGGGGTCGGCCGGCAGGTCGAAGAGTGTGGCGCCCTCCACCGGATAGCCGCCGGTGACCTTGTGGCGGCACAGATAGTTGTGCCACCCCTTGAGCAGGGCGACCTTCGGGGCGCGGGGCAGCCGGGGGCCCACGGTCTCGGCGACCAGCGGGAGGTCCCGGGTCACGACCTGGCGCTGCAGCGCGAGCGTCGCGGTGGAGATCACCACGCGCCGCTTGTCCACCACCGCGTGCCGGACCGCGGGCACGAGGTACGCGAGCGACTTGCCGGTGCCGGTGCCCGCCTGGACCAGGAGGTGGCGGCCCTCGTCGACGGATTCGGCGACCGCCTCGGCCATCTGGTGCTGCCCCTCCCGGCGTCCGCCGCCGAGCGCTCCCACGGCCAGGTCGAGGAGCGTCTGGGCGTCGGGGGCGTCGGGAGAGTTCACCCGTCGATCCTAGGGCCGGTCACCGACCGTCCGGGGCCGCGCCCACAGCGCAAGCGAGCCCGAGCACCGCCGCCGGGAACGACAGTCGGGAAGAGCCGCGCGCCGACGTCAGCCGGCGACGGCGACGTGCCGCAGCTCGGCCGCGAGGCCCTCGTCCACGCGCCCGCGCAGCCGTGTGCCCTGGGCGAGGTGCTCCTCCTCGACGGAGCCCCCGGTCTCGTGCGCCCGGTGCACCAGGTCGCCGCGCGAGTACGGGACGACGAGGTCGACCTCGACCTGCGGCTGGGGCAGCTCGGCGGCGATCAGCGCGCGCAGCTCGGCGAGACCCTCGCCGCTGTGCGCGGACACGACGACGCTGCGACGCTCGCGCCGCTGCAGCCTGCCCACGACGGCCGGGTCGGCGACGTCGGCCTTGTTCAGCACGATCACCTCGGGCACGTCGGCGATACCCGGGATCTCGGCGAGAACCTCGCGCACCGCGGTGATCTGCCCCTCCGGGTCGGGGTGCGACGCGTCGACCACGTGCAGCAGCAGCCCGGCGTCGCCTACCTCCTCGAGCGTGGAGCGGAACGCCTCGACGAGCTGGTGCGGCAGGTGCCGGACGAACCCGACGGTGTCGGTGAGCGTGTAGGGGCGGCCGTCCTCGGTGCGGGCGCGCCGCACCGTCGGGTCGAGGGTCGCGAACAGCGCGTTCTCGACGAGCACGCCCGCGTCGGTCAGGGCGTTGAGCAGGGACGACTTGCCGGCGTTGGTGTAGCCGGCGATCGCCACGTTGGGCACGGCGTGCCGCTTGCGCTCCAGCCGCTTGGTCTCGCGGGCGGGGGCCATCGCCGCGATCTCCCGGCGCAGCTTCGCCATCCGGTTGCGGATGCGCCGCCGGTCCAGTTCGATCTTGGTCTCGCCGGGTCCGCGCGAGCCCATGCCGGCGCCCTGGCCGCCCACCTGACCACCGGCCTGGCGGGACATCGAGTCGCCCCAGCCGCGCAGGCGCGGCAGCAGGTACTCGAGCTGTGCGAGCTCCACCTGCGCCTTGCCCTCCCGGGACTTGGCGTGCTGGGCGAAGATGTCGAGGATCAGCGCCGTGCGGTCGACGACCTTGACCTTGACGATGTCCTCCAGCGCGCGCCGCTGCGAGGGCGCGAGCTCGGTGTCGGCCACCACGGTGTCGGCGCCGACGGACGCGACGACTTCGGCCAGCTCCGCGGCCTTGCCGGACCCGAGGTAGGTGCCCGGGTCCGGCTTCTGCCGGCGTTGGAGCATTCCGTCGAGCACCTGGGAGCCCGCCGTCTCGGCGAGCGCGGCGAGCTCGCGGAGCGACACCTCGGCCTCGAGCGCCGCGGCCTCGCCGCCCGAGAACAGGCCCACGAGGACGACGCGCTCCAACCGCAGCTGGCGGTACTCGACCTCGGTGACGTCCTCGAGCTCCGTGGAGAGCCCGGCGACCCGGCGCAGCGAGATCCGCTCCTGGAGGTCGAGCTGGTCCCCGTCGTGGGAGGTGTGCACCGTGGCGCCCTCGGACCGCGCCGTCCCAGCCCGAGCGAGCACCCGTGCCACGACGTCCTGCGCGATCGCCTGAGCGTCGCGCTCCGCCTCGCGGCGCGCGTCCGGCGACGTCTCCGAGCCCGCAGGCCCGGGCGTCGCCGGGTCCTCGGTCGGCGGGGTGTCGGGGTTGGCCGGGGTGTGGGTCAAGGTGTGCCTCTCGGGTCGATGTCGGCGGGCGTGGCCGCCATAGGTCTACAACAAGGGTCCCACGCGAGATCGTCCCGGCGGAGGGCTTTTTTGTGGGGGCGACCTAGGATCGCCGGGTGAGCGAGCAGCCCGACCACTACTTCACCGCCCAGCCGGCCTCGGACGCCGAGCGGCGGCACACCACCCTCCGGCTCGCCGGCCGGGAGGTGGACGTCGACGTCGCGGCGGGGGTGTTCTCACCCGGCGGGGTCGACAAGGGCACCCAGGTGCTGCTGCGCGAGGTGCCCGACCCGCCGGCCACGGGAGACCTGCTGGACCTCGGCTGCGGCTGGGGGCCGATCGCGCTGACGATGGCCCTGACCTCGCCGGACGCCACCGTGTGGGCCGTCGACGTGAACGAGCGGGCGCTGGACCTGCTGCGCGGGACGGCGGTGCGGCTCGGGCTCGACAACCTTCGCGCTGTCCTCCCCGACGAGGTCCCCGCGGACGTCAGGTTCGCGACGGTCTGGTCGAACCCGCCGATCCGCGTGGGCAAGGCGGTGCTGCACGATCTCCTGCGCACCTGGCTCCCCCGCCTGGCGCCCGACGCCGCGGCGTGGCTCGTCGTGCAGAAGAACCTCGGTGCGGACTCGCTGGCCCGGTGGATCGAGACCGAGCTGGGCCTGACCGTGGAGCGGGCCGCGTCGTCCAAGGGCTTCCGCGTCCTGCGCGTCGACTGACGACGGCGTGGACGGCGTGGTGCTCAGACCTCGATCTCGCCGCTGAAGACGAGCTCGGCGGGCCCGGCGAGCTCGACGTGCCCGTCGTCGAGCAACCGCACGCGGAGCAGGCCGCCGGGCACCTCGACCTCCCAGGTGTCGGGCACCGGCCCCGCGGCGCCCGACACGGCCCAGGTGCGCACCGCGAGCGCCGCCGCGCAGGCACCGGTGCCGCACGACCACGTCTCGCCGACCCCGCGCTCGTGCACGCGCATCCGCAGGCGGCCCACCGCCCGGCCCTCGGCGTCCATCGCCTCGGCGAGCGGCACGACGAGCTCCACGTTGGTGCCCTCGGGCGGCAGCGGGTCGACCTCGGGCGCGCGCGTCAGGTCGGCGTCGGCGAGCTCTTCCGTCCGCGCGAGGGCGACCACCGTGTGGGGGTTGCCCACGTCGACGCTCAGGGCCGGCCGCGGGGTGGTCCAGCCGTGCACGAGCACGAGGGCGTCCCCGCCCTGCGCCGCGGACTGCTCGCCTCCCGGCAGGAACCAGGGCCCCATGTCGACGGCGTACCAGCCGCTCGCCTCCTTGCGGACCCGCCGCACCCCCGCGCGCGTGCCGAGCGCGAGCTCCTGCCCGTCGTCGAGGTCGGCCAGGCCGAGGTGCTCGGCGAAGGCCGTGAAGACGCGCACGCCGTTGCCGCACATCTGCGCGGGGGAACCGTCCGCGTTGCGGTAGTCCATGAACCAGATGGCCGCGGGCTCCTCGGCCAGGACCTTGTCGGCGATCTTCTCGCCCGCACGGGCGATCGCCGCCGTGGGGGTGAGGCGGATGACGCCGTCGCCCCCGATGCCGGCGCGGCGATCGGTGAGGTGGCGCACCCGGTCGGCGGTGAGGTCGAGGTCCCCCCGGGTGTCGGCGAGCAGCACGAAGTCGTTCTGCGTGCCGTGGCCCTTGGTGAAGCGCAGCGTCATGAGCCCAGACTACGGCGCACGGCCTGCGCGGAGGGCTCGGGCAGGGCGCCGGCGTCGGCGGCGTGGACCACGGCGAGCGCGTCGTCGAGCAGGCTCGGCGAGCCCGCGTCGAGCCATCGCACGCGCGGGTCGCGGCCGAACCATCCCATCTGCTTGCGCGCCAGGCGCCGGGTGTTCGCGACGATCGCGTCGCGCACCTCGTCGAGGCCGAGCTCTCCGCGCCAGCACGCGAGGAGCTCGGCGTAGCCGACGGCGCGGGCCGCCGTGGTCCCCAGGCCCGGCCCCGTTCCCCCTTGCTCCGGGGAGGCGAGCGCGCGGACCTCCGCCACCAGCCCCCCGTCCCACATCCGCTCCACCCGGTGCGCCACCCGCGCGTCGAGCACCTCGCGGCCGCAGTCCAGCCCGATCTGCACGGCGGGCCGCACGTGCTCCTGGCGCGGCAGGTTCGCCGTGTACGGCCGCCCGGTGATCTGGATGACCTCCAGGGCACGCACGATGCGGCGCGTGTTCTGCGGCCCGATCGACGCGGCGGCCGCCGGGTCGCGGCGGGCGAGCTCGTCGTGCAGCGCCCGGCGTCCCTCGGCCTCGGCGCGCTCCTCCAGTCGGGCGCGCACCTCGGGGTCCGTGCCCGGAAAGTCCATGTGGTCCAGCAGCGCGCGCACGTACAGCCCGGAGCCGCCGACCACGACCGCGCGGGCGCCCCGGCCCGCGATGGCGTCGAGGTCGCGCCGGGCGTCCGTCTGGTAGCGGGCCACGGACGCGTCCTGGAGCGGGTCGAGCACGTCGAGCTGGTGGTGGACGATCCCGCGACGCTCGGCGACCGGGACCTTCGCCGTCCCGACGTCCATGCCGCGATAGAGCTGGAAGGCGTCGGCGTTGACCACCTCGGCAGGCGCCAGCGCCTCGGCGAGGTCGAGCGCGAGGTCCGACTTGCCGGTGGCCGTCGGACCCACGACGGCCACGACCACGGGGGCCGGTCCAGGGGATCCAGGGGGTACGGGCGCCGCTCTCACCCGCCGACACTAGCCCGCCGACCGGCGCGGAGGGGCCCCCCCGCGCGACCGAGCGTCCGTCCGGCCGACCCGGCGTCGGCGTCGCGGCAGACGGTGACGGCGTAGGCCTCCGGCAGATGCCCGCCCCGGGCGGCGACCGACGTCGTCCGCCACGACCACCCCGCCGGCCCGGCGACGGCATCGAGCGCCGCCGCCACCTCGGGGGCCAGGTCGGGAGCTTGGTCGCGGGCTCGGCCGGCGGCACCGCCCGTCGTGGCGGGCGCCGGGCCGCCCACCACGACGATCCCCCCCGCCCCCCGCAGGGTTGCGAGCGCGGCCGGTTCGTCGTCTCCCGGGCCGGGCGCGCGGCCGTCGGGGCCGACCGGCTCGGCGACCTCGACCTCGACCTCGACCTCGACCTCGACCGTGAGGATGCCGGACGTCTCGGCGTCGCGTCCCCGCTCCGCGAGGGCCCGGCGGAGCACGAGCAGGGCGACCGACGCGGGGACGTGGGCGGCCGGCACGCCCGCGACGGGCCAGGCGGCGACGTCCGGGACCCACCGGTCGGACATCCCCGCGCCCCCGAGCGACGGGCGCAGGCGCCCGACCCGGCCGCCGGCGCCACGCGGCACCGGCGCCAGGACCACGAGCGAGCCGGTCGGCACGTCCACGAGCAGCTCGTCGAGGGCGCGGGACACCGCTCGCCGGGCCTCCTCCAGTGGGTCCGCGGCCCCCGCGGCGCCGGGCACGAGCAGGGACGTTCCGGGCACGACCACGGCGCGAACGGGCATCGGGCCAACCTACCCGCGCGGTCTCGCCGCCGTCCGCGGTGCGGGCGGCCGGACGTCCTCCGGGCCGACGGCGTGTAGCGTGGGCGGGTGAGGTTCTTCGGTTCACGCCGGGCAAACAAGGTCCGGCCGACCGCCGTCGGCCGGGACGACGAGCCCGCCCCCGATCTGCGAGACGACGAGCTCCACGACCGGATCGAGGGCCTGCTGGCCAGCGAGGTCGATGGCGCGGGGGACGCGCTGTCGCCGCTCTCGCGCGACCGGGTCACCGACTGGCTGGAGCGGTCCGGATTCTCCTACTTCGTCGACTCCGACGGCGACGTGGGTGGGCTGTGGCACGGCTGGCTGTTCTACTTCCTCGTCCTCGGCGAGCGCGAAGAGGTCCTGCAGGTCCGCGGCCAGTGGCACCGCGACCTGACGATCGACCGCCTCGAGGAGATCCTCGAGCTCTGCAACGAGTGGAACGCCGAGCGGATCTGGCCCAAGACGTATGTGCGGGTTCGCGACGACGGGTCGGTAGTGGTGTGCGCGGAGGTCACGGTCGATGTCGGGAGCGAGGTCGGCGAGTCACAGCTCGACCAGCTGCTGCAGTGCGGCCTCAGCACGGGGTCGATGTTCTTCGAGCACCTCGACACCACCTTCCGCGACCCGCTGCGGGCTGCGTCGTGACCGGCGACCAGCGCCGCAACGACGCAGCCCGGGGTGCGGCCCGCCGCGCCTACCACGGGGCCCGTCGCGCCGCCGCCGCGGTCGGGCGCGCCGTGCAGGGGGCGGGGACACGGGTCGCCGAGCGCGGCGCCGGGCGCACGCCGGGGGCGGCGCGCTCGACGAGGACCGCGACCCGCCCGCAGCCGCTGACGAGCGCACGGGTCGCGGACGACCTCACCCGCCGCGGCTACCGGTTCCGCACCGACGACGACGGCGACGTGACGGGCACCTGGGACGGCAACCGCTTCTGGTTCCTCCTGCTCGGCGACCACGAGGAGATCCTGCAGGTGCGCGGACGCTGGGCGGGCACCGTGCCGGCCCCCGCACGCCTGCCCGTGCTGCAGGCCGTCAACGACTGGAACCGCGAGCGCGTGTGGCCCAAGGTGTACACGCGCCCCGAGGGAGACGGCCTGGCGCTCTACGCAGAGGTCTCAGTCGACTTCGAGCGCGGCGCGACGGACGAGCAGCTCGCCGCCACCGTGTCCTGCGGCCTCGTCACGTCGTCGCAGTTCTTCAGCACCGTCGGCGCGATGGCGCCGGGGCCCGAGCCGGACGACGACCTCGACTGACCCCACGCAGCTGACCGACCCGACCGGCCCGACTGGCTCGATCGACCAGGGCCGGCGTCAGCGACGCAGCGACGGCATCCCGAGCGTCACCGGACCGGCGGCCGGCGCGCCACCGTGGGCGTGCTCGTCCTCGCCGCCGCCGAGCCGCGCCCGCTCCCGCTGGGTCCAGGCGTCGCCCGACCGGGTGCGACGCACCGCGTAGGCGCCGCCGTCCAGCGCCGAGTCGGCGATGAGGTGGTGCGGCGCGGCGCGGGTGACGTCCACCGACACGACGTCGCCGGGCCGGGGCAGACGCGGGTCGAGCGCCGCCGTGTCGGCGAGCCGCGGGTCGTCGAGGGACGCGGGTGCGCCCGCGAGGCCCGCCTCGCCGGCGGAGAGGTCGGCCGGCAGGCCGACGTGCACGAGCCGGTTGTCGGGGCCGCGCCCGGACAGCCGGTGGGTGGCGCCGTCCTTCCGGCCCGCCCCCTCGGACACCAGGACGTCGGTGCGACGGCCCACCTGATCCACGGCCTCCTCGCCGGCGATGCGCTCCTGGAGCGCCATGAGGCGCTCGAAGCGCTCCTGCACGACCTCCTTGGGCAGCTGGTCCGCCATCGTCGCGGCGGGCGTGCCCGGCCGCGGCGAGTACTGGAACATGAACGCCGAGCTGAAGCGGGAGGCCTCCACGACGCGCAGCGTCTCGCGGAAGTCCTCCTCGGTCTCCCCCGGGAAGCCGACGATGATGTCGGTGGTGATCGCGGCGTCCGGCATCGCGGCGCGGACGCGGTCCAGGATGCCCAGGAACTTCGCGGACCGGTAGGAGCGGCGCATCGCCCGCAGCACACGGTCTGAGCCGGACTGCAGCGGCATGTGCAGGCTCGGCATGACGTTCGGCGTCTCGGCCATGGCGGCGATGACGTCGTCCGTGAAGGCCGCGGGGTGCGGGGACGTGAAGCGCACCCGCTCCAGGCCCTCGATCGTGCCGCAGGCGCGCAGCAGCTTCGCGAACGCGCCCCGGTCGCCGAACTCGACCCCGTAGCTGTTGACGTTCTGGCCCAGCAGGGTGACCTCCACGGCGCCCGCGGCGACGAGCGCCTCGACCTCCGCGAGGACCTCCCCCGGCCGCCGGTCGCGCTCCTTGCCGCGCAGGTGCGGCACGATGCAGAAGGTGCACGTGTTGTTGCAGCCCACCGAGATCGACACCCACCCGGCGTAGACCGACTCGCGCCGCGTCGGCAGCGTCGACGGGAACACCTGCAGCGACTCCGCGATCTCGACCTGCGCCTGCTCGTTGTGCCGGGCACGCTCGAGCAGCACCGGGAGCGCGTCGAGGTTGTGCGTGCCGAAGACGACGTCCACCCACGGCGCCTTGCTGACGATCTCGCCGCGGTCCTTCTGCGCGAGGCAGCCCCCGACGGCGATCTGCATGCCGGGGCGCGCGGACTTGAGACTCGCGAGCTGCCCCAGGTTGCCGTACAGCCGCGTCGCCGCGTTCTCGCGCACGGCGCACGTGTTGATGACGACGACGTCGGCGCGGCTCGCGGCCTCGTCCTCGGCGGTGGCCCGGGCGTAGCCCGCCTGCTCAAGCATGCCGGCCATGTGCTCGGAGTCGTGGACGTTCATCTGGCAGCCCAGCGTGCGCACGAGGTAGGTGCGGCGGCCGGGCGCCTCGTCCGTGGTGCGGACCGGCGCGGCGGGGCTCTGCGTGGTACTGGACATCACATCTAGGGTACGGTGCCGGACGGCCGGGCCCCGACGTGGCGACCCCCTGTCTCCGGAGCCCGTCGACGTCGCGGCCAGCCCGGGCACGCGGGAACTGCGGGTGCACTGTTACTGAACCGTTGCGGAACCGGACTACCCGGTGCTGGTCGCGGAAACACCGAGTGGATAGGTTCGAGGGATGGATCACGGCGAAGCGACCACGACGACCGAGACGGCGGGGACGTCGACGACCCTCGGCCCCCCGCTCGTCGAGCTCAAGGACGTCAACAAGCACTTCGGCGACCTGCACGTGCTGCGGGACATCGACCTCACCGTCCGCAAGGGTGAGGTCCTCGTCGTCATCGGCCCGTCCGGCTCGGGCAAGTCCACGCTCTGCCGGGCGATCAACCGCCTCGAGACCATCGACTCCGGCGAGATCCGCATCGACGGCCAGCCGCTCCCCGAGGAGGGCCGGGCCCTGGCCAAGCTGCGGGCCGACGTCGGCATGGTGTTCCAGGCGTTCAACCTCTTCGCCCACAAGACGATCCTCGAGAACGTCACGCTCGGGCCGATCAAGGTGCGCCGGGAGCCCACGAGCGCCGCGAAGGAGCGCGCCCTCACCCTGCTCGACCGGGTCGGGGTGAAGAACCAGGCCGGCAAGATGCCCGCCCAGCTCTCGGGCGGGCAGCAGCAGCGCGTCGCCATCGCCCGCGCCCTGGCCATGGAGCCCAAGGTGATGCTCTTCGACGAGCCGACCTCTGCGCTCGACCCGGAGATGATCAACGAGGTGCTCGACGTCATGGTCGCCCTCGCGAAGGAGGGCATGACGATGATCGTCGTGACCCACGAGATGGGCTTCGCCCGCAAGGCCGCGAACCGCGTCGTCTTCATGGCGGACGGCCAGATCGTCGAGGAGGCCACCCCCGAGGAGTTCTTCACCGCGCCGAAGAGCGACCGGGCGAAGGACTTCCTGTCCAAGATCCTCAGCCACTGACCTCAGCCACGACCTCAGCCGACCGTCCACCGACCTTCCCCACCGACAAGGCGGGAAACCCCGCCGGCCGTGCTCCCCGGACTCCGACACCGCAGTCCCCGGGCCGCGCGGGCGACCACTCACGAAGGGTAAGAACGATGCGCACACGACACACAGGTGCTGCCACGCTCGCCGCACTGACCGCGCTCACGCTCGCCGCATGCGGAGGCGGAGACGTCGGTGGTGGCGACGGCGAGGAGACCGGCGGCTCCGACGGCGGCGACTCCATCAAGATCGGCATCAAGTACGACCAGCCCGGCCTCGGCTACCAGGACGGCAGCGAGTACACGGGCTTCGACGTCGACGTCGCGACCTACGTGGCCGACAAGCTCGGCTACTCGGCCGACCAGATCGAGTGGGTCGAGGCCCCGTCGGCCAACCGCGAGACCATGCTGCAGACCGGCCAGGTCGACATGATCCTCGCGACCTACTCGATCACCGACGAGCGCAAGGAGCAGGTCGCGTTCGCCGGCCCGTACTTCGTCGCCGGCCAGGACCTCCTCGTCGCGGAGGACAACACCGACATCACCGGGCCTGAGGCGCTCGAGGGCAAGAACCTCTGCTCGGTGACCGGCTCGACGTCGGCACAGCGGATCAAGGACGAATACGCCGAGGGCGTGCAGCTCGTGGAGCGCCCCAGCTACGTCGAGTGCGTCACCGCGCTCACCGCGGGCCAGGTGGACGCCGTCACGACCGACGACATCATCCTCGCCGGCCTGGCCGCGCAGCCCGCCAACCAGGGCAAGGTGAAGGTGGTCGGCGCCCCGTTCTCCGAGGAGAACTACGGCGTGGGCCTCCCGCAGGACGCCGACACCTGCGAGGACATCAACGCCGCCATCCAGTCGATGATCGACGACGGCGCCTGGGAAGAGGCCGTCACCACGAACACCGACGGCACCGGCTACACGCCCAACGCCGACCTGAACCCGCCGACGCCCGAGCCCTGCGCCTGACGCCGACACACCTGAGCGATTCACCAGGGGGAGCGGCGTCCCGCGCCGCTCCCTCCGTTCGTCCACCGCGGCATCCGTCGCACCACACTCCGGGAGGCTGACACACCGTGGGTGACTTCCTGTCCCAGTTCGGGACGCTCTTCGGCGAGTACCCCATCGTGGGAGCGTTCTGGGTCAACATCCAGCTGACGTTCTGGGCCGCGATCTTCTCACTGATCCTCGGCACGGTCCTCGCGCTCATGCGGATCTCCCCCATCGGGAGCCTGCGGTGGGCCGGCACGGCCTACGTGAACATCCTGCGGAACACGCCGCTGACCGTCATCATGACGTTTCTCTTCCTCGCGGTCTGGACGCAGCTGCAGGTCAGCCTTGCCGACGACTTCGCGACGAACTTCTTCCGCTTCGGCGTGATCGGCCTGACCGTGTACCACGCGGCATTCGTGTGCGAGGCGATCCGCTCCGGCGTGAACACGGTGCCCCTCGGCCAGGCGGAGGCCGCCCGTGCGATCGGGCTGTCGTTCCTCCCCGCGGCCCGGATCGTCATCCTGCCGCAGGCGTTCCGCGGCGCTATCGCACCGCTGGGCAACACCCTCATCGCGCTGCTGAAGAACTCGACGGTCGCCGTGGCGGTGAGCGTCTCCACGGAGACCTCGACCCTCATGCGGGAGATGATCGACAGCAACGCGAACTACATCTACGCGATCTTCATGATCTTCGCGATCGGCTTCGTCGTCCTGGTGATCCCCGTCGGCCTGCTCACCACCTACCTCTCCAACCGACTGGCGGTGCGCCGATGAGCTCCCAGCAGTCCGTCCTCTTCGACGCCCCGGGACCGCGCGCCCGGCGCCGCATCGCTGTCGGCAACATCGTCGGCGCGCTCGTCGTGCTCGGCGTCGCCGCCCTGGTCGTGGCCCAGCTCGCCAGCAAGGGGCAGTTCGCCGCCGACCTGTGGACCCCGATCTTCACCGCGAGCGCGTGGCAGAACTACTTCATCCCCGGCCTGGAGAACACTCTGCGCGCCGCCGGTTTCGCCATCGTCGGCGCGGTGCTCTTCGGCCTGATCCTCGGGTCGGGCAGGCTCGCCCGGTCGACGACGATCCGTTGGGTGAGCGGCATCGTCGTGGAGTTCTTCCGCGCTGTGCCCGTGCTGTTGATGATGATCTTCTTCTGGCTGCTCATCGGCTTCAACACGGACTACGAGGACCCCGCCTTCCTCGCGGTCGTCGTCGCGCTCGTGCTCTACAACGGGTCGGTCATCGCCGAGCTCGTGCGGGCCGGCGTCGGCAACCTGCCCAAGGGGCAGTCCGAGGCAGGCCTCGCGGTCGGGCTCACCGGCGGGCAGACGCTGCGCTCCATCCAGCTCCCCCAGGCCCTCATCGCCATGCTGCCGGCCCTGGTGTCCCAGCTCGTCGTCGTGCTGAAGGACTCCGCGCTCGGCCAGATCATCAGCTACGACGAGCTGCTCCGCGCGGCGCAGATCTTCGGCAACGGCAACAGCAACAACCTGCAGACGCTCACCGTCGCGGCGGTCGTCTTCATCGTCATCAACTGGGCGCTCACCGCGGTCGCCCAGCGACTCTCGCGGTTCCTCAGCGGGCGCACCTCCGGCACCACGGCCACCGGGCCGGGGATCGGGAACCCGACCGTCGTCGCCGGAGGCGGACCCGGCGCACCGGCCGCGCCTGCCGTCCCCGGCGGGGGACCCAGCAGTACCTGACGCGACAGACCTCGCGACAGACCTCCCGACAGACATGCTGCGCCATGACAACGCCCCGGACGCTGCAGCGTCCGGGGCGTTCTGTCGTGGCGGCTCAGTCGTCCGTGCCGGGATAGCCGTCGTCGAGGTCGTCCTCGCCCTCGGCGGCCAGCGCGTCGCGGACCGCGCCGAACGCGACCCCGGGCGGGTAGCCCTTGCGCCCGAGCGAGCCGACGGCGCGACGCAGGCGCACGTCGCGGTCCAGCCCGCGGGTCCGGGCGACGTGCTTGTGCGCCAGGGTCAGCGCTGCGGCCCGCTCGTCGTCGCCGTCCACCTGCCCGAGCGCATCGGCCGCGGTGTCCTCGTCGATCCCGCGCCGGCGCAGCTCCATGGCGATCGCCCGCCGGGACAGCCCGCGCTCGGTGTGCCGCGTGCGCACGAGCATCTCGGCGTACGAGGCGTCGTCCACGAGCCCGACCGCGTCGAACCGCTCGAGTACCGGCCCCACCACGGACGCGGGGTATCCCTTGCGGACGAGGGACTGCTCGAGCTCGGCGCGGCTCTTCGGGGCGGCCGTGAGGGTCCGCAGCAGCGCCTCGCGCGCCTTCTCGGCCGCGTCCTCGAGGCTCAGCTCCCCCGCCTCGAGACGCTCGGCCACCGTGCGGCGCGGGGTCCGCGGCCGCCGGTTGCCACCGTCCGGTCCCTCACCACCCGGGCTCTCGCCGTCCGGCCGCGCATCACCCGAGCCGAAGGACCGCGAGCCCTGGCGGCGGCCGCGACGCTTCCCCGCGCCGTGACCGCCCGGGAAGGCCTCTGACGTCACGCGACTCTCCCCGGCACCGTCCCGATCAGAACGGCGCCTTCTTGCCCTTGGCGCCGGCCTTCGCCGGCGGCGCGTCGACCGTCGGGCCGGTCGCCGGTGCCCCGGCCGGGGCGGGAGCGTCCTCGGCGGGAGCGTCCAGCTTCGCCCCAACGCCCAGCTTCTCCTTGATCCGCTTCTCGATCTCGTTCGCCAGGTCCGGGTTGTCGCGCAGGAAGGCCCGAGCGTTCTCCTTGCCCTGCCCCAGCTGGTCGCCCTCGTAGGTGAACCACGACCCGGACTTGCGCACGAACCCGTGCTCCACGCCCATGTCGATGAGCCCGCCCTCGCGTGAGATGCCCACGCCGTAGAGGATGTCGAACTCGGCCTGCTTGAACGGCGGCGCCATCTTGTTCTTGACGACCTTGATCCGGGTGCGGTTACCGACCGCGTCCGTGCCCTCCTTGAGGGTCTCGATCCGCCGGATGTCCAGGCGCACCGAGGCGTAGAACTTGAGCGCCTTGCCACCCGTGGTGGTCTCCGGGGACCCGAAGAAGACACCGATCTTCTCGCGGAGCTGGTTGATGAAGATGGCGGTGGTGCCCGACGAGCTCAGCGCACCCGTGATCTTGCGCAGCGCCTGCGACATCAGCCGGGCCTGCAGGCCGACGTGGCTGTCACCCATCTCGCCCTCGATCTCGGCCTTGGGCACGAGCGCCGCGACGGAGTCGATGACGATGACGTCCAGCGCGCCGGAGCGGATCAGCATGTCCATGATCTCCAGCGCCTGCTCGCCGGTGTCCGGCTGCGACACGAGCAGTGCGTCGGTGTCGACGCCGAGCTTCTTGGCGTACTCCGGGTCCAGCGCGTGCTCGGCGTCGACGAACGCCGCGATGCCGCCGGCCCGCTGGGCGTTGGCCACCGCGTGCAGCGCGACGGTGGTCTTGCCGGAGGATTCCGGCCCGTAGATCTCGACGACGCGGCCCCGCGGGAGGCCGCCGATGCCGAGCGCGACGTCCAGTGCGATGGAGCCGGTGGGGATGACCTCGACGGGCGCGCGGCCTTCGTCGCCGAGGCGCATGATCGAGCCCTTGCCGAAGTTGCGGTCGATCTGGGCGAGCGCGGCCTCGAGTGCCTTCTCGCGATCTGCCGTTGCGGGCATGTCGGTCACCTTTGCGTTCTGGGCGCGGCGACTGCGCGCCGACGTTCGTGGCTGCGTGCTCATGTTGTTGCCGACCGTACGTGCCGCCACCGACAGCTCCGGGAGCAGATCGCCGCGGGTGTGGACAACGACGGGCGAGAACCTTCTGTGGACAGACTCTACCCGAACACGTGTTCGAGGCCGCCGTCCCCGTCGGGCGTGTCGCACCACTCACCGGGCCGCAGCGTCACGACCCGCACCCCCGGCGCCACCCGACGCACGGCGGCCGCGAAGGCCTCGCCGGCGTGGTCCATCCACCCCTTGGGCAGGTTCCGGCCGCCCGGCGCGTGGAGCGTGCCCCAGTGCACCGGGATCGCGACCCGCGGCCGCACCTCGGCGCACACCTCGGCCGCGCCCTGCGGCCCCAGGTGGCCGCCGGAGAGCCGCGGGCCCCACCCCGAGACGGGCACGAGCGCCACATCGACGCGCCCACCCGCCAGGTCGCGCACCCGCCCGATGCCGGGGAAGCGCTCCGTGTCGCCCACGGCCCACACCGTGCGGGCCGCCACGCCGTCGGCCCGTCCCCCGCCGAGCCGCACCAGGTGCCCGTTCGTCGCGTTGGGGCGGTGCGGCATGGGGCGGTCCCCGTGCACGGCGGTGACGAGCCGCACCTGCACGCCCGCGACGTCGTGCCACGCCCCGCCGTGCCGAGCGCCGTCATGCCCCGCACCATGACCCGCACCGTGGCCCGCACCGTGGCCCGGCAGCTCCACCGGCGGATCGAGGCCGACCCCGCGCAGCCCCTTGCCGCGCAGCCAGCGCGCGTTGGCCGGCGCGGTGAGCACGGGCACGTCGCCGAGCAGCCGCAGCGAGCCCAGCTCGGCGTGGTCGTGGTGCAGGTGCGACAGCAGGGCGGCGTCGGCGCCGCGCCACGCGTCCGTTGCAGGCCGGTCTCCTCGGCGCCTCAGCATGCCCGCGTGCCGCCGCAGCAGCGGATCGGTCACGAGCCGGGTCGTGCGCCCGTCCGCCGCGGTGAGGTCGAGGACGACCGTCGAGTGGCCCAGCCACGTCACCCTGAGCGACGGCCCAGGCGGTGTCTGGGACGGGGACCCGCGGCTCATGGCGCCTCCCGCAGCCCGAGCTCGGCGAGCCACGCGACCAGCCGCCGGTGCACGGCCTCGGCCCCCACGAGCATGCGTGCGCCGTCCACGTCCTCGCGCTCGTCGTCCGGCACCACGAGCCCGACCGGGTGCAGCAGGAGCGCCTCGCTCTGCGCCCCGCCGAGCCCGCCGTGCGAGCCCACCAGACCCTCCAGCGCATGCACCCGACCCATCTCGTCCACGGCCGAGACGACCACGAGGTCGCCCGCGTCCTCCAGGCCGGCGACCCGCAGCAGGTCGGCCCTCGCACGCGACCCGTACCCGGCCAGGGGGTCGCGGCCGGTCACGCGGCCGGTCGCCAGGTCGTGCGACCCACGGCGGCCGCGCGCCACCGGCCCCTGCGCGCCGTGGACCACGACGAACCCGACGGCGGGACTCTCGACCAGCCCCGGGACGAGGGCCGGCCACCGCGCGGCCACCTCCGCGGCCGCGACGCGGCGCGGCTCGCGGCAGAACCAGATCATCCCGAGGTTCCCCGAGCCGACCACCGCGACCTCGGGGAGGTCCGCGTCCCCGGTGCCCCGGTCGGGGCCGACGAGGACGCGCCCGGCCCCGTCGCGCTCCCTTCGCAGGGCGTTCAGCGCAGTGTTCGCCGGGCCCCACACCTCGCCGTCGGGCGAGGGCCTCCGGCCGGTGCGCCGGGCGCCACCGGGATCCGTCGGGGCGCGCTCCCCGACGAGCCTGGTCACCTCGTCCGCGAACGACCGGCCCACCACCTGCTCGAAGGTGGCGCCGAGCGACTGTCCGTGGTCGGACACCACCACCACCTGGTACCGGCGCGGGGCGCCCCGGGCGATCTCCTCCCAGAGGCCGACGACGCGGTCGAGCCCTTCGAGGGCACGAAGGGCCTCGGGCCGCAGCGGGCCGGCGTGGTGGGCGATCTCGTCGTAGTCGACGAGGTCGACGCACACCACCGGAGCGCCATGCACGAGCTGCTCCGCGACGAGCGCCGTGTTGAGGTCGCGCAGCAGCACGTTGGTGATCGCCCGCAGGACCGGGTACCAGCCACGCCGGCGCACGCGCGGTCGCACGCCGCGCACCGCCTGCTGCCAGCCCTGGTACAGCTCCTTGACGGCCTCCCCCACCGTGCCGACCACCGCGCGCACCAGCACGAACGGGCTGGCGAAGAACCGGACGAACAGCTGCCCTGGACCGAGCCCCTGCGCCGCGCGGCTCATCACCAGCAGGTGGGTGGCGGCGTCGCCGGAGAACATCGTCGACACGGCGACCCCGCCGCCCGCGAGGAGGCCGCGCCCGTCGCTCGCACCGCGCTCGACATCGGCGGCGTCGGAGGGCCGGTTCGTCACCACCAGGCGCCCGAGCCGCCGCGACCACCACCGGAAGGCGGGGACGGCGTCCGTCGTGCCGTGCAGCAGCCCGAGCGTGCTGGCCGGCGTGGTGCACGGCACGCGGGCCCACCACGACTCCATCCGGTGGCTGCCGGAACCCAGCCACCGCTCGAGCGTCGGCACGAGGCCCGCCTGCAGCGCGTGGTCGAGTGTCGGCCTGGCGACGCCGTCGAGCATGACGACGAGCACGCCGGGCGGCCGGTCGTCACCCTCCGGCATGTCCCCCCGCGCGTCGTGCCGCGCGTCGTGCCGCGCGTCGGCCGCCCCGCGCGACGCGCTCCGCGGGACGCCGGCCTGACGGCGCGCACGACGCAGGAGGTCGCCGACCACGTACGCGTTGTCGCTCGCCCCGACGGCCCAGTGCCCGCAGGCCATGACCACCGACGCCACCAGCAGCACCGCCAGCACGTCCGTCCAGGACCGGCTGGAGACCCCGGGCAGGAACGTCAGAGCCGCCCACACGACGAGCACCTGCGCGCCGAGGCCGAGCAGCAGGGCGCCGACCGCACCGCCGGCCCGCGCGAGCCGCCGCAGCGGCACGCGGAGGAGCACGTCACCGGCGCCCACCACGACGGCGACCAGGACGACGGCCCAGGGCGTGGTCACCCGGACGCCGTCGACCACCCGGATCGCGATCCCGAGGCCTGCGGCGGTCGACACCAGCGACCAGAGCGCGCCGCGGACGTCGGCCACCGTGACGAGCGGAGCTCGGGCGCGGGGCATGACGCCATGATGCCGCCTCCGGCCGGCGCCGTCGCGGGGTCCGGGCAGGGACGGCAGGCGAGGTCAGCGGGCCGGCGGTGCCTGCCGCCGGTTGTCGGAGCCCCAGCGCTCCGAGTCGGGCACGTCGAGCGCGTCGCACAGGGCGTGCCACACGACGCGAGGTTCCATGCCGGCTTCGAGGGCCTGGGCGGGCGTGCGCCCGTCCAGACGGGGCAGCACCTGCTCCCGCACGAGGGCGCGGCCATAGGCCGGCCCGAAGACCTCGTCGACCAGCTCGGCGAACTCGCGAAAACGCACCGGCCCAGCCTCGCACGCCGCGCGGGGTGGTCGAGAGCGACTCGGGGTTCCTTCGGTCTGCGCGCTGTCGGTGGAGGCTGTCAGGATGGCGGGGTGGTCGCATCCCCGCCGCCCGTCGGCCCCGTCGAGGCGCCCGTCGAGGTGCTCGCGCGGTTCGGCCCCGCCACCCGCTCCTGGTTCGCCGGGGCGTTCGAGGCGCCGACGGCGGCGCAGGCCGGCGCGTGGGAGGCGATCAGCTCCGACCGGCACGCGCTGGTCGTCGCGCCGACAGGATCGGGCAAGACCCTCGCGGCGTTCCTCTGGGCGATCGACCGCCTGACCACCGAGCCGCCCCCGGAGCGGGCCCGCCGCTGCCGCGTGCTGTACGTGTCGCCGCTCAAGGCCCTCGCGGCGGACGTGCAGCGCAACCTGCGCTCGCCGCTCGCCGGCATCCGGCAGGCCGCCGCGCGCGACGGGCTGTCGGTCGAGGAGGTGACGGTCGGCGCCCGCACGGGTGACACGCCGCCGTCGGAGCGGCGCGCGTTCGCCACGCGCCCCCCGGACGTGCTGGTCACGACACCCGAGTCGCTCTTCCTCGTCCTCACCTCCCAGGCGCGGGCGGGCCTCGCCGGCGTGCAGACCGTCGTCCTCGACGAGATCCACGCCGTGGCGGGCACCAAGCGGGGCGCGCACCTCGCCCTGAGCCTGGAACGCCTCGACGAGCTCCTCGACCGGCCGGCGCAGCGCGTCGGGCTGTCGGCGACGGTGCGACCTGTGGAGACCGTCGCCGAGTTCCTCGGCGGCCACCGCACACCGGAGGACGGCGGCCGCGAGGTGGTCGTGGTCCAGCCGCCGGCCACCAAGCGGTGGGCGATCGACGTCGTCGTGCCGGTGCCCGACCTCGCCGACCTGGACGCCGCGCAGACGGTGCCGGACCCGACCGCCCCGGTCCCGGCCGGCACCGCCGGCGCGGGCCGCGGGTCCGGAAATGGGCCCCGCCTCGGCGACGAGGAGGTGGACCTCAGCGGGGACGCGTCCTCCCCGCTGCGCCGTGCGTCGGTCTGGCCGCACGTCGAGGAACGGGTGGTGGACCTGGTCGCCGAGCACCGCTCGACCCTGGTGTTCACCAACTCCCGCCGCGGTGCCGAGCGGCTCACCGCCCGGATGAACGAGATCTGGGCGGAGCGCACCGGGGCGAACCTGCCCGAGCCGGGCACCCAGTGGCCCGCACAGACCCAGGCGCAGTCCGGGGCGTCGGTCGCGCTGCCGCCCGGTCCGGACGGCGCCGAGGCGCCGCCGCTCGCCCGCGCCCACCACGGCTCCATGAGCCGGGTGGAGCGCACCCGCACCGAGTCCGACCTCAAGGCGGGTCGCCTGCCGGCGGTGGTCGCGACCTCGTCCCTCGAGCTGGGCATCGACATGGGCGCCATCGACCTCGTCGTCCAGGTGGGCGCGCCGCCGTCGGTCGCGAGCGGCCTGCAGCGCATCGGCCGCGCCGGGCACCAGGTGGGCGCGGTCTCCCACGGCGTGGTCTTCCCGACCTTCCGCGGCGACCTCGTGCCGGCCACCGTGGTGGCGCGTCGGATGCGCGCCGGCGAGATCGAGCACCTGCACGTCCCCGCGAACGCCCTCGACGTGCTGGCCCAGCAGGTGGTGGCGACGCTGGCCACGGACGACTGGCCGGCGGAGGAGCTCCTCGCCACGTTCCGCCGGGCACACCCGTTCCACACCCTCGGCGACGCGACCTGGCGGGCCGTGCTGGACATGCTCGCCGGCCGCTACCCGAGCGAGGACTTCGCCGAGCTGCGGGCCCGGATCGTGTGGGACCGCACCACCGGCCGCCTCTCCGGGCGGCCGGGCGCCCTGCGCCTCGCGGCCACGAGCGGCGGCACCATCCCCGACCGCGGGCTGTACGGCGTCTACCTCGCCACCGAGCCCCCGACCTCGGGCCCCCCCGACGACGGCGCACCCGCCGGCGGGGCCCGCCCCCGCGGTGGCAAGCGCGTGGGCGAGCTCGACGAGGAGATGGTCTACGAGTCGCGGGTCGGGGACACGTTCACCCTCGGCTCGTCCACCTGGCGCATCGAGGCGATCACACCGGACCGGGTGCTCGTGACCCCGGCGCCCGGGCTCCCGGGGCGGCTGCCCTTCTGGAGGGGCGACTCGCCGGGCCGCCCGGTCGAGCTCGGCCGCGCCGTGGGCGCCTTCGTGCGCGAGACCGACGTACTCCTGGCCGAGGACGAGGCCCAGGGCACCGCGCAGGGCCAGGCCAGCCTGCGGGACGCCGGCCTGGACACGTGGGCGGCCGACAACCTGGCGTCGTACCTGGGCGAGCAGCGGCGCGCCACCGGCCGGCTCCCGGACGACCGCACCGTGGTCGTGGAACGGTTCCGCGACGAGCTGGGCGACTGGCGCGTGGTGATCCACTCCCCGTTCGGCGCGCCCGTGCACGCGCCGTGGGCGCTGGTGGTGGCCGCGCGCCTGCGGGCGCGGTACGGCACGGACGTGGCGGCGATGCATGCCGACGACGGGATCGTGCTGCGGCTGCCGGACGCGGGCGACGCCGGCTGGGACCTGGGCGGGCCCGGCTGGGACCTCGGCTCCGACGGCGCGGCGGGCGACGATGCCGCGGGCTCCGAGCGGGCCGCCGACGCGCCCGCTGTCACGGCCGAGGACCTCCTGGTGGACCCCGACGACGTGCTGGGCGCCGTGCGCGACGAGCTGGGCGGCTCGGTGATGTTCGCGGCGCGCTTCCGCGAGGCCGCCGCCCGGGCGCTGCTGCTGCCGCGCCGGCGTCCCGACCGCCGCCAGCCGCTGTGGCAGCAGCGCCAGCGGGCATCTCAGCTGCTGCAGGTGGCGTCGCAGTTCCCGGACTTCCCGATCATGCTCGAGGCCGCCCGCGAGTGCCTGCGCGACGACTTCGACGTGGCCGCGCTCACCGAGCTCATGGGCGACCTGCAGGCGGGGCGGGTGCGGCTCGTCGAGGTGACCACCTCCTCGCCGTCGCCATTCGCCCAGGCGCTCCTGTTCGGCTACACGGCGCAGTTCCTCTACGACGGCGACGCCCCGCTGGCCGAGCGCCGGGCGGCTGCGCTGTCCCTGGACCCGGACCTCCTGACCGAGCTGCTGGGCGAGCAGGGCGCAACCCCCCTGGCCGACCTTCTCGACCCCGGGGCGGTCGAACGGACCGAGGCAGAGCTGCAGGCCCTCGCCCCCGACCGTCAGGCCCGCGACGCCGAGGCGATCTGGGACGTGCTGCGACGCACCGGCCCCCACCCGGCGTCCGCGCTGCGGGCCCGGACGCGGGAGGCGGGCCGGGAGCAGGTCGACGCCTGGCTCGCCGACCTGGAGGGCGCCCGCCGGGTGATCAGGGTGCGCCTCGGGGGGCAGCAGGGCGACGACGCCGAGCAGTGGGCCGTGGTCGAGGACGCGGGCCGGCTCCGGGACGCGCTCGGCGTGGCCCTCCCGGTGGGCGTGCCGGAGACGTTCACCGAGCCGGTGGCCGACCCCCTGGGCGACCTGGTGCGCCGGCACGCGCGGACCCACGGCCCGTTCCCGGCGACGGACGTCGCGCGCCGCTTCGGGCTCGGGATCGCCGTCGTGGCGCAGGTGCTCGCGCGGCTCGAGGCCGTCGGCGCCGTCGCACGGGGCGCGCTGCTGCCGTCGTCGCTGGGCGGCACGGGGGACGAGTGGTGCGACCCCGAGGTGCTGCGCACGCTGCGGCGGCGGTCGCTCGCCGCGCTGCGGGCCGAGGTCGAGCCGGTGGAGCCCGAGGCCCTGGGCGTCTTCCTGCCGCGCTGGCACGGCATCGGCATGCGGGTGGGCGGCACGGGCAGCGGCGGCGGCGCCCTGCGCGGGGCGGACGGCGTGCTGCGGGCGGTGGAGCAGCTCTCCGGGGCGGCTGTGCCCGCGTCCGCGCTGGAGACGCTCGTGCTCCCCGCCCGCGTGGCGGACTACTCCCCCGCGGTGCTCGACGAGCTGACCACGGCTGGCGAGGTGCTGTGGTGCGGCCACGGCCGGCTGCCCGGGTCCGGCGGCGGGGACGGCATGGTGAGCCTGCACCTGGCCGACGGCGCGCCCCTCACGCTCCGCGATCCCGACCCCGTCGCCGGGAGCGCGGCCGAGGGCGGGCCGCTCGACACCGACCTGCACCGGGCGGTGCTCGATCTCCTGACCGGGTCGGGGGGCTACTTCCTGCCACGCCTGGCGGAGCTGGCGAGCGCGAGCCAGTCGGCCACCCTCGAGGTCCTGTGGGACCTCGTCTGGGCGGGCTGGGTGACCAACGACCGCCTCGGGCCGCTGCGCGAAGCCCTCGGCGGATCGGGCCGGCACTCGGGCAGGCATGGCGGCGGCGCCCACCGCGCCCCCGCCGCCCCGGGGCGCGCCCGGCCGGTGCGGGTGGCGCGCTTCGGCCTGGTCCGCCCCACGTCCGCCGCCGCGCTGCCGCGCGCGGGCGGCGGGCGGTGGTCGGCGCTGCCTGCGGTGGAGCAGGACCCGACCGTGCGCGCGCACGCTCTCGCCCAGGTGCTGCTCGAGCGGCACGGCGTGCTCACCCGCGCCGTCGCCCCGGCCGAGGGGGTGACGTCGCGCTTCCGCGACGTGTACCGCGTGCTCACGGGCCTCGAGGAGCGCGGCGCGGCCCGCCGCGGGTACTTCCTCGAGGGCCTGGGCGGCTCGCAGTTCGCGCTGCCCGGGGCCGTCGACCAGCTGCGCACCGACGCGGCGGACCGTGTCCGCGCCCTCGACTCCCTCGTGGAGGGGCCGGCTGCGCCGTCGGCCGGCAGGATCGAGCCCGGCGCCCTCCTGCTCGCCGCGACCGACCCGGCCAACCCGTACGGCGCCGCGGTTGCCTGGCCGCGCACGTCGGCGGGCTCCCCCGCCGGGGACGGTGGGGCGACGGGCGCGCACCGTCCCGGGCGCAAGGCCGGCGCCGTGGTGGTGCTGGTGGACGGCGAGCTCGTGCTGTTCGTCGAGCGGGGCGGGCGCACGGTGCTGTCCTTCGGGCGCGGCGACGCCGGCGACGGAGCCCGGCTCGCCGCTGCCGCGCGCCTCCTCGCCGCCGACACGCGGGCGGGACGGTTGGGCCGGGTCACCGTGCAGCGGGTCGACGGCGTGCCCGCGCTCGCCGCCGCGCGGGATCGGACCCCCGCCGCCGCCGCGCTGCTGGACTCCGGCTTCGGCGTCACCCCGCGCGGGCTGCGGCCGGCCTGAGGCGAGCAGGAGCCCACCGTGCCCGAGGGAGACGTGCTGCGGCTGACCGCCGAGCGGCTCGGAGCCGCGCTGCGGGGGTCGCCGCTGGTCCGGGCCGAGCTGCGCTGGCCATCGGCGGGAGGCGTCGACCTGGTGGGTGCCGCCGTGACCGAGTCCGTCGCGTACGGCAAGCATCTGCTGCTGCGGCTCGACGACGGGCGCACCCTGCACACCCACCTGCGCATGGACGGCTCGTGGCGAGTGTGCAGGACCGGGTCCCGCGAGTCCGCCGGCCGGGCGGACGCGGTGCGGGCCGTGCTGGCCACCGCCTCCTGGACGTGCCTGGGCGTGCAGCTCGGCATGCTGGACGTGCTGCGCACGCGGGACGAGCCGCGCCTGCTGGGCCACCTGGGCCCCGACGTGCTGGGCGGCGACTTCCCCGACCGGCTCGACGAGGGCGCGGCCCGGCTCGGCGCGGACCCGGGGCGCCCGCTCTGCGTCGCGCTGCTCGACCAGCGGACGGTCGCCGGGTTGGGGACCATCTGGACCGCGGAGTCGCTGTTCGCAACCCGACGGTGGCCCTGGACCACCGTCGGGTCCCTCGACGACGAGGCACGCCGCACCCTGCTGGTCACCGCGCGGCGGCTGATGTCACGCAGCGTCACTGTGGGCCGCACCTCCGGCCTGGGCGCCGTCGAGCTCGCCGTGCACGGGCGCCATCGCGCGCCCTGCCGCCGGTGCCGGACGCCCGTGGCCCTCGGCAGCACCGCGGGGCCGGGCCTGCGGCCGGACGCCGGTGAGCGGGCGATCTACTGGTGCCCGTCGTGCCAGGCCTCGCCGGCATAGCGGAGGCATAGCGAAAGCCCCTTCGCGAGATTCTCGTGAAGGGGCCTTCTCTGTTGCCGTCAGCCTCTGTTGCCGTCAGCCGACCGGTGCGAGGTCTCCTCGCAGCGCCTGGCCGGTGTCGCGCGGCTCGCCGCCACGGCTGAGCATGCCGGCGAAGACGTCCGCCGGGATCGTGTCGGGGATGTGCAGACCCTCCACCACCGCGATCCGGTCGCTCACCTCGCGCAGCACGAGCGACATCGGAACGTCGAGCGCCTCGCAGATCGAGGCCAGCAGCTCGGAGGACGCCTCCTTCTGCCCGCGCTCCACCTCGCTCAGGTACCCGAGCGAGACCCTCGCAGCGGAAGACACCTCTCGCAGGGTGCGCCCCTGGCGCTGCCGCGCGTCGCGCAGCACGTCGCCGATCTCTCGTCGCAGTACGACCATCTCGCGCCCCCTCTCCGTGGCCGATCGTCGCGGCTCCGGACCCGTCGCCGGGTTCCTCGTCCGTCCTGTCGTCCCCCTGACTCCAGGGGTGGCACTACCGTACCGCGCGCGCGGCCCACCCGGCCTGGCGTGGCCCGGCTCCGGACGGCTTCGTGCCTTCTCGATGATCACACCCTCCGCAACGCACGCACCGCATGCCTTGTTCCCGGCGTCACGACCCCGGCGTGCCCGTCACGCATCCTTCACCGGAGCGACGCGCCGCACCGCGTCCAACGCCAGCGCGAGCACCTCGCGCGTGGCGGCGGCGCGCACCGTAGCCCGATCGCCCGGGACGTCGAGGCGGCGCACCTGCTCGCCGCCCGGCATGCTGACCGCGACGTACACCTCGCCCGGCGGGTGCCCGTCCTGGGTGTCGGGGCCCGCCACGCCCGTCGTCGCCAGCCCGACGTCGGCCCCCAGCACCCGTCGCGCCCCGGCCGCCATCTGGGTCGCCACCTCGGGGTCCACGGCGCCCCGCCGTGCGAGCAGGTCCGGGTCCACCGTGAGCACCGAGGCCTTCACGTCCGTCGCGTACGCCACGACGGCGCCCCGCACCACGGCCGACGCTCCGGGCACGTCGACCAGCGCCGCGACGACCAGGCCGCCGGTCAAGGACTCCGCCGTGCCCAGCGACCACCCGCGACCCCGGGCTGCGTCGAGCAGGGCGGGCGCGAGCTCCGCGGCGGGCGCGCCCGGCGCGCGCGCCGGGACGGTCATGCGGCCGCTCGCGGCCCCGCCTCGCGACGCCCGGCCGAGAACAGCCGCCATCCGCGCACGGCGTAGTCGACGCCGGTCACGACGGTGACCGCGATCGCGAGTGCTAGCACCACCCAGGCCACGATCAGCACCGCGTCGGGCAGGGCGGACAGGGGCAGCAGGAAGAGGGTGATCGCGACAGCCTGCAGCACTGTCTTCAGCTTGCCGCCGCGCGAGGCGGGCATGACGGCGTAGCGGAGAACGACCATCCGCAGCGCGGTGATCCCGAGCTCACGCACCAGGATCACGGTGGGCACCCACCAGGGCAGCTCGCCCAGCGGCCAGCAGAGCAGGATCAGCGCCGTGCCGATCAGCGCCTTGTCGGCGATCGGGTCGAGCAGCTTGCCGAGGTCGGTGACGAGGTTGCGCGAGCGGGCCAGATAGCCGTCGACGCGGTCGCTCACGGCGGCGACCACGAAGATCGCCGTCGCGACGAGACGCCAGGTGATGGAGTCGCCGCCCTCCACGAGCAACGCCCAGGCGAACACGGGCACGAGCGCGATGCGCACGAGAGTCACCGCATTGGCGACGTTCCAGGGCGAGGGCGCTTCGTTGACCACCGGGCCACCCTATAGGCGCTCATCGGACGCCAGGACCCGCGCGGGCAGTACTCTCCTGCCGTGCCCCATCACGCGTCCGACGACGGGCGACCGACACGACGAGGCCTCGCGGTCGCCGCCGCAGCTCTGTGCGGCGCCGCCGTCGGCGTGGCCGCGGCGCTCGCGCTGGGCGGCCCCCTCGCCGGGCTCGACCCGCCCGACGCCGCCGGGCCCGGGTCCGCGAGCCCGGAGACGTCGGCCGCACCCAGCCCGACGCCCAGCCCCACGCCCAGCCCCACACCCAGCCCTGCCGAGTTCACGCTGCTGGCCGGGGGCGACCTCCTCACCCACGACCCCGTCGTCGACTCGGCGGGCGGCCCCGACGACCCGGACTTCACCCCGCTGCTGGCCGGGATCGACGCCTGGGTGCAGGGCGCCGACCTGGCCTTGTGCCACCTCGAGGTGCCGGTGGCGCCGAAGGGGACCCCGCCGAGCGGGTACCCGCTCTTCGGCGCACCCGCGGGCCTCGTTCGTGACCTGCAGGAGCAGGGCTGGGACGGCTGCTCCACCGCGTCCAACCACTCGGTCGACCGGGGGTACGACGGCGTGCGTGCCACCATCCGCCGCCTGGCCGACGCAGGGATGGGGCACGCCGGGACGGCACGCAGCGAGGCCGAGCAGGACGAGCCGCAGCTGTACGTGCTGGACCGCGAGGGCCGCAAGATCACCGTGGCGCACCTGGCCGCCGCCTACGGCCTCAACGGACTGGCCATGCCCGCGGACGCCCCCTGGGCCGTCGACCTCATCGACGCCGACCGGCTCGTCGAGCAGGCCCGCGTCGCCCGAGAGGAGGGGGCCGACGCGGTGGTCGTCAGTTTGCACGCCGGGGTCGAGTACACGGAGGAGCTCACCGACCAGCAGGAGGACGTCGTGAGCCGGCTCGCCCGCTCGGGCGAGGTCGACCTCGTCATCGGGCACCACGCTCACATCCCGCAGGCCTTCGACCGCGTCGGGAAGGGGCCGGACGGCGACGGCATGTGGGTCGCCTACGGCCTGGGCAACCTGCTGTCGAACCAGAGCTCCGACTGCTGCGACGCCCGCACGAGCAACGGCGTGCTCCTCTCCGCGACCTTCACGCAGGAGGGCCCCGACGACCCGACGCGCGTGAGCGAGGTGCGCTGGACCGGCGTCACCGTCGACGTCGGCGCGGGGCACGACGTCGCCGCGCTGCCGGACGCGCTGGCCGACCCGGGCGGCACCACGCTCTCCGAGGCCGAGCTCGCGGCGCGGGAGCAGCGCGTGCAGGACGCCGTGGGCAAGGTCGCGAAGGAGCGCAAGGAGCCCACCGCGACCACCGGCCCGCCGCCACAGGTCGTCCCCCGCGGCGACTGACGGTCAACTGACGGACACGGAGGCCGGCGTGGTCAGCGCCAGCCGTGCTCGGGGTCGGTGTCGGCGCCGTCGTGGTATTCCGTCGCCACGGGCGGCGCGCGCCCGTCCGTGCCGTCCGCGTACGGGTCGGCCGGCGCGTCCGCCACGGCCCCGGCGGGCGGGTCCGGCGGCGCCGGCGAGGCGGCGTCGGCGTCCTGGTCGTAGGCCCGCGACGGCTCGCCGCGCAGGAGCGCGAGCGTCGACGGCAGGTCGTCCGGGTTCACCAGCACCTCGCGGGCCTTCGACCCCTCGGACGGCCCGACGATCTCGCGCGACTCCAGCAGGTCCATGAGCCGGCCTGCCTTGGCGAAGCCGACGCGCAGCTTGCGCTGCAGCATCGACGTCGACCCGAACTGCGTGGTCACGACGAGCTCGGCCGCCTGCAACAGCAGGTCGAGGTCGTCGCCGATGTCCTCGTCCACCTGCTTCTTGGCGGCCGCGGGCGCGGTCACGTCCTCCCGGTACACGGGCTTGAGCTGGGCCTTCACGTGCTCGACGACGGCGTGCACCTCAGTCTCGGTGACCCACGCCCCCTGCACGCGCATCGGCTTGGCCGCGCCCATCGGCAGGAAGAGCGCGTCGCCCTGCCCGATGAGCTTCTCAGCGCCCGGCTGGTCGAGCACCACGCGCGAGTCGGTGACGGACGACGTCGCGAAGGCGAGCCGGGACGGCACGTTCGCCTTGATCAGGCCGGTGACGACGTCGACCGACGGGCGCTGCGTCGCGAGCACCAGGTGGATGCCGGCGGCGCGCGCGAGCTGGGTGATGCGCTGGATCGAGGACTCGACGTCGCGGGGGGCGACCATCATGAGGTCCGCGAGCTCGTCGACGACGACCAGCAGGTACGGGTACGGCGCGATCTTGCGCTCGGAGCCCGGCAGCGGCTTCACCTTGCCGGCGCGCACGGCGACGTTGAAGTCGTCGAGGTGCTTGAAGCCGAACATCGCCAGGTCGTCGTAGCGGGCGTCCATCTCGCGCACCACCCAGTCGAGGGCCTCGGCGGCCTTCTTGGGGCTCGTGATGATCGGCGTGATCAGGTGCGGGATGCCCTCGTAGATGGTCAGCTCGACGCGCTTCGGGTCGACGAGGACGAGACGCACCTGCTCCGGCGTGGCCCGCATGAGGATCGACGTGATCAGCGAGTTGATGAAGCTCGACTTGCCCGCGCCGGTGGCGCCGGCCACGAGGATGTGCGGCATCTTGGCCAGGTTCGCCACGACATAGCCGCCCTCGACGTCCTTGCCTACGCCCATCACCATCGCGTGCTCGGTGCGGCGGGCTGCCGAGGAGCGCAGCACGTCGCCGAGCACGACCGTCTCGCGGTCGGAGTTCGGGATTTCGATGCCGATGGCCGACTTGCCCGGGATCGGGGACAGGATCCGCACGTCCGCGCTCGCCACCGCGTAGGCGATGTTGTTGGAGAGCGACGTGATGCGCTCCACCTTGGTCTTGGCCCCCACCTCGACCTCGTAGCGCGTGACGGTCGGCCCGCGCGTGAAGCCCGTGACCTGTGCGTCGACGCCGAAGTCCTCGAAGACCTTGGTGAGCGACTCGACCACGCGGTCGTTCGCCGCGGACCGGGTCTTGTGCGGCGCGCCCTTGCCGAGGGCGTCCTCGGGGGGCAGCAGGTAGACCGTGTCGCCGTCGAGCATCGGCTGCTCGCCGCGCCCCATGGGCGGTAGGTCGCCGGACGGGGCCTTGGAGTCGGGAGCGGCCGTCGATCCGGAGGTCGCCGCCACGGCCTCGACGGACTCGGTCGCCGCGGGCCCGACCCGCCGCGTGGCGGTGGCACCGTCCGCACGGTCGGGCTTGGCCGTGCCGCCGGACTTCGCCGCGGCGGTCTCCCGCTCGAGCGTCGCCGCCTTCTCGAACGCCTCGTCGCCGACGTACCCGTCGAGCCCTGCGGCCTCCGCCGCCTCGGCGGCGCGCTGGGCCTTCGTCTTGCGGGTGCGCTTCTTGCGCGGCGCCGCGTCGGTGCCGTCGTGCCGTGAGACGCCCTCGGCGAGCGGCAGCCCGTCGTCCGCCGCGCCGTCGTCCGGGTGGTGGTTACCGGTGAGCCGGTCGTAGAGGCCGCGTGCCCGCTCGGGGATGCGGTGGAAGGGGGTGGCGGTGACCACGAGGAGGCCGAAGAACCCGAGCAGAAGGAACAGCGGCACGGCCACCCACTCCGTCACGCCGGTCACCACGGGCGTGCCCGCGAGGTAGCCGATGATGCCGCCGGCCGCCTGCAGGGCGGCGAAGCCGTCGCTCGGCGCAGGAGTGTCCTCGGCGATGGCGACGAGCGCGCACACCGACACGACGATCAGGGTGAGACCGATCGCGACACGGGAGTTCGCCCGGGCGCGTTCGGGATGGCGCATCACGCGGAACCCGAGCCACAGCAGGAGCACCGGCACGGCCACCCCGGCCAGGCCGACGGTGCCGGCGACGACGGTGTGGACGACGGTGCCGAACGTGCCGGAGATCCCCCACCACTCTCGCGCGGCGACGACCAGCGCGAACGCGATGAGGAAGAAGGCGACGCCGTCTCGGCGGTGCTCGGGTTCCAGGTCTCTTGCTCCCTTGGTGATGCTGCGGGTCAGGCTGCCGACCCCGTGCGCGACGCCAAGGTACAGGCCGCGGACGGCCCGGACCGGCCACGACGGCTCGTGGCGCGCGGGCCGGCGCGCCGGCGCACGACGACCACCGCTCTTGCCGCCGCGCCCTGAGCTCTTGGTCGAGCGCGCGGACGAGGTGCGGGCGGGCGCTCGACGGTTCGGGGCCGCCACGGAAGCGGTCCGCCCCGTCGTCGTCCCCCGCGGGGTCCCGGTGATCCTCCGGGCGGGTGTCCGGATCGCCATGATGCCCTCACCGTACCCGCCGACCCCCGCGCGACGGCGCAGGTCCCGGGCGCGTGTCACCGCGCTCAGCCCGCTGTGAGAAGCCCCACGGCCAGGGTCACGACGCCCGCGGCGAGAAGGCCCGCGCCCGCGAGGAGCAGCACGACGGCGCGGTTCGGCGACGTGCGGCCCCTCCCCATGGCGGAGAAGAAGAAGCCGGCGGGCATCAGGATCGCGGCGACCAGGACGCCCGTGGCCGCGAGCCAGCGCCAGCCGCCCGACAGGTCGGTGGCCTCGGCGAGGACGACGCACAGCAGCCCGAGGATGACGAGCACCCCGGCGTGCGCGTGCCCGGCGCGGAAGAACGAGGCCTGGAACGCGGTCGCAGGGACCTTGCCCGTGACCACCTTGACCAGGAAGTACCCGCCGGACTCGATGGCGACGACTGTCAACAGGACGATGCCCGCGGTGACGCGGGCCGCTTCGGTGAGCTCAAGCACGGCGGCCTCCTTGGACGGCAATTTACGAACACTGTTATAGAACACCGTTCGCAAACTCTCGTCAAGCCGTCTAGGCTCGCGGCATGGCACGACCACGGCTGCACGACGACGCCCTGCGCACCCGCCTCCTGGAGGTCGCCTCCGAGGCGATCTCCACCGGCGGCGAGCCCACCACCACCGTGCGGTCCGTGGCCTCCGCGGCCGGCACGAGCCCGTCCGCGGTGTACGCGCTGTTCGGGTCCCGCGACGCCCTCCTGGCCGCGGTGAGCGCCGAGGGCTTCCGGCGCTTCGCCGGCCACCTCGCCGCCGTGCCCCGGACCGACGACCCGGTGGCCGACCTCCGCGCCCTGGGGTCGGCCTACCGCCACAGCGCGCTCGCCGCCCCCCACTTCTACCGGGTGATGTTCGACCGGGCGGTGCTGCCGGGCAGCGACGCCCCGCCCGCGGTGCAGCGGCCCACCTTCGGGGTGCTGCACGACGCCGTCGCGCGGGTGATCGGCGGGCATCCGGAACGCGCCGAACCCGTGGCCGTCGGGCTCTGGGGGCTGGTGCACGGCCTGGTCTCGCTCGAGCTCGCCGGGCTCCTCCCCGGGGACGCGCACGCCCGGGCCGTGCGCTACGACGCGGCCGTGGGATCCCTCGGCCCGGCGTTGCTGGCCGGCTGAGCGTCAGACCGCGGCGCGCCAGGCCTCGACGTCGACGAGGTGCCGCGCGACCTGCTCGGGCGACAGGAACGAACCCCGGAACGACGCGGCGGCGAGGTCGGCGCGCTGGTCGCGGGTCAGTCCGAAGGCGGCGGTCACGGCGTCGTCGACCTCGTCGACGTAGGCGCCGAAGTACGACGGGTCGTCCGAGTTCAGCGAGACGTCGAGGCCGGCGGCCAGCATGGCGGGCAGCGGGTGCGCGGCCAGCGACGGCACCGCCCCCAGCCGCACGTTCGACCACGGGCACACCGTCAGCGGCACCCGGTCGCGCACGAGCCGGGCCACCACCGCGTCGTCCTCCAGGGCGCGGATGCCGTGGTCGACCCGCTCGGCCCCGAGGACGTCGAGCACCTCGGTCACGTTCGCCGCCGGGCCCTCCTCGCCCGCGTGGGCGGTGCGGCGCAGCCCGTGGGCCGCCGCACGCTCGAACGCCGGCGCGAACGGCGACGCGGCGAAGCCCACCTCGCTCGACGCCAGCCCGACCGCGGCGAACGGGGCACCCGCCGCCAGCACGGCGTCCAGCACCGCGTCCGCCTCGGCGGGCGGGCGGTGCCGCAGGAACGCCAGGACCAGCAGGCTCGACACTCCGTGTGCCGCCTCGGCGTCGGCCGCGCCGCGGGTCACGCCGGCCGCCAGGTCCTCCAGCGGGACCCCGCGCGCCAGGTGCGTCTGCAGGTCGATCATGAGCTCCGCGTGCCGCACCCCGCCGGCCGCCGCGCGGCGCAGGTAGGCGCGAGTGAGGTCCGCGAAGTCCTCGGCGGTGCGCAGCACCTGCGAGGTCGCGTGGTACAGGTCGAGGAAGGACTGCAGGTCGGTGAAGGCGTACGCGGAGCGCAGCTGGTCCGGGTCGCGGTAGGGCAGGGCGATCCGGTTCCGCTCCGCCAGCGTGAAGGCCAGCTCCGGCTCCAGCGTGCCCTCCAGGTGCAGGTGCAGCTCGGCGCGCGGCAGGCGCGGCAGGTTCGTCGCAGGCGCAGTCATGCCACGCAGGGTACGTGCGGATCAGCGGGGGGCGGCGCCACGCACGACGGAGCGGACGGCACGAGGGGCCTCCCAGCGGTGGCGGACGGTCGTAGTCACCGTAGCCGCGCGCCGGGAGGCCCCTCGGGAGTTTCCACAGCCCCCACGTGGGTGCCGCGGGGTGGGTCGTCAGGCGTCAGGCCTCCACGACCACCGGCACGATCATGGGGCGGCGGCGCAGGCGCCGGTTGACCCACTGGCCGATGACGCGGCGCATCACCTGCTGGAGCTGGTAGGCGTCGGTAGCCCCCCCGGCGATGGCGGTCTCGAGTGCCGCGACGACGTCGGGCTGGACCTCCTCGAAGACCGCGTCGTCCTCGGCCATGCCGCGCGCGAGGATCTGCGGGCCGGCGAGCACCTTGCCGGTGGCCGTGTCGACGACCGCGAAGACCGAGACGAAGCCCTCCTCGGCGAGGGTGCGCCGGTCCTTGAGCTCGTTCTCCGTCACCTCTCCGACCGACGATCCGTCGACGAACACGTAGCCGCACGGCACCGCGCCCACGACGGACGCCTTGCCGTCGACGAGGTCGACGACGACGCCGTCCTCGGCGAGCACCACCCGGTCGGCCGGCACGCCGGTACGCACCGCGAGCGCCGCGTTCGCCACGAGGTGGCGCACCTCGCCGTGCACGGGCATGACGTTCTTGGGCTTGAGGATGTTGTAGCAGTACAGGAGCTCGCCCGCGCTGGCGTGCCCTGAGACGTGCACCTTGGCGTTGCCGGAGTGCACGACGCGCGCGCCGAGGCGCGTGAGCCCGTTGATGACGCGGAACACGGAGTTCTCGTTGCCCGGGATGAGCGACGACGCGAGGATCACGGTGTCGCCGTGGCCCACCTGGACCCGGTGGTCGCCGTTCGCCATCCGGCTCAGGGCGGCCATCGGCTCGCCCTGGGAACCGGTGGACATGTAGACGACGCGGTCGTCCGGCAGGCTCGCGGCCTGCTTGAGCTCGATGAGGACGCCCGGCGGGACGTCGAGGTAGCCGAGCTCGGCGGCGATGCCCATGTTGCGGACCATCGAGCGCCCCACGAGGGCGACCTTGCGGCCGTGGGCCTGCGCCGCGTTGAGCACCTGCTGCACGCGGTGCACGTGCGAGGAGAACGACGCGACGATGACGCGCTTCTCCGCCTGGGCGAAGACGCTGTCGAGCACCGGGCCGATCTCGACCTCGTTGGTGACGAAGCCCGGCACCTCGGCGTTCGTGGAGTCGACCATGAACAGGTCGACGCCCTTCTCCCCCAGCCGCGCGAACGCGCGCAGGTCGGTGACGCGGCCGTCCAGCGGCAGCTGGTCCATCTTGAAGTCGCCCGTGTGCAGCACGGTGCCGGCGCCGGTCGTGACGGCGACGGCGAGCGCATCGGGGATCGAGTGGTTGACCGCGACGAACTCGAGGTCGAACTTGCCGAGCCGCTCGGTCTGGCCCTCGGCCACGACGCGCAGCACCGGCTTGATGCGGTGCTCCTTGAGCTTGGCCTCGACGAAGGCGAGGGTGAGCCGCGAGCCGATCAGCGGGATGTCCCGGCGCAGCCGCAGCAGGTAGGGCACGGCGCCGATGTGGTCCTCGTGCCCGTGGGTGAGGACGATCGCCTCGATGTCGTCCAGGCGATCCTTGATGTACTCGAAGTCCGGGAGGATCAGGTCGACGCCGGGCTGGTGGTCCTCGGGGAAGAGCACGCCGCAGTCGATGATCAGCAGGCGCCCCTCGTACTCGAAGACGGCCATGTTGCGCCCCACCTCGCCCAGACCGCCGAGGGCGACGATGCGCAGCCCCTTCGACGGCAGTGCGGGGGGCAGGGGAAGTTCGGGGTGAGGGTGGCTCACGGGGCCTCCAGGCCGATCGGTATTACGGACGTGTGGTGGCGCCCACGCGGGCGCCGTCGAGATATCCGGCCGCCGCGAGCGCGTCGCGCACCAGCGCGACGTCGTCCTGAGAGGCGGCCACGTTGGGCAGGCGCAGCTCGCGGTTGTCGAGCACGCCGAGCGCCTCGAGCGCGGCCTTGACCATCACGGCCTGTGCGCCGGCGCCGTTCAGCGCGGCGATGACGGGCAGGGTCGTGGCGAAGACGTCGAGCGCAGCGGCGTGGTTGCCGGCGTCGAACCGACGCACGGCCTCGGCGAACCGGTCGCCGACGACGTGCGCGGAGACGGAGACGATGCCGGCCCCGCCGTGGGCGAGGAACGGCAGCAGGAGTCCGTCGTCGCCCGAGTACCAGGCGAGTCCCGTGGCGGCGCGCAGGCCGGCCACGGCGGCGACGTCGCCCGTCGCGTCCTTCGTCGCGACGACCTGGGGGTGGCGCGCGATGCGCTCGTAGGTCGCCGGCGCGATGCGCACGCAGGTGCGGCCGGGCACGTCGTAGAGCATGACGGGGAGCTCGGTCGCGTCCGCGACGGTCGCGAAGTGCTGGTAGAGACCCTCCTGGGAGGGACGGGAGTAGTAGGGCGACACGACGAGCAGCCCGTGGGCGCCCGCCTCGGCGGCCTGCTCGGCCATGCGCACGGCGTGCACCGTGTCGTTCGAGCCCGCGCCCGCGAGCACGTACGCGCGGTCACCGACGGCGCCGACCACGGCGCGGACGAGGTCCGCCTTCTCCGGGGTGTGCGTGGCCGGGGACTCGCCGGTCGTGCCCGAGAGCACGAGGCCGTCGTTGCCGTCGTCGACCAGCCGCTTCGCCAGGCGTACCGCCGCAGCGAGGTCCAGGTCACCCGACGGAGTCATCGGCGTGACCATCGCGGTGAGCACGGCGCCGAACGGGCGCGCGATGCTGGGGACGAGCGTCATGGGTCAACCGTACCGGCCACGCCCGCCGCGGGTGGACGCGTCCACCCCTCGCCTCGGGCATCGCGTCAGGCATCGCGTCGGGCATCGCGTCGTCACCCGAGCAGCGGCTCCACACGGCGGGCGACGGCGGCCAGGTCGGCGCCGGCGTCGACCCGGACCGCTCCTGTCGACCGCGTCACCTCGCGCAGCCCCGCCGCGTAGGCGGCCAGGGTCTCGTCGTCCAGGCCACGGCGGTGCGCGGCCCGGCCCGCCGCGTCATCCTGTGCGACCCGGCCGGCGACCGTCGCCGGCGGGGCCTCGAGGACGGCGTGCACGAAACGCGCCCTTGCCTCCGCCGCGGCGCGCTCGAAGCGAGCCACCTGGTCGGCGCGCGCGACGAGCTGGGGGACGACGACGCCGCACCCGGCGCGCAGGTGGGACCGGGCCATGTCCAGGGCCAGGCGCCGCGCGGGCTCCGCCGCGTCGCGGGGGTCGCCGGAGATCAGGGTGCGCACGACATCGACGTCGAGGACGAGCGTGCCCGGTCGCGCGGCCGCGGCCGCCACGGCCGACTTCCCGACGCCCGGCAGCCCGTTCAGGAGCAGCAGCACCGGTGCGTCCGCGATTCGTCCGTCGTCCACGGCCCGATCGTACGGCGACCTTCGCTGCCGCACCCTGTCGCATGTCGAGCGGACGGCGGTCTGTGCATACTCGGGTGCATGAGCTCGCTCTCGCCCGCGCTCGTGGCCCACCTGCCCACCGGCATGCTCGCCGGCGGGCAGTGGGCCGCCGCTGCCGGCGGGCACACCTTCGAGGTCGTGGACCCGGCCAGCGGCGAGGTGCTGTTCGACGTCGCCGACGCCTCCCCCGAGGACGGACGCCGCGCCCTCGGCTCCGCCGCCGACGCGGCCGCCGCCTGGCGCGCCGTCGCGCCCCGCGAGCGGTCCGAGCTGCTGCGCGCCGTGTACGAGCGGATCGTCGCGCGCACCGACGCCTTTGCCTCCCTCATCACGGCCGAGTGCGGCAAGCCGCTCGCCGAGGCGCAGGCCGAGGTGACCTACGGCGCCGACTTCCTGCGTTGGTACGCCGAGCAGGCGGTGCGCGCCGACGGCCTGGCCCGCACCGCGCCCGCCGGCGCGAACCGCCAGCTGGTGCACCGGCGCCCCGTCGGGCCGGCGCTCCTGATCACCCCGTGGAACTTCCCGATCGCCATGGCCACCCGCAAGATCGGCCCGGCGCTCGCCGCCGGCTGCACCGTGGTGATCAAGCCGGCGCACCAGACACCGCTGACCACCATGCTCGTCGCCGAGGTGATCCGCTCCGAGCTCGCCGACCGCGGCCTGCCCCGCGGGGTGGTGAACGTGGTCCCGACGGCCCACTCGAAGGACCTGGTCGCGCCGCTCCTCGCCGACGACCGGCTGCGCAAGCTGTCGTTCACGGGCTCCACGGCGGTGGGCCGCACGCTGCTGCGGCAGTCCGCCGACCTCGTGCTGCGCACGTCGATGGAGCTCGGCGGCAACGCCCCGTTCGTCGTCTTCGCCGACGCGGACCTCGACGCGGCGGTCGAGGGCGCGACCGTCGCCAAGCTGCGCAACGCGGGCCAGTCGTGCGTGGCGGCCAACCGGTTCCTCGTGCACGACTCGGTGGCCCGGGAGTTCGCGCGCCGCCTCAGCGACCGCTTCGCCGCGCTGCGGGTGGGTCCGGGCGACCAGGACGGCGTCGACGTCGGCCCGCTCATCGACGCGGAGGCCGTCGAGAAGGTCGCCGAGATCGTGGGGGACGCCGCCGACCGGGGCGCCCAGGTGCTCACCGGCGGCGACCGACCCGACGGCCCCGGGAGCTTCTACGAGCCCACCGTGCTCGCCGGCGTCGACGCGGACGCGCGCGCGGTCCGCGAGGAGATCTTCGGCCCGGTGGCGCCCGTCGTGGCGTTCGCCGACGACGACGAGGCGCTCGCCCTTGCGAACGACACCGAGTACGGGCTCGCCGCCTACGCCTACACGACGTCGCTGGACCGGGCGATGCGCGCCGCCGCGGAGATCGACGCCGGGATGATCGGGATCAACCGCGGGATGGTGTCGGACGCCAGCGCCCCCTTCGGCGGGGTCAAGCAGTCCGGGCTCGGCCGGGAGGGCGGGGAGGCGGGGCTCGAGGAGTACCTCGAGACCGTCTACGTGGCCCTCTGACCGCGCCCGGGGCCGGACGACCCGCTTCCCGAGCCCCGGCGGGGCGTGGTTACCTACCGACGTGACACGTGGAGAGGGGCGGGACCCCGCGGTGCGTTCCGCCGTCCGCCAGGGGGCGAGCGTCGCGGTGGCCACCGGACTGTACGGAATCTCCTTCGGCGCGCTGTCCGTGGTGGCGGGCGTCGGCGTGCCGCAGACGATGGCGCTGAGCCTGCTGCTGTTCTCCGGCGGCTCGCAGTTCGCCCTCATCGGCGTGGTGGCCGCGGGCGGGTCGCCCGTGGCGGCGATCGCGACCTCGACCCTGCTGGGCGTGCGCAACACCCTGTACGGCGCGGTCGTCGCCCCCCTGCTCGACGTCCGCGGGTGGCGGCGCCTGGCCGCCGCCCAGCTCACGATCGACGAGTCCACCGCCGTGGCGGTCGGCCAGCGCGAGCCCGCGGCGACGCGGGCCGGGTTCTGGGCCACGGGCGTCGGCGTCTTCGTGCTCTGGAACGCGTTCACCCTGCTCGGCGCCCTGGCCGGCGACGCGCTCGGCGACCCGAAGGCCTGGGGCCTGGACGCCGCGGCCGGGGCGGCCTTCCTCGCGCTCGTCTGGCCGCGCCTCGCCGCCCGCCGCGCCCAGATCGTCGCCGCGCTGGCCGTCCTCGTGTCCGCCGCGCTGATCCCCTTCGTCCCGGCCGGCGTACCCGTGCTCGCGGCCGCCGCCGCGGCGATCGCCGTCGGGCTGATCGCGACGCCGCGGGCCGCCGCTCCCGAGGCCGGCACCGACATCGCGCCCGGAACTGAGGGGGACGAGGCCCGATGACCACCACCGTGCTGTGGGTGACGGTGCTCGTCGCCTCCTCGGCCAGCTTCGCCCTCAAGCTCGCGGGGCATCTGATCCCCGAGCACTGGCTGGCCACCGAGCGCGTGCAACGCACGTCGACGCTCGTCACCGTGGCGCTACTCGTCTCCCTCGTCGTCGTGCAGACGTTCGCCGACGGGCAGGCGCTCGTCGTCGACGCCCGGGTGCCGGCGCTCGGCGTCGCCGCCGTCGCGCTGGCCCTGCGGGCCCCCTTCATCCTGGTCGTCGTGCTGGCCGCCGCGACCGCCGCGGGGCTCCGCGCACTCGGCTGGGGCTAGGAGACCACCGCTCCCGGCCGGCGGCTCGGCGTGATCCGGCGCGCGCTGATGCGCCACCCCGCCGGCGAGCGGACGAGGGAGTCGTCGTACGAGACCGCCCCGACCATGCCGGACGCCGTGACGCCGAGGCCCTTCGACACGGCCGTCGCCGTGTCTTCGGTGTCGCCGGCCGCGACGACGACGTTGGTCACGAGGTGCGCCACGGGGTTGCCCTCCCCCAGCGCGTATGCCGCCTCGCGCACCGCTGCGATGCCCTCGAGGACGGGTCCGCCGAGAGCGGAGGTGTCGTAGCGGACGGCCGGAACGAACAGCCGGCCGAGATCCTCGTCGCCGAGGCTGCCGGAGTCGACGAGATGGCCGTGCAGGGCGAGAAGCTCATGGATGGCGACGCGGTCCTGGGTCGTCAGTGACATGCCCGGATCATCCCACCTCACCGACCCCCTAGGGTGACCGGATGGCTCTCTTCCGCGAGACGGCTGACGTCTCGGTCCGCCCGGCCGTCCCCGGCGACGAGGACGCGGTCACGCGTGTGCAGGTGACCGCATGGCGCAGCACGCACGAGGCGGCGCTGGGCGACGGCGTCGTCGACAGCCTGGACACCGCCGCGATGCGGGACCGCTGGGCGCGGGCGATCACCGCTCCCCCGGGGCCCGGCTTCGCCGTCCTGGTGGCGCTCGCCGGACCCGACGTCGTGGGCTTCGCGGCGGTCGGCCCCGGCCAGCTCCTCGCCCTCGAGGTCGAGCCCGACCACCAGCGCGGCGGACACGGGTCGCGGCTGCTCGCGGCCGCGGTGGACCGGCTCCGCACCGACGGCGCCCCCGAGGTCGTCACGTGGGTTCTCGACGACGACAGCGCGCGCGAGCGGTTCTTCTCAGTGGCGGGGCTCGGGCCGGACGGCACGGAGCGTGCGCTCGCCACGGGCGTGCGGGACGTGGTGGAGCAGCGCTGGTCGGCCGCGATCTGATACCGAGGGCCACCGCGATCCTGGAGCAATTCCCTACCGGACGGTAGGTTTCTTGCTACGCTGCCCGGGTTGCACTGCCGCCGACCCTGGAGCGCACCCGTGACCTTCGACCGGATCCCGACCCCCGCCGTCCAGACCGAGAGCACCGGACTGCCGTTCGACGGCGAGCGCGTGCTCGGCGAGCTCACCCTCGCCGAGAAGGCCTCGCTGCTCTCCGGCCTCGACTTCTGGCACACCCAGCCGGTCGAGCGCGACGGGACGACGCTCGTGCCGTCCGTGATGGTCACCGACGGGCCGCACGGCCTGCGCAAGCAGGACGAGGCCGCGGACCACCTCGGCCTCGGCAACAGCGTGCCCGCCACCTGCTTCCCCACCGCCGCCGCGCTCGGGTCGAGCTGGGACGCCGACCTGCTGCGCCGCGTGGGCGAGGCGCTGGGCCGCGAGACGCGCGCCAACGACGTCGCGGTGCTGCTCGGCCCGGGCGTGAACATCAAGCGGTCGCCGCTGTGCGGGCGCAACTTCGAGTACTTCTCGGAGGACCCGGTGGTGGCCGGCGACCTCGCGGCCGCGCTGGTCGAGGGCATCCAGTCCCAGGGCGTCGGCACGTCGCTCAAGCACTTCGCGGCCAACAACCAGGAGGCCGACCGCATGCGGGTCTCGGCCGACGTCGACGAGCGGACGCTCCGCGAGATCTACCTGCCGGCCTTCGAGCGGGTCGTCACGCGCGCGCAGCCGTGGACCGTCATGTGCTCGTATAACAAGGTGAACGGCGTGTACGCCTCGCAGCACGACTGGCTGCTCACCACCGTGCTGCGCGACGAGTGGGGCTTCGAGGGCCTGGTCGTCTCCGACTGGGGTGCCGTCCGCGACCGCGTCGCCGGCGTCGCGGCCGGGCTCGACCTCGAGATGCCCGCGAGCGGCGGCCGCACGGACGCACAGGTCGTCGCCGCCGTCGAGGCGGGCGAGCTCGACGAGGCCCTCGTCGACGCCGCCGCCCGGCGCGTGCTGGAGCTCGTCGCCCGCTCCCTGCCGACGACGAGCGCCCCCGGGTCGTTCGACGTCGACGCGCACCACGCGCTGGCCCGCGAGGCCGCCGCGGCGGGCACGGTGCTGCTCAAGAACGACCCCGTCGGCAGCTCGACCGACGACCCGACCGACGCTGTGCCCCTGCTCCCCCTGACGAGCCCCGCGGACGTCGCCGTGATCGGCGAGCTGGCCCGCACGCCGCGCTACCAGGGTGCCGGCTCGTCGCAGGTGAACCCCACCCGCCTCGACGACGCCCTCACAGCGCTTCGCGACGCCGCGGGCACGGACGTGCCGTTCGCGCCCGGCTACACGCTGGCCGAGGGCCCCGCCGACGACCGCTCCCCCGCGGACCTCGTCGCCGAGGCCGCCGACGCGGCCCGCGGCGCCGGCACGGCGCTCGTCTTCCTCGGCCTGCCCGCGGCCTACGAGTCCGAGGGCTACGACCGCGAGCACCTGGACCTCCCCGCCGAGCAGGTCGCGCTCCTCGAGGCGGTCGCCGCGGCGAACCCCCGCGTCGTCGTCGTCCTGGCCGGCGGCTCCGCGATCTCCGTCACCGCCTGGCAGGACGCCGCCCCGGCGCTGCTCACCGGCTGGCTGGGCGGGCAGGCAGGCGGCTCCGCCGTCGTCGACGTGCTCACCGGGGCGGCCGCGCCGTCGGGCAAGCTCACCGAGACGATCCCGCTGCGGCTCGAGGACACCCCGGCGTTCGGCAACTTCCCGGGCGAGCTGGGGCACGTCCGCTACGGCGAGGGCCAGCTCGTGGGCTACCGCTGGTACGACGCCCGGCAGCTGCCGGTGGCGTTCCCGTTCGGCCACGGTCTGTCGTACACGACGTTCACCTACGACGACGCGACCGCCGAGGTCCGCGGGTCCGGCGCCGGCGCCTCGGTGCGCGTGCGGGTGCGGGTGCGGGTGACCAACTCCGGCCCGGTCTCGGGCGCAGAGGTGGTGCAGGTGTACGTGGCCGACCCGCAGGCGCAGGTGCAGCGGCCCGAGCGGGAGCTCAAGGCGTTCGCCAAGGTGCGCCTGGAGCCCGGTGCGTCGCAGGTCGTGACGCTCGACCTCGACGCGCGCGACCTGTCGTACTGGCACCCCGTGCTGCGCCGCTGGGTGCTCGAGGGCGGCGAGTTCGTGATCGGCGTCGGCGCGTCCTCGCGCGACCTGCGCGCCGAGGTGTCGGTCGACGTCGTCGGCGAGGACGTCACGGTTCCCCTGCACGAGCTGTCCACGCTGGGCGAGGCGCTGGCGCACCCCGTGGCAGGCCCCGTGGTGCGCGGGTACCTGGACGCCACGCCGATCGACCCCGGCATGCTCGCCATGGCCACCGACATGCCGCTCGCAGTGATCGCGGACTTCGGCCTGGCCGGCGTTGACCGGGAGTCCCTCGCGCAGCTCGTCGAGGCGGCGAACGCCGGTTGAGCCGTCCCTGCTGGTTGAGCGCTGGTCGAGCCTGTCGAAACCCGCTGGTCGAGCCTGTCGAAACCCGCTGGTCGAGCCTGTCGAAACCCGCTGGTCGAGCGTGTCGAAACCCGGGCTTCGACAAGCTCAACCCGCGGCGCCGACCAGGATCAGGTCGAGGTACGCCCCCAGGTCGGCCGCCATGTCGACGCGCGCGGCGCGCGGGCCGTCGAGCGAGTAGAGCCACTGCACCTGCAGGCCGTCCATGAGCGCGACGACCGTGCGGGCGGCCGTGGCCGGGTCGACACCCGGCCGCAGCCGCCCGGCCGCGTCGAGGCGCTCCAGCTCGGTGCGCAACCGCGCCACCGTGGTGGGGTACCGCTCGGCGAAGTAGTCGTGCGCCGGGTGCTCGGCGGTCGTCGCCTCCGCGGCGAGTCCGGCGAAGACCTCGACGACGGGTCGCCGCAGCGCGTTGCGCTCCACCAGCCGCACCAGCGCCTCGAACAGCGAGCGCCCCTGCACGAGGTCGGTGTCGACGTCGGCGAAGTCGATGGCGTCGCGGTGCTCGAGCACGGCTTCCAGCAGGTCCGCCTTCGTCGGGAAGTGGTGCAGGAGGCCCGGGTGCGAGATCCCGACGCGCGCCGCGACCTCCCGCAGCGAGGCGCCGTGATAGCCGACCTCGCCGAACAGCACGATGGCCGCCTGCAGGATCTCCTCGCGCTTGGCGCGCCCCTTGGCGTAGCCGCGCCGCGGCGCCGCGCCCTCCTCGATCGTCGTCTCGCTCACGCCCGCCATTGTGCCCGGTCCTCGCGCGCCCGACCCCGTACGGGGACGCGTCGCTGTACCCGGGCCGGCGGTTCGGCCACGGCCTGGACGTCTGATCGCGAAGACACGATGGCAGGATGAGGCAGTGCCTCAACGAACCGTCCGCGACGCCGCCGCGGGGATCGCCGTCCTCGCGGTCGCCAACTTCGTCGCCATCACCACCGAGGTGCTCCCCGTGGGGCTGCTGCCGCAGCTCGCGCGCGGCGTCGGCGTCACCGAGTCGACCGCCGGCCTGCTCGTCACCGTGTACGCGTTCGTGGTCGCGGCCTTCGCCGTCCCCCTGACGCTCGCCACGCGGTCCGTGGCCCGCAAGCCGCTGCTGCTCGTCACGCTCGCGACGTACGCCGCGAGCAACCTGCTGGTGGCCCTGGGGCCGTCCTACGCGGTGGTGGCCGGGGCACGGGTGCTCGGCGGGATCGGGCACGCGGTGTTCTTCTCCGTGTCGATCGCGTACGGGGCGCGGCTCGTCGGCCCCCTGTACACCGGCCGGGCGCTCACCCTGGTGACCGCCGGCGGCACCATCGGGTTCGTGCTGGGCGTGCCCCTCTCGACCTCGCTCGGCGCCGCCGTGGGCTGGCGCTGGTCGTTCGCGGTGCTCGCAGCCGTGTGCGCACTGACGGCGCTGCTGGTGGCCCGGCTGCTGCCCGCCGTCGCCGTCGAGCCGGCCGCGCCGCGGGACGGCCACGCCGCGCGCCGGGGCCGCAAACGACTCGGCGTCGTCGTCGGCGCCAACACCGTGCTCTTCGGCGGCCAGTACACCGTCTACACCTACATCTCGGTGCTCCTGCTGGCCGCGGGGCTGTCGGAGCCGGCCGTCGGGCCGACGCTCCTCGTGTTCGGCGCCCTCGGGCTGGTCGGGCTCTGGGGCGCGGCCCGCTACCTGGACCGCAGCCCGCGCGCGCTCACGATCGTCGCGATGGCGACGATCGCGGTGGCGCTCGTCGGGGTCGCGCTCGCGCTGCCCGGCGCCGTCGGCGTGCTCCTGGCGGCCGGCGTGTGGCTCGCCGCCTTCGGCGCGATCCCCGCCACGTTCCAGGCGGCGGCGCTGCGCACCCAGGGGGCAACCCCCGACGTGGCCGGCGCGTTCGTCAACGCGACGTCGAACTTCGGCATCGGGCTCGGCGCGGCCGTGGGCGCCGCCGTGGTCGCCGGCCCGGGCCCCCGGGCCCTCGCCCTGACCGGCGCGGCGATCGTCGCGGTCGCGCTGGTCGCGGTCCTCGTGGCCAGACGCTCGTTCCCCCGCGACACGGCATAGCGGGCCGCCGACCACGCACGGCGACGCACGACGTCGTTCGGACGTTCCACGACCGTCACGACGCCGTGACCTGCGCGAAGCACCCCTCTGCCACCGTGGTGGTATGGACCGCGCAGACCCGCCCGTGACGCCGATCGTGACCGACTACTTCGCGGCGGTCGTCACCGTCTCGCAGGACTGACCGCGGCGCTCGCCGCGACGGCGCCTGAACGCCTCGCCGGGGTCGCGCGCCGCTGGACGCGCGACCCGGGTGCCACCGGACAGCGCCCCGAGCGCCTCGTGCAGGCCCTCGTGCCGGCCCTCGTGGCGCTCGGCGACCTCGCCGGCCGCGCGAGGCAGGTGCGGCACGCCCGCTACTGCGGGACGGTGTGCGTCCCCGGCGCGCCGGGCCGGAACAGCGACGACGCCTTGCGCAGCGACTCCCGGGCACGACGGCGGTCGCCTGACGCGTCGTAGGCGAACGCCAGCTGGTACCAGGACTTCCAGTCCTCCGGGCGGGCCTCGGCCACCTCGCGACGCGCGGCGAACGCGGCGTCCGCCGCGGCGCGGTCGACGCGGCCCCCGGGCGAGCGCGGCAGGTCGTCCACCGGCAGCTCGCCGGCCGTGGCGAGCGCGTCGGCCATCTGCTGCACCCGCGTGGCGAGCCGGTACTCGCGGGCGATCAGCACGATGACGAGCAGCGGGATGACGAGCACCGCCGCGCCGATGCCGATGAGCACCGGCTCACCGGTGCGGATCATCGACACCCCGCGGCCGGCGATCTGCCAGACGTACAGCGCCAGCAGCGCGGTGACGGCGAGCGCCCCCACCAGCCCGCGGGGAATCCGCCGCCGCGCCGCGCCGCTCACGACAGGTCCAGCACGTTCTCGAGCCCCACCGTCAGGCCCGGCCGGGCGCCGACCTCGCGCACGGCGAGCAGCACGCCCGGCATGAACGACACGCGGTCGAACGAGTCCTGCCGGATCACCAGCTGCTCGCCCACGTTGCCGAACAGGACCTCCTCGTGCGCCACCAGCCCGCGCAGGCGCACCGCGTGCACCCGCACGCCGTCGACGTCCGCGCCGCGCGCCTCGACGCCCGACTCGGTGGCGTCCGGCATCGCACCCAGCCCGGCCTCCGACCGGGCCCGGGCGATCGCCGCGGCCGTGTGCCGCGCGGTGCCCGACGGGGCGTCGACCTTGTCCGGGTGGTGCAGCTCGATCACCTCGGCGGACTCGAAGTAGCGCGCCGCCTTCGCGGCGAACGTCATCGCCAGCACTGCGGAGAGGCCGAAGTTCGGCGCGATGAGCACGCCCAGCCCGGGCTGCTCGGACAGTCGGCGCTCGGAGTTCACGCGCTCCAGGTGCTCCGCGACGCGACCGCGCGAGGCGTCGTCCCAGCCCGTGGTGCCGACCACGGCGTGCACGCCCGCGTCGAGCACGGCGTGCACGTTGGCCTCGGTCGCCGCGGGGACCGTGAAGTCCACCACGACGCCGGCGCCGGCCAGCGTGGTCGCGTCGACAGCGTCGCCCGCGTCGAGGCGCGCGACGAGCTCGAGGCCGGGCGCTTCCTCGACGGCCCGGCACACGGTGACGCCCATGCGCCCCGCCGCGCCGAGCACCGCCACGGTGAGGGGCCGGCTGATGGTCTCGGTCATGGGGTGAGTGTCTCCGATCTCGTTCTTCGAACCGGCGTCAGTCGCCGAAGGGACCCACGCGCACGACGGACCGGGGGCGCGCGGCCAGGTCGGTTGCCAGGTCGCGCACGTCGTCCACCGTGACCGCGCGGACGCGCTCGAGCGACTCCTCCAGGCTCAGCAGCTCCCCGTAGACGAGCTCGGCCTTGCCGAGCCGGCTCATGCGCGACCCGGAGTCCTCCATACCGAGCACGAGGCCGCCGCAGAGCTGGCCGATGCTGCGGGTCAGCTCCGCGTCGGTCATACCGTCGCTTGCGAGCCGCTCCAGCTCGGCGACCATGAGCTCGGTCACCTCGTCGACGTTCGCGGGCGAGCACCCGGCGTACAGGCCGAACGTGCCGAGGCCGCCGTGGCCGGAGGCGAACGAGTAGGTGGCGTAGGCGAGCCCCCGGCGCTCGCGGATCTCCTGGAACATGCGCGAGGACATCCCGCCGCCCAGCACGGCGTTGAGCACCGAGAGGGTGAAGCGACGGTCGTCGGTGGCGGCGAGCCCCGTGGACCCGACGATGACGTTCGCCTGCTCGACCTGGCGGCGCACCGTCAGCTCGACGCCCTCGGTCGGGACGCCGGCGGTCTGCGCCCCGGGGGGCCGGCGCTCGCGGGGCGCGGCCGAGGCGGCCAGGTCCCAGCCGCCGTCGGTCAGCACCCGTGCGACCTGGCCCACCAACGCGTCGTGGTCAACCCCGCCCGCGGCGGACACCACGAGCGTCTCGGGCCGGTAGTGCCAGCGGTAGTGCTCCCACACGGCGTCCCGCGGCACGGCACGGATGGTATCCGGGGTGCCGCCGATGGGCCGCCCGAGCGGGTGGGTGCCGAGCACCGCGGCGGAGAACTCCTCGTGCACGACGTCGCCGGGGTCGTCGTCGTTCATCGCGAGCTCTTCGAGGATGACGCCGCGCTCGGTCTCGAGCTCGCCCTCGTCGAGGCGCGCCGACGTGACCATGTCCGCGATGACGTCCACCGCCATCGGCAGGTCGGCGTCGAGCACGCGCGCGTAGTAGCAGGTGTGCTCCTTGCCGGTCGCCGCGTTGGCCTCGCCGCCGACGGCGTCGAACGACTCCGCGATGTCCATCGCCGAGCGCCGTGGCGTGCCCTTGAACAGCAGGTGCTCGAGGAAGTGTGTGGAACCGAAGTGCCCGTCGGACTCGTCGCGCGAGCCGACGCCGACCCAGGCGCCCACCGTGGCCGAGCGCAGGCCCGGCATCTGCTCGGTGAGCACACGAACACCGCCGGGCAGGACCGTGCGACGGATGGTCGCACCGTCCTGCCCGGCGGTCAGGTCGGCACCGGGCTCGCCGGCAGGGACGAGCGGGAGGTGCCAGGTCATCGGAGCGTCAGGCCTCCACGTGGTCCGTGGCGGCCGTCTCGGCCGGGGCGTCGGCGGACTCGTCCGCCGTCTCGTCCTCGGTGACCGCGACGAGCGAGAGCTTCCCACGCGGGTCGATCTCGCCGATCTCCACCTGGACCTTCTGGCCCACGGACAGCACGTCGTCGACGTTCTCGACGCGCTTGCCGCCCACGAGCTTGCGGATCTGGCTGATGTGCAGCAGACCGTCCTTGCCCGGGGAGAGGGAGATGAACGCGCCGAACGACGTCGTCTTGACGACCGTGCCGACGAAGCGCTCGCCCACCTCGGGGATGTGTGGGTTGGCGATCGCGTTGATCGCCGCGCGGGCGGCCTCGGCCGAGGGGCCGTCGGTGGCGCCGATGTACACGGTGCCGTCGTCCTCGATGGAGATGTCCGCGCCCGTCTCCTCCTGGATCTGGTTGATCATCTTGCCCTTGGGCCCGATGACCTCGCCGATCTTGTCGACCGGCACCTTCACGGAGATGACGCGCGGGGCGTTGGGGCTCATCTCGTCCGGCACGTCGATCGCCTCGGCGAGGACGTCCAGGATCGTCAGGCGCGCGTCGCGGGCCTGGGTGAGCGCGCCCGCCAGGACCGACGCGGGGATGCCGTCGAGCTTGGTGTCGAGCTGGATGGCCGTGACGAACTCGCTGGTACCGGCGACCTTGAAGTCCATGTCGCCGAACGCGTCCTCGGCGCCCAGGATGTCCGTGAGCGCGGCGTAGCGGGTCTCACCGTCGACGGTGTCGGAGATGAGGCCCATCGCGATGCCCGCGACCGGGGCCTTCAGCGGGACACCGGCGTTGAGCAGCGACAGCGTCGAGGCGCAGACCGAGCCCATGGACGTCGAGCCGTTGGAGCTGAGGGCCTCGGACACCTGGCGGATCGCGTAGGGGAAGTCCTCGCGGCTCGGCAGCACGGGCATGAGCGCCCGCTCCGCCAGCGCCCCGTGGCCGATCTCGCGGCGCTTCGGCGAACCGACGCGACCCGTCTCGCCCGTGGAGAACGGCGGGAAGTTGTAGTTGTGCATGTAGCGCTTGCGCGTGACCGGCCCGAGCGAGTCGATCTGCTGCTCCATGCGCAGCATGTTCAGCGTGGTGACGCCCAGGATCTGGGTCTCGCCGCGCTCGAACAGGGCGGAGCCGTGCACGCGGGGGATCACCTCGACCTCGGCCGAGAGGGTGCGGATGTCCGCGAGCCCGCGGCCGTCGATGCGCACGCCGTCGGTGAGCACGCGCTGGCGGATGAGCTTCTTCTGCAGGGCGCGGTACGCACCCGACAGCTCCTTCTCGCGACCCTCGAAGCTGTCGGCGAGCGCGCTGAGCAGGCCCGTCTTGAGCTCGTCCAGGCGGTTCTCGCGGTCCTGCTTGTCCGCGATGGCGAGCGCGTCGCGCAGGGCCGGCGAGACCTCGGCCTCGACGGCGGCGAACGCGTCGTCCTGGTAGTCGAGGAAGACCGGGTACTCCTTGACCTCCTTGGCCGCCTGGGCGGCGAGCGAGGCCTGGGCCTCGCACAGGGCCTTGAGGAACGGCTTGGACGCCTCGATGCCCTGGGCGACGACCTCCTCGGTCGGCGCCGCGACGCCGTCCTCCTTGATGAGCTTCCAGGCGTTGTCCGAGGCCTCGGCCTCGATCATCGCGATGGCCACGTCGGAGCCGCCGTCGGCGCCGGTGACGATCCGGCCGGCCACGACCATGTTGAACACGGCGCGCTCGAGGTCCGAGTACTTCGGGAACGCGACCCACTGGCCGTCGATGAGGGCGACGCGGACGCCCGCGACCGGGCCGGAGAACGGCAGGCCGGAGATCTGCGTGGACGCCGACGCGGCGTTGATCGCCAGCACGTCGTAGGCGTCGTCGGGATGCATGGCCAGGACGTCGATGACGACCTGGACCTCGTTGCGCAGGCCCTTGACGAACAGGGGGCGCAGCGGGCGGTCGATGAGACGGCAGGCGAGGATCGCCTCCGTCGAGGGGCGGCCCTCACGGCGGAAGAACGAGCCGGGGATGCGGCCCGCGGCGTACATGCGCTCCTCGACGTCCACCGTCAGGGGGAAGAAGTCGAACTGCTCCTTGGGGTGCTTGCCGGCCGTCGTGGCCGACAGCAGCATCGTCTCGCCGTCCAGGTACGCGGCGACGGAGCCGGCGGCCTGGCGGGCGAGGCGGCCCGTCTCGAAACGGACGGTGCGGGTGCCGAAGCGGCCGTTGTCGATGACGGCCTCGGCGAACTGGATCTCGGGACCCTCCACGGGTGCCCTCCTTGATCTCGAGGGCGCCGCTGCGGCTCGGCGGTCTTCGATCGAGGCCCACGGAGCCGGCCCGGCCCGATGGGCCGAGCGGCTCGGGGGGCCACTACCGAGGACCGGACGAGGATCCGGCGGCGCGATGGTGGCGTGACGGGCGATCGCCCGTCACCGTCTAGTCAGTGTCTCGTCAGTCAGTGTCTCTCGACAGTGACATCACACCACAGCCCGGCCCCGCGAGGGACCGGGCTGATGCGGTGTCAGCGGCGCAGGCCGAGGCGCTGGATCAGCGCGCGGTAGCGCTCGATGTCGATCTTCTGCAGGTAGCCCTGCAGGCGGCGGCGCTGGCCCACGAGGAGCAGCAGACCACGACGCGAGTGGTGGTCGTGCTTGTGCTCCTTGAGGTGCTCGTTCAGGTCGTTGATGCGCTGGGTCAGCAGCGCAATCTGCACCTCCGGCGAACCGGTGTCGCCCTCGTGGGTCGCGTACTCGGTGATGATGGACTGCTTGGTGGCAGCGTCGAGCGGCATGGCTCTCCTTCGGTGTCGTTGCGCGGTGCTCCGGGACTCGTTCACCGGGGCGCTCTGGATCCGCGGCCGTTCATACGGCCCCACCATGCTATCAGCGCGCGACGTCGCCCCCACCCGCAGCGGGACGGGGACGACGTGCTGCTGGCCACGTCCTGTGCGCTCAGGCGTCGCCGTCCTGCCCGGCCGGGCGCCCGTCGGTCGTGCGGAAGGTGCCGTCGGGTAGCGGGAGCAGCCCGGCGAACCGCTGGAGGTCGGGCAGCGTGGTGATCATCCGCCCGTCGTCGAACCGGACGCCGCCCGCCGGGGTCCAGGCCTCCGGGAGCGCCCGCAGGAACGAGCTCTCGTCCTGGCGCAGGAGGTAGACGAACGTCTCCGCGAGGATGCGGCTGCCGACCTCGCCGAGGAAGTTGCCGTTGCCCTCGGCCTCGGCCTCCTTGAGCACGTAGTACCAGAGCGGTGTGCCACCGAGCTCGTCCAGCGCCTGGCCGACCTCCGGCGCGGCGTTCGCCGTCAGCTGGTCGCGCGTCAGGGGCTCGACGCCCAGCGACTCGGCGACCTTCTCGCCCGTGGGCAGGGACAGCCAGTACCCGCGCACGAGGTTGCGCCGGGAGAGGTTCTTGAGCATCGCGCTGACCTCGGCCGGGAGGCCCGGGTCGTTGCCCTCGTTGCGCAGGTCGGCCAGGCTCGCGGCGAGGAACGTGTCGATCTTGCGGGCCGCGCGGGCGCCGGCAGGGTCGCCCTTGCGCACGAACCGCGCCCACTCGATCGGCCAGTTGGACGGCAGGACATCACCCCGTGCCGGTGCCGGCGCGCCGAGCCCGCCCCCGCCCGTGAACTGGAAGAGCTGCACGAGCGTGGCGATGCCGCCGGTGCCTCCCCCGGTGAAGTTGACGTTGAAGTCGTACGCGCCGCGCACCATCGAGTGGCCGAACCGGAACGCGGCCGTCGCGAACTCCAGCGGCATCGCGATCGGGTGGGGTGTGGTGAACAGCAGCGTGTCCGAGAGCAGCACCTGGTCGAGCACGCCCGGCTTGGTCAGCGTGCGCAGGTAGTCGTTCACCACGAGCCACTGGTAGTGGTACCGCACCAGCTGCTGCGCCCGGTCGAACACCGCCCGGTCGTCGACCAGCCCGGGCTCGTTCTCGCGGACCCAGTCCACCACCGCGTTGTGGAAGCGGATCATGCCCACCTGGAACTGCCCGACGACGAGGTTCTCGTCGTTGCGGCCGTCGGGGACCTTCGGGTCCCCGGCCTTCGGGAGCTCCTCCGGCGCACCCACCAGCCCGTCGACCTCCTCCGCCGAGAACCGCGGCAGGTCGCGCTGCGCGTCGGCGCCCGGCTCGACCAGCGCGAAGCCGGGGATCGGCGCCGTCGCGACCCGGCCGAGCGCGAGCTTGATCGGGTCCGTCGCCGCGTACGAGGCCTCGCTGCGCGTCGTCCCCTGGTCCGGTTCCCCGGGGAGGATCGGGCCGCTGCCGTACACGCTGTCGAGGTCGAGCGCCGGGTGCCGCCCGTTGTGCAGGGACGTCACGACCAGGTCCGGCGGGACGACGCGGAACGGCTCGTCGACGATGTCGCCGAGGATCAGGTCGCCGTCGCCGTCGCCGGTGCTGTCGCGGCCGTTCGTGTTGAGCGTGATGTCGTGGTCGATGAACTGGCCCCAGTAGGTGTACACCGCGGGGACGGTCGAGTCGCGCGCCGGGTCCGGCCCGGCCGGCTCCACCATGGCGTCGCCGAGCTTGGACAGGGCCGCGAGGACCCGCGGCACGTCGGCCTCCCCGGACGGGAGGTGCGCGGACGGGTCGTCGCGCAGGTCGCCGAACAGGTAGTCGAACCGGGTCGTCGCGTCGAACGTCCCGGCGTACACGTCGTCGTAGACCGCCCTCGCGGTCCCGGGCAGCAGCGGTGCGGCCGACGCCCGGGGATCCACCCCGTCGGCGCCCGACGTCACGGGCACGACGGCGCTGCCGTGACCGACGCTGCGCACGGTCCGGCCGGCGGGGTCGGCGCTGAGGTTGCTCTGCTGAGCCTCCATGGCTCTGCCTCTCTCGGGAGAAGCGGGCACGCACGGTCCGGCGTGCGGGGCACGTCCCGGGCCGCCGGCAGGCGGCGGCCCGGGACCGCGCGTTGCGACGTCAGGCGTCCCGCCGTAACAGGGAGAGCGGGGGCCGTGCCGCGACGGGGCCGCGATCGATCCGCGGCCCGGCGGGCCGGTCACGCCGACCCGTCACCCCGAGGGAACGACCCGCGCGCCGCCTGTGACGACGCCGGGCGGTTTTCATCCTCCCGGCAGCTGCCCCACGAGGCTCATCGGCGACGCAGGATCTCGCGTGCCCGGTCGACGTCGGCGTGCATCTGCTCGACCAGCGGCTCGATGCCGTCGAAGCGGAGCGTGGGCCGCAGGCGTTGGAGCAGCTCCAGCACGACCGTCTCGCCGTACAGGTCGAGATCGTCGCGGTCGAGCACGTATGCCTCGACGCGGCGCTCCACGCCGCCGAACGTCGGGTTGGTCCCCACCGAGATCGCGGCGGGCAGGTCCGCGTCCCGGGCGCCGGGGCTCGCCGCGGCGAGCGTAGGACGCAGCAGCCGGCCGGCGTAGACGCCGTCGGCGGGCACCATGCCCTGAACGTCCCCGAGGTTGGCCGTGGGGAAGCCGAGCTCGCGCCCGCGGGCGTCGCCGTGCACGACGGTGCCGCGCACGCGGTGGGGACGACCGAGCACCTCGGTCGCCTGCGCAACGTCGCCCTCGGCCAGCAGCGCGCGGGCCGCGGACGACGACCACCGCACGCGCGCGCCGCCGTCGCCGGGGACGTGCTCGCCGACGTCGTCGACCGCGACGACCTCGAACCCGTGCGCGCCGCCCAGCTCCACCATGGTGGCGAGCGTGCCGGCGTTGCCCTTGCCGAACCGCACGTCGTGACCCACGACGACGGAGCGCGCGCCGAGGCCGTCCACGAGGTACCGGGTCACGAACTCCTCGGGCGTCTGGGCGGCCAGCTCGAGCGTGTACGGCACGACCAGGACGGCATCCAGGCCGGTGCGCTCCAGCAGGTCGAGCCGGTCGGGCAGGCCGGTGAGCAGCTCGGGCGCGGTCTCGGGGCGGTGCACGGCGGCGGGGTGCGGGTCGAACGTCACCGCGACGGCCAGGTGCCCGTCAGCCTGGGCGAGCCGCACGAGACGACCGAGCACCGCCTGGTGCCCGCGGTGCACACCGTCGAAGTTGCCGATCGTGACGACCGATGGTCCGAAGCCGTCCGGGACCTGCTCCAGGTCCGTGAACACCTGCACGCGTCGTGCTCCGTCTCGTCGATCGTCCGGGGTCGGCGCTCGTGGCGGGCGCCAGCGGTCAAGGATAGTCCGCCGACGGCACCGCCCGCGGCACAGGCCGCCCGCCCGGCCTTGAGGTGCCCGCTCGCCAGGTCAGCCGGCGGGGGCGAGCACGAGCACGGGCTTCGCCAGCGCCTCGCCACGCCGGCGGGTGTCCTCCAGCAACGCGACGAGCACACCGTCCGGGCCGATCGCGGCGACGGTGCCCTTCTCACCACTGGCGGCGACCCACTGCCCGTACCCCAGTGCCCGGGCCTCGTCGTCGGTGAGGTCGCGCACCGGGAACGTCGCGCGGGCGGCGTCGGCGGGCGGCAGGGTGGCGAGCACTCCGTCGGCGTCCGCCTGCGCCTCGAGCTCCTCGAGCGTGCGGGCGGCCGCGAGGTCGTACCCGTCGACGCGCGTGCGCCGCAGCGCCGTGAGGTGACCGCCCACCCCGAGCGCGGACCCGAGGTCGCGTGCGAGGGCCCGCACGTAGGTCCCGGACGACACGACGACGTGGACCTCGACGTCGAGCACGCCGAGACCCTCGGCGGTGACCCCTGGCCGCGTACCCACGACGTCGAACCGGCTTACCGTGACCGGCCGCGCGTCGAGGGTGACCTCCTCGCCCGCCCGGGCGCGCGCATAGGCGCGCTTGCCGCCCACCTTGATCGCGCTCACGGTGGTGGGCACCTGCATGATGTCGCCGGTCAGCGCGGCGACCTCGCGCGCCAGGTCCGCAGGGTCGATTCCCCCGTCCGCTCCCCCGCCGACGCCGGCGGTCGAGAGGACCTCGCCCTCGGCGTCGTCGGTCGTGGTGCTCACGCCGAGCCGGATCGTGGCCTCGTACGCCTTGTCGGCTCCCACCACGTAGGTGAGCAGCTTCGTGGCGCGGCCGACGCCGACGACGAGCACGCCCGTCGCCATGGGGTCGAGCGTGCCCGCGTGGCCCACCTTGCGGGTCCCCGCGAGCCGGCGGCAGCGACCCACCACGTCGTGGCTGGTCCAGCCGGCAGGCTTGTCGACGACCAGGAACCCGTCCGGCGCCGTCGGGCGCCGGACGGGCGGCTCCCTGGTGCCGCTCATCTCTCCGCCACGCTCAGTCGTCCTCGTTCTCTTCCTCGTCGGGCTTCTTGTACGGGTCGGCCTCGCCGGCGAACCCCTTGCCCTCGCGCAGCGCGGCCAGCTCGGCATCGCGACGGCGCGCCTCGAGGAGCGCCGCGTCGAGGTTCGCCGCCGACTCGGGCATCGAGTCGAGGTGGAACTCGATCGTGGGCGTGAGCCGGATGCCGGTCTGCTTGCCCACCTCGGAGCGGATGACGCCCTTGGCGCTCTCCAGCGCCGCGGCCGTGCCCGTGCGCTCTTCGTCGGTGCCGTACACCGTGTAGAAGACGGACGCGTTCTGCAGGTCACCGGTGACGCGCACGTCGGTCACGGTCACGAAGCCCAGGCGCGGGTCCTTGATCCGGGTGTCGAGCAGCTGCGCGACGATCTCCTTGATGCGGTCCGCCAGCTTGCGGGCACGCGGGTTCTCGGGCCTGTCGGCCTTCTGACCAGGCATTGGGGTGTCTCCCTTTCTCGACGCCGACGGCGCCCCGCCCCGCGGAGTGCGGGGCGGGGCGCCGTCGAACGGTGACCGTCAGGCGCGCGGCTTCTCGCGCATCTCGAAGGTCTCGATGATGTCGCCCTCGGTGAGGTCGTTGAACGACCCGAGACCGATACCGCACTCGAAGCCCTCGCGGACCTCGGTGACGTCGTCCTTCTCGCGACGCAGCGACTCGATCGTCAGGTCGTTCCCGACCACCTTGCCATTGCGCAGCACGCGGGCCTTGGTGTTGCGGCGGATCGTGCCGGACCGCACGATCGAGCCCGCGATGTTGCCGAACTTCGAGGACCGGAAGACCTGGCGGATCTCCGCGGTGCCCAGCTGGGCCTCCTCGTACTCCGGCTTGAGCATGCCCTTGAGGGCCGCCTCGACGTCCTCGATCGCCTGGTAGATGACCGAGTAGAACTTGACCTCGACGCCCTCGCGGTCCGCCAGCTCCTCGACCCGCTCGCCGTACTTGACGTTGAAGCCGATGATCACCGCGTTGTCGACGGTGGCCAGGTTGACGTCGTTCTGCGTGATGGCACCCACACCGCGGTGGATGACGCGCAGCTCGACCTCCTCGCCGACGTCGATCTTGAGCAGCGCGTCCTCCAGTGCCTCGACGGCACCGGACACGTCGCCCTTGAGGACCAGGTTGAGGGTCTCGACCTTGCCCTGCTGGAGCGCCTGCGTGAAGTCCTCGAGGCTGATGCGCTTGCGACGCTTCGCCAGGAGGGCGGCACGCTCGGCGGCCTCGCGCTTCTCGGCGATCTGCCGGGCCGTGCGCTCGTCCGGCGCCACCAGGAAGGTGTCACCAGCCGACGGCACGGACGCGAGACCGAGCACGAGGACCGGGCGGGCCGGGCCCGCCTCCTTCACGGACTCGCCGTGCTCGTCGAACATGGCACGCACGCGGCCGTGGGCCGTGCCCGCGACGATCGCGTCGCCGACGTGCAGCGTGCCCGACTGGACCAGGACGGTCGCGACAGCGCCGCGACCCTTGTCGAGGTTGGCCTCGATGGCCACGCCGCGCGCGTTCTTGTCGGGGTTGGCCCGCAGGTCCAGGGAGGCGTCAGCCGTGAGGAGCACAGCCTCGAGGAGCTGGTCGATCCCCTGGTTCTGCTTGGCGGACACGTCGACGAACATGGTGTCGCCGCCGTACTCCTCGGCCACCAGGTTGTACTCGGTGAGCTGCTGGCGGATCTTGTCGGGGTTGGCCCCCTCCTTGTCCACCTTGTTCACCGCGACGACGATCGGCACGTTCGCGGCCTGGGCGTGGTTGAGCGCCTCGACCGTCTGCGGCATGACGCCGTCGTCGGCGGCCACCACGAGGATCGCGATGTCCGTCACCTGCGCACCACGCGCACGCATGGCGGTGAACGCCTCGTGACCCGGGGTGTCGATGAAGGTGATGGCGCGGTCGATGTCCTCGTGCACGTGACGCACCTGGTAGGCACCGATGTGCTGGGTGATGCCGCCGGCCTCGCCGGAGACGACGTCGGTCTGGCGGATCGCGTCGAGAAGACGCGTCTTGCCGTGGTCGACGTGACCCATGACGGTGACGACCGGCGGACGGGCCTGCAGCTCGTCGTCGCCCTCGCCCTCGAGCTCGGCGTCCAGGTCGATGTCGAAGGCCCCGAGCAGCTCGCGGTCCTCCTCCTCGGCGGAGACCATCTCGATGACGTAGCCGAGCTCGGTCGCGAGCGTGCCGAACGTGTCCTCGTCGAGCGACTGCGTCGCGGTGGCCATCTCACCGAGGTGGAAGAGCACCGTGACCAGGCTGGCGGGGTTCGCGTCGATCTTGTCCGCGAAGTCGTTCAGCGACGAGCCGTGCCGCAGGCGCACGACGGTCGTGCCGTTGCCGCGCGGGACCTGCACGCCGCCGAGTGACGGCGCCTGCATCTGCTCGAACTCCTGGCGCTTCGCGCGCTTCGACTTCCGCCCGCGAACGGGGCGACCGCCGGCGCGACCGAACGCACCCTGCGTCGAACCGCGCCCGGCGCCACCGCGGCCGCCGGGACGACCGGCGAAGCCGCCGCCACCACCGGGGCGGAAACCGCCGGGGCCGCCGCCGGGACCGCCACCGGGGCCGCCGCCACGACCGCCGCCACGACCGCCGGCAGCGGGCGCAGGACGCTCGCCCGGACGCGGCATGGACGTACGGCCGGGCATCATGCCCGGGTTGGGACGTGCGCCGCCGCCGGGGCGGGGCGCCGCGGGACGCGGGCCACCCGGGCGGGGACCGCCGGGGCGCTCGCCCGAGCGCTCCGGCGCAGCGGCGTCACCACGTTCGGGACGCTGCCCGGGACGCGGCATGCCCTGGCTGGACGCGAACGGGTTGTTGCCCGGGCGCGGGGCGCCGCCGGAGCGCTGCCCCTGACGCGGCATGCCCTGGCTGGACGCGAACGGGTTGTTGCCCGGGCGCGCGGAGCGCGAGCCGCCGCCCTTCTGCTCGCGGGCCGCGGGCGGGGGCTTCGGCGCCGCGGGGCGTGGGCCGGGCGTGGGTGCGCCGGGTCGGGCACCCGACTCCTTGGCCGGAGCCGGAGCGGGGGCCTCGGCCTCGGGCGCCGCCTGCGGGGCGGGCGCCTCGGCCACGGGGGCTGGGGTGGGGGCGGGCGCCTCCTGCTTCTGCGGAGCGGGCTTGGGCGCGGGCTTCGCCGGCGTCGCCTTCTGCTCGGCGCGCTGCGGCGCCTTCTGCTCCGAGGCCGCGGGCGCCGCGTCCTTGTGCTTGTCGCGCATCATGCGCTCGACCGGTGCCTCGAGCGTCGAGGACGCCGATCGGACGAACTCGCCGGCCGACTTCAGGTCGGCGAGCAGGGACTTGCTCTCCACTCCGAGCTGCTTTGCGAGCTCGTGAACGCGGATCTTCGCCACATCTCTCCTGTCTCGGCCCTCCTGCGAGACAGGGAGGACCGTCATTAGTACCGAGTACTCATCGCACGGAACTCATCGGGTGTCCATCGGCTTCTGACCCGCTTCCTTGTCGACAACGCGTGTGCGGCCGAGCGCGCTCGGTCGCGATGACCCGTCCGCCGGGCGGCGGCGCGGGCCGGAGGGACTCAACGGCCCTGCTGCTCCAGCTGGTCCCGGACGCCCATCAGGTCGAGCGGGCCCGTGACGCGCAGAGCGCGCGGCACGGCCCGACGACGCTCGGCGAGCGCCAGGCAGGCGGGCGTCGGATGGATCCAGGCGCCACGCCCAGGGAGGGACCCGCGCGCGTCGACCACGAGGTGTGCCTCGTGACCCGACGGCTCGAGCACCAACCGCAGGAGAGCGGACCGTAGGTCACGCTTCCGGCACCCAACGCACGTACGTACCGGTCCGGTGTGATCCGGCGCGGTTCGTGGGCAGGTCGGAGGCTGGGCGCGTGGCCCGGTCCCCGACAGTCTAGCGCGGCGCCCCACGTGCCGTTACCGGCCCCCGGCGGCGCCGTCGTGCTCGGCCGCCGTCTCGCCTGCGTCGCCGGGCTTGTCGCCGTCGCCGGCGAGCGCCCCCTCGTCCGATCGGATGTCGATCCGCCACCCGGTCAGCTTCGCGGCGAGACGGGCGTTCTGCCCCTCCTTGCCGATCGCGAGGGAGAGCTGGTAGTCCGGGACGATCGCGCGCGCCGCCTTGGCGTCGGCGTCGACCACCGTGACCGAGCTCACACGTGCCGGGGACAGCGCGTTCGCCACGAACCGGGCCGGGTCGTCGCTGTGGTCGACGATGTCGATCTTCTCGGCGTGCAGCTCGGCCATGACAGCGCGCACGCGCGCTCCCATCGGGCCGATGCAGGCGCCCTTGGCGTTCAGCCCGGCCACCTTGGACCGGACGGCGACCTTGCTGCGGTGCCCCGCCTCGCGGGCGATGGCCGTGATCTCGACCGACCCGTCCGCGATCTCCGGCACCTCGAGCTCGAACAGCTTGCGGACGAGGCCCGGGTGCGTGCGGCTCAGCACGACCTGCGCACCCTTGGCACCGCGCGAGACCTCGACCACGTAAGCGCGCAGCCGCTCCCCGTGCACGTACTCCTCCGTGGGCACCTGCTCGTGCGGGGGCAGCACCGCCTCGGTGCCGCCTACGTCCACGAGCACCACGCGCGGGTCGCGGCCCTGCTGGATGACGCCGGCCAGGACCTCGCCCTCCTTGCCGCGGAACATCCCGAGCACCTGGTCGTCCTCCGCGTCGCGCAGACGCTGGACGATGACCTGGCGGGCGGTAGCGGTGGCGATGCGCCCGAAGTCGGCCGGCGTGTGCTCGAACTCGGGCCCGAGCTCGATCGTCGGCCGTGCCTCGGGGTCCTCCGGGTCCGGGGTACGGATCTCCTCGCGGGCCCACACGGTGACGTGCCCGGACTTGCGGTCGACCTCGACGCGGGCGTGCTGGTACGCGTCGGGGGTGCGGTGGTAGGCAGACAGCAGGGCCTGCTCGATCGCGGCGACGAGGACGTCGAGACTGATGTCCCGCTCCCGCTCCAGCAGCCGAAGCGTGCTCATGTCGATGTCCATCGTCAGCTCTCCTGGTGACGGGCGGAGCCCGTGTCGTCATGTCGGGCGGAGCCCGAGGTGTCGTCGTTCCGGGCGGGGCCCGTGGCGTCGGTCTGGTCGGGGGTCTCGTCGAGCCGCTTGAGCTCGACGTCGATCTTCCCCTTGCGTACGTCGGCGACGGCCACGCGGGTGCCGTCCTCCAGCACGAGCCACGGCCCGCCGTCTTCGCCCGTGCCGTCGGCGCCGACGGTGACGTCCGCCAGACGGCCCGCCGTCTGCCCGCCGTCGTGCCGCTGCAGCGTGACGAGCCGGCCGCGGGCGCGCCGGAAGTGGCGCAGCTCGGTCAGCGGCCGGGAGGTGCCGGGCGTCGAGGTCTCCAGCGTGTAGGCGCCGGGCACGACGTCGTCCGCGTCGAGCGCCGCCGAGATCGCCCGCGCGACGTCCCCGAGCGCGTCGGAGTCGAGGCTTCCCACCGCGTCCTCGGGCAGGTCGACCGTGATGCGCACCACCGACCGCTTCCCCGCCCGGGTCACGACGACGTCCTCGAGGAACAGGCCCGCCGCGTCGACCGCCGGGGTGACGATCTGCCGTACGGCTTCGACCTTGGGCCCGGTTGCCGTCGTACGGCCGTGCTGCGCTGCCATCGCTGCCTCCCGTGGGTCACGTCGTGAACTGCCGTGTGCTCCCGCGCCGGGACGTCCCGCGGCCGGTGTGTCGTTGTGTGCAGCGTCCAGCGTAACGAACGACCGGCCCCTCTCGCGCCGCACGGCCCGCTCCGCGCGGCGGGTGAACGTCACACCGGGCCCACCTCCGACGTGGCAAGATCGGCCCCGATGGAACCGCACCCCGCACCCGCCCGGCACGCCGACCGGTCCGCCGCCCGAGCCCGGACGGCCGCCGTCGGCGCGCTGCTGGCTGCGGGGCTGCTCGCCGGCTGCGGGGTACGCCTCGAGGCGCCGCCGATCGCCGAGCCCGTCCCCGACTCGCTCGAGGTGGTGCGGCGCACCGCGGTGTCCGACGCGCTGCTCGTGGCGGACGGCGCCCAGGCCGCGCTCGAGGCGGTCCCGGCGGACCGCGAGCGGGTCGTCACCGAGCTCACGCGCATCACGGCCGACTCCCGCGCGCAGGCGGACGCGCTGGGGGGCGAGTACGACTCGGGGCTCGCCACCGAGGAGCCGACGGACAGCCCGCAGTCCTCGGAGTCCGACGTGGGCACGCCGGCCGACGTGGTCAAGGTGCTCGACGACGCCGCCGCGCGCAGCCGGACCGCGGCCGGCACGACCACCGAAGGCCCGCTGGCGCGGCTCCTCGCGTCGGTCGGGGCCGCTCAGACCGTGTCCGCCGAGCGCCTCGCGGAGCTCACTGACGCCGAGGGACCGGCTCCCGTCGACCCGCAGGTTCCCCTGCCCACCGGTTCCGGCCGTGCCGCCGAGGGCGCCTCGCCGTCCCCGAGCGGATCGACGGATGAAGACGTGACCGCGGACCCCGACGAAGACGACGGCGAGGACGACGGCGAGGACGAGGAGGCGGTGCCCGAGGGCCTCACCGCCGGCGACCTGAGCACGCTCGTCGTGTCGGAGGACGCGACCCGCTACGCCCTGCAGCTTCGCGCCGCGATCGGCAAGGGCGAGCAGCGCGAGCGTCTCCTCGAGCGCGTCGCCCGCCACGCGGAGCGGGCCGACGGGTGGGCGCTCGTCGCGGGGATCCAGGCCACGGCTCAGGACCCGCGGCGGGCCGCGTACACCGTCCCGCGGGTCGACGACCGGAGCGACGAGGCGCTGGTCGTCTCGCTCGAGAACGACCTGGCCACCGACTACGCGACCCTGGTGGGGAACACCACCGCCGGCACCCGGGACGTGCTGGTGGACCTGCTCGTGGACTCCGCGGTGACGCTCGACGACTGGGGCGCCGAGCCCGTGCCGTTCCCCGGCCTGCCGGAGCAGGCCGGGGACTCCGGGACGGACGCCGCCGACGCGGTCGCCTAGCCGGCGAGCAGCGCCTCGACCCGCTGGGTCACGACCCGCGCGGCGTCCCTCACGGGCACCTGCTCCGACTCCCCTGCGCGGGGCCGGACCTCGACGAGGCCGTCGGCCAGCCCTCGGCCCACCACGACGATCAGCGGCACGCCGAACAGCTCGGCGTCGGCGAACTTCACGCCCGGCGACACCTTGGGGCGGTCGTCGTACACGACCTCGACGCCGGCCTCCACGAGCTGCTCGGCGAGCTTCTCCGCCGCCTCGAAGATCTCGCCGCCCTTGCCGGTGGCCACGACGTGCACGTGCGCGGGCGCGACCTGCGCGGGCCAGGCGAGGCCCTTGCCGTCGTGGTTCGCCTCGGCGATGGCGGCGACGGCGCGCGTGACGCCGACGCCGTAGGAGCCCATGGTGACGGTGACGGCCTTGCCGTTCTCGTCGAGGACCTTGAGGTCGAGCGCCTCCGCGAACTTCCGGCCGAGCTGGAACACGTGCCCCATCTCGATGCCGCGCGCGGTCTCGAGGATGCCGTCGCCGTTCGGGCACGGGTCGCCGGGCCACACCTCGGCCACCTCGATCGTCCCGTCGGCCGTGAAGTCGCGACCCGCGACCAGGTCGAGCACGTGCTGGCCGGGCCGGTTCGCGCCCGTGACCCACCGCGTGCCCTCGACGACCCGGGGGTCGAGCAGGTAGCGCACCTTCGCCGTCCCCTCCTCGCCGAGCGCGCCGGGGCCGATGTAGCCCTTGACGAGGGCGGGGTTGGCGGCGAAGTCCTCGTCGCCGAGCGGGGCGAACTCCGCCGGGTAGAAGGCGGCCTCCATGCGCTTGACGTCCACCTCGCGGTCGCCCGGGAGGCCGATCGCGAGGGCCTCTGTGCTGCCGTCCGGGTGCCGGAGCTTGAAGAGGACGTTCTTGAGCGTGTCCGCCGCTGCCCAGGGCCGGTCGTCGCGCGGGAACCGCTCGTTGAGATGGTCGACCAGCGACTGGATGGTCGGCGTGTCCGGGGTGTCCTCGGCGTGCGCCTCGGGCGTGCCCTCGAACGGGATCGGGTCCGGCACGGGCGCCCGGGCCGCCTCGACGTTGGCCGCGTACCCGCAGGCCTTGCACTCGACGTAGGTGTCCTCGCCGATCGGCGACTTGGCGAGGAACTCCTCCGACCTGGAGCCGCCCATCGCGCCCGCGTGCGCGGAGACGATGACGTACTCGAACCCGAAGCGGTCGAAGATCCGCTGGTACGCGGCGCGGTGCTTCGCGTAGCTCGCGTCCAGACCCGCGTCGTCGATGTCGAAGGAGTAGGAGTCCTTCATGATGAACTCGCGCCCGCGGATCAGCCCGGCGCGGGGGCGGGCCTCGTCGCGGTACTTGGTCTGGATCTGGTACAGCGCCAGCGGCAGGTCCTTGTACGAGGAGTACAGGTCCTTGACCAGCAGGGTGAACATCTCCTCGTGCGTCGGGGCCAGGAGGTAGTCGGCACCCTTGCGGTCCTGCAGCCGGAAGAGGTTGGGCCCGTACTCGGTCCAGCGGCCGGACGCCTCGTACGGCTCGCGGGGCAGGAGCGCCGGGAAGTGCACTTCCTGCGCACCGATGGCCTGCATCTCCTCGCGCACGACGTTCTCGACCTTCGCCAGGACCCGCAGGCCCAGCGGCAGCCAGGTGTAGACGCCCGGCGCGGCGCGGCGGATGTAGCCGGCGCGCACGAGCAGCCTGTGGCTCGCGACCTCGGCGTCGACGGGGTCCTCGCGCAGCGTGCGGACGAAGAGCTGGGACAGGCGGAGCAGGTCGCCCCTGGGCTGGCGGGCGGACGCGATCGACATGGGGGCCAGCCTAGCGGCGCCCCGGCCCTCCCCTGGTCGCCGCCGGGGACGGCTGGCACGATGGCCGCATGCCCGAGCTTCCCGAGGTCCAGGCGCTGGCCGACTTCCTCGACGAGCGAGCGTCCGGGCGCCGGGTCGCCGCCGCCGACGTCGCGGCGATCGCCGCGCTCAAGACGTTCGACCCGCCGGTGTCGGCGCTCGTCGGACGGACGGTCGAGGGCGTGACGCGCCACGGCAAGTGGCTGGACGTGCGCACGGTGCCGGACGGAGCCGCCGGTCGGGGTGCCGACGACGAGATCCACCTGGTGTTCCACCTGTCGCGCGGGGGCTGGGTGCGCTGGTCGGAGCAGGCACCGACGACCCCGGTCCGCCCCCGCATGGGCGGGTCGTCCCGCGGCGCGGCGCTGGCGCTGCGCGTGCGGCTGGACGACGGCTCCGGCTTCGACCTCACCGAGGCGGGCACCCGCAAGCGGCTCGCCGTGTACGTGGTGCGCGACCCGCAGGAGGTGGGGCAGGTGCGCACGCTCGGCATCGACCCGCTGTCTCCGGACTTCACCACGGCCGCGCTCGCCGGCCTCATGGCGGCCAAGAACCAGCAGGTCAAGGGCCTGCTGCGCGACCAGCACGCGATCGCCGGCATCGGCAACGCCTACTCGGACGAGATCCTGCACGTGGCGCGCACGTCGCCGTTCAAGCTCACGCGCTCGTTCGCCGACGGCGACGTCGAGGCGCTGCACGAGGCCACCGTGACCACGCTGCGCGACGCCGTCGCGAAGTCGTCGGGCAAGCCCGCGAAAGAGCTGAAGGACGCCAAGCGGGCGGGCATGCGGGTGCACGGCCGCACCGGCGAGGCGTGCCCCGTGTGCGGCGACGTCGTGCGCGAGGTCAGCTTCGCCGACCGGTCGCTGCAGTACTGCGCCACGTGCCAGACCGGCGGTCAGGTGCTCGCCGACCGCCGCATGTCGAAGTTGCTCAAGTAACGGCCGCGGCTCAGTCGGGGGCGACCGCGTCGCGCGACGCGACGAACGCGTCCACGCAGGCACGGACCTGCTCCGGGGTGTGCGCCGCGGAGAGCTGCACCCGGATGCGGGCCTCGCCCCGCGGCACCACGGGGAAGCTGAAGGCGGTAACGTAGACCCCGCGCTCCCCCATCGCTTCGGCGACGCGCGACGCGATCACGGCGTCGCCGAACATCACCGGCACGATCGGGTGCTCGCCGGGCAGCAGGTCGAAGCCGGCCTCGGACATGAGGCCGCGGAAGAGCGCCGCGTTCTCGGCCAGGCGCGCCCGCAGGTCGCCCGACTGCTCCACGAGGTCGAGCGCCGTGAGCGTACCCGCCACGATCGTCGGCGCCAGCGTGTTCGAGAACAGGTACGGCCGCGCACGCTGGCGCAGCAGGTCGACGATCTCGGCGTGTGCCGCGACGTAGCCGCCGGACGCACCGCCGAGCGCCTTGCCGAACGTGCCCGTGAGGATGTCCACGCGGTCGGCGACGCCGCACAGCTCGGGCGTCCCCCGGCCGCTGGAGCCCATGAAGCCGACGGCGTGCGAGTCGTCCACGAGCACGAGGGCCTCGTAGCGGTCGGCCAGGTCGCAGATCTCGCGCAGCGGGGCCAGGTAGCCGTCCATCGAGAAGACGCCGTCCGTGACGATCACGACGTGCCGGGCCCCGCCGTCGCGCGCGGCCCGCAGCTGCTCCTCGAGGTCGGCCGTGTCGCGGTTGCGGTAGCGGAACCGCGCGGCCTTCGACAGCCGGATGCCGTCGATGAGGGAGGCGTGGTTCAGCGCGTCCGAGATGATGGCGTCCTGGGCGCCGAACAGGGTCTCGAAGACGCCCCCGTTCGCGTCGAAGCACGAGGAGAACAGGATCGACTCCTCGGTGCCGAGGAAGCCGGCCAGCCGCCGCTCCAGCGCGCGGTGCTGGTCCTGCGTGCCGCAGATGAACCGCACGCTCGCCAGCCCGTAGCCCCACGTGTCGAGGGCGTCGCGCGCGGAGGCGAGGATGCGCGGGTCGTCCGCCAGGCCGAGGTAGTTGTTGGCGCAGAAGTTGAGCAGCTCGGCGCCGTCCGCCCGGATGCGGGCGCCCTGCGGGCCCGTGATGCCGCGCTCGTGCTTGGTCAGGCCGGCGTGCTCGATCTCCCGCAGCTCGCCCGCCACGTGCTCCCGGAACGTCCCGTACATCAGTGCGCCTTCTTCCCTCGGGCGTGGTCGTCAGACCCCGCCCATTCCGTCCAGTCGAGGACCACCTTGCCGCCGTGTGCCGAGGCCGCCGCCTCGAAGCCCTCGCGCCAGCGGCTCGCGGGGAGCCGGTCGGTGACGACCGACGCGATCGCCGCGCGTAGCGTCGCGCTGGTGCGCAGCATCGCGTCCATCGCCTGCCAGGTCTCGAACATCTCGCGGCCGTAGATGCCCTTGAGCGTGAGCATATGAGTCACGACCGTGCCCCAGTCCACCGCGATCGGCTCCGCCGGCAGCCCCAGCATCGCGATGCGGCCGCCATGGTTCATGTTCGCGATCATCTCCGGCAGCGCGCTCGGGGCCCCGCTCATCTCGAAGCCGACGTCGAAGCCCTCCCGCAGGCCGAGGTCGCGCTGGGCCTGCGCGACCCGGGCCGTCCGCACGTCGACGGCAGCGTCGGCGCCCATGGCCCGCGCCATCTCGAGCCGCGCCGGGCTCACGTCCGTGCCGACCACCAGGTGCGCACCCGCGTGCCGGGCGACGGCGATCGCCATCAGGCCGATGGGGCCGCAGCCCGAGACGAGCACGTCCTCGCCGATGACGGGGAACGCGAGCGCGGTGTGCACCGCGTTGCCGAGCGGGTCGAAGATCGCAGCGACGTCGAGGTCGAGGCTGGCGTGGTGCACCCAGACGTTCGTGGCCGGCAGCACCACGTACTCCGCGAACGCGCCGTCGCGCTGCAGTCCGAGGCCCTGGGTGCGGATGCACATCTGGCGGCGGCCGGCCCGGCAGTTGCGGCACATGCCGCACACGATGTGCCCCTCGCCGGAGACGAGGTCCCCGACGGCCACGTCGTGCACGAGGTCGCCGACCTCCACGACCTCGCCGACGAACTCGTGGCCCGGCACCAGGGGCGCCCGGACGGTGGACGCCGCCCAGGCGTCCCAGCGGTCGATGTGCAGGTCCGTGCCGCAGATGCCGGTGCGCAGCACCCGGATCTTCACGTCCGCGAGGCCCGCCTCCGGCTCCGGCCGGTCCACGAGCTCCAGCCCCGGCCCCGGCCCCGGCTTGTACAGCGCCTTCACTCGCCACCCACCCGTGCCTCGCTCACCCGTGCGTCCCCCGTCGCATGCGTCGTCACGCCCGGTACCATCCCACGATCCGGACAGATCCGATAACCGGGGTCAGCACAGCCGTCAGAACAGCCGTCAGAACAGCACGGTCGTGAACGTGCCGACCTGCTCGAAGCCCACGCGCCGGTACGTGGCCAGCGCCGGGGTGTTGAAGGCGTTGACGTACAGGGACACGACGGGAGCCACCTCCCGGCGGGTCGCGACGACGACGGCGGCCATGCCGGGGGCCGCCAGCCCCCGGCCGCGCCGCACGGGGTCGACCCACACGCCCTGTACCTGAGCGACGCCACCCGCGACGGCGCCGAGCTCCGCCTTGAACGCCACGAGCGGCCCGGGCGCGCCGGTCGCCCGGGGGGCGGGCCGGGCGCCCGGCTCGACCCGCACGAACGAGCGCCCCTCGGCGATGAGCGAGCGGACCCGCAGCGCGTAGGCGCTGCCATGGGACGCCGCCGGGGCGTACCCGACCTCCTCGGCGAACATGCGCACGCACGCGGGCAGCACCAGGTCCGCCTCGGCGAGGGTCGAGCGGCGCACCGCGGGGTCGGGGTCGATGTCCGGGTCGCGGGAGATCGCCAGGGACGGTTGGTCGGCCCGCACCTCGCGCGCCGGCGGCCAGCGGGGGGCGAGGAGCTCCCACAGCGCCAGAGCCGCGGTCCGGTCCCCCACGATCGACGACGACCGTCGCCCCTGGAGGTGGGCGAGCCTCGCGAAGGCTTCGACGGCGTCCTCGGCCTCCTCACCCGCCAGGTCCGGCGCCAGCACGGGTACCAGGTTCGCGCCCGACCAGCAGACCGCGACCAGCGGGCCGGTCGACGGGAAGCCCCACGCCTGCCCGCCGGCGGCCGCGAACCCCGCCAGGGCGGCCACGTCCAGGCGCGACGCCGTCAGGACGGAGGCGACCGGGTCGAGCGCGCAGACGGCCCGCGCGGCGTCGAGATCCTCGGTGCCGAGCACCCGGGCGCGCGGGCGACGGGCGTCGAGCCTGCCCGCGGACGAGCCCCGCGCCCGCACCGCCGGTCGCCAGCCGCCCATCACGCCCCCTTCGCCGTCGTGGGCCCCTCAGGTCTCGTGGATCTCGATCCTGCCGACGTCCGTCGGTCTCAGCTCACCGAGACGACGGGAGCGCCGGCCTGCGTGTCGTTCTCGGGCGCCGGCATCGACTCGGCGATCCGCATGGCCTCCTCGATGAGCGTCTCGACGATCATCGCCTCCGGCACGGTCTTGATGACCTCGCCCTTGACGAAGATCTGGCCCTTGCCGTTGCCCGACGCGACGCCGAGGTCCGCCTCGCGCGCCTCGCCCGGGCCGTTGACGACGCAGCCCATCACGGCGACGCGCAGCGGCACGGTCATGCCCTCCAGGCCGGCAGTGACCTTCTCCGCGAGCGTGTAGACGTCCACCTGGGCGCGGCCGCACGACGGGCAGGAGACGATCTCGAGCTTGCGCGGGCGCAGGTTGAGCGCCTGCAGGATCTGCGTGCCGACCTTGACCTCCTCCACCGGGGGCGCCGACAGGGAGACCCGGATGGTGTCGCCGATGCCCTGGCTGAGCAGCGCGCCGAACGCCGTCGCGGACTTGATGGTGCCCTGGAAGGCGGGCCCGGCCTCGGTGACGCCGAGGTGCAGCGGCCAGTCGCCGCGCTGGGACAGCAGCTCGTAGGCCCGCACCATGACGACGGGGTCGTTGTGCTTGACCGAGATCTTGAAGTCGTGGAAGCCGTGCTCCTCGAAGAGGCTCGCCTCCCACACCGCCGACTCCACGAGCGCCTCCGCCGTCGGCTTGCCGTACTTCTCCAGCAAGCGCTTGTCGAGCGACCCGGCGTTGACGCCGATCCGCAGCGAGACCCCGGCTCCGGAGGCCGCCTTCGCGATCTCCTTGACCTGGTCGTCGAACTTGCGGATGTTGCCCGGGTTCACGCGGACGGCGGCGCAGCCGGCGTCGATCGCGGCGAACACGTACTTGGGCTGGAAGTGGATGTCGGCGATCACCGGGATCTGCGACTTCGTCGCGATCGCGGGCAGCGCCTCTGCGTCGTCGATGGTCGGCACGGCGACGCGCACGATGTCGCAGCCCGCGGCCGTCAGCTCGGCGATCTGCTGCAGCGTCGCGTTGATGTCGGTGGTGGGTGTCGTCGTCATCGACTGGATGCTGATCGGCGCGTCTCCGCCGACGGCCACCTTGCCCACCTGGATCTGGCGGGTCTTGCGGCGCGGGGCCAGCGTGGGCACGGGCGGGGTCGGCATGCCGAGGTTCACTGCAGTCACAGTGCCAGTATCGCGCGAACGAGCGGGTGTCACGCACGCGGGCGGGCACCGGCACCGAATCCCCGCCGTATCGTGCGCACGACCTTCACCCGGCGCCGGACGATCCGCGCTGCGCTACATCAGCCGCACGGGGTCGACCACGTCCGCGACGATGAGGATCGCCCCCGTCCCCAGCAGGACGACGAACATCACGTAGGCCACCGGCATCATCCGGGCGACGTCCGCCGGGCCCGGGAGCGGGAGCCCGCGCAGCCGGGCGAGCGTGCGCTTGGCGCCCTCGTACAGGGCGTTGACCACGTGGCCGCCGTCCAGCGGCAGCAGCGGGATGAGGTTGAAGACGAACAGGGCCACGTTCAGCGCCGCCAGCAGGCTCAGCAGGAACTGCAGGGTCGAGACGACCGGCGCATCCGCCGCGACGGCGTCCACGGCCATCCGGCCCACCCCGACCACCGACATCACGGAGTCCTGCGAGCGCGGCTCGTCGGTGAATGCCTGCACGGCAGCGTCGCCGATCCGCACCGGGAGGGTGACGATCATCGCCGCCGTGCCCGAGACCTGCTCCCACACCGCCTCCGGCACCGTGGAGACCGGCATCGGCTTGTGCTCCTGCGTGGGGGTCATGCCCAGGAAGCCCGCCGTCTCGGTGGCCGCCTCGCCGTCCGCGCCGACCTCGGGGTTCCCCTCGGCGTCGACGACAGGCACCTGCCGCGCGGCGGTCGTGACCGTCAGCGGCACCTCGGCACCGTCGCGCCGGACGACGACCTGCACCTCCTGGTCGGGCGAGTCCGCGATCATGCCGGCCAGCTGCTCCCACGACGTGACCTCCGTGCCGTCCCACTCGACGACCTCGTCGCCGGCCTGCAGCCCGGCCGCCGCCGCGGGGGACGGCGCGGCGTCGGCGCCGCACACGGGCTCGCCCTGCGCCGTCGTGGCGGTGGGGGTGCACCCGGTCACGGCACCGACGGTCGTCGTGACGGAGGGCATGCCGATCCCGACCAGCACGATGAACGTCAGCACGACGGCGATGACCAGGTTCATCACCGGCCCGCCGAGCATGACCACGAGCTTCTTGGGCGTGGACAGCTCGTAGAAGGCCCGGTGCTCCTCCCCCGGGCGGATCTCGCTCACCGACGCGTCGCGCGCGTCCGCGATCACCTGGCCGAAGAAGCCGCCGCGCCGCCGCGTGCCCGCCGGGGCCGGCGGCATCATGCCCACCATCCGCACGTACCCGCCCAGCGGGATCGCCTTGACGCCGTACTCGGTCTCGCCCTTCGTGCGCGACCAGAGCGTGGGCCCGAAGCCGACCATGTACTCGCTCACCCGCACGCCGAACTTCTTCGCGGGCACCATGTGGCCCACCTCGTGCAGCCCGATCGAGATCGCGAGGCCCACGATCATCACGGCGATGCCGACCACCCAGGAGAGAACGTCCACGGCCCCGAGCCTAGGTCAACCCGGAGCGCCCGCCGCGCGGCCGGGAGGGCCGCTCGTGCAGGAATCGTCAGGAGCGCGCGAGGATCTCGTCGGCGCGCGCCCGTGCCCAGGACTCCGCGGACTCGACGGCCTCCAGCGTCACGGCGTCCGGGGCGACGCCGTCGTGCTCGCCCAGCACCCGCTCGACGGTCTCCACGATGTCGAGGAAGCCGATCCGCCCGGCCAGGAACGCGGCGACGCCCTGCTCGTTCGCCGCGTTGTACACCGCGGGGTGGGTGGCGGACGCCGCCGCGGCGGCCCGCGCCAGCCCGACGGCGGGGAACGTCGCCTCGTCGAGCGGCTCGAACGTCCAGGACGCCGCGCGCGTCCAGTCGCACGGCGGGGACACGACGTCGAGACGCTCGGGCCACGACAGGCCCAGCGCGATCGGCAGGCGCATGTCCGGCGGGGACGCCTGGGCGATCGTCGAGCCATCGTGGAACTCGACCATGGAGTGCACCACCGACTGGGGATGCACCACCACGGTGATGTCGTCCACCGGCACGTCGAACAGCAGGTGCGCCTCGATCAGCTCCAGACCCTTGTTCATGAGCGACGCCGAATTGACCGTCACGACCGGCCCCATCGACCATGTCGGGTGGGCGAGCGCCTCGTCGGCCGTGGCCTTCTTGATGTCATCGCGGCTGCGGCCGCGGAACGGGCCGCCCGACGCGGTGAGCACAAGGCGCCGCACCTCGTCGCGGGCTCCCCCGCGCAGCGCCTGCGCGATCGCCGAGTGCTCGGAGTCCACGGGCACGATCTGCCCGGGCGCCGCGGCGGCCTTGACCAGCGAGCCGCCCACCACGAGCGACTCCTTGTTGGCGAGCGCCAGCGACGAGGAGCCCGCGAGCGCCGCGAGCGTCGGTCGCAGCCCGACGGACCCGGTGATGCCGTTGAGCACGACGTCGGAGCCGCGCCCGGCCAGCTCGGTGGCGGCGTCGGGGCCGGCCAGCACCTCGACGTCCTCGGCCCCCGCGCCGAGCCGCGCGGCCAGGGCTTCCCGCAGCTCCGCGGCGCGACCGGCGTCCGCCACGGCGACGGCGCGCACCCCGAGCGTCGCGGCCTGCTCGGCGAGCAGGCCGACGTCCGCACCCCCCGCGCTCAGGGCTTCCACCCGGAAGCGACCGGGATGCGCCCGGAGGACGTCGATCGCCTGCGTGCCGATGGAGCCGGTGGAGCCGAGGAGGGTGACGGAGCGGGTCATGCGGCACATCATCGCAGCCGGCCGGAATCCCAGCGGGCGCCCTCGCCACGGCGGCCCCGCCCTGGCGCAGGCGGCGTACCAGGACGGGCACCGCGGGTCGGCCGACCTGTGGAACCGCATCGGGCCGGGCCAGTACAGCTCCGGCGTGTACCTGCGCACGGGCACCGCGACCCGGTCGCCGCCGTCTGCTGACGGCTGACGGTGCTGACGGCTGGGGCCCGAGCGGGCAGGATGGCCGTATGTCCGACGCTGCCGCGCTCTCCCCGCTCGTCGACGTCCCTGCGGGGACGTTCCGGATGGGCTCCACCGAGTTCTATCCGGACGAGGGACCCGTGCGCGAGGTGCCGGTGGACGCGTTCGCCGTCGAGCAGCACCCGGTGACGAACGCGCAGTATGCGCGGTTCGTGGCCGAGACGGGCTACGTCACGGTGGCCGAGCGCGAGCTCGACCCGGCCGACTTCCCCGGCGCCGACCCGGCCGACCTCGTGCCCGGCGGCCTGGTGTTCACACCCACCACCGGGCCCGTGAACCTCGCCGACTGGACGCAGTGGTGGCGCTGGCAGCCCGGCGCGTCCTGGCGCACCCCCGGCGGCCCGGGCACCGACACCACCGGCCGCGAGGACCACCCGGTGGTGCTCCTCGCGTTCGACGACGCGCTCGCCTATGCGCGCTGGGCGGGCCGCGACCTGCCCACGGAGGCCGAGTTCGAGTACGCGGCGCGCGGCGGCACCGACGGCACCCGGTACGCGTGGGGCGACGAGCCGCGAGCGGACGGACGGCTGATGGCGAACACCTGGCAGGGCCGGTTCCCGTACGACAACACGGGGGCGGACGGCTGGGTGGGCACGTCCCCCGTCGGGACCTTCCGCGCCAACGGCTACGGCCTCGCGGACATGATCGGCAACGTGTGGGAATGGACGACGACGTTCTACCTCACCGGCGCCTCCCGGCACGCGCACGACGGCGCGTGCTGCGCGCCGTCCGCCGACGACCTGGGCCCCGCCGCCCGCGCTTCCGTCGGCCCGGGCGAGCGGCACCCGCGCAAGGCGCTCAAGGGCGGCTCGCACCTGTGCGCCCCGGAGTACTGCCTGCGCTACCGCCCCGCCGCCCGGTCGGCCCAGTCGGTCGACTCCGCGACCACGCACATCGGCTTCCGCTGCGTCGTGCGGCCGGCCTCCCCGTCGCTGCCCGCCGGGGCCCGGAACCTCCTCGCCGGTTCGCGCCAGGCGCGCGAGCCCGCGACCAGGGCCAGCGCCGTCGCCGCGACCAGGACGGCGGCGGGCACGGGCAGCACCTCGACGCCGGCGCGCGCCACGAGCAGCGACGCGAGCGCGGCGCCCACGGCGATCCCCCCGTTGAAGACCACGGGGATGAGCGCCCCCGCCGTCTCGCGCCGCCCGGGGCCGCCCAGCCGCAGAATCAGCGTCTGGGCCAGCGGCGGGAGCGCGCCGGACGCCACGCCCCAGGCGACGACGACCGCCACCCCGAGCGCGGGGTGCACGTCGACCACGGCGAGGCCGAGCAGCGCGACGGCCGTCGCGGCCACGCTCACGACGAGCGCGGGCGCCGTGCGGGTGCCGAACCTGCCGGCCAGCAGCACGCCGAGCGCCGAGGCGAGCCCGAACACCAGGAGCAGGCTGCTGACCCCGCCCGGCACGGAGGCGGCGGGCGCCTCGACGATCCGCGTGACGTACGTGTACACGCCGTAGTGGCCCACCAGCAGCACGCCGACGATCCCCGTGACCGCGATCATCGGCCCCGGCCCCGACACCGGTCGCGCGGCGCCCGCCTCCTCGTGCGCGGCACCCGCGCCCGACTGCGTGGCCGGCGCCCCGGACCGGGCGACGACGACCCTGACCAGCACCGCGACGACCAGCGTCGCCACGGCGAGCCCTGCGAACGCCGCCCGCCACCCGACGCCGCGCGTGACGAGGCTGGCGAGCGGGGTGCCGAGGACCATGCCGAGCGTGGCGCCGCCGAGCACGACCGCCACGGAACGGGCGAGCAGCCGGTCGGGCACGAGGTCGGCGACGTGCGCGTTGGCGGTGGCCCACAGCAGGCCGACGGCCGCGGCGCCGACGAGCCGGGCACCCGCCGCGACGCCGTACGACGACGCGAGGGCGGTTGCGGCGGACGAGGCGGCGAGCACGACCAGCGCCACGGCGATCACCGATCGGCGGTCCCGCCCGCGGGAGAGGCGCACGAGGGGGAAGCTCGCCACCACGACGGCGGCCGCCCAGATCGAGACGAGGAGGCCGGTCCGCGCCTCCGTGACCCCGAGGCCGGCGCTCATCTGCGGCAGCACCGCGGTGGGGAGCATCTCGGCCGTGACCATGGTGAACGTCGCGCCGCCCAGCACGATCAGCGACGGCCACAAGGCGCTGCGCCGGCGGGATACGGTCTCTGTCGTCGTCATGTGGCCGACGCTAGAGTTTGACACTGATGTCAATGTCAAGCGTGACTCAGGTCACGCAGTCGGCCCAGGACAGGAGGCGCGAGATGAAGATCGGCGAGGTCGCCCGGCGCACCGGTGTGGCGCCCCGGCTGGTGCGGTACTACGAGCAGCAGGGCCTGCTCACGGCGGCCCGGGCCTCGAACGGGTACCGCACGTACGCCGAGGACGACGTCGCGCGCGTGTCGCGGGTCGCGAGCATGGTCCGGGCCGGTATCCCCACCCGGCTCATCAAGGTCCTCCTCGACATGGAGGAGACGTGGGCGGCGGACTTCCCCACCTGCCCCCGCGCGGTGGCCGAGATGCTCGCGAGCGAGCTCGTGGAGATCGAGGACCGGCTCGCCTGCCTCACCCGCAGCCGCGACACCATCCGCGACGTCCTCGCGCGCACCGAGCACACCGCCCTGCTGTCGGAGGCCGGCGCGCCCTGACCGACGTCACTCGACGCCGAGCAGCACCTCGATGGCGCGGGCGAAGAAGCTGTCCACCGAGGCCTCGGCGTACCCGTCGGAACCCTTCGCACGGCCGAAGGTCGCCGAACGGACCTCCAACGCGGCCAGCGGCTCCTGCCGATCGAAGTAGGCCACGAGCTGGTCGCAGAGGGCGTCGACGTCGTCGCAGTCGTACGCCCGCGCGCCACGCTCGGCGGGCGCGAACTTCTTCCCGTCCGGCCGGCCCAGGCGCCCGTACATCGTGCGCGCCCGGTCGGCCAGCGCCGCCATCCACGCCTCCTGCCCGTGCGCGGCCACGTACTCGGCCCGCTGGCGCGCGATGAACGCGGCCTCCAGCCGGTCCAGCGCGGCGTCGACCTCGTGCGTGTCGTACCCGCCGCGCACCAGGTCGAACGTCGAGACCTGGATGTCTGCGTGCGACAGCGGTTCGGCGGTGCGCCCCTCGTAGGCCTGACGAGCGTGGTCGAAGAACTCCTCGACCTCGTCCCGCTCGTACCCGGAGCGCATCGCGGAGACCGTGCTGAACAGAGAGCTCACTCGTCGTCCTCCTCGGCGGCCAGCTGCCCGCAGGCGCCGTCGATGTCGCTCCCGCGGGTGTCACGGATCGTGGTGGGGATGCCGTGCCCGCGCAAGCGTGCCACAAACTCGTCCTCGACGGCACGCTCGCTCGCGGTCCAGATGGACCCGGGCGTCGGGTTCAGCGGGATGGGGTTCACGTGCACCCAGCCGCGCCCGCGGGCGTTGAGCTTCTCCCCCAGGAGGTCGGCGCGCCAGCCGTGGTCGTTCATGTCCTTGATGAGCGCGTACTCGATGGACACGCGCCGGCCGGTGACCTCGTAGTAGTGCCGGGCCGCGTCGATCGCCTCGTCCACGCTCCACCGGGTGTTGATCGGCACCAGCTCGCTGCGCAGGTCGTCGTCCGGGGCGTGCAGGCTGAGCGCGAGCGTCACCGGGATGCCCAGGTCGGCGAGCTTCAGCATCGCCGGCACGAGCCCCACCGTGGAGACCGTGATGTTGCGCGCGGACATGCCGAAGCCCTCGGGCTGCGGCGCCACCAGGGCCTTGACCGTCTCGATCACCGCCCGCGGGTTCGCCAGCGGCTCGCCCATACCCATGAAGACGAGGTTGTTCAGCCGCGTCGGGCCGCCCGGGATCTCCCCGGCGGCCAGCGACCGGAACGCGGCCCGCACCTGCTCGAGGATCTCTGCCGTCGACAGGTTGCGCGTGAGCCCGAGCTGGCCGGTGGCGCAGAACGGGCACGCCATGCCGCAGCCCGCCTGCGACGACACGCACAGCGTGGTGCGCTGCGGGTAGCGCATCAGCACCGACTCGACCTTCGCGTCGTCGAACAGGTGCCACAGCGTCTTCACCGTCGTGCCACCGTCGGCCTCGAGCGTGCGCGTGGGCCGGATGAGCGGCGGGAACATCGTGGTCGCCATCGCCTCGCGGGTCGCCGCGGGCAGGTCGGTCATCAGCTCCGGGTCGGACGTGTAGTGCTGGAAGTAGTGCGTTGCGAGCTGCTTGGCCCGGAACGACTTCTCCCCCATCGCCTCCACGGACGCGACCCGTTCGGCCGGCGTGAGGTCGGCGAAGTGCTTCGGCGGCTTGCCCCGCCGGCGCGGCGCCATCTGCAGCGGCATCGGCGCGGTCTCGTCGCCCGGCCGGATGACGGGCATCCCGAGGTCGGTGCCGGGCGTCGCGGGACGTGCGGGGGTGGCAGGCATGGGGGTTCCTTACAGGGCCGTCGACGGCGCCATCGTGAGCACGAGGTACACGAACGGAGCGGTGACGACCAGCGAGTCGAGTCGGTCCAGCACGCCCCCGTGGCCGGGGAGCAGCGAACCCATGTCCTTCAATTCTAGGTCCCGCTTGATGAGCGACTCGGCAAGGTCGCCCACCGTGGCCGTGATCGCGGTCAGGATGCCCAGCACGACGCCGAGCAGCGGGCTGGCGTCGAGCACCAGGACCGCGCCCGCGACGCCCACGGCGGTCGCGAGCGCGAACGAGCCCGCCAGGCCCTCCCAGGTCTTCTTGGGGCTCACCGTGGGTGCCAGCGGGTGTCGCCCGAGCGTCACCCCGGCCACGTACCCGCCGACGTCGTTCGCGACGGCCAGGAGGATGAACAGCGCTACGCGGAGCTCACCCTCCGGCTGTGCGAGCAGCAGGAGGACGAAACCCGCGAGGAACGGCACGTAGGTGGCGGCGAAGACCGCCGCCGCCGAGTCCCGCAGCGCCTGGGGGCCCGGGCCGTCCAACACCCGCCAGACGACCACCGCACCCACCGTCAGCACGTACGCGACGAGCAGGGCCTCCGGCCCCGACGTGTACGCGGAGACGACCATCCCCACCCCGCCCACCAGGAGCGGGAGCATCGGGATGTGGATGTCGCGACGCGCGAAGGCCTGGCGCAGCTCCCAGAGGGCCGCGCCGACGGCGACGGCCGCGACGAGGACGAAGGGCTCGGGTCGGAACCAGAGGGACGCCGCCACGGCGACGAGCAGGAGCACGCCGACGGCGATCGCCACGGGCAGGTTGCGGCCGGCACGCGAGGCTTGCGGGCCGACCGCCCCGCCGGTGGACGGGTCGAGCGGGGACGCGTCCTCGCCCGGTTCGAGGGGATGGGTCACCATCAGACCTCGAGCAGCTCGCTCTCCTTGCCTGCGAGCAGCTGGTCGACCGCCTCGACGTGCTTCTTCGTCAGCGACTCCAGCTCCTTCTCGGCGCGGCCCACCTCGTCCTCGCCGGCCTCGCCGTCCTTGACGATGCGGTCGAGCTCCTCCTTGGCCTTGCGGCGCACGTTGCGCAGGGAGACGCGCGCGTCCTCCGCCTTGCCCTTGGCCATCTTCACGTAGTCGCGGCGCCGCTCCTCGGTGAGGGCGGGCATGATCACGCGGATCGCGTTGCCGTCGTTGGACGGGTTGATGCCCAGGTCGGACTCGCGCAGCACCTTCTCGATCGCCGTCATCGAGGTCTTGTCGAACGGCGTGATCAGTACCGTGCGCGCGTCGGGGATGTTGAACGACGCGAGCTGCTGCAACGGCGTGGGCGCGCCGTAGTAGTCCACGGTGATCTTCGAGAACATGCCGGCGTTCGCCCGGCCGGTGCGGATGCCCGAGAAGTCCTCCTTGGCGACCTCGATCGCCCTGTCCATCTTGTCCTCGGCCTCGAGGAGGGTGTCGTCGATCACCGGTGCTCCTTTGTCGTCGTCATGATGCCGTCGTGTGCTGTCGCGGTCAGTGGGTGGTGACCAGCGTGCCAATCTTCTCGCCCAGCAGGGCGCGGGTCACGTTACCCGGCGCCTCGAGCCCGAAGACCCGCATGCGCACGTCATTGTCCCGGCAGAGGGACAGCGCCGTCGCATCCATCACGTTCAGCCCGCGCACCAGCGCGTCCGTGTACGTCAGGTGCTCGAGCCGCTGGGCGTCGGGGTCCGTGCGCGGGTCGGCCGAGTAGACGGCGTCGACACCGTTCTTGCCCATGAGGACCTCGTCGCAGTCCGTCTCCAGGGCCCGCTGTACGGAGACCGTGTCGGTGGAGAAGTACGGCATACCGGCACCCGCGCCGAAGATCACGACGCGCCCCTTCTCGAGGTGGCGGATCGCGCGCAGCGGGATGTAGGGCTCCGCGACCTGGCCCATCGTGATGGCGGTCTGCACGCGGGTCTTCACGCCGTCCTGCTCCAGGAAGTCCTGCAGCGCCAGGCAGTTCATCACCGTGCCGAGCATGCCCATGTAGTCGGCCCGCGCGCGGTCCAGGCCGGCGCGCGAGAGCTCCGCGCCGCGGAAGAAGTTGCCCCCGCCGGAGACGATCGCGACCTGCACGCCCTGGCGCACCGCGTCGCCGATCTCCTGCGCGATGCGGCGCACCACGTCGGTCGCGAGACCCACGTTGCCGCCGCCGAAGGTCTCGCCGGAGAGCTTGAGGAGCACCCGGCGCGCGGGCGCGGGCTCGCCCGTCGCGGGGGTCGGGTCGGTCTGGTTCGTCTCGGTCACGTGCGCCACCGTCGCTCTCTCGGTCTTTTTCACAAGTGTTCCGCATTGTTCCGCGTCTGCCGGCACCTGCCGGGCACTCCTCGACGTGTTTGCGCGCCCTCGCCCAGCCGTCCTATGGGGTGTCCTTGCCGAATCCTGGCACCGGACGCCCGATCCCGCTCCGTCGCGCGGGCGGGTATGCGACAGGCCCGGCCGCACCGCGGACGGTGCGGCCGGGCCTGAGCGCTGCGTGCGTCAGCTGCCGACGCGGAAGCGGACGAAGCCCAGCAGGTTGCCGCCCGTGGTGGCGACGTGCTTGGCGACGGTCGTCTTCGTGTCCTTGGCCAGCGGCTGGTCCACGAGAACGGCGTCCTTGAAGAAGCCGTTCAGGCGGCCCTCGACGATCTTCGGGAGCGCAGCCTCGGGCTTGCCCTCGGCGATCGAGACCTCGCGCGCGATCTCCCGCTCCTTGGCGACGACGTCCGCGGGGACGTCGTCACGGGAGAGGTACGTCGGCGACAGGGCCGCGATGTGCTGCGCGATGTCCTTGGCCACCGGCTCGGCTGCCTCGTCCGTGGCGACGACCACGCCGATGGACGGCGGCAGGTCCTTCGCCGTCTTGTGCAGGTAGGTCGTGACCTTCGGGGCCTCGACGCGGGCGACGCGGCGCAGGACGATCTTCTCGCCCAGCGTCGCGCCCTGCGCGGCGATGAGGTCGGCCACGGTGCCCTCGGCAGCCGGGGCTGCGAGGGCCGACTCGGCGTCGGTGGCGCCCGCCGCTGCAGCGGCGTCGAGGACGCTGTCGGCCAGCGTGATGAACTTCTCGTTCTTGACGACGAAGTCCGTCTCGGCGTCGAGCTCGATCAGCGTCGCGGCCTGGCCGGCGGCCGAGTCCTCGACCTTGACGGCCACGAGGCCCTCGGTGGTGGCGTTGCCCTCGCGCTTCGCGGCGCGGGCAAGGCCCTTCTTGCGGATGATCTCGATGGCCTGCTCGGCGTTGCCGTCGGCCTCGTCGAGCGCCTTCTTGACGTCGAGCATGCCGGCACCGGTGCGCTCGCGCAGCGCCTTGATGTCAGCGGCGGTGTAGTTCGCCATGGATGTCCTCCGTGCTGGTTCGAGTTCCGCCCGGTCCCGGTCGGGGCGACGGGCGGAAGGGGTACCGGGGAGTCCGCGGGCCGGTCGCGATCGCGACCGGCCCGCGGGGCCTCACTCGGACTTCTCGGCGGCCTGCTCGCCCTCGGCGGCCGGGGTCTCCTCGGCGACGGGGGCCTCAGCGGCCGGGGTCTCCTCAGCAGCCGGGGTCTCCTCGGCGACGGGGGCCTCAGCAGCCGGGGCCTCCTCGGCAGCCGGGGTCTCCTCGGCGACGGGGGCCTCAGCAGCCGGGGTCTCCTCAGCAGCCGGGGTCTCCTCGGCGACGGGGGCCTCAGCAGCCGGGGCCTCCTCAGCGGCGGGGGCGTCGGCCTGTGTGGCCTCCGCGCCGGCCAGGAGCTCGCGCTCCCACTCGGCCAGCGGCTCGGCCTCGGTGGTCTCCGCGGCATCGCCCTTCTTGCCCGAGTGGCGCTGCAGCAGGCCCTCGGCCGCCGCGTCCGCGATCACGCGGGTCAGCAGGGTGACGGAGCGGATCGCGTCGTCGTTGCCGGGGATGGCGTAGTCGACGACGTCCGGGTCGCAGTTGGTGTCGAGGATCGCGACGACCGGGATGCCCAGCTTGCGCGCCTCGTTGACGGCGAGGTGCTCCTTGTTGGTGTCCACGATCCAGACCGCGGACGGCGTCTTGGCCATGTCACGGATGCCGCCGAGGGTGCGCGCGAGCTTGTCCTTCTCGCGACGCAGGACGAGGAGCTCCTTCTTCGTCAGCGACGAGCCGGCGACGTCGTCGAAGTCGATCTCCTCGAGCTCCTTGAGGCGCTGGAGACGCTTGTGCACGGTGCTGAAGTTGGTGAGCATGCCACCGAGCCAGCGGTGGTTCACGTACGGCATGCCGACGCGACCGGCCTGATCGGCCACGGGCTCCTGCGCCTGCTTCTTGGTGCCGACGAACAGGACGGAACCGCCGTGGGCGACGGTCTCCTTGACGAACTCGTAGGCGCGGTCGATGTACGACAGCGACTGCTGGAGGTCGACGATGTAGATGCCGTTGCGCTCCGTGAAGATGAACCGCTTCATCTTCGGGTTCCAACGGCGGGTCTGGTGTCCGAAGTGGACACCGCTCTCGAGGAGCTGGCGCATGGTCACGACGGCCATGACACGTCCTTTCGCAGTGTGCCCCCGGATCCTCCGGGATGCACACTCATCAGGCGAGCGGTCCTGCCCTGGAGCAGGTGACCGGTCGCGGTACTCGGTTGGTCGGTGACAGGCATCTGGCCCGGCACCCCTGGCGTCACGCCGGGCCGGCACCACCCCCGGGGAACCCGGGTGCGGACCGCTGCCGACGCGGCCACGCCCCTCCCGCCGGCCGACCGGCGCTCGGGGCGCGTACGTGACGCGCGATGTCGACCTGCTCGCGGAGCCCGCCCCCGGCCGGGCGGCACCGCGGACGTCAGGGACGATCCGCGGGAGTTCCACCGGGAGTGGTCGGGAGCGAAGGCGCGAGCCGATCGCGCCGCCGAGTCTACCCGACGCCGCAGGGCCGCGGAGCGCACCCGTGGGCCTCCGGGTTCGACGGCGACGAACCCGCTCCGCGGTACGTCGCGCGCCCCGACGCGGGCCGCCACGACACTGCCCCCAAGACCTCTGCGTCCACAGCTCCGGGCGGCCCAGGCGGCGCCCCGACCCGATACTGGCACGGTCGTCCGCATGACCACCGCCCCCGCGCTCGCGGCCCTGCTCACGATAGTGCTCACCGTCGCCGCGTCGCCGCCGGCCGCGATCGCCCCGGCCGCCTCCTCCGCCCCCTCCGCCCCCACCGCCCCCACCGCCCCCACCGCCCCCACCGCCCCCACCGCACCGACCTTCGCACCCACCGCCACCGCACCCACCGAAGGCTGGGAGCGCCCGGTCCCCGGAGCGGTGGTGCATCCGTTCGACCCGCCGGCCGAGGACTGGCTGCCGGGCCACCGCGGCGTCGACCTCGCCGCGTCCGACGGGGCGGAGGTGCGCTCGCCCGCCCCGGGGGTCGTGACCTTCGCCGGGCCGGTCGCGGGGAAGCCGGTGGTCGTCGTGACACATCCCGACGGGCTGCGCTCCACCTTCGAGCCGGTGGCCGCCGCATTGGAGCGCGGTACGACGGTCGGCCGCGGCGACGTCGTGGGGCGGCTGGCCGAGGGGCCGGGGCACTGCGACCCCGCGCGCTGTCTGCACTGGGGCGTGCTGCGCGGTGAGACGTACCTCGACCCGCTCGCCCTGCTCGGCGAGGCCGCACCGATCGTGCTGCTCCCGGGCAGCCCCTGAACCGGCTCGTCGGGCGGGCCTCCGGCGCGTCAGGCGCGGGGGAACGCCTGCACGAACACCTTGCGCAGCCGCTCCCCGTCCACGTGCGTGTACCGCTGCGTGGTGCCGAGGTCAGAGTGCCCCAGCACCTCCTGGACGGAGCGCAGGTCGGATCCGCCCTGGAGCAGGTGCGTCGCGGCGGAGTGCCGCAGGGCGTGGGGTGCGACGTCCTCCACACCCGCCATCGCCGCGAGCCGGTGCACGGCCTCGCGCACCTGGCGCTGACCCCACCGGCCGCCCCGCGCGCCGAGCAGGAGGGCCGCCCCCGACGTCGGCTGCGCCAGCGCGGGCCGGCCCCGGGCGAGCCACTCCGCGACCGCACGGGCCGCGGGAACGCCGAACGGCACCACCCGTTCCTTCCCGCCCTTGCCGAGCACCCGCACGAGCCGTTCCGTGAGGTCGACGGCCGACACGTCCACCTGGACGAGCTCGCCGACGCGGATGCCGCTGCCGTAGAGCAGCTCGGCCGCCGCCCAGGCGCGCAGCGCGGCCGGCCGCTCGTCGGGTCCGGCGGTGTGTGCCTCGTCGCGCGCGGCGTCGAGCATCGCCGCCGCCGCGTCGGCGCTCAGCACCGTCGGCAGGGTGCGCGGCACCTTGGGGCTGGCGAGGCGTGCCGTGGCGTCGGTCGGGACCAGGCCGCCCCGGTAGGCCCAGCGGAGGAACGCCCGCGCAGCGGCCCCCCTGCGCGCGATGGTGGCGCGTGCCAGGCCCCGGTCCGCCTGGGCGGCGAGCCACCCGCGCAGGACCCCGACGTCCACGTCGGGCAGGCCCCCCGCGCCGTGGCGCACCGAGTACCGCAGCAGCGAGCTGATGTCCGCGCGGTAGGCGCGGCGGGTGTGCACCGAGTGCCCCCGCTGCACGGCCAGATGCTCGTCGAATCGCTCCACAGCGTCCGCGAGCGACGCCGGCAGCGGCGGGAGGTCCGGATCGGTGTCCATCCAGGTCAGTGTGCCCCCGGCCCGCCACCGCCACGGTGATCGGGCACGCGTGTCGACCGACCCCAGACCCACTCGGCCGGCAGGAGCCCGCGCGTGCGCGCCGGGCCTCAGGGCGCGCGGCGCCACCTTCCGCCCTCCTGCGCGGCGAGGCCGTGCTGCTCCAGCGTGCCCAGCCCGGAGAGCGTCTCGGCGACGGACAGGCCGGCGGTGCGGGCGAGCGCGTCCAGGGCCGCCGCCGCACGAGCCGGTAGCGCGTCCCACGCCCGCTGCGCGCGGCCACCGAGCGCCTCCACCGACTCGGGGCGGCGCCCGCCCGAGCCCCGGCGACTCCCGACGGCGGCGGCGCCCGACGCCCCACCACCACGCTCGCCGGCCGCGCCCGCCTCCCCCGCGTCCATCGGCCCGGCCAGCTCCGCGACCTCGGCGGCGTCGGTCACGCAGACAGCGACGCCGTCCCGCAGCAGCGCGTGACACCCCGTCGACGTGCCGGACGTCACCGGGCCCGGCACCGCACCCAGCGGGCGCAGCAGCTGGGCGGCGTGCCGCGCCGTCGACAGCGCGCCTGACCGCCAGGCCGCCTCCACCACGACCGTCGCGCAGGACGCCGCAGCGATGAGCCGGTTGCGCGCGAGGAACCGCTGCCTGAACGGGGCCGAGCCGGGCGGGACCTCGCTCACCACCGCGCCCGCCCCGGCGGCGATCCGGCGCAACAGCTCGTGGTTGCCCGGCGGGTAGTACCGATCAACTCCCCCGGCGAGCACGGCGACGGTGGACGCGCCGCCCGCAAGCGCCCCGCGGTGCGCGGCGGCGTCGATCCCGTACGCCCCACCGGAGATCACCGTGAACCCGCGGTCGGCCAGCCCGGCCGCGAGGTCCGCGGCGACGTGCTCGCCGTACGCGGTGGACGCGCGTGCCCCGACCACCGCGACCGACCGGTCCGCGAGGGCGGCCAGGTCCGGGTCGCCCCGCACCCAGAGGGCGAAGGGCTCCGCCGCGCCGAGCTCGCCGAGGCGGGTGGGCCATCGCGCGTCGCCCGGGATCAGCAGCGTGCCGCCGAGCCGCGCGAGCACGCGGAGCTCCCGACGCGGGTCGAGCCGATCCAGGCGTGGCACCCACCGCGCCACCGCTTCCAGCAGCCGGTCGGCGGCCACCGCGGTACCCAGCGGCTCCAGCGCCGCACCGCGCAGGGCGCGCGCAGGGTCCCCGACGGCGTCGAGGAGCCACACGAGCGCGCCCGGCGCCCCGAGATGGGTGACGAGCGCGCCGGCCACCGGGTCGCCCGGCTCCACCAGCCTGCTCCAGGCGGCGCGGGCGAGCACCGGGTCCGCGGCGTCGAACGGCACGGCCCCCGCGCCTGGCGCCAGGCGACCCGAGCGCTCTGTCCGGGGTATGTCGAAGAGCGGGTCAGCCATGGTTCCCCCTCGTGCGCATCGTCACGGCAGTGGACACGTCATCGGCGTCCGGGGCGGCCCGCCCACCCAGGTCGGCGACGGTCCACGCGATCCGGAGCACCCGGTCGGCGCCGCGCAGGCTCAGCACACCGCGGTCGATCATCTGCTCGACGGGCCGCAGCACGCGCCGGTCGCTGCCCAGCCGTTCTCGCAGCCACCCGCCCGGTACCTCGGCGTTCGTGGACCACGGAGTGCCGGCCAGCCGTTCGCGTGCCGCACCGCGCGCCCGCGCGACGCGGCACGCCACGTCGGCCGTCGACTCGCCGGTCGGCCCCGCCGTGCGCTCCGCGCGCGTCACCGGGAGCACGTCCACCTGCAGGTCCACCCGATCGAGCAGCGGTCCGGACAGACGGCCGAAGTACCGGCGCTTCGCCGCGGGCGTGCACGCGCAGTCCAGGCCCTTGTTGACCGTCGCCATCCCGCACGGGCACGGGTTCGCCGCGAGCACCAGCTGGAAACGCGCGGGGTAGCGCGCCGCACCCCCCGAGCGGTGCAGCACGAGCTCGCCCTGCTCGAGCGGCTGCCGCAGGGTCTCGAGCACGCGGGACGGGAACTCAGGCGCCTCGTCGAGCAGCAGGACGCCGCGGTGCGCTCGCGAGACCGCGCCGGGGCGCGCCATCCCGCTGCCGCCGCCGACGATCGCCGCGGGGGTCGCCGTGTGGTGCGGGTCCTCGAAGGGCGGCCGGGTCATCAGCCCGTCCCCGGGGTCGAAGGTGCCCGCGACCGAGTGCACGGCCGTGACCTCGACGGCCTCGGCCGGGGTCAGGTCGGGCAGGACGCCCGGCAGCCGGGCCGCGAGCATCGTCTTGCCGGCCCCCGGTGGTCCCACCAGCAGCAGGTGGTGCCCGCCGGCGGCCGCGATCTCCAGCGCGACCCGCGCCTGCGCCTGCCCTACGACCTCCGCCAGGTCGCCGGGTCGCCGGCGCGCCACCACCTGCCGGAACGGGCGCACGGGATCGAGCACCGGCACCTCCGCGAGCTCACCGCCGTGCAGCAGCACGACCTCGGCGAGGCTGGCCGCGGCGTGGACCCGTGCCCCGGGCACGAGCCGCGCCTCGTCCGCGTCGGCGGCCGCGACCACGACGTCGGGGCAGCCCGCCTCGACCGCGGCCGCGACCGCCGGGAGCACGCCCCGCACCGGCTGCAGGCGCCCGTCCAGCCCGAGCTCCGCCAGGTGGACCACGCGCTCCAGACCGGCGCCGGGGACGCTGCCGTCCCCGGCGAGGATCGCGACCGCTATCGCGACATCGAACGACGAGCCCGACTTGCGCAACGACGCGGGTGAGAGGTTGACGGTGATCTTGCGGTGCGGCCACCGGACACCTGTCGACAGCACCGCGGCACGGACGCGTTCGCGCGACTCGTGCAGCGCCGCGTCGGGGAGCCCCACCAGCGTGAACCCGGGGACGGAGGCCGCGAGCTGCGCCTGCACCTCCACGACGTGTCCCGAGAGGCCGGACAGCGCGACCGCCGCCGTCGTGCCGAGGCCCATCAGAGGACCCCGACCAGGTGCTCGACCTCGGCCGCGCCCGCACGCGGGAGCACCACCGCCACGACGTCCACCCGCACCTCGCGGCACCGGACGTCGGCGTGCTCGACGAGCCACTGCCCGGTGAGCCGGCGGATCCGCGCCAGCTTCGACGCCGTCACCGCCTCGGCGGGATGCCCGAACGCCGTGCCCCGGCGGGTCTTGACCTCGATCACGACCAGCACGTCACCGTCCATGGCGACGATGTCCAGCTCGCCCGCCGTGCCGCGCCAGTTCCGTTCCAACACCACGAGGCCGTTCGCCTCCACGTGGCGTGCCGCCACCCGTTCCCCGTACTGCCCGACGGCGTCCTTCGCCCGCATCGAACCACCTCCGCGGGAAGCCTGACCCGCGCCAGAGCACCGCCCGCCGCAGGAGGGGTGCCTGTGCACGACGGCCGGACCTGGGGGCAGCCTCGGTGCGGCGCGATCCCGCCGCGGCGACAGAAAGCCCTGCTACAGGGCCAGCTCGGCCTTCGCCAGCTCCTCGACGTTGACGTCCTTGAACGTCACCACGCGCACCGACTTCACGAACCGCGCGGAGCGGTAGACGTCCCACACCCACGCGTCGGCCAGCCGGAGCTCGAAGTAGACCTCCCCGGCCGCGGACCGCACCTGCAGGTCCACCTGGTTCGCCAGGTAGAACCGTCGCTCCGTCTCCACGACGTACGAGAAGAGGCCCACCACGTCTCGGTACTCGCGATAGAGCGCGAGCTCCATGTCGGTCTCGTAGTTCTCGAGGTCTTCGGCGCTCACGAGCCCATCATCCCATCGGGCAGGCCCGCGTCGAGCGTGGCCGCTGGCGCGGCGCCGGGCACGCACGCAGGTTCGTCGGCGAGCGCGCGCAGGTTCCAGGAGCGCCGGTGCTGCGGCGTCGGGCCGTGGCGGCGCAGTGCGTCCAGGTGGGCGGGCGCCGAGTACCCCTTGTTCTGGTCCCAGGCGAAGACCGGGTACTGGCGGGCGAGCCGCACCAGGAGGCCGTCGCGCTCCACCTTGGCGAGCACGCTCGCGGCCGCGACCGACGAGCACTGCAGGTCGGCCTTGACGAGCGTACGGACGGCGGGCTCGGGGACGTCCGGCCCGAGCGCGGGGTCGAGGTCGGCGGCCTCGAAGAGGTCGACGTCCGCGCGGCTCAACCAGTTGTGCGAGCCGTCGAGCAGCACCACGTCCACGTCCCCGCAGGCGCGACGCACCTGCGCCAGCGCGCGGTGCCCGGCGAGCCGCAGGGCGGCCACGATGCCGTGCGCGTCGATCTCCGCGGGCCCGGCGTGCCCGACCGCCCAGGCGACCCCCCACCGCTCCAGCTGGGGCACCATCGCGACGCGAGCCGCAGGTGTGAGCAGCTTGGAGTCGGTAAGCCCCTGGGGCGCGGTGCGGGTCGCGGCGTCCACGACGACGACGCCTACGCTCACCGGCCCGGCGAGCGCGCCGCGACCGACCTCATCCATGCCGGCGACCAGACGGGCCCCGCCCGTGAGCAGCGACCGCTCCTGGCGCAGCGTCGTGCTCCGCCGTTTCGAGGCACCGTTCGAGGCACGCCGGCGCGGCGGCGTCGGGCGCCGGACCGTGTCGGGAACCGGCGCGACGCGCAGGGGCCGCTCAGACAGCCAGGTCACGGCTCCGGGACTCCTCCGAAGACGTCGCCGGGATTGCGCAGCAGCTTGGCGTCGCCCAGCGGCCAGACGGTGGCGAAGGTGGACCCGACCACGTTGTCCATCGGCACGAACCCGCCGCCCGGCTTGCCGGTGTTGTAGCGCGAGTCCTGGGAGTTCTGCCGGTTGTCGCCCATGACAAACAGCATGCCGTCGGGCACCACGGTGTCGAACGGGTCCTGGCTCGGCACCGAGCCCGGCTTGATGTACGACTCCTCGTCGATCGGCTCGCCGTTGACGCTCACGCGCCCCTGGTCGTCGCAGCACGTGACGTGGTCACCCGGCACGCCGACCACCCGCTTGATCAGGTGGTCGCCGGTCTCCTGCGGGAGCAGCCCCACGAAGGTCAGGACGTTCGTCACGGCCTCCCCGACGGGGGTGCGCTCCGGCGGCTCGTACGGCGGCAGCCAGCCGCCCGGGTCCTTGAACACCACGATGTCGCCACGGTGGACGTCGAAGACGTCGGGCACGAGGCGCGAGACCATGACCCGGTCGCCGATCTCGAGCGTGTCCTCCATCGACCCGCTCGGGATGTAGAAGGCCTGCACGAGGAACGTCTTGATCAGCCACGACAGCACGAGCGCGCTGATCACGATGATCGCGGTCTCACGCAGCACACCGAGCCCGCGGCTCGGCGCGGGGGCGTTGTGACCGGTGCCCACCACAGCGTCGAAGCCGCCCGGCTCGTTGCCGGTGCCCACGCCGACCGGAGCGTCGGGCGAGGCGTCCCAGCCGGCATCGCCGGGGTCGTGGGGGCGGGGCTCGCGCGCGCTCGGCCGGTCGGTCACGGGATCGGAGTCTGCCACGTGCTCACTCTTTCACTCGCCACCGTCCAGGGCGAAACGCCGGCATCCCGCCGGCGGCCCGGCGTCACCCCTCGCCGGAGACGACGAACGGGCGGACCTGCGCAAGCAGGTCCGCCCGTTCGCGGAGCAGCGTGACAAGCGCCTCAGCGCTTGGTCAGTACAGCGTCACTTCGAGGACGGGGTCTCGCGCTTCTCGCGGATCTTCGCCTTCTTGCCGCGCAGGTTGCGCAGGTAGTAGAGCTTGGCGCGACGGACGAGACCACGCGACACGAGCTCGATCGAGTCGATGGTCGGCGCGTGCAGCGGGAACGTCCGCTCCACGCCGACGCCGAAGCTGATCTTGCGGACGGTGAACGTCTCGCGGACGCCGCCGCCCTGGCGGGCGATGACGACACCCTGGAAGGCCTGGACGCGCGAGCGGTTGCCCTCGACGACCTTGACGTTGACCTTCACGGTGTCGCCGGCGCGGAACTCCGGCGCGTCGGAGCGCAGCGAGGCTGCGTCGACAGAGTCGAGCGTGTGCATGGTTTCTCCCCGCCCTGCCACAGGTCAGGAACAAGATCGTGGCGCGCTCACGGCGCGCGGTGTCTGATGGTTCGGGCGGTGCGACGACTGGTCGACCGGGCGAGCTGCTGCGCAGCCCGCCGTGACCTCCCCTGTGGCAGAGGCCGGTCGGCGAGCACACCAGCGACCTATTCTGCCACAGGTTCCGGCTCGGGCTCCGCCGCCACCGAATCCGCCGCCCGTTGCAGGCGGCCGCCCTCGACGACCCAGCCGAGCTCGGCGAGCAGCGTGAGGTCGGCCCGGTCGAGCGTCGCGACGTCGAGCGCGGCGATCATGTCGGGCCGCCGGGCGACGGTCCGCTCGAGCGCGCGGTCCCGGCGCCACCGCTCGATCCGCGCGTGATGCCCCGACAGGAGCACCTCGGGCACCTCGAGGCCCTCCCACGACGGCGGCTTCGTGTACACGGGGTACTCCAGCAGGCCCGCCTCCCCGTGCGACTCCTCGACCAGGGAGTGCGGGTTGCCCACCACCCCGGGCAGCAGGCGGCCGAACGCCTCGATCATCACGAGCGCCGCGACCTCGCCGCCGTTGAGCACGTAGTCGCCGATGGAGAGCTCGCTCACCCGGTGGCCCGCGGCCCGGTGGCGCTCGACCACGCGCGCGTCGATGCCCTCGTAACGGCCGCACGCGACGACCACGTGCTCCTCGGCCGCGAGCGACTCGGCGTGCCGCTGGGTGAAGACCTCGCCCGACGGCGTCGGGACCACCAGGTGGCCGCCGCCGCCCTCGGGCAGCACGTCGTCGAGGGCCCGGCCCCAGACGTCGGGACGCATGACCATGCCCGCTCCCCCGCCGAACGGGGTGTCGTCCACCGTGCGGTGCCGGTCGACGGTCCAGTCCCGCAGGTCGTGCACGCGCAGGTCGAGGAGCCCCGCCCGGCGCGCCTTCCCGACCAGCGACAGTTCGAGCGCGGCGAGGTAGTCGGGGAAGATCGTCACGACGTCGACGCGCACGTCAGCGGTCCTCCCCCGACGGGTCGTCGACCTCGACGGCCTCGGCGTCACGGGCGAGCAGGCCGCCCGGCGGGGTGAGCACGACCCGACCGCCGGGTACGTCCACCACGGGCACGATGGCGCGCACGAACGGCACGAGCGTGCGCTCGCCGCCGGTCTCGCGCACGACGAGCGCGTCGTGCGCGGGCAGGTGCTCCAGGCCGACGACCTCGCCCACGGCCGTGCCGTCCTCGAGCTCCACGCGCAGGCCTGCCAGCTCGTGCGGGTACCAGGCGTCCTCCTCGTCGGAGTCGTCCGCGTCGACGACGATCTCGACGCCGCGCAGCGCCTCGGCCGCCGTCCGGTCGGCCACCCCCGCGAACGAGACGAGCCAACGGCCCTGGTGCTCCCGCGCCGCCGTCACGGTCAGCGGGCCGGCGGACGCCGGCTCCGTGGTCAGCACGAAGCCGACCGCCAGCCGGTCCTCGGGGTTGTCCGTGCGCAGGTCGAGCCCGACCTCGCCGCGCAGCCCGTGCGCCCGCCCGATGCGCGCCACCGTCAGCTGCATCTCGTCTCCCACCTCGTCGATTCGTGCGTCGTCTGGTCTATGGTCGGCCGGCCGCAGACGACGAGGCCCGGCCCCACGTGCTGATCAATGCTGGTCAGTGCTGATCAGTGCTGATCCGTGGGGCCGGGCCTCGTCAGAGCTGCGACAGCGGGTGCGGCGGGCGTCAGCGCCGGTCGACGTCCACGACGTCGACCCGCACGGGGCCGTCCGTCGCGAGCGCGCCGACCACGGTGCGCAGGGCCTTCGCCGTCCGTCCGCCCCGGCCGATGACTCGGCCGAGGTCCTCCGGGTGCACCCGCACCTCGAGCAGGTCTCCCCGGCGCTGCGCCCGCGCGGCCACCCGGACGTCGTCCGGGTGGTCCACGATGCCGCGCACCAGGTGCTCGAGGGCGTCGGCGAGCATCAGGCCTCGGCGGTCTCGGCCGCCGGCTCCGCGGTCTTCTTCGCGGCAGCCTTCGCCTTGGCCTTCTCGGCCTCGGCGGCGACGGCCTCGACCGCGGAGGCGCTGTCGGCCTTGGCGGTCTTGGTCCGCAGGGTGCCCTCGGCGCCCGGCAGGCCCTTGAACTTCTGCCAGTCACCGGTGATCTTCAGCAGTGCGGCGACCTGCTCGGTCGGCTGCGCGCCGACGCCGAGCCAGTACTGCGCCCGCTCGGACTTGATCTCGATGAACGACGGCTCCTCGGTCGGGTGGTACTTCCCGATCTCCTCGATGACGCGACCATCGCGCTTGGAACGCGAGTCCGCCACGACGACGCGGTAGTACGGGGCCCGGATCTTGCCGAGGCGCTTCAGACGAATCTTGACGGCCACTGTGGTGGTGTCTCCTGGTTCTGGTGGGTCGACCTGTCGCGCTGCCGGGTGGGGTCCTAGCGGCTGCTCTGGTCAGGACACGGCCTGCGCAGGAGAGAGGGGCCTGGGCACGCCGAGTACCCGGCCATTGTGCCAGACCCCACGGGTGGTCTCCAACCGCCCTCAGCCGCGCCTGTTCTCGGCCGAGTCCGCGGTTCCGCTACGGACGAGTGTCTCGTCCCTCGACCCGCGCCCTCCGCTGCACCTCCGCCTCAGCCGCGGACGACCTGGCCGCGCAGCACGACAGCGCTGGGGTGCCGCAACACCCCGATGTCCTTGCGCGGGTCCGCGGGGTACACCACCAGGTCGGCGCTGGATCCGTCGACGAGCGAGCCGAACCCGAGCAGCTCCCGCGCGCGCCAGGTCGCCATCGCCACCACGTCGGCCGGCGGGATCCCGGCCGCGACCATCTCGGCGCACTCGTCCGCGACGCGCCCGTGCCCGATGGCGCCGCCCGCGTCGGTGCCGACGAGCAGCCGGACGCCGGCCTCGTGCATGGCCCGGACGTGCTCGTACCGGCGTGCGTGCATGCCCCGCATCCGTGCCGCGTAGACCGGATACTTCGCCTCCGCCTGACGGGCGATCTCTTCGAACCGGCCCACCTGGAGCAGCGTGGGCGTGACCGGGATCCCCCGCACGGCGACCTCGTCCATGAGCTGGGCGGTGAGGCCGGTGCCGTGCTCGATGCCGTCCACGCCCGCCGCGAGCAGGTCGCCGAGGACCTCCTCGGAGAAGGCGTGCACCGTGACCCGCGCCGCCTCGGCGTGCGCCGCGGCGACGGCGTCCGTGAGCACGTCCCGCGGCCACAGGGGCCGCAGGTCCGCGTCCGCCCCCAGGCCGCGGTCGATCCAGTCGCCCACCAGCTTGACCCAGCCGTCCGAGGCCCGGGCCTGCGTCCGGACGGCCCCCGGCAGGTCGGCGACGTCGTCGAGCTCCAGGCCGAAGTTCCGCAGGTACCTCCGGGGCCGAGCCAGGTGCCGTCCCGAGCGCACCAGCCGGGGCAGGTCGGGTCGCTCGTGCACCCACGACGTGTCCAGCGGCGTGCCCGCGTCGCGGACCAGCAGGACGCCGGAGTCCCGGTCGGCGAGCGCCTGCGCGACGGCCGTCTCCGGGTCGACGGGGCCGTCCGCCCCCAGCCCCACGTGACAGTGCACGTCGACGAGGCCGGGCAGCGCCCACCCCTCGAGCTCGCGGGTGGCGCTGCCCTGGGGGGACGGCCGGGTCAGGCTGACGCGGCCGTCGCGCACCCACATCTCCCCCACGTCACGGTCGCCACCGAGGAGGACATGGCCGGTGACGTGCAGCGGGACGTGCGGTGCTGACATGGTCAGAGGCTACAGACCGAGCGGTCGCTCAGCGGCCGCCGAGCAGCTTGTCGAGGCCGTCGGGGAGCTGCAGCTTCGACGGGTCCTGCTCGGCCGGCTGGGCGCCACCGCCGATGCCGAACGCCGAGCCGGGGGCCGCCGGCTCGTCCGCGGGGCCCCCCAGGGCGCGCTGCATCGCCTCGCGCTCCTGCTGGGCACGCTTGGCGGGGTTGCCCGACTTGCCCTTCTTCTTCTGGACCGGCGCCTGCTTGCCGCGCGACTTCTTGCCGCCGCCCCCGGGCAGGCCCGGCATGCCCGGCGCGCCGCCGGGGATCCCCGGCATGCCGCCCCCCTTGCTCATCTGGCGCATCATCTTCTGCGCCTGCGCGAACCGCTCGAGGAGCTGGTTGACCGCCGTCGTCGTCTGGCCCGAGCCGCGGGCGATGCGCGCCCTGCGAGACCCGTTGATGAGCTTGGGGTTGTCGCGCTCGGCCGGCGTCATCGACTGGATGAGGGCCTGCACGCGGTCGACCTCGCGCTCGTCGAAGTTCTCGAGCTGCTCGCGCATCTGCCCCATGCCCGGCATCATCCCGAGCATCTTCTTCATCGAGCCGAGCTTCTTCATCTGCTGCATCTGCACCAGGAAGTCGGAGAGGGTGAAGTCCTCGCCCTTCTCCACCTTGGCCGCCATCTTGGCGGCCTCGTCGGCGTCGAACGCCTTCTCCGCCTGCTCGATGAGGGTGAGCACGTCACCCATGTCGAGGATGCGCGACGCCATCCGGTCGGGGTGGAAGACCTCGAAGTCGGTGAGCTTCTCGCCGGTGGAGGCGAACATGATCGGCCGGCCCGTGACCGTGGCCACCGACAGCGCGGCGCCACCGCGCGCGTCACCGTCGAGCTTGGACAGCACGACGCCCGTGAAGTCGACGCCATCGAGGAACGCCTGCGCCGTGGCGACGGCGTCCTGACCGATCATCGCGTCGATGACGAACAGGACCTCGTCCGGCTGGACGGCGTCGCGGATGTCCGCGGCCTGCTGCATGAGGAGCTGGTCGACGCCGAGGCGGCCCGCGGTGTCGACGATGACGACGTCGTGCTGCTTGGCCTTCGCCTCGGCCACGCCGTCGCGGGCCACGCCCACGGGGTCGCCGACGACGGTGTCCGTCTCGGCGCCCTGGTTGCCGGGGTGCGGCGCGAAGACGGGCACGCCCGCGCGCTCGGCCACCACGGACAGCTGGGTGACCGCGTTGGGGCGCTGCAGGTCGGCCGCGACGAGCAGCGGCGTGTGCCCCTGCTCCTTGAGGGCCAGGCCCAGCTTGCCCGCGAGCGTCGTCTTGCCGGCGCCCTGCAGGCCCGCGAGCATGATGACGGTCGGCGGGGTCTTGGCGAGCTGCATCGCGCGCGTCTGGCCGCCGAGGATCGCCACGAGCTCGTCGTTGACGATCTGGACGACCTGCTGCGCCGGGTTGAGCGCGCCGGAGACCTCGGCCGACATGGCACGCTCGCGCACCGCGGCGGTGAACTCGCGCACCACGGGCACGGCCACGTCGGCGTCGAGGAGGGCCCGGCGGATCTCGCGCACGGTCGCGTCGATGTCCGCCTCGGAGAGCCGGCCCCGGCCGCGCAGGTTCTTGAACGTCGAGGTGAGCCGGTCCGACAGGGAGTTGAACACCAGGCAGGTCCTCACAGAGTTTCTTCGATGGGTGCAGCCACCTACCTTACCGGTCGCTCACCGGTCGCTCATCGGGTCCCCTGCGAGCACCGTGCGGGCCCGTGCGGTGAGGTCGTCCACGAGGCTCGCCCGCCACGCCGTCCAGCCGACCGGCCCGAGCGACGACGCGTCCGCCTCCGTCACCGCTCGCAGTGTCTCGAGCAGGTCCGGCCGGTGCTCCACGGCGTCGAGCAGCTCGCCCGTCGTGTCCGGGTCCTCGAGGTCGGCGGTGGTCGCCAGCCGGGCGAGGGTCAGGTGGTGGCGCACCACCACGCCGACGTCGTGCGCGACGGCGGCGCCGAACCCGGCCCGCGCCGCGATGCCCGGCGCGAGGCGTGCGCCCTCGACGGAGTGGTCAGTGCTCTGCGCGCCGCGGCGCTTGCCGATGTCGTGCAGCAGCGCGCTGAGCAGCAGCACCTCGGACGGCGCGGGGGCGACGCCGGCGTCGGCGGCCACCTGCCGGCGTACCCGGCCGGCGCGGGACGCCGTCTCGACGAGGTGCCTGTCCACGGTGTGCCGGTGGATCGCCGCACGCTGCGGGCGGTTGCGCACCCCCGCCCACTCCGGGACCCAGCTGGTCACGATGCCCGCCAGGTCCAGCGCCTCCCAGACCGGCACCTGCGCAGGGCCCGCGCCCAGCAGCGTCAGCAGGGCGGTGCGGGCGGCCTGCGGCCACGGCTCGGGCGGCGGCGTGCACTGCGCCAGCGAGTGCACGGTCACCGGCGAGAGCACCAGGCCCGTCCGGGCGGCGGTCGCCGCCGCCCGCAGCGATAGCAGCGGGTCCTCGGTCGGCTGCGCGCCCACCGCCAGCACGAGCTCGCCGTCGTGCTCCACCAGCCCGTCGCCCACCGAGCGCAGCCGCGGCGCAGACCGCCGCCCCCGCACGACGACGGGCCGGCGCAGCGCCGGCCGTTGCAGCGCCTGGCGGGCCCGGCGCACGGTCGAGTCCAGCGCGTAGGAGATCTCCCGCCCGGCCTCCGCGAGGCTCGCCAGCAGCTCGTCGGGATCGTCGTGGCCGCACCGCGCGGCGACCTCGTCCAGGTCGGCGAGGTGCAGCTTCGTGGAACGGCGCCGCGTCACGACGTGCACCGCGTCGCGCACGTCCAGCAGGTGCGCGTACGCCCGGTCCACCCGCCCGTGCGGGCGGTCGGTCAGCCAGGTCGCCGCCAGCGCGGACAGCAGCACCGCGTCGCGGATGCCGCCGCGCGACTCCTTGAGGTCTGGCTCGACGAGGTACGCGAGCTCACCGGCGCGCTCGGCGCGGCTGCGGGCACTGTTCAGCAGCTCCGGCAGGCGTCGCCGGGAGGCCGAGCGCCAGTCCGTGAGGATGGCGGACGCCGCGCGGTGCACCACGACCGCGTCGCCCGCCAGGGGCCGCACGTCCAGCCACCCGACGGCGGCGGGCAGGTCGGTGGAGGCGAGCCGGCGCGTCTGGCTCAGGGAGCGCACGGCGTGGTCGATGTCGACGCCCGAGTCCCACAGCGGATACCAGAGGGCGTCGGCCACGCGGGCGAGCTCCTCGGGCTCGTGCGTGCGGCCGTCGTGCACCAGCACGAGGTCGAGGTCGGACAGCGGCCCGAGCTCGGCGGCGCGGCCGAGGCTGCCGACGGCGGCCAGCGCGATGCCCGCGGGGTCGACGTCGGCCGTGGCGGCGTCGAACAGCGGCGTGATGCGTTCCGTGACGATCTGCTGCAGGGTCGTGCGCCGGGCGAGGCCCGACCGGCCGGGGCCGGTCAGGCCGTCCGCCGCGACGAGTAGGTCGGCCCGCAGCGCACCGACGGTGCCGCGCCGGCCCCGCGCCCCCGTGGCCGGGGTGCCGGGCTCGAGTTCGTCCGGTGCCGGGTGCGGCACGGCTAGAGCGCCGCGTCGCCGTGCTCGCCGGTGCGCACGCGCACCACGTCGTCGAGCGCGGTGGTCCACACCTTGCCGTCGCCGATGCGGCCGGTCTGGGCCGCCTTGACGACGACGTCCACGACGGTGGCCGCGTCCCTCTCCGCGACGAGTACCTCCACGCGCACCTTGGGGACCAGGTCCACGGTGTACTCCGCGCCGCGGTAGACCTCGGTGTGGCCCTTCTGTCGGCCGTAGCCGCTGGCCTCGCTGACCGTCATGCCGCGGATGCCGGCAGCCTCGAGGGCGGACTTCACGTCGTCCAGGCGATGGGGCTGGATGACACCGGTGACGAGCTTCATGCGCGAATCTCCTGAGCGAGGGAACCCTGCTGGATCGTCTCGTACGCGGTCTCGCTGTGCACCGCCAGGTCGACGCCCCCGACCTCGGCATCCTCGGAGATCCGCCAGCCCATGGTCGCCTTGAGGATCAACGCGATGATCGTCGTCATCACGAGGGAGAAGACGACCGCGATGACCGCGATGATCACCTGGACGGCCAGCTGCCCGGCACCGCCGCCGTAGAACAGGCCCGTCTCGGTGGCCAGGACGCCGATCGAGATGGTGCCCCACAGGCCGGCCACCAGGTGGACGCCCACGACGTCGAGCGAGTCGTCGTAGCCGAGCTTGTACTTCAGGCCGACGGCGAAGGCGGAGAGCACGCCCGCGATCGCGCCGACGAAGATCGAGCCGAACGGGCTGACCGAGCCTGCGGCCGGGGTGATCGCCACCAGACCGGCGACGACGCCGGACGCGGCGCCGAGCGAGGTCGCCGAGCCGTCGCGGAACTTCTCCACGAGCAGCCAGCCAAGGACGGCTGCGGCCGTCGCGACCGTGGTGTTGACCCACGCCAGGCCGGCGAACCCGTCCGCGGTGAACGCCGAGCCGCCGTTGAAGCCGAACCAGCCGAACCAGAGCAGGGCCGCGCCGAGCATGACGAGCGGCAGGTTGTGCGGACGCATCGGCTCGGAGCCGAAGCCCTTGCGCTTGCCCACCACGAGAGCGAGCACCAGCGCGGCCACACCCGCGTTGATGTGCACCACCGTGCCGCCGGCGAAGTCGATCGGCGTGGCGATCGACGCGAACGGACCGTCGCCCGAGAGCAGGCCGCCGCCCCACACCATGTGGGCCATCGGGAAGTAGCAGAGCGTCACCCAAAGGGCCACGAAGATCATCCAGGTGCCGAACCTGGCGCGGTCGGCGATCGCGCCGGAGATCAGCGCGACGGTGATGATGGCGAACGTGGCCTGGAAGCCCACGCCGACGATGCCCGGCACACCGAAGTCGTCGATGAGGAACTCACCGGACCCGTCGTAGACCGCGCCCTGGAGCGCGAACTGGTCGAACGGGTCGCCGAAGATCCCGCCGACGTCGGCACCGTAGGACATCGACCAGCCCCACAGCACGTAGATCACGCCGACGACGGCGAGCGCACCGAACGACATCATCATCATGTTCAGGACGGACTTGCCGCGCACCATGCCGCCGTAGAAGAGCGCGAGTCCAGGGGTCATCAGGAGCACGAGAGATGCCGACATCAGCATCCACGCGGTTGCTCCGGTGTCCAGCTCCATGAGTTGTTCCTCCCTCACCAGCCGGGCGGCCGGGTCGGGCACTACCGTGGGCGAACGGGATTTCCCCTGGACCGTTCTCGTGTGACGCGGGTGTGACAAACCCCCGCCACGCGTAAACGTTGCGTGACGGGGGCCGGTCGACGGGCCTTGCGAAGAGCCTCAGCCGATCCATCTGTCGGCCGAGCCTGCGGTTCCGCTTGGGGCGGGCGCCTCGTACCTCGGCCCCACCCTGCGCTGCACCTCCGCCGCAGCCGATCCATCTGTCGGCCGAGCCTGCGGTTCCGCTTCGGGCGGGCGCCTCGTACCTCGGCCCCACCCTGCGCTGCACCTCCGCCTCAGCCGAGCAGGCCGTCGACGAACTCCTCCGGGTCGAACGGCGCCAGGTCGTCCGGGCCCTCCCCCAGGCCGACGAGCTTCACGGGGACGCCCAGCTCGCGCTGCACTGCGACGACGATGCCGCCCTTGGCGGTGCCGTCGAGCTTGGTCAGCACGATGCCGGTGACGCCCGCGACCTCGCCGAAGACGCGCGCCTGGTTGAGCCCGTTCTGCCCGGTGGTGGCGTCGAGCACGAGGAGCACCTCGGCGAGCGGCGCCTCGCGCGTGATGACGCGCGTGATCTTGCCGAGCTCGTCCATGAGCCCCGCCTTGTTCTGCAGGCGGCCGGCGGTGTCGACGAGCACGACGTCGGTCCCCTCGGCGCTGCCCCGCTTCACGGCGTCGAACGCGACGGCGGCCGGGTCGGCCCCGTCACGGTCGGCGCGGACGGTCTCGACGCCCACGCGGGCGCCCCACGTCTGCAGCTGGTCGGCGGCCGCCGCGCGGAACGTGTCGGCGGCGCCGAGCACCACGGTCTTGTGCTCCGCGACGAGCACGCGCGCCAGCTTGCCCACCGTCGTCGTCTTGCCCGTGCCGTTGACGCCCACGACGAGCACCACCGCCGGGAGGCGCGTGCCGTCCTCGCCGACCGGGCCGGTCGTGGCCAGCTCGCGGTCGAAGGACGGGTCGACGACCTTGAGCAGCTCCTCGCGCAGGAGGTCGCGCACCGCCTTCGGGTCACGCACCCCGAGCACGCGCACGCGGGTGCGCAGGGCGTCGAGGAGCTCCTCGGCCGGGCCGGCGCCGATGTCGGCGAGCAGCAGCGTCTCCTCGAGCTCCTCCCAGTCGTCCTCGGTGAGGTGGTCGCGCGAGAGCACGCTGAGCAGCCGCGCCCCGAGCGGCGACCCGGAGCGGGCGAGCCGGTCGCGCAGGCGCACCATGCGGCCGGACACCGGCTCGGGGGTCTCGAGCGCGGGCGGGGCGGGCGGCGCGGACGGCTCGGCGACGGGCGGGGCGCCGGCCTCACCGGCGGCCACGTCGACGGTCTTCGCCTCGGGCGGCGCCGCGGCGCCGGCGCCGCGGCGCCGGCGCGACCGCGGGACGAGCAGGGCGGCGCCGCCGCCCACGACGACGATGACGCCGAGCAGGATCCAGAGCCAGAGCAGATCATTCACGCGCACAGTCTCCCAGAACCGAGCGACCTGCCCCCGACCGCCCGCACGTCACTCCGGCTTGCGGACCGTACCCACGTGCCAGGAGCTCCGCGCCTGCAGGCGGGCGCGGTGCAGGGCGTCCGTGAGCTCCTCGGGGTCCACGTAGCCGGGCGCGTCCTCGATGGTCGCGGCGAAGAACTCGTCCATGCCGGTCTCCATGGGGGCCGGCGTCCGGGCGCGTCTGCCGCGACCCCGTAGCCCGGAACGGAAGTCGCGCAGGAAGCGGCCGAGGCCAGGCGCCTCGTCGTCCTGACCCTCACGACGCTCCATGACGTTGGCCACGAGAAACACCACCGCGGCGAGCACGAGGGACCCGAGGACCCAGAGGACGAACGTGAGCATGGCCTTAGTCTCCCAGCGCGTCGGCGGTCTCGCGCATCCGCTGGGAGATGACGGTCGTCACACCGTCGCCGCGCATCGTTACGCCGTACAGCGCGTCCGCGACCTCCATCGTGCGCTTCTGGTGGGTGATGACGATGAGCTGGGAGTCCACCTGGAGCTCGCGGAAGATCTCGAGCAGCCGCCCCAGGTTGACGTCGTCCAGGGCGGCCTCGACCTCGTCCATCACGTAGAACGGGCTCGGGCGCGCCTTGAAGATCGACACGAGGAACGCGACCGCCGTCAGCGAGCGCTCCCCGCCCGACAGCAGGGACAGCCGCTTGACCTTCTTGCCCGCGGGCCGGGCCTCGACCTCGATGCCGGTGGTGAGCAGGTCGGCCGGCTCGGTGAGCACGAGCCGCCCCTCGCCGCCCGGGAAGAGCCGGCCGAAGACCCGCTCGAACTGCTCCGCCGTGTCGCGGAACGCCTCGGCGAACACCTGCTGCACGCGCTCGTCGATCTCCTCGACGATGTGCAGCAGGTCCTGGCGCGACTTCTTCAGGTCGGCAAGCTGCGTGGTGAGGAACTGGTGCCGCTCCTCGAGCGCCGCGAACTCCTCCAGCGCGAGCGGGTTCACCGCCCCGATCCGGGCCAGTGCCCGCTCCGCCGTCCGCAGCCGCTTCTCCTGCTCGGCACGCACATAGGGGATCTCGCTGGTGGTTTCGACAGGCTCAACCGACGACCCCGGTTCCTGATCCTGTCGAAGGGCGACGGGCTCAACCAGCGGAATCATGCGGTGCGGGCCGAACTCCTCGACGAGCGTGTCCGGGTCGCTGCCCACCTCGTCGACGGCCCTCGCCCGCAGCTGCTCCAGCCGCGCCTGCTGCTGGGCTCGCGCCACCTCGTCGCGGTGCGCGACGTCGGTGAGGTCGCGTAGCGCTCCCGCGAGCCGGTCGGCGTCGGCCCTTACGGTGTCCAGCTCCTGCTGGCACGCCGAGCGCGCCTCGTCGGCGGCGGCCCGCTCCGCCTGCGCCCGCTCGATCGAGCGGGCGAGGACGGCGAGCGCCTCGCCGGCGTCGTCGCGCACGGTCGCCGCTGTCCGCGCCTCGGCCGCGCGCCGCACCGCCCGCCGCTCGGCCTTCTCGCGCGCGGCCCGCTCCTGCTCGGCTGCGCGCGCGAGGCCCTGGGCGCGGCCCGAGACGGCCCGCGCCCGCTCCTCGCTGGTGCGCAGCTCCAGCCGGGCCTCGGTCTCCGTCCCCCGCGCCGCGGTGGCCGCCGCCTGCGCCTCGTCCCGCGCGGCCTGCGCCGTGGTCACCTGCTCCTCGGACTGGGCCGGCTCGGCCTCCGCGACCTCGAGGCGACGGGTCAGCTCGGCCAGCTCCGCCTCGTCGGCCTCCCGGCGCTCCGCCGCCTGGGCAAGGGTCGCCCGGTGCCGCCCCGCCTCCGCCAGCGCGGAGCGGTGCGCTGCGCCGAGGGTGCCGAGCTGCTCCGCCACCGCGGCCAGCGCCGCGTCGGACTCGTGCAGCTGCGCGAGGGTCCCGTCGTACGCGGCCTGGGCGGACTCGAGGCGCTCGCGCGCCCCGACCAGCTCGAAGCGGCAGCGCTCGCCGCGCGCCGTCGCGTCGTCGAGGCCGGTTCGCGCCTCGTCGAGGGCGGAGGTGAGGTGCAGCACGCTCGGAGCCGCCGCGGAGCCTCCCCACGCCCGCGACGTGCCGAGCAGGTCGCCGGCCCGCGTCACGGCCACCACGGCGGGTACGTCGTGCACGAGGGCGCGCGCCTGGGCGAGGTCGTCGACGACGACCACGTCCCGCAGGAGCGCGCGCAGCGGCGCAGCGGCGGGGCCGGCCACGCTCACGACGTCGACCGCCCGGCGTGCGCCGTCGGGCAGGTCGACGACCGCGGTGGTCTCGACGGGCTCGACCGACGACGCCGCGCCCACGACGAGACCCGCGCGCCCGGCGTCCTCGTCCCGCAACCGGCGCAGCGCGTCGACGGCCGCGTCCAGGTCGCGCACCGCGACGGCGTCCGCGACCGGGCCGAGCGCCGCCGTGACGGCGTCCTCGAAGCCCGCCTCGACACCGACCAGCGCCGCCACCGAGCCGAGCACTCCGGGCAGATCGCCGGCGAGCAGCGCGCCGGCGCCGTCCTTGCGGTCGAGGCTGAGCTCCAGCGCCTCCACGCGGGCGCTCCAGGTGGCACGGTCGCGCTCGGCCTCGGCGGCACGTGCGTCGAGGTCCTGCACGGCCTCCTGCGCCTCCGCGACGGCCGCCGTCGCCGACTCGTGCCGGGCGTCCAGGTCCTCCTCGCCCTCCTCGGCGCCCACGACCTGAACCTCCAGCGCGCCGAACTCGCGCGCGGCCTCCCCTGCCCGGCGCTCGGCCTCCTGGAGGACGGCCTGCGCCCGCTCCAGCTCCGCGTCGGCGGCCTCGACCCGGCTCCGGCGCGCGGCCACCTGCCCGAACAGCCGGGCCAGCCCCTCGCGCCGGTCGGCGGCGCCGCGATGCAGCGTCGCGAGCTCGCGCTCCGCGGCGTCGGCGGCCTTCTCCGCGTCCGTGCGGGCGCCCACCGCCCGCTCCAGCGTGGCCCCCGCGCGCGCGACCTCACGGTGGAGCTCCGCCTCCGTGACACGCGCCCGCTCCGCCTGCGCGTCGAGATCCGCCGGGTCCTGCCCGCGGTGCTCCGGCTCGGCCGCGCCGAGCAGGCGCACCCGCTCGTCGGCCAGGGTCGCCAGGCCGCGCAGCCGCTCGCGCAGCGCGCTCAGCGCGTGGAAGGCGTCCGACGAGCGGCTCGCCTCCGCCACCGCACCGGACGCCGCGACCTCGAGGCGCACGACGTGCTCCCGCGCGCGGGTCAGCGCCTGCTCCGTCTCCTGCTGCCGCTCGCGCAGCACAGCCTCGTCCGCCCGCTCCTGGCTCATCTGCGCCGTGAGCCGGGCCAGGTCGTCGGCCAGCAGGCGGGACCGCGCGTCGCGCAGGTCCACCTGGACCGTGCGCGCCTTGCGGGCCGCCTCGGCCTGCCGGCCCAGCGGGCCGAGCTGGCGGCGCAGCTCCGCGGTCAGGTCGGTGAGACGGGCCAGGTTGCCCTGCATCGCCTCGAGCTTGCGGAGCGCCTTCTCCTTGCGCTTGCGGTGCTTGAGGACGCCGGCGGCCTCCTCGATGAAGCCGCGTCGGTCATCGGGGGTGGCGCGCAGCACCGCGTCGAGCTGGCCCTGCCCGACGACGACGTGCATCTCGCGGCCGATGCCGGAGTCGCTCAGCAGCTCCTGGATGTCCAGCAACCGGCAGGAGCTGCCGTTGATCGCGTACTCGGAGCCACCGCTGCGGAACAACGTGCGGGAGATCGTGACCTCGGTGTACTCGATGGGCAGCGCGCCGTCGGTGTTGTCGATCGTGAGCGCCACCTCGGCCCGGCCGAGCGGCGGGCGGCCGGAGGTGCCCGCGAAGATGACGTCCTCCATCTTGCCGCCGCGCAGCGACTTGACCCCCTGCTCGCCCATCACCCACGCGAGCGCGTCGACGACGTTCGACTTGCCCGACCCGTTGGGCCCGACCACGCAGGTGATGCCCGGCTCGAGGTTCAGCGTCGTCGCCGAGGCGAACGACTTGAAGCCTCGGAGCGTGAGGGTCTTGAGGTGCACCCGGCGAGCGTAACCGCCGGGGGGCCGCAATCCGCGGAACTCCGCCGGTCCCGCCCGGATCAGAGTCCGGGGAACCAGAGCCCGATCTCGCGGGTGGCCGACTCGGGCGCGTCGGAGCCGTGCACCAGGTTCTGCTGCACCCTCAGCCCCCAGTCGCGACCGAGGTCGCCTCGGATGGTGCCCGGAGCGGCGTCCGTCGGGTTGGTCGCGCCCGCGAGGGAGCGAAAGCCGGGGATGACGCCCTGCCCCTCGGCGACGACGGCGAGCGTCGGGCCGGAGAGCATGAAGTCGACGAGCGGCTGGTAGAAGGGCTTGCCCTCGTGCTCGGCGTAGTGCGCGGCCAGGAGCTCGGTGGTGGCCTGCTTGAGCTCCACGGCGACGAGCGTGTACCCCTTGGCCTCGATGCGCCGCAGCACCTCGCCGGACAGCCCGCGGCGCACGCCGTCGGGCTTGACGAGCACCAGGGTGCGCTCGACGGCGTCGGTCCGTTCGGGGGTGGTGGGCTCGGCGGGCAGGGCGGTGTCTGCGACGTCGGTCATGGCAGGAAGCCTATCGGCGCGCGACCCGTGCCCCGCCCCACGGCCCGACGGGACCTCAGAGGTTCGGGGCCGTCTCCGGGTGCTGCGCGTCGTACTCGGCGCGCTCCCGGTCGATCCGCCCGCCGAGGCGCATCGAGATCACCCACATGACGACGAAGATCACACCGACGACGAACATCATCGGCAGCAGGAGCCCCATGGCGAGCACCGGGACCTGCACGACCGTCCCCGCGTAGTAGCCCACCGACGTGCCGACGATCCGGGACATCACCAGCAGCACCACGAACAGCACGCCGATGACGGTCCACAGGGCTACCGGGGACTCGATGACCAGGGGACCGCGCTCGTAGCCGGAGTTCCGCAGCCCGTAGAGGGCGACGCCGGCGAACAGCACCACGAAGGCCTCCAGCTGCAGCATCATCGACGTGAACTGCACCTTGGCGGGCTTGCGGGGCTTGATGCGGTCCCCCTGGCGGGGACGGTCGTCCTTGCTCACGACCCCACGATATCCGCGCGCTCGCGGGTGCCGGGACCGTCGTCGTCACCCACGGCCTCCGCCGGCACCGCCTCGGCCGGGCTCGCGGCGGCGCCGTCGGCCTCGCCGCGCGCCTTCGCCGGGTCCTCGACCGCCTCGCCGCGCGCCACCATGCCGGCGACGTCGGACAGCTTGATCACGGGCAGGAAGATCGCGAGCGCCAGGCCGACCGCCACGAGCGGCACCAGGTACCAGAACGACGGCGCCAGCGAGTCGGCGTACGCGTCGATCACGCCCGACTTGAAGGGCTCGGGCAGCTGCTGCACCGCGGCCGGCGTGAGGCTGGCCTCGGACCCGGCTCCCCCACCGGGTGCCCCGGCGAAGACGCCCTGCAGGTTGTCCGTGAGACGCGTGGTGAAGATCGTGGTGAACAGGGCGGAGCCCACCGCCGCACCGATCTCACGGAAGAAGTTGTTCGCGCTGGTCGCGGTGCCGAGCTCGTGCGGGTCCACGGCGTTCTGCACGGCGAGCACGATGGTCTGCATCACCAGGCCCATGCCGGCGCCGAGGGTGAAGATCATCGCGCCGAACAGCCACATGGACATGTCGCCCGACAGGGTCGTCAGCCAGACCATCGCCAGGCCCACGACGACCAGGCCCGCGACCGGGTACATCTTGTACCGGCCGGTCTTGGAGATCGCGATACCCGACACGATGGAGGTGAGCATCATGCCCGCCATCATCGGCAGCATCAGCCAGCCGGACTCGGTGACGCCGGCGCCCGTGGACATCTGCAGGAACGTGGGGATCATCGCCATGGCCGAGAACATGCCCATGCCGAGCACCAGGCCGATGAGCGTGGTGATGGTGAAGGTGCGGTTCTTGAACAGGCGCAGCGGGATCAGCGGCTCGGCGGCTCGTGTCTCGGCCATGATGAAGGCCACGACGGCGACCAGCGTCAGGACGGCGAGCCCGCTCAGGCGCCAGTTCCCCCAGTCGTAGCCGCTCGAGGAGAGCGACTCCCAGCTCGTGAGCAGCACGATGCCCATGGTCGCGACCGCCATGGTGACGATGCCGGGCCAGTCCACGGGGCGCGACGAGCGGTGCGACGGGAGCTTGAGGGCGAACCATGCGATCGCGAACGCGGCGATGCCGATCGGGATGTTGAGCCAGAAGGTCCAGCGCCAGCCCGGACCCTCGGTGAGCCAGCCGCCGAGCAGCGGGCCGAGCACGGCGGAGATGCCGAAGAGCGCACCGAGCGGCCCCATGTACTTGCCGCGCTCGGACGCGGGCACGATGTCGGCGATGATCGACTGCGACAGGATCATCAGCCCGCCGCCGCCGAGGCCCTGCACGGCGCGCCAGATGACGAGCTCGGGCATGCTCTGCGCGAAACCGGCCCCCAGCGAGGCCAGCGTGAACAGGCCGATCGCGACGAGGAACGGCCAGCGCCGCCCGTACAGGTCACCGAACTTGCCGTACAACGGCATGCCGATGGCGACGGCGAGGATGTAGGCCGTGATGACCCACCCCTGGTGCTCGACGCCGTTGAGCTCGCCGACGATCGTGGGCATCGCGGTGCCGACGATCGTCTGGTCGAGGGAGGACAGGAACATCGACGCCATCAGGGCGCCGAAGATCAACCAGACGGTGCGCTGCGTCAGGACGACGAGCGGCTTGTCCGGCGCGGCAGGAGCGGCATGGCTCATGAGGACACCTCGGATCGGTGGCGCTCGGGGCGCCGGGGACTGACGGGCTGGGGGCGTGCGACGCGGGTGCCTGGTAGCACCCGGGCGTCACGCCGTGAGGATGGCGGCCAGCTGGCCGACGACGTGCGGCACGTGGTCGCCCACGTCGCCGTCGTGACCTGCGCGGCCCCAGTCGTCCATCGCGGCTCGCGTGAGGACGAAGACGACCATGGCGCACATCTCGGGGTCGGCCGGCAGAGGAACCGCCTCGTGCCGCCGCTCGAACAGGGCGACGATCTGGGTCTTGTGCCGCTCGAACCAGGCGAAGTGCCGGCCGAGCAGACGCGGTTCGAGCTGCAGGATCTCGAGCACCTGCTCACCGTGGTGCTGTCCCGGTCCGGCGAAGGCCTCGAGCAGCGAGCGCACCAGCACCTCGAGGTCCGCCACGAGACGGCCGGAGGGGCCGCCCGCCGCGAAGGCCTCACGGACCTCGGGGGTGAGCTCGAACGACCCCTGGCCGAGCACCGCGTCGTCCTTCGACTCGAAGTAGTTGAAGAACGTGCGCGGGGAGATCTGTGCGGCTTCCGCGATCTCCTCCACCGTCACCGCGTCGAGGCCCCGTTCGAGCACGAAGCGCTGGGCGGCGTCGACGATCGCGTCGGTGCGAGCGCGCTTCTTGCGCTCACGCAGGCCGAGATCGCCGGCACCAGAGGGGGGAGTCACGAGATAATGATGCATCAGCTGCAATTTTGCACCAAGTGCAAAATACTGTGAGGGTGATCACATCTCGCCGAACCCGCCCTCGATCAGACCGACGATCGTCGCGACCGCGTCCCGCGCGTCGGCGCCACGCGCCGCCACCTCGACCTCTGTGCCGGCCGCGGTACCCAGGGACATCAGCCGCAGCACGCTGGTGGCGTCCACGCCCTGGAGCGTCACGGGGCCTTGGAACGCCGCCGCGGCGCGGGCCACCACCGCCGCGGGCCGCGCGTGCAGGCCGAGCGGGTTGCGGATCACGACCCGCGCCGTCACCGCGTCACCGCCACCGTTACCGCCACCTGCTGGGGCCGCGGCGGCGGCGGGCGACACCGCCGGCGCGCCCGCCCCCTCGGCCGCGGCCAGCACGGCGCCCAGGCCCTCCCCCTGCTGCGCAGCGACGGCGGCCGCCACCGCGCCCTCGACGAACGGCGCGGACGCCAGCCGCACCCGGGCGGCCAGATCGTCGTCCAGCTCCAGCGCCGTCTCGACGGTCAGCACTGCGGACCCCAGGTCGGCCAGCACCACCACGCCGTCGGACCCGGGCAGCACGCGGCCGAGCGCCTCCTGCACCACCTCCAGCGAGGTGCCCAGGCCGCCGTCCCCGTCGCCGGCCCCGCAGACCACGAGGACGTCGGGGGCCATCTCGCCGGCCAGCTCGGCCGCCCCCTCAGCGAGCTTCTCCGAGTGGGAGACCAGCAGCAGCCCGACGCTCACGCCGAACCCGCTCCCGGCTTCTCGGCCGATTCGTCGGGCGCGTCACCAGCGTCGGGCGCGTCACCAGCGTCGAGGGCGGCGTCCAGCGCCGCCCTGAGAAGCAGCGCCGTCGACCGCGCGCCCGGGTCCTCGTGGCCCGCGCTCCGCTCCCCCAGGTAGGACGCCCGGCCCTTGGTCGCCACCATCGGGATCGTGCCCGTCGCTCCGGCGTCCGCCGCCTCGGCCGCTACCCGTAGCACCTCGACGGGGCCGCTGCCCGCGTCGGCGGCGGCAGTCGCCGCCTCGACCGCGGGCGCGAGCGCGTCGACCATCGTCTTCTCCCCGACCACGGCCTTGCCGCGGGAGGTCACGCCCTCGAGCGCGGCGTCGAGCAGGACGACGACCCCGGACTCGTCGATGGTCGGGCGAGCCGAGCGCTTCGCCGCCCGCAGGAACGCCGTCCCGTAGAGCGGACCCGACGCGCCGCCGACCTTGGACATCAAGGTGGTGGCGACGAGCATGAGCACGTCGCCCACGTTGGAGCGTTCCGCGGCCGTCGGCTCGTCGAGCTTGACGAGGACGGCCTGGAAGCCGCGGTGCAGGTTCTCCCCGTGATCACCGTCCCCGATCTGCCGGTCGAGCTCGGTCAGCTCGCCCTTCGCCTCCGCGACGACGTCGGCGGTACGCCGTACCCAACGCTCCGCCCATGCCACGTCGAGCCCCATGACCGCCTGCCTCCTCGAGTCGGGGCGCCCCCAGGACGCCCGTCACCAGCGCAACGCCGCCGTGCGCACCGGCGCGTCCCACAGCTCCCGCAGCTCGTCGTCCAGCCGCAGCAGCGTGATCGACGCGCCCTGCATCTCCAGCGACGTCACGTAATTGCCGACGAGCGACCGGGAGACGGTGACACCGCGCTCCGCGAGCAGCCCGCGCGCTCGACCATAGACGACGTACAGCTCCGACAGCGGAGTCCCGCCCATCCCGTTGACGAACAGCAGCACGTCCTCGCCGCCCGCGAGCCCGAGGTCGTCGCCCACCGGGTCGAGCAGGCTCCGCGTGATATCGGCGACGCCGGTGAACGGGACCCGGCGGCGACCCGGCTCGCCGTGGATGCCGATGCCGATCTCGACCTCGTTGTCCGGCAGGTCGAAGGAGGGCTTGCCCACGTGGGGCACGGTGCACGCGGAGAGCGCGACCCCCATGGTGCGCACGTTCGCCACCACCCGGCCGGCCACCTCCGTCACCGCGCCGAGGTCGTCGCCGCGGGCTGCGGCGGCCCCCGCGATCTTCTCGACACATACGGTGCCGGCCACACCGCGCCGGCCCGCCGTGTACAGCGAGTCCTCGACCGCGACGTCGTCGTTGACCAGGATGGACGTGACCTGCGAGCCCTCCGCCTCGACCAGCTCCACCGCGGTCTCGAAGTTGAGCACGTCGCCCGTGTAGTTCTTCACGATCGCGAGCACGCCGGCGCCGGTGTCCGAGGCCAGGACCGCGGGCACGATCTGGTCCGGGGTGGGCGACGTGAAGACCGCGCCGGGCACGGCGGCATCGAGCATCCCGTCGCCGACGAACCCCGCGTGCAGCGGCTCGTGTCCCGATCCGCCACCGCTGACGAGTCCGACCTTGCCCGGCACGGGGCCGCCCGCACGGGACACGTACAGGGGCGCCCTGTGCACCTGCACCAGGTCGGCGTGCGCCAGCCCGAACCCCGTGATCGAGTCGGTCACCGCATCGGCGGGATCGTCGAGCAGCTTCTTCATGGCGGTGCCTCCTCGGTCGCAGCGCGTCGCGGGTCGCCTCGGCGCGTCGCGGCGACGCTCCCGTGGCGTGCCCCCATCCAACACCCGCCGCCGGCGCCCTGCAGCATCCGGCGGCGCTCCGACCGGGCGATCGTCCGGGCGCGAAGCGTCAGCCGCGCCCGAGGAGAATCCGGGTGTCGGCCACCGTGATGACCGAACCCGTGACCAGCACCCCGCGACCCGCGCCCACGCCCACCCGGTCGCCGCGCTCGGCCAGGTCGGCGGCCACCTGCAGCGCCTCGTCGAGGCGCGTCGTCGTGTGTACCCGGTCCTCGCCGAAGATCTCGCGTGCCAGCTCGGCCAGCTCCTCGGGGTCGGCCGACCGGTCCGAGGAGTTCCGCGTCAGCACGATCTCGGCGAGCGTCGGCTCGAGCGTGGACAGCATGCCCTCCGCGTCCTTGTCCGCCATGACCGCCACCACCCCGACGAGCTGCGAGAGCTCGAACGCCTCCTCGAGCGCCTCCACCAGCGCCTGCGCGCCGTGCGGGTTGTGCGCGGCGTCGACGATCACGGTGGGGCTGGACCGGACGACCTCGAGCCGTCCCGGCACCGTGACGTCCGCGAACGCCACCTCCACGACGCCGCCGTCCAGGGCGCGGCCGCCCAGCAGGGCCTCGACGGCAACGAGCGCCAGCAGCGCGTTGTGGGCCTGGTGCTCTCCGTGCAGCGGCACGAGCACCTCGGTGTACAACCCGGCCGGCGTCTGCAGGTCCACGAGCTGGCCGCCCACCGCGACGTGCCGCGCGGCCACGGCGAGGTCCACGCCCTCGCGCAGCAGGTGCGCCGATACCTCGGCGGCGCGCTCGCGCAGGATCTCGTCGACCACGGGCTGCTGCTCGGCGCTGACCACCGTGGCCCGCTCCTTGATGATGCCGACCTTCTCCGTCGCGATCGCGGCCAGGGTCGAGCCGAGCCAGCGCTCGTGGTCGATGCCCACCGGGGTCAGCACGGCGACCTCGCCGTCCACGACGTTGGTCGAGTCCCAGCGCCCGCCCATGCCGACCTCGATCACGGCGACGTCCACGGGCGCGTCCGCGAAGGCCGCGATCGCCATCACCGTGAGCACCTCGAAGAAGCTCAGGCGCGGGCCGTCGGTCTCCTGGGACTCGCGGTCGGCCACCCCGATGTAGGGGGCGACGTCCTCCCACACCTCGACGAACCGGGCCGCGCTGAGCGGCTCCCCGTCCACCTGGATCCGCTCGGTGACGCTCGTCAGGTGCGGCGACGTGAAGAGGCCGGTGCGCAGCCCGTGCTCGCGCACCAGGCGCTCCGTCATGCGCGCCGTCGAGGACTTGCCGTTCGTGCCCGTCAGGTGGACGGCGCGGAACGAGAGCTGCGGGTCGCCCAGCAGCTCCAGCACGCGCTGGACTCGTCCCAGGGTCGGGTCGATGTCGTGCTCCGGCGCGCGCGACATGATCTCGGCGTAGACCTCGCGCAGCAGCTCCTGCGCGACGGCGTCCTCCGCTGCGTGGCGGGCGGCCTTGCGCTCCTCGGCACCGGCCTTGCGCGCGGCGGACGAGGGCTTGTTCTCAGCGTCGGGGGTCACCCCCCGAGGATAGGCGCTCGGCGTCCCCGGTCTCAGCGCGGCTCGAGCACGACGACGGGCGTCTCGCGGGCGCGGTGCGCGGCGAACCGGTCGATCTCGCCCCAGCCCCGGGAGGCACCGCACAGCGCCCAGAGGCGCTGCCGCTCCTCGCCGGCCGCCTCGCTGCCGCGGACCGGTCTGGGGCCGTCGACGGTGTCGACGTCGGCCTGCGGGTGCGCACGCAGGTTGAGCCACCACGCCGGCGGCGGGTCGCCCCAGCCGTTCATGGCCAGGGTGACGTAGCGACCGCCGTCCTCGACGTAACCGAGGATGACCGCGCGCTCCTGGCCCGACCGGCGGCCGACCACCCGCAGCCGCAGGAGGCCGAAGCCGCCCGGCCTCGGCCTCCGCAGCAGGAAGCGGCCCCCCGCGAGGTGGTACATCCCGCGCTGGAGCTTCCACGCCGACCGGACGAACCAGCGCGGGGGCAGCCAGGGGCGCCCCGCGTCGGAGTCCTGGTCGGGGGTGGTGGGGCTCGCGTCCATGGCGTCCTCCGGTACGGTCCGTGCCGTCAGCCCTAGGGTGCCACCACGCCCCGTCCGGCGGAACGTCAGCCGGCGCGGTTCACCCGCACCGTCCGCTCGCCGTCCTCGCCCGTCGACCCGGCCGTCACCGTGAGCGACACCGCGAGCGTCTCGCGCGCGATGAGCTCCCGGTACGCCTCGACGGCGGGCACGTGGTCGGCGGGCACGACGAGGGCGAGCTCGATGCGGTCGCTCACCTCGAGGCCGGCGGCCTTGCGGGCGTCCTGCACGTCGCGGATGACGTCGCGGGCGTAGCCCTCGGCGCGCAGCGCGTCGTCGAGCGCGAGGTCGAGGACGACGAACCCGCCACCGGGCAGGACGGAGGCGGCACGGGTCTCGACAGGCTCGACCGACGACCCGGTGCCCACCACGGTCGTGAGGTCGTACTCGGACTCCAGCAGCGGCTCGAGGCCCGCCTCCGTGGTCACGACCACCGCGCCGTTCTCGTCACGCGTCCACGCCCCGGCCTTCGCGGCCCTGATGACCGCCTGCACGCCGCGGCCCAGGCGCGGCCCGGCGGCGCGGGCGTTCACCGCGAGCCGCTCGGTGATGCCGAACCGCTCGGAGGCCTCGGCGTCGGCCTCGACGAGGTCCACGGCCTTGACGTTGAGCTCGGAGGTCAGCAGACCCACGTAGTCCGCGAGCGCCTCCGGGTCCGGCACGGCCACGGTCAGCCGGGCCAGCGGCTGGCGCACGCGCAGCTGGTTCGCCTTGCGCAGCGCGAGCGCGCTGGAGACGACGGCCCGCACCTCGTCCATGGCCGCGACCAGCTCGTCGTCGCGCACCAGGGCCGGCTCCACGACCCCCGCCGCACCCTCCGACGTCGCCGGCCAGTCCGTGAGGTGCACCGAGCGCCCGCCGGTGAGCCCGCGCCAGACCTCCTCGGTCAGGAGCGGGGCGAGCGGGGCCATGACGCGGGTCAGGGCCTCGAGCGCGGTGTACAGGGTGTCGAACGCGTCGGCGTCCTCCTCCCAGAAGCGGTCGCGCTGGGTGCGCACGTACCAGTTGGTGAGGGCGTCCAGGTGCTCGCGCACCGACTCGCAGGCGCCGGCGATGTCGTAGGCGTCGAGCTGCGCCGTGACCGTCGCGACGAGGTCGTGCGTGCGCGCCAGCAGGTACCGGTCGAGGGCCGGCAGGCCGGCCGCGCGCTCCGGCGTGACGGGCTTCGCGGTGTAGCCCGTGCCGCCGCCCTCGGAACCGCCCGCGCTGTTCGCGTACAGGGTGAAGAAGTAGTACGTGCTCCACAGCGGCAGCAGCACCTGCCGCACGGCGTCGCGGATGCCGTCCTCCGTGACGACGAGGTTGCCGCCGCGCAGGATGGGGCTCGCCATGAGGAACCAGCGCATCGCGTCCGAGCCGTCGCGATCGAAGACCTCGGAGACGTCGGGGTAGTTGCGCAGCGACTTGCTCATCTTGCGGCCGTCGGAGCCCAGCACGATGCCGTGCGAGACGGCGCTGCGGAACGCGGGGCGGTCGAACAGCGCGGTGGCGAGCACATGCAGCGTGTAGAACCAGCCGCGGGTCTGGCCGATGTACTCGACGATGAAGTCGCCCGGGTAGTGGTGCTCGAACCAGTCGGCGTTCTCGAACGGGTAATGCACCTGGGCGTACGGCATCGAGCCGGAGTCCACCCACACGTCCATGACGTCCTCGACGCGGCGCATCGTGGACTTCCCGGTCGGGTCGTCGGGGTTGGGGCGCACCAGGTCGTCGACGAAGGGGCGGTGCAGGTCCGGCTCGCCGTCCGGGCCCAGGGGCAGTCGGCCGAAGTCGGCCTCGATCTGCCCGAGCGACCCGTAGACGTCGATGCGCGGGTACGCCGGGTCGTCCGACTTCCACACCGGCACGGGCGATCCCCAGAACCGGTTGCGGGTGATCGACCAGTCGCGGGCGTTCTCCAGCCACTTGCCGAACTGGCCGTGCTTGATGTGCTCGGGCGTCCAGGAGATCTGCTCGGCCAGCTCGAGCATGCGCTCCTTGATCTTGGTGACCTCGACGAACCACGACGACACGCCCATGTAGATGAGCGGCTGCCGGCAGCGCCAGCAGTGCGGGTAGGAGTGCGCGTACGACTCGCGGCGCAGCAGCACCGTGCCGGACGTCGTGGAGCCGGCCTCCGCCTCCCCGCGGGTGCGTGCCTTGAGGTGGTCGATGATCGGCAGGTTCGCGTCGAAGACCTGCAGCCCCGCGTACTCGTCGACGGGGTGCGTGAACTTGCCGTCCGCGCCCACGGGCATCACGGACGCGACGCCCTCGCGGTCGCAGACGATCTTGTCGTCCTCGCCGAACGCGCCGGCGCTGTGCACCAGGCCGGTGCCGTCCGTCGTCGTGACGAAGTCCGCCTCCACCACGCGGTGCGCACGCTCGCGCCCCTCGTAGTAGCTGAACGGCGGGGCGTACGACACACCGAGCAGGTCGCGGCCGGTGAGCTGCCCGACGACGCGCGGCGCGTCCTCGCCCTCGTCCGTGAGCTCTCGGGCGTAGCCGTCGACACGCGCCGCGGCGAGCACGTAGCGCTGCGGCGTGCCCGTGAACGACGACTCGACGACGACGTAGTCGATGTCCAGCCCCACCATGACCAGCAGGTTGGACGGCAGCGTCCAGGGCGTCGTCGTCCAGATGAGCAGCTTGTCGCCGGGGCGGACCCCGCCGCCGTCCTTGCCGGTCGAGCCCGCGCCGTCCTGAGCCTGTCGAAGGGTCGAGACCACGTCGAAGCCCACCGTGACCGCCGGGTCCTGCCGGGTCTGGTAGACGTCGTCGTCCATGCGCAGCTCGTGGTTGCTGAGCGGCGTCTGGTCGTTCCAGCAGTACGGCAGCACGCGGAAGTCCTCGTAGACGAGGCCCTTGTCGTACAGGGTCTTGAAGCCCCAGAGCACGGACTCCATGTACGTGGCGTTGAGCGTCTTGTAGTCGTGGTCGAAGTCGACCCAGCGCGCCTGGCGGGTCACGTAGTCGCGCCAGTCCGAGGTGTAGCGCAGCACCGACGCGCGGCAGGCGGCGTTGAACTTCTCGATGCCCAGCTCGACGATCTCGTCCTTGGTCTTGATGCCGAGCTGGCTCATCGCCTCGAGCTCGGCCGGCAGGCCGTGCGTGTCCCAGCCGAACCGGCGCTCCACGTGCTTGCCGCGCATGGTCTGGTAGCGCGGCACGACGTCCTTCGCGTACCCGGTGAGCAGGTGGCCGTAGTGCGGCAGGCCGTTGGCGAACGGCGGGCCGTCGTAGAAGACGAACTCGTTGCTGCCGTCCTGGCCCGCCGGGTTCTTCGCGACCGACGCGCGGAACGTGTCGTCGGCGGCCCAGAAGTCCAGGATCTCCCGCTCGATAGCCGGCAGGTCCGGGGACGCGGGGACGCCGGCGATGCCGAAGGCTGCGCCCTGCTGATCGGCCGTCTGGTCGGGCTGCGGGTCGGACGAGCGGTGCTGGGGGTAGGCCATGGGGGGGCTCCTGTGCGAACGAGCTGGCGGTGGTACGGGTCGACGTCGCTGCTGCCGTGCGAGGACGATGCCCCCGCCCGAAGGCGCGGGTCCCGCGGTACCACCCCGCTTGCGGACGTCGATGGTGCTGACACCCGCCGCTCGTTCACGGCTGTGACGGGCCTACCCGTCCGGTTCTACTAAGGCTGAGGTGCGGCCGGTTCTTCCGGAGGCTCACCGGTGATGGCCGGGTCGATGCCTGTGGGTCCATGGTAGCGAGGCGCGCAACCCGGTTCGCATCCCTGCGGTACATGGCGGCGTGCTCGTGCGGCGGCAGGTGCCACACCGCGCCCCGCGCCCGGCATTTCGGCAGCCTCACGTCGGCCTGAGGGCTAGAACATACGTTCGATTTCCGGTATCGTTGATCCATGACGACGACGCATCCCGAGCAGGCCGGCACACCCGCCGCCGCGGGTGCGTGGCGCGCCGAGCTCGACCGGCTGCTCGGGTTGGATCTGGGCCCCCTGCCCGTCGCCCAGGCCGCCGAGGTCGATCGCGCACGGGCGGTCCTCGCCGGCGAGGATCCCCGCGGCCGTTTCGCTGACGACGCCATCGACGCGTTCGTCCCACCGGGACCCAGCGCCGGACGCGGGGACGGTTCCAGCAGCTCCACGGTCGCGCGCCTGCCGAGCCTCGACGACACCATGGCGAGGCTGGAGGCGGTGCAGGCGCAGATCGCGCGCCTCGAGGCCGAGCGCGCGGCACTGGCGGCGCGCCTCGCGGCCCAGGCCGCGGAGTGCGAGAGCGCGCTCCTCGACGAGTCGGACCCGATGACCGCCCGCGCGGACACCGCCCGCCGGGACGAGCTGGCGTACCGAGCCGTGGTCGCGGACCTGGCCACCGCCCTGCACCTCGGCGAGACCGCCGCCGGCACCCTGCTCGACCACGCGTGCACCCTCACTGACCACGCCCCGCGGATGCTCGCCCTCCTCGCCGAGGGACGCACCTCCTGGCGGCACGCGAGCATCCTCGCGGGCCAGGTCGGCGATCTCGATCCCGCCGCCGCTCGCTCCGTGGAGACCGGCGTCCTGCACGCCGCGACCACGAGCACCCCCGCCCAGTTCGTCCGCGCCGTCCGCCGCGCCCGCGACCTGGCACACCCCACACCCCTGGACGTCCGGCACGCGGACGCCCGCCGCCACCGCGGCGTGTGGGTCGACCCCGGCCGCGACGGCATGGCGTGGCTCACCGCGCACCTGCCCGCCGTGCACGCCCACGCCGTCGCCGATCGGCTCGACGTGCTCGCCGACCGCCTCCACGACGACGGCGACCCCCGCTGTCGCGGGGAGCTGCGCGCCGACGCGCTGACGGACCTCCTCCTCGACGACGGCACCCTCGATCTCCCGCCCGGCACCGGCGCCCCCGGATCGCTCGCGCCCCTGGCCCGCGCCGTCCGTCCGCGCGTGAACGTCACCGTCCCCGTCCTGAGCCTGCTCGGGATCACGGACGCCCCGGCGATCCTGGACGGGCACGTCCCGATCGACGCCGAGACCGCCCGGTCCCTGTGCGCCCACGCGCCGTCCTTCCGGCGCATCCTCACGCACCCCGAGACGGGCGTCGTGCTGTCCGTGGGGCGCAGCTCCTACGTCGTCCCCGCGGACCTGCGGGCGCTCCTGGCCGAGCGGGACGCGACCTGCCGCTTCCCCGGCTGCACCCGCCCCGCCGCCCGCAGCGACGTCGACCACACGGTGGCGTGGGCCGACGGCGGACAGACGCGGGCGGACAACCTGGCCCATCTGTGCCGCCGACATCACGTGACGAAGCACAGCACGCGGTGGACGGTCTGCCAGGTCGCCGGCACAGCCACGAGGAGCGACCCGCCCGACGGCACGCTCGAGTGGACGTCGCCGACGGGGCGGGTCCACCTCACGGAGCCCACCCGACCCGAGACCACCCGGCACAGGGCACCGCCGCAGCCCTTCCTGCCCGACGACCGCCCGCCGCCGTTCTGACGCGCCCGGCCGTAACGCGACGCCCTGACCATCCCTGACGGCCTGCTCGCGTTCGCGCTCGTCGCCGGGCTGCTGACGATCGTCCCCGGGCTCGACACCGCACTCGTGCGGCGCAGCACCGTCGCCCGCTCGCGCTCGCAAGGGTTCGCGGCGTTGCTCGGGATCCAGTTCGGCACGCTGACCTGGGGCGTCGCCGCCGCCGCCGGCGGCGCGGCCGCGCTGCTCGCCGCCAGCCAGACCGCCTACCGCGTGCTCACCGTCGCCGGCGCCGCCTACCTGGTCTGGTTGGGCGTGTCGATGATCCGAGGGTCGTTCCGCCGCGCCCGCGGGGACGACGCCGAGCCGGACGTGCCGCTCCCCACGGGCGACCGACGGCGCGACTTCACGATGGGCCTGGGCACCAACCTGATGAACCCCAGGGTCGGCGTGTTCTCCGTCGCGACGATCCCGCAGTTCGTGCCCGAGGGCGTGAACCCGCTGCTCATGGGCGCGTGCCCTCGCGCTGGTGCACTGCGTGCTGGGATCGGCATGGCTGTCCCTGGTCGCGCTCGGCGCCGGGTACCTCGGGCCGCGTCTGCGCCGGTCGTCCGCCGTGCGCTGGGTCGACCGCGTCACCGGCGGCGCGCTCGTCCTCTTCGGCGCCCGCCTGGCCGCGACCGCCAGGACCTGACGTCAGCGGCCCTCGGTCGTCCGTCCCTCACTGGATCGTGAGCTCGATGGTGTGCCAGCCGCTGGCGCCGTCGGGGGCGGGCGGCGCCTGCTCCTCGGTCTGGACGGTCCCGTCCGCGTCCGTCATGCGGACCGCGACGAGGTGGTCGCCCGGCGTGGCGTCCCAGTCGAGGCGCCACTGTCGCCAGGTGTCGGGGCTGACCGTGTCGGCGATCTCGGCCGCGACCCACGCGCCGTCGTCCACCCGCACCTCGACGCCCGCGACGCCGGTGTGCTGCGCCCACGCGACGCCGGCGAGGGTCACGGTCCCGGCGGGCAGGTCGTCGCCCGGGCGCGGGACGTCGATGCGCGACGAGAGCTTGATCGGCCCGAGCGCCGACCAGCCGCGCGGCGTCCAGTACGCCTGGTCGTCGGTAAACCGGGTGACCTTGAGCTCGGTGACCCACTTGGTCGCCGACACGTACCCGTACAGCCCCGGCACGACGAGCCGCGCGGGGAAGCCGTGCTCGGCCGGCAGCGGCTCGCCGTTCATGCCGATCGCGAGCAGGCAGTCGCGGCCGGCCTCCTGCAGCACCTCCAGGGGCGTGCCGGCGGTGAAACCGTCCGTGCTGCGCGACAGCACCATGTCGGCGCCGACCTGCGGCTTCGCCCGGGCGAGGAGCTCGCGGACGGGGTACCCGAGCCACAGCGCGTTGCCGATGAGGTCGCCGCCCACCTGGTTGGAGACGCACGCGAGCGTGACGTGGTGCTCTTCGAGGGGCAGTGCCAGCAGGTCGTCCCAGGTGAGCGTGAACGGCTCGTCCACCAGGCCCGACACCGTCAGCGTCCAGTCGCCGGGGTCCACCTGCGGCACGACCAGCGCGGTGTCGATCCGGTAGAACTCCGGGTTCGGCGTGACGTAGGGGGCCGCGCCCGCCACGCCGAGGTCCGCGCCGGCCGGCACGGCGGGTGCGGGCACCGACGGGCGGGGCAGCCGGATCGCGTCGCGCGCCGCCTGCACGGCCCGGCCGCCCGCCGACACCGCGCGCGACGCCGCGACGCCCACGACCGCCCCCACGGCGGTCAGCGCGGTCCAGGTGAGGAAGCGTCGCCGGTCGAGGGGCTCCCCCGCGGCACGCGGCTCCGTGAGGTCGACCTCCGGTGCCGGCAGCGCCTGCAGCAACGCCCGGAGCAGCGCGACGGCGGCCCCGACACCGACGAGGCCGGGCAGCGCCCAGGCGATGTTCGCCCCGGGCCGGCCGGCGGCGAGGACCGCCGCTACGACGCCAACAGCGAGCAGCAGCACGACGCCCCAGGGCGGGCGGCGGCGCTCCAGGAGCCCGGCGAGCGCCGCCCCCACCAGCGCCACGACGCCCATCACGGCGAGCAGCACGGCCTTGTCGGCCGTGCCGAACCAGGAGACCGCGAGCTCCTTGAGCCAGCCCGGCACGCCGTCGACGACGGTCGCCCCCGCGGCGAGGACCGGGCTCGACGACGGGTCGACGACCGCCGCGACCAGCTCGGCCACCGCGAGCCCGGCCGCCGTCGCGACCGCGCCCGCGAGCGCCGCCCACCACCCGTCATGCGTGCGGCGCCTCATCGGTGACGGTGCGGGCTCCGTCGTCCCCGTGCTGCCCATCACCCCAGCGTCCCACTCGGTCGGTAGGTGCGTCAGGCGCCAGGCTGGTTCGTGGACGGCGGACCGGGGTCGGGCCAGCCGGCGACGTGCCCGAGCCAGGCGATCGCCAGCCAGGTGCCCTGGACCACGATCTCGAGGTCTGGCCCGGCGAGCGTCGCGTCGCACCGGGTATCGAGCGACGGCGCACCCCGCACTCCCGGCGCGACGCGGAGGTAGCTCAGCTCGAGGGACGACGGTCCCAGCTCGGCATCGCCGCGCATTCCCGGGAGCACGACCCACACACGCTCGGCCGAGGCCCACAGATGGGGGCGGTCCGCCCAGGTAGCCGGCATCCAGGCGGCGGTGCCGCCGACGACGACACACGGGAGGTCGGCGACCCTCTCTGCGGGGTCACGCGGCACCCGAGGGCGGCCCGCCGCGAAGTCGGAGATGTCGCTCGTCGCGGCGGTACCTCCCGCGATCGCCAGCGCAACGTCCACTGCGGCCACGACCACCCCCGCGATCGCGACCGCGCTCCCACGCACGCTGGGACGCCGCCGGCGGGGTCGCCGCCACGTGATCGTGTCCTGGACCCGGGGCCTCATGCCGCCGTAGCGTAGGACCGACCGGCCATCGACGTCACGCCTTCGCGGGGACCTCGCCCGGTCGTGGCACCACCGCGAAGACGGACTGGCCCAGCCAGCGTGGCACCTGGCGGCGGGCGTCCTCGGGGCCGTGGAGCATGACCTCACCCGCGCGCAGGACACCGGACCAGGAGATGTCGCCCCGCCACAGCCGGGTGAGGGTGCGCAGCGGCGTGGTCACGACCACCCGCGCCTCGAACCCGGGGTCGTAGTCGCACACCTCGACCTGGCCGTCGCGCACCACGATCCACCACCGCGACACGCGCGGGGCGACGTCGGTCAGGACGAAGGCCACGACCGTGCGCTCCCGTGGCCAGGCGGCGACGTCGATGGTGCGGCGCATGTCCCACAGCAGGAGGTGCGGGTCGAGGTCGACCTCCCCGAGCCCGCCCACCCAGCGCGTGCCCCAGGCGCCGAGTGCCTCGACCACCGGCCGCAGCTCCTCGCCTGCCGACGTCAGGTGGTAGCGGGCGTGCCCCTCGGCGCCGGTACGGCGCACGACGCCGGCCCGCTCGAGGGTGTGCAGCCGCTTGGACAGCAGCGTCGGCGACATCTTCGGGTTGCCCCGCCGCAGCTCGTTGAACCGGGTGCTGCCCGCGAGCAGCTCGCGCACGACGAGCAGCGTCCACCGCTCGTCGAGCACCTCCATCGCCTTGGCGACAGGACAGAACTGGCCGTAGCCCGCCATGGGTCCAGTGAACGCCCGCGGGGCGGGCGCCCGCCAGTACAGATCCAGGACTTCAGCCGGTCCAGATCCGGCACTGGATCACCGCGCGCGCCCGCCGGACCGTGGAGTGGTCAGCACCGAGCACCCTGCTCGGAGCGAGCAGGAGCGAAGGAGCATCTCATGAGCGTCACGAACACCGGCCCGGTGCCGGCCGAGCTGCTGGACACGGTCCACACCAAGCACCGCGCCCTCTGGGCGTCGGGCGACTACCCCGCGGTCGCGGACCAGGTCATCCCGTCTCTGGGCGCCGTCCTGGTCGAGGCGTGCGACGTCGGGCCCGGCGACCGGGTGCTCGACGTGGGCGCCGGCTCGGGCAACGCGGCGATCCCCGCGGCTCTCGCGGGCGCCGACGTCGTCGCCTCCGACCTTTCCCCCGAGCTCCTGGAGGCCGGGCGTCGCCGGGCCGAAGAGCGCGGCGCCGTCCTGCGCTGGGAGGTCGCCGACGCGCACGCCCTGCCGTTCGACGACGGCGAGTTCGACGTCGTGATGTCGTGCGTCGGCGTGATGTTCGCGCCGTTCCACCAGCTCGCGGCCGGCGAGCTCGCGCGGGTCACCCGGTCGGGCGGCACGATCGGGAACATCGCCTGGACGCCCGGCGGCTTCATCGGCGAGATGTTCGCGACGCTCAAGCCGTACGCGCCCCCGCCGCCGCCCGGGGCCCTGCCGCCGCCGCTCTGGGGCGAGGACGAGCACGTGCGCGCGCTCCTCGGCGACCGCGTCACCGACCTCCGGACCGAGAAGCGCGGTCTCGTCGTGGACCGGTTCTCCTCGGGCGTCGAGTTCCGGGACTTCTTCAAGGCGACCTACGGCCCGACCATCGCGACGTACCGGTTCCTCGGGGACGACGCCGCCCGCGCCGCGGAGCTCGACGCCGCCCTCGCCGACCTGGGCGACCGGCACCTGAGTGACGGCGCGATGACATGGGAGTACCTCCTGGCACGCGCGACCCGGGCGTAGTCAGTCGGTATCGGTCAGCCGGGCGTGAGTCAGCCGAGCAGGCGACGACGGACCCGGTCGAGCTCCGGGTCCGTCACGCCGTGCACGCCCAGGTACGCCTCGACGTCCACGCCGTCGAGGAAGTCCTCGAGCGCCACGGCCAGCTCGTCGGACCAGGCGGCGAGCTCGTCGGGGTCGCGGTGGCGCTCGGTCGCCACGGCCGGCGCGTCGGACCGGGCGGCCGCATGCGCGTTCATGGCGTGGACGGCCAGGAGGTAGTCCTCGACGACCGCGCGACGCTCCACACCGGCCAGGGTCAGGAGCATCGCGGTGATCATGCCGGTGCGATCCCGGCCCGCCGCGCAGTGGTAGACGACGGCGCCCTCGGGTGCCGCAGCGAACGTGCGGAACACGTCGGCGACCAGATCCGGCCACGTCGCGAGCACGCTCGGGTAGTAGCGCGGGGTGTCGAGGTGCGGGCGCCATGCCCGCATGAACTCCTCGTCGTCGGGGTCCTCGACCGGGACGGCGTGTCGCGTCACCGTCGGCGGCAGCTCGAGCGGCTCGACCTCGGCGGCGTTGCGCAGGTCGACGACGGTGCGGACGCCGGCGGCGGCCATCGCCGCCAGCCCGAAGGGACCGGCGGCGTCGAGCCGCGAGGTGCGGAAGTAGCGCCCGGCCCGGGTGCGTCCGCCGTCGGCGGTGGGCAGGCCGCCGAGGTCGCGGGCGTTCGGCAGGCCGCCCCAGCGCACCGCCCTCGGGTCGGCAGCGTTGTTGGCGTCGAGGGGAACGGCGTCCGTCGGGAGGGTCACGGGCGCCAGGCAACCACACGCCGCCGACGCGTACTAGGCTCGACGGCGGATCACGGGCCCGGTTCTGGCCCGTCGGCGCGACCCGGGCTGTGGGCCGCGGTTCCACCGGTGCGAGATGGCGCGCCGTCGTCCTCGGGGCGTCGTGAGACGTGATCGAGGCGTCACCCCGACCCGCCACGATCCCGGGAGATCCCGCGTGCCCCGCCGCACCCGCACCACCGTCCCTGCCCTGCTCACGCTGCCCGTCGTCCTGTCCGTCGTCGCGCTCGCCGGCTGCTCCCCCGGCACCGACGCCGCGCCCGGCGCCGCGGGCTCGCCAACGTCCGGCGCCGGCGGCACCAGCTATCCGCTGACCGTCGACAACTGCGGGTTCGAGACCACCGTCGACGCCGCGCCGCAGCGCGTCGTGACCGTCAAGTCGAGCACCACCGAGATGCTGCTCGCGCTGGGCCTGGGCGACCGCATCGTCGGGTCGGCGTTCCTCGACGGCCCGGTGCCCGACTCCCTCGCCGACGCCGCCGCCGACGTGCCCGCCGTCGCCGAGCCCATGGCCGACCAGGCGCCCGGGGCCGAGGCTGTCCTCGGCCTGGAGCCCGACCTCGTCTACACGGGCTGGGAGTCCAACCTCACCGCGGAGGGCGCGGGCGACCGCGAGACGCTGGCCAAGCTCGGCGTCGCGACGTACGTCTCCCCCGCCGCCTGCAAGGCCCCCGAGTACATGCCCGACCCGCTGACGTTCGATGACGTCTTCGCCGAGATCGAGGAGGCCGGCGAGGTCTTCGACGCCGCCGACGCCGCGGAGTCCCTCGTCGACGAGCAGCGGGAGTCCCTCGGGTCGGTGACACCTGACGAGCGCGGCCTCACGGCGCTCTGGTACTCCTCCGGCGACGACATCCCCTACGTGGGCGCCGGCATCGGCGCGCCGCAGATGATCATGGACGCCGTCGGGCTCGAGAACGTCGCGCGCGACGTGCAGGACACCTGGACGTCGTACGCCTGGGAGGAGGCCATCGAGGCCGACCCCGACGTCATCGTCCTCGTCGACGCGACCTGGAACAGCGCCGAGCAGAAGATCGAGCGCCTGGAGTCCCACCCGGCGACGGCGCGGATGACGGCCGTGCGCGAGGGCCGCTACCTCACCGTCCCGTTCCCGGCCTCGGAGGCGGGCGTGCGCAACGTCGACGCCGTCGTCGACCTCGCCGGACAGCTCGAGGGCCTCGACCTGTGACGACGCGGACCTCTCCCCCCGCAGCGCCGTCGGTCGAGCCTGTCGAGACCACGCCGCGGCCGACGACACGCCAGGGTGCTGCCTGGTGGCTGCCCGCGTCCGTCGTGGTGCTGGTCGCGACCGTGCTGGTGTCGGTGACGATCGGCCCGGCGGACCTGTCCGTCGCGGACGTCTGGCGGTCCGTCGCGACGCACCTCGGCCTCGGCGGCGCGCTCGGACTGGACCCGATCGGCACCCTGCCCGACGGCATGGTGTGGGAGCTGCGCCTGCCGCGCGTGCTCACCGCCGCGGCGGTCGGCGCCGGGCTCGCGATCTGCGGCGTCGTCATGCAGTCCCTCACGCGCAACCCGCTCGCCGACCCGTACCTGCTGGGCCTGTCGTCCGGGGCGTCGCTCGGCGCGGTGCTGGTGCTTGTCGCGGGGCTGACGGTGCTGCTGCCCATCGCCGCCTTTGCCGGGGCGGTCGCCGCCCTCGTGGCCGCCCTCGGCCTGGCCGGCGCCATCGGCGCGATCACCCCGACCCGGACGGTCCTGGCCGGGCTCGCGGTGAGCCAGCTCGCCGCGGCGGCGACCAGCTTCGTCATCTTCTGGTCCGCGACGGGCGACTCCTACCGCGAGATCCTGTCGTGGCTCATGGGGTCGGTCGCGGGCGCGACCTGGAGCTCGGTGGCGATCGCCGGGATCGCGGTGCTCGTGCTCGGGACGCTGCTCGCGTCGACCGGCTCCATCCTGGACGCGTTCACGTTCGGCGACACGGCCGCCGCCGCGCTCGGCGTGCCCGTCGCGCGGGTGCGGTGGCTGCTGCTGGTCGGCGTCGCGCTGCTCACCGGGGCGCTGGTGTCCCAGTCGGGCTCGATCGGCTTCGTCGGCCTGATCCTGCCCCACGCCGTGCGGATGCTCACCGGCGCGCGGCACCGCCTGCTCCTGCCGCTGTCGGCCCTGTGCGGCGCGTCGTTCCTCGTGTGGGCCGACACCCTCGCCCGCACGGTCTTCGCGCCCCGGGAGGTCCCGGTCGGCATCGTCACCGCGGCCATCGGCGCGCCGGTGTTCGCCTTCCTGCTGTGGCGCGGACGGAGGATCGCATGAGCACGGATCTCGACACAGACGGCCGCACGAACACCGGCGGGACGACCCGCGACGACGCGCGCGCCTCGGGCGCCGGCCTTGACGCCGCGCGGCTCTCGTGGTCCACGAGCGGCCGGCTCATCCTCGACGGCGTGGACGTCGCCGCCCCGACGGGGGCCGTCGGCGGCCTGCTCGGCCCCAACGGGTCGGGCAAGTCCACGCTGCTGCGCGTGCTCGCGGGCGTGCTGCCGCCGTCGGACGCCGGCAGCTCGGACATCGGCAGCTCGGACATCGACACCCACGCCCGCGTGACGTTCGCGGGCAGCGACCTCCTCGCGCTCCCTCGCCGACGCCGGGCCCGGGTGCTCGCGCTCGTCGAGCAGGAGGCGACCACGGACCTCCCCGTGACGGTGCTCGACGCCGCGCTGCTCGGCCGCATCCCGCACCGGCCGCTCCTCGCGGGCGACTCCCCGGGCGACCGCGCGGCGGCGCGCGCGGCCCTCGCCGCGGTGGGGATGGCGAACTTCGCGGACCGCGAGGTCGCGACCCTCTCCGGGGGCGAGCGCCAGCGCGTGCACATGGCGCGCGCCCTCGCCCAGGAGCCCGCGCTGATCCTGCTCGACGAGCCGACGAACCACCTCGACATCGCCGCCCAGCTCGACGCGCTGCGCGTGCTGCGCGACCTCGCCGACCGGGGCGTCGCGGTGCTGGCCGCCCTGCACGACCTCAACCTCGCCGCGCAGCACTGCGACCACGTCGTGCTGCTCTCGGGCGGAAGGGTCGTCGCCGCCGGGGCCGTGCGCGACGTCCTCGTGCCCGACGTCCTCGATCCCGTCTACGGCGTCCGCACCGAGGTGCTCACGCACCCACGCACCGGGCGGCCGGTGCTGGCGTTCAGCCCGCGCTGACCTGCCTACCGCCGACCCAGCTCGATGGCCGGGCAGCGGTCCATGACCATGTCGAGGCCGGCGGCGCGCACGCGCGCGGCGGCCTCCTCGTCGATCACGTCGAGCTGGAACCACACCGCCTTCGCGCCGATCGCGATCGCCTGGTCGGCGATGTCTCCCGCGAGCTCGGAGCGCACGAACACGTCCACGACGTCGACGGGGAACGGGATGTCGGCGAGGGTCGCGTAGCCCTGCTCGCCGTGCACCGTGGCGGCGCTCGGATGCACCGGCACGATCCGCTTGCCGGCACGCTGCAGGATGCGGGACACGCCGTAGGCCGCGCGCTCAGTGTTCGTCGACAGGCCGACGACGGCCCACGTCGTCGTGTCGTCGAGGACGCGGTCGACGACGGCCTCGGTAGCCGCGGCGGTGTCACCGCCCGTTTCGGCACTCGTGTCCGTGCTCGCCTCGGTGCTCGCCTCGGTGCTCTTCTCCGTGGCCATGCCCGGTGCAACCTTCGGCCGCACCGGCCTGTTCCAGTCCCGCGGGTCCCGGATCCTCATGCGACCACCAGCGCCAGGACGGTGAGCACGCAGGACGCGGCGCACGCGACGGTCCGCACGTGGTTCCACCGGCTCCACGGGCGGTCGAAGGCCGCCCAGCCGGCGGCGTCGCGATGCGCCATGAGCCGGTCGTTGAGCGGCACGTTGCCGGCCGCCGTGACGACGAGCATGCCCACCACGGACAGCACGGTGGCGGCCACGAGGAGCCACGCCCCGTCGTACCCGCCGACGAGACCGACCGCGGCCGCGGCCGCGGGCACGAGCACCGCCGCGCCGAACAGGGTCATGAAGGGCGGGCGAACCGCGTCCTCGTTGATCGCGGCCATCGCCGCGGCCGCGTCCGCCGGGGCGAGCCTGCGCAGGCCCGCCGTCACGAACGTGGAGAACGCGGCGAACACCCCGCCCGCAAGTCCCGTAGCCAGCGCGCTCAGCACGACGAGCACCTCCCAGAGATTCATGGCACCCAGTCAACCAGCGGGGCAGGGCGGACCGCATCAGGATGGACGACATGCCGATGCCATCCGCCGCCGTCAAGGCCACCCAGACATTCAACCCGTACGCACTGAAGCTCTCGTCCCGGATCCCACCGTGGGCCACGGTGCACCACGTCGGCCGCAAGAGCGGGCGCCCGTACCGCACGCCCGTGGTCGCGTTCGCCGCCCGCGCCCCGATCGACCCGGCGTCGGTCGCGCGCCCGGGCGCGCCCGTCGAGATCGCCGAGCACCGCGACGTACTGGTCCTGACCCCGTTGCCCTGGGGACCGGACGTCGACTGGTGTCGCAACGTCCGCGCGGCCGGCTCCTACACCTTGACCCGCAAGGGTACCGACTACCGGGTGGACGACCTGCGTGTCATCGGCGCCGAGGAGGCGCGCGGGATGCTGGGCGGCTTCGTCGGCGCGAGCTCGAAGCTCGTCGGCGTCGAGCACTTCCTCGCCGGGCGACTGCGCCGGCTGCCCACGGACGGCGCGGCCACCCGTTCGTCGACGACCTCGACCCCAGGCTGATCCCCGGGGCCGGACACATCCTCCCCGTCGACGAACCCCCATCGGGAGGGCCGAAGCTCATCCCCGCCAGACGGCGCCCGTCGGGGAGTCGCACCTCGTGGCCCAAGGCGAAACTCCGCTCATCCATGCGCAGATGCGACGACGCCGGCGACGACTGCCTCCGGCAAGATGGTCCTCATGGCTACCGACTTGTGGATCACCGGCGACACGGAAACGGACCAGCTGCTGAGCGACGACGCGTTCGCGCTGCTGATCGGGATGCTGCTCGACCAGCAGTACCCGATGGAGCACGCGTTCGCCGGGCCGCGCAAGATCCGCGACCGGCTGGGCAGCATCGACCCGCGCGCGGTGGCGGACGCCGACCCGGACGAGTTCGTCACCCTGGCGACCACTCCCCCGGCGATCCACCGCTACGGGCGCTCGATGGCGGGCCGCGTCCAGGCGCTGGCGCGCGTCGTGGTGGACGAGTACGACGGCGACGTCACCGCGATCTGGACCCGGCCGGGCGCCGACGGGCCGGCGACCGGGGGCGACGTGCTGGCGCGGCTGCGCGCGCTGCCCGGGTTCGGCGAGCAGAAGGCCAAGATCTTCCTCGCCCTGCTGGGAAAGCAGCGCGGCGTGCGGCCCGCGGGCTGGCAGGAGGCCGCCGGGCACTACGGGGACGAGGGCTCGCGTCGCTCGATCGCCGACGTCACCGACGCCGGGACGCTCGTGGAGGTGCGGGCGTTCAAGAAGGCGCAGAAGGCCGAGGCCAAGGCGGCGAAGCAGGGCGCGAAGGGCTGACCGGGCGGCACGGCCGGGCTCCGGTGACGGCGTCGCGCGCGGTGCACCCCCGCACAGCGCGACCGCCGTCGAGGCCCGTCGTCGGTCAGGGTGGATTGCTCCGGCACGGGCGTGGAAGCCTGTGCCGGTAATCGATGACAGCGATCGTTCGGAAGCGCTGCAACCACGTTCGACGTGGCGTCACAAGAGGTGCACGCGATCCGGAGGGCGTGCCCCGGGTCAGGCTGGCGGGGTTACCACGCCGGCGGCCGAGAGCCGCGCGAGTGCCACGTCGTGCGGGACGCCGCGTAGCGTTCCCCGGTGGCCCGCCGTCGTGGTGGCGGTGAACACCGAGGCGAGCAGCGCCTCCTCGACGGCGTCCATGGCGGCCGCGAACAGGGGGTTCAGCGCGTCGTCGGCCAGGAGCGCGGCGGCCGGGTCCGCCGTCGTGAAGGCGAGGCCGTAGTCGCCGCTCCCCTGCGCGAAGTCCGAGCCCACGCGGGACATGGCGAACACCGCCCGGCGCGCCACCCGCTCCAGCCGGCGCGCGTCCAGCGGCGCGTCCGTCGCGACGACGATCATGCAGGAGTTGCCGTCGTCCCCGGCGGTCGAGGTTTCGTCGGGCCCGACCAGCGAAGCGGCCAGCAGGTCCTCCGCGGGCAGGGGGACGCCGCGCACCGTCAGCATGCCCGAGAAGTTCGACTGCACGAGCGCGCCGACCGTCCACTCCTCGCCGACGCTGCCCCCACCGCCCGCTGCGACCACGCGCGACGACGTGCCGATGCCGCCCTTGTAGCCCAGCGCGGCGGTGCCGGCACCCGCGCCGACACAACCCTGCGGCACCGGGCCGGGCGCGGCGCCGTCGATCGCAGCGAGCACGTGCGCCTCGGTGATCGGCCGGGAGCGGATGTCCGACAGGTACCCGTCGTTCGTCTCCCCCACCACCGGGTTGAGCGTCCGCACGTCCTCGTAGCCGGGGCGCGCGAGCATGTGCGTCACCAGCGCGTCGGCCGCGCGGAACGCGGAGAGGGTCGCGGTGAGCAGGATCGGCGTCTCGATCGCGCCGAGCTGTTCCACCTGCGTCGCGCCGATCAGCTTGCCGAAGCCGTTGCCCACGAACAGCCCGCACGGCAGCGTGGGCCGCTGCCCCGGACCGGCGCCGAGCACGTCCGGTACGACGGCGGTCACGCCGGTGTGCAGGCGCTCGCCCTCGTGCAGGGTCGCGTGCCCCACCCGCACGCCCGCCACGTCGGTGATCGCGTTGGCCTCGCCCGTGGGCAGCGCGCCGACGACGATGCCGAGCTCGCGCGGCGTGGCCCGGGCGGGTGCGACAGGACCGACTGGGCTCATGCCGGCGCCCGCACGGGGACCAGGTGGGCCGGGTGCACGTCGCGCCAGGTGCGGGTGCCGTCCACGAGGTCCTGGACGTGCTCGCGGAAGTGGGGGCAGGTGGCGATGTCGTGGGCCCGGCACGCCAGCGCGTGCTCCGTCATGTGCCGCGAACGGTCGATCTCCTCCTGCCGTCGGTCGAGCTCGGCCAGGTGGGTGGTGAGCACCCGATGCCGCTCCGCGCTGCCGGTGTCGTGACCCCCGGCGTCGAGCAGCACCTGGATCTGCTCCAGGCTCATCCCCGCCACCTTGGAGCTGAGGATCGTCGCGACGCGCACGACGTCGTCCTGGCCGTAGCGGCGCCGTCCCGCGCCGTCGCGGGTCGGGGCGAGCAGGCCGACCTCCTCCCAGTACCGCAGCACGTGGGTCTCGAGGCCGAACCGTTCCGCGAGCTCGCCCACGCTCCACGTCGGGGACGACAGCGATTCCTCCGACACAGCGCTTGACTTCATGTTGACATGAAGTCACACGCTGGGGTCAGCACGCAACCCCGGACCGCTTCCCCATCATCAAGGAGCACCCATGAGCAGCGCCCCCACCCCCTCGATGCACGACGCGGTCGTCCTCGGCGCAGGCCCGGCGGGCCTGGCCGCCGCCCTCATGCTCGGGCGCACACACCGCGACGTCGTCGTGCTCGACTCCGGCGTCTACCGCAACGACCCCACCGACGCGATGCACAACGTGCTCGGCTTCGACGGCACGCCGCCCGCCGAGTTCCGCGCCGCCGCGCACCGCACCCTGGCCGCGTACGACACGGTGGAGCTGCGCCGCGCCACCGCGCGCGAGGTCGCGCCCCTCGACGCGAGCTCGCCCACGGACGGGTTCGTCGTGCACACCGACGCCGGCGACGTGACCGCACGACGCCTGCTGCTCGCGACCGGCGTGCGCGACGAGCTGCCGGCAACCCCAGGCCTCGCCGAACTGTTCGGCACCGTCGCCGCGCACTGCCCGTACTGCCACGGCCACGAGTTCTCCGGCACCCCCGTCGCGATCCTCGGGGCCGGCCCCCACGCGCCGCGGGTCGCGGGGCTCATGGCGCGGATCGCGAGCCGGATCGTCGTCCTGGCCGACGGGGCAGACGTGGACCCCGAGGTCCGCGCGGCGCTGGACGCCGGGGGCGTCGAGGTCCGCGCGGACAAGGTGGAGCGGCTCGAGGCGGCGACGCTGGCCGGTGGCCGCGACGGAGCCCGCGCCGTCCTTGCCGACGGGGGCACCCTGGAGCTCGGGGGCATCATGGTCGCGCCGACCCTGCACCAGGCGGCGCCGTTCGCGGCGCAGCTCGGCCTGGAGCTGCGCGACTCGGGTTCTGTCGCCGTCGACCCGATGGGCCGCACGAGCCTGGCCGGCGTCTTCGCCGCGGGCGACCTGGCGCACACGGCGGACTTCCCGATGCCCGTGAGCTCGGTGACGGCGGCGATGGCGGCGGGCCAGCTGGCGGCGGCCTCGATCGACGGCGATCTCCTCGCCCACTGACCTGCCTCGCCCACTGATCGCGTGGCCCTCCGTCCGTCCCGGCGGGCAGGATGGCGGGCATGACCCGCCACCTTTTCGTCGTCGCGCACCCGCACGCGGAGCACACGGCTCGCGACCTGGTCGGCGGCTGGTACGACTCGCGGCTCACGCCCCGGGGCCGGGCCGACGCCGACCGGGTCGCCGCGGAGCTCGGGCGGCGGCTGGCGCGCCGCGAGGATCCCGCCCGACCGGTCCGCGTCACGACCTCCGACCTCGCCCGGGCGGCGGAGGCCGCCGACGTCGTGGGCGCGGCGCAACCGGACTCTGGTGGAGCTCGCCGTGACGTCCCACCTGCGGACCCGCGCAGCAGGATGAGGCGGCGCGGGTCCGGGCGGCGCGGGCGCCTCACCCCGCGACCAGCACCTCGACCCCGGCGTCGCGGTACCGGCCGATCACCTCGGCGTCGGCAGCGTCGGTGACCAAGGTCCAACCGTCCGGCAGCGGCGCCCACGCCGGTACCGCGCCACGCTCGAGCTTGGTCGCATCGGCCAGCACGACGGTGCGCCGGGCACGGTGGGCCGCGACCTCCTTGGTCTGGGCCTCGAGCGCGGTCACCTCGCCCACGCCATCGACCGGGTCGAGCGCGTCGACGGCCAGGAACGCGACGTCGACCATGAACCGCTCGAGCCCGAGGGTGGTCAGCGGCCCCACCAGACCGTGGCTCTTCGTGGTCACGGACCCGCCGAGCACCACGACGTCGAGGCCCGGCACGCCGGCGAGCATCAGCGCGTTCTCCAGCCCGCGGGTCAGCACCGTCAGCCCGGTGCGCCCGGTCAGGTGCTCGGCGAGCTGCGCCGTCGTCGAGCCCGCGTCGAGGAAGACCGTGCCCTCGTCGGGGACGAGCTCCGCGGCGCGCCGCCCGATCGCGGCCTTCGCCGGCAGGTTCACCCGCATCCGCTCGGCCAGGGCCCGCTCGTGGAAGGAAGCCTCGGCGGTGGCGCCGCCGTAGGTGCGGGTCAGCAGGCCGCGCGCCCCCAGGTGTGCCAGGTCGCGCCGCACCGTCGACTCGGAGATGCCGAGCCCCGCCGCGAGGTCCTCCACGCGCGTGGTGCCGCCGCGCACCAGGGTGACCAGCTGCTCGTGCCGTTCCCGGGTGCCGCGGCGCAGCTCAGCCTCGCTCATGCGCCCGAGCCCGGCACGTAGGCGGCGCGGATGCGGTCCACGAACGGCGAGTACTCCACCGCGGCGAGGTACGCCGAGCGCATCGTCCCGGGTTCGGCCGTGCCGCTGCCGGCGATGTCGAACGCGGTGCCGTGGTCGACCGACGTGCGCAGGATCGGCAGGCCCACGGTCACAGAGATCGTGCCGTCGAAGTCGAAGGTCTTCGCCGCGACGTGTCCCTGGTCGTGGTACTGGGACAGGATCCCGTCGTAGCGCCCTGTCAGCCCGTGATGGAAGACCGAGTCGGCGGGGATCGGCCCGGAGACGTCGAGTCCGGCCCGGCGGGCGTCGCCCACGGCGGGAGCCAGGTGCACGATCTCCTCGTCGCCGAACGCCCCGTTCTCCCCGCCGTGCGGGTTGATGGCCGCGACGGCGAGCCGCGGCGCCGGCACGCCGAAGACCTCGAGCGCCCGGGCGGCGCGCCGTATGGAGTCGAGCTGGGTCTCCCGCGTGATCGCGTCCAGCGCCTTGCGCAGTGCCAGGTGCCGGGTGGCGAAGAAGATGCGCAGGTGGTGCCCGGGGACGTGCGTGCTGCGCACCACGAACATGGTGTCCTGCTTCGTGACACCGGTGAGCTCGCCGAGCATCTCGGTGTGGCCGAGGTGCTCGCTGCCGGCGGCCCAGATGGCCTCCTTGTTGACCGGCCCGGTCACGACCCCGGCCACGGACCCGTCCAACGCGGCGCGGGCGGCGACCTCGATCGCGGTGACGGCAGCGCGCCCGGCCCGGGGGTCGACCTCTCCCCAGCCCGGCAGATCGGTGCCGAGCACCCCGATGTCGAAGACGTCGACGACGCCCTCGCCCGCCGGCTCGGCGTCCCACGAGCTCACAGCCCGCAGCTCGACGTCGAGCCCGAGCGCGCCGCGCGCCCGCTCGAGCGCCCCGAGGTCACCGACAGCGATCCCGTGGTGGGCGACGTCGCCGGCGTGCTCGGCGAGGGTGGCGAGGGTGATCTCCGGTCCGATGCCGACGGGATCCCCGACGGTGAGCGCGAGCACGGGACGAGTCATGGTGCGGTGTCCTTCCTTCGGCGTTCAGATCTCCTCGCGCGGCATCGCGGCGCGCACCCACCGGGCGCGCTGCGCTGCCGCGCGAGCGACGTGGTCCAGGCACGCGACCGCGGCGTCGGCGGCCCCGACGAGCCCGCCCTTGGTGGCTATCGGCAGGCCGTCCCACGGCCCACCCACGATCTCACCGGCGGTGGCGAGCGGCACCACCTCGTCGGTGACGGCGATGCCCCGCCCACCGAGTGCAGCCAGAACGGCGGTGGTGATGTCGCCGCCCGTGGTGTAGAGGCCGTCGACGGCGCACGACTCGAGCGCGCGGCGTACCACCCGACCGAGCGCACGCGGCAGGTCGGCCGACTGCTGCGCGGCCAGTGGCTGGACGTCGGCGGGCTCGAGCACGGTGGCGAGCAGGACGACGGAGCCCGGACAGGCCGACGCGAGCGCGTCGGTCAGGCGCGCGGCCGTGGCGTCGACGTCGGGCACGCACCCGCCCTCCGGCCGCACCACGACGACGTCACGCTCGGCAAGCAGCCGCTGCAGCTGGGTGCGGGTGAGCGCGGTCGCCGACCCGCAGACGGCGAGCAACGGAGCACCGCCGACGGCACTGGGGAGCAAGGCCTCGGCCAGCGCCACGGACCCCGGCCCGGGGTCGATGCCCACCCACAGCAGGTCGGGGTCCTCGCCGGCGACGGCCGCCGCCGCGCGGGCGAGCCGGGCCAGGTGGTCGTTGGTCAGGGCGTCGCCCAGCACGACATCGGCCCCGGAGCCCACGGCGTCGCGCACGGCCGCGCGCAGCCCGGCCTCGCCGTCGGTGACGGCGGACAGCGGCACCCCGGCGGTGCGCAGCGACGTGCCGCGGCCGAGAATCTCGGCCACGGACGACGTGGTGACCGGCGACCGCACGTCCCGGGCGAGCTCGGTCTCCTCCAACCGGACGCCGTCGAGCAGCTGCGTGCCCTCGACGGTGAACCGCCCGGCGTCCGGATGCGCCGGCACGCACAGCCCGACGACCCGCCGGCCGGCCAGCTCGCGCGCCGTGTGCAGCAGCGCCTCCGCGGCCACCCCCACGTTGCCGCGCAGCGTCGTGTCGATCCGCGAGCTGAGCAGCCGCACCGGCCACCCGGCTCGCACGGCTCGGGCCACCGTGTCGGCGGCGACCTCGGGCCGCGCATGCCGGGTGTCCGTGGTCGCGACGACGACGTCGAACCGGCTGTGGAATTCCGCGATCGCCTCCCACCGTCCGTCGTGCCCGACGGTCACGGACCGCCGACCAGCCCGGGCAAATCCGGCGGCGGCGGCGTTGGCGCCCGTAAGGTCGTCGGCGACGACGAGGATGTCAGCCACGGTCAAACGATCAGGCTGAGCACGAACAGGAGCGGGATAGAGCCTGCCCACACGGCGGTGGTGATGCCGGACCAGGCCCGCAGCGCGTCGGTGCCCTCGAGACCGGTGAACCGTGTGACGACCCAGAAGTATGAGTCGTTGAAGTAGCTGAACACCATGGACCCGGCGGTGCACGCCATCGCGGCCAGCAGCGGGTCGATGCCCAGCGGCTCGACGAGCGGTGCGGTCACGGAGGCAGCCGTGATCATCGCGACGGTGCCCGAGCCCTGCGCGATGCGCACGAGCGTCGCGATGAGGAACGGCACGAGGAACACAGGGAGGTTGATCGACGCGATGGCCTCGGCCAGGGCGTCACCCACCCCGGACTCGCGCAGCACCAGGCCGAACCCGCCCCCCGCGCCGGTGATGAGCAGGATGAGCCCGGCCGAGGATGCGGCGTCAGCGAGCCAGGTGTGCACCTTGCCACGCGGGGTCCAGCGCGGCAGCAGCACGTAGACGGCGAGGGCCATCCCGATCACGAGAGCCACGACGGGGTTGCCGAGGAAGGCGAACGGCACCACCCACGACGACGGCGTGTAGTCACCCTGCAGCACACCCTGCTGGTCGCGGTCGATCGCCGCGGTGACCGTGTTGAGCACGATGAGCAGCAGCGGGACGACCAGCGGAAGAGAGCCGAGGACGGCACCGACGCGGTGCGGTCCTGCGCCCTCCGGCGGCTCGCCGAGGTCGTGCGCCGGCGCGGCGTCGTCGTCGGTCGGCGCCGGGCCGTCATAGTCGTCGACGCCCGTGCCGGTGCCGGCGCTCGCACCCCCGGCGAACGTGGCGACCGGAATCCGGCCATACACCGCCTCCCGCACGGACGGGATGACCCTGTCCTCCAGCTGCGGGCCGACCCACTTGGCGTAGAGCACGACGACCGGCAGCAGGATCACCGTGAAGGCGAGACCGGTGACGATGAGCATGCCGAGGTCGACATTGAGGATGCCGGCGACCCCGAGCGGACCGGGCGTGGGCGGCACCATGTGGTGTGTGAGCGTCATGCCGCAGCCCAGCGCGAGCGCGAGCGCGACGTACCCGCCACGCTTGACGCGGGCGATGGACCGGGCGAGGGGGTTCATGATGACGTAGCCGGAGTCGCAGAACACCGGGATCGACACCAGGGCGCCGACACTGCCCATGGCCCACTCCTCGCGGCCCTTGCCGAAGGCCTTGAGGAACGCGCGGGCGAGGGCGTCGGCAGCGCCGGAGACCTCGAGGATCTTGCCGATCCCGACCCCGAGACCGATGACGATGCCGATCGTGGCGAGGGTGTCGCCGAACCCGGTGGTGATCGAGTCGACGGTCTCCAGCAGGGGCTGGCCGGCGACGATCCCGGTGACCAGCGAGGCGAGGATCAGGGCGACGAACGCGTCCAGACGCGTCCGCAGCACGACGACGATGATCGTGGCGATGCCGAGCAGCAGGGCCACCAGGAGCTGAGGATCCACGGTTGTCCTTCCTTGGACGTGAGCCATCGGCGTTGACGACTCCACGTGATCAGACTCCGCGAGTATGGCGAAGGTTATTGCGCATGACAAGCATGAACATGCGGAGTCTGCGCAGAGCTACCCGCGAGGACGTCCCTGCGCCCTGCAGGCAGGATGGAGCCGTGAACGTTGAGACCGGCGCACGGCCCTACCACCACGGCAACCTGCGGGGCGCGCTGCTCGATGCGGCGCGGGCCGCCATCGACGAGGGCGGCCCGGCCGCGGTGAGCCTGCGCGACCTGGCCCGCCGCGTCGGGGTGTCCCACGCGGCGCCCACGCACCACTTCGGGGACAAGCGCGGCCTGATGACGGCGCTCGCCACCGACGGGTTCGCGGCGCTGGCCGCCCGGCTGGCCGAGGCCTCCCCGGGCGCGATGGTCGACCTCGGGCTCGCGTACGTCGAGGTGGCGACCACGCGCCGGGCGGACTTCGCGGTGATGTTCCGCCCCGACCTGCTCGACACGGAGGACGCCGGCCTGCGCGCCGCGCAGCAGGCCGCGTGGGACGCGCTGCTCGCCGGCGTCACGGCGCTCCCCGCGGCGGCGCGCCCCGGCGGCGACCTGGTCGCGGCGCGCGCAGCCTGGTCGTTCGCCCACGGCTTCGCGACGCTCTGGAACGCCGGGGCCATGACGCACGACGGCGAGTCGGCGACCGATGCCGCGCGCCCGATGCTGCAGCAGCACTTCGGCTGAGGCGGAGGTGCAGCGCAGGGTGAGGACCGAGGAACGAGGTACTCGCCCGGAACGGAACCGCAGACTCAGCCGACAGACACATCGGCTGAGGAAACGAATCTTGTCAACGTCAAGTTCGTCTGAGATCATGAACTTGCCATCGTCAAGATCGGAGCGTCATGGAACCGCTGATCGCCCTCGTCCTCGTCACCGCCGCCCTCCTCGTCGCGGGACGCCGGTGGCCCGCCCTCGGCGGCTGGCCGACCGCGCTGCGCGGCGGCGTCGGCGTCATGTTCGTCATGACCGGCGTCGCGCACTTCGTCGGCATGCGCGCCGAGCTCGTCGCGATGGTGCCGGCCTGGCTTCCGGCCCCCGACCTGATCGTCACCGTGACGGGCGTCCTGGAGCTCGCCGCCGCGGTCGCGATGGCCTCCCCCCGGCTCTGGCCGTACGCCGCCGCGGGCCTGTCCCTGCTCCTCCTCGCGATGTTCCCCGCCAACGCGCACCTCGCCCTGACGGGCGCCGACCTGTCCTGGTGGGACCACCTGCTGCCGCGCACGCTCATGCAGCTCGTCTTCCTCGCCGCGACGACGACCCTCGCCGTCGGTGGGCTGCGGGGCCGCTTCTTGCGCGCGGCGCCGGGTCAGGCTGCGCCCGTCGGTCTGCCCGCCGGTCTGCCCGTCGACTCGTCCGTCAGCTCCCGCAGCTGACGCGCGCACTCGGCGGCGACGGCGACGGCGAGCTCGCGCGGGCCGTCGTCATCCCGCTCCGGCACGACGTGCTGCACGGCCCCTTCGGCGCGCAGGTCCGCCGCGCGCACGTGCTGCGCCTCGGCCATCTCGGCCGCGTGCGACACGTCGCCGTGCACGATGACGCTCGCGCCCTCGGGCGGCAGCGGCGCGAGCCAGGCGTGCTCCGTGGCGATCACGCGTCTGGCCGGCAGCAGGGCGAGCGCGCCACCGCCGCAGCCCTGGCCCAGGATCACCGAGAGCGTCGGCACGGTCAGCCCGGTCAGGAGCGCCATGCACCGCGCGATCTCCCCGGCGATCGCCCCCTCCTCGGCCTCCTGGGACAGCTCGGCACCCGGCGTGTCGACCACGGCCACGAGCGGGAGCCGCAGCTCCTCGGCGAGCAGCATCGCCCGGCGCGCCACCCGCAGGGCGGCCGGCCCCATGGGCGACGTCGCGCTCTGCCGGCTGCGGTCCTGCCCGAGCACGACGCACGGCCGGCCGTCGATCCTGGTCAGGGCCACGAGCATCGACTCGTCCCGTTCTCCCTCGTCGGTGCCGCTGAGCCGCACCGTCCCGGTCGCCCCGTAGCGCAGCAGGTCGCGCACGCCCGCACGGCCCTCCTCGCGGGTGCGGAGGATCGAGGCCCACGCAGAGCCGCCGGCCGCCACCTCGCCCTCGCGACGCGGGAGACGGGGCGGCACCGGCGGGTCGACGAGCACCGCGAGCGCCCGGTCCAGCAGGCCGGACAGGTTCTCCGGGGACACGACCCCGTCGATGACACCTTTCGCCGCGAGGTTCTCCGACCGCTGGACCCCCTCGGGCAGCGCCCGGCCCGTGAGCGCCTCGATGACCTTGGGCCCGAGGAAGCCGACCAGGGCGCCCGGCTCGGCCACGGTGAGGTGCGCCAGCGAGCCCCACGACGCGAACGCCCCGCCGGTGGTGGGGTGGCGTAGGTACACGAGGTACGGCAGCCCGGCCGCCCGGTGCGCCATCACGGCACGGCCGATCTCGATCATCTGCAGGAACGCCGGGGTGCCCTCCTGCATCCGCGTCCCGCCCGACGCCGTGGTGGCCAGCAGGGGCAGACCCAGCCGGGTCGCGCGCCGCACGGCCGCCGCGATGCGCCGGGCCGCGGCCACCCCGATCGAGCCGCCCAGGAAGCGGAACTCGTTCGCCACGACGACCACCGGCCGCCCGCGGACGAGGCCGCGCCCGGTGATCACCGCCTCGTCGGTCCCGGCATCGGCCGCGGCCGAGCGCAACGCCTCCCGGTACGCCTCCTCGTGGCCCGCCACGTCGATCGGCTCGTCCCACGACTCGAAGGAGCCCGCGTCGAGGACGAGGCCGAGGATCTCGTGCGCGCCCCGGCGCACCGGCCGGCTCACGTCTGCTCGCCCAGCCAGCGGCGGATCGCGTCGCCGTCCTCGTCGAGGGTGGGCGGGGCGGCGTGGTCGCGGCGGGTGCTCTCGGAGCCGTCGGCGCCGAAGAAGCGCAGCGGAGGCCCCGGGAGCGTGATCGTGCCCAGGGTCGGGTGCTCGACGTCGACCAGCAGCCCCTGGCTCGCCGTCTGGCCCCAGTCGTAGACCTCGTCGAGGGACCGGACCCGCCCGGCCGGGATCCCGGCGCCCTCGAGCCGGGCGAGCAGGGGCTCGGCGTCCAGGTCGGCGAACACCTTCTCCACCGCCTCGACGACGTCGTCGCGGTGGGCGACCCGCTCTCCGTTGCTGCCCCTCCCCGGCGCGTCGGGGTCGAGCCCGAACTCGGCGCAGAACCGCCGCCACAGGCTCTCGGAGCCGACGGCGATCTGCACCGCGGAGTCCCGGCACCGGAAGAGGCCGTACGGGGCGATGGACGGGTGGTGGTTGCCCTGCGCGCGGCCGACCTCCCCGGCCACGGTCCACCGCGTCCCCTGGAACGCGTGCACCCCGACGGCCGCGGCCAGCAGCGACGTGCGCACGACCTGTCCCGCCCCCGTGCGCTCCCGCTCGTGCAGGGCGGCCAGCACGCCGTAGGCGCCGTACATCCCCGCGAGCAGGTCGCCGATCGGCACGCCCACCCGTTGCGGGTCGTCGGGGCCGGAGCCGGTGAGCGACATCAGCCCGGCCTCGCCCTGGGCGATCTGGTCGTAGCCGGCGCGTCCGCCCTCGGGCCCGTCGTGGCCGAAGCCGGTGATCGACAGGACGACGAGCCGGGGGTTGCGGGCCTGCATCGACTCGAGGCCGAGCCCGAGGCGGTCGAGCACGCCGGGGCGGAAGTTCTCCACGAGCACGTCCGCCCGGTCGACGAGCTCGAGGAGGGTCCGGACGTCGACCTCGGCCTTGAGGTCGAGGGTGATCGACTCCTTGTTCCGGTTCGCGGACAGGAAGTACGTCGACTGCACGCCGTCGCCCTCGCCGACGAAGGGCGGGCCCCAGCCGCGGGTGTCGTCGCCGTGTCCCGGCGCCTCCACCTTGATGACCCGGGCGCCGAGGTCGCCGAGCATCATCGTGGCGTGCGGACCGGCGAGGGCACGCGAGAGGTCGACGACGAGGACGTCGTCCAGGGGGCCGGTGGTCCCGGAGGTCGGGTCAGAGGTCGATGCGGTCACCGGATCACCACCCCGGCAGGACGAGGGCGGCCCACACGAGCAACGGGCCGACGAGCGTCACGATCACCGCGTACGTGAGCACCTGCTTGTAGAAGGTCTGCTCGCCGATGGTGTCCGGCCGGTTCGCCACCATCAGGGCGCCGTTCGTGGAGAACGGGCTGACGTCGACGATGGTCGAGGAGACGGCGAGCGCAGCGGCGAGGAACGCGGGGCTGAGGTTCCCCGTGGCGACCAGCGGCAGGGCGATCGGGATGAGGACGGGCAGCAGCGCGGTCGAGGACGCGAAGGCCGAGACGACGCCGCCGACGTAGCAGAGGACAAGGGCGCCGATCGCCACGACCCCCAACCCGGCGGCCCAGGTGCCGACGTACTCCGGCGAGCCGGCCTCGGTGAGGATCGTGGCGTACGTCGTGACGCCGGCGACGAGCAGCACGGTCGGCCAGGCGATCTGCCGCACGGCGTCCTTGTGCTCCTTGGGCGACAGGATCGCCAGCAGCACGGCGGCGGTGATCGCGGTGAACCCGATGTTCTGGTCGAAGGCGAGCGCCACGACCGCCACGGCCGCGAACGCGACGAGCGTGATCGCCTGGTCCCGGCGGACGCCCACGCCGCGGGTCATCGTCGGGATGGTCGCGCCGAGGCCGCGTCCGGAGACGGCCGCTCCACCGGTGTGCAGCGACTCCGTCACCTCGCCCGTGTCCAGAGGGTCGACGCGCTGGCTCATGAGGCGCCGGCCGCCGAGCGCGAGGAAGAGGACGACAGCCAGTGCCAGGTTGACGAGAAGGCTGGAGACGAAGACGGTCACCTCGGTGTTGCCGTAGCCGGCGTCGCGCATCACGGAGTTGGTGATCGTGCCGTAGATGCTGATCGGGGAGAAGCCGCCTGCCTGCGCGCCGTGCACCACGAACATGCCCATCATCAGCGCATTGATCTTGTAGCGGCCGGCGAAGCCGAGGGCGACCGGCCCGATGATCGCGCAGGCCGCCGGGCTGGCGGCGCCGATCGCCGTGAGCACCGCGGTGACCGCGAACATCACCCACGGGATCAGGGCCACTCGACCACCGACCGCCTGGACGGACTTGCGGACGATGAGGTCCACCGTGCCGTTGTTCTTCGCGATCGCGAAGAGGTAGGTGACGCCGATGAGCGTCAGGACGAGATCACCGCTGATCCCGCCGAGGATCTCCTTCTCGTCCATGCCGAGCGCGTACATGCCGACGAACCACGCGGCCACGTACGCCAGCGCGCCCATGTTGATCGGTAGCAGCGTGCCCACGACGAACAACGCCACCAGGGCGACGATCGCCACCAGTTCTGGTCCCATCTCAGTCTCAACCCCTTCGCCACCGGCCGCCGGTCGCCTATGACCGACATCACACCCGTGGACCAGTGGCCTAGCCAATAGGCCAGCTCGGTCTCCTGTCAAGTAGGCTCGGAGCGTGCCACCGTCGTCGCCGCCGTTCCCTCCGCGCCCGCCCCGCACCCGCCTCTACGAACAGGTCGCGGAGCAGATCACGACATGGATCCGCACCAACGGCCTCGCCGCCGGCGACAAGCTGCCGCCCGAGCGCGAGCTCGCGACCCAGCTCGGCGTCTCCCGCGCGACCCTCGCCCAGGCGCTCGTCGCCCTCGAGGTCGTGGGCGCCGTCGCCGTCCGGCACGGCGACGGCACGGTCGTCACGGGCGTCACCACCGACCGCGTCGTCGACGCCGTACGCGCCCACGCCGACCGGCTCCCCGAGGTGATCGACACCCGCGACGCCCTGGAGACGAAGATCGCGGCGCTCGCCGCACAGCGACACACCGAGGAGGACCTGCGGCGCATCGACACGGCCCTGGACGCGATGGCCCACGCCATCGAGGACGGTGACCGGGGCGTCGACGGCGACGAGGAGTTCCACGCCGCGGTGACGGCGGCCGCGCACTCCCCACTCCTCTCGCGACTCATGGGCGAGATCGGCGAGCTCATCCGCGAGACCCGGATCGAGTCCCTCTCGCAGCCCGGGCGTCCTCGCAACTCCCTCGCCGGGCACCGCGTCATCGCCGACGCGATCCGGACCGGCGACCCCGCCGGCGCGGCCCAGGCCATGCACGCGCACGTCGAGCTGGTCTCCGACGTCGCGATGCTCGCCGACCAGCCCACCGACGAGCTCACCGACGAGCCCGAGCGGTGAGCGGCACGTGAGCGGCCTGGAGCACCTCGCCGTGCTGGCCGCCGGGCTGGGGGCCGGGGTGCTGACCTCGACCGTCGGGGTCGCCTCGCTCCTGAGCTTCCCCGTGCTGCTGGCCGTCGGCCTCCCGCCGGTCGTCGCGAACGCGTCGAACACCGTGGGCCTCCTGCCGGCGGGCGTCTCCGGCTCGTTCGGCTACCGCGCCGAGCTCCGCGCCCATCCGCGCATCGCGGCCACCGTCATCGTCACCTGCGCCGTCGGCGCAGTAGGCGGCGCCGTCCTGCTCCTCGCGCTCCCACCGGCCGTCTTCGAGGGCGTCGTGCCGTGGCTGATCCTGTTCACCTGCCTCCTGGTGGGCGCGCAGCCCACGATCTCCCGGTGGCTCGCCCGTCGCCGCAAGGGCGCGGAGGGTCCCCGGCATCGGATGTCCGCGGTCACGTCCGTGTTCTCCACGCTGACCGGCGTCTACGGCGGCTACTTCGGCGCGGGGTCCGGCGTGATGATGGTCGCTGTCCTCGGCCTCGGCACCGACCTCGAGCTGCGGTTCGTCAACGCCCTGAAGACGCTCGCGGTCATGTCGTCAAACCTCGTCGCCACGGTGATCTTCCTCGTCGTGGCCGACCTCCAATGGACGGCGATACTGCTGCTCGCCTCCGGCTCGGTCGTCGGCGGGTACGTCGGCGCGCGGGTGGGGCGGCGGCTGCCGCCCACGCTCTTCCGCGTGCTCGTCGTGATCGCCGGCGTCGTCACCGCCGCGGTCATGCTGCTCTGACCGTCGGCCTGCTGGTCTCCGACTGGCACCCGCGTCGTGCCAGCTAGGCTCCCGCCATGACCTCTGCGCAGCTCCTGTCGCTCGGCCCTGCCCCGCGCCCCGCCGACGGCGCGGACCTCGTCACACGGCTCCGGGACCTCGCCCAGCGGACCGCCGGGCCCGGCGTCGTCGGCCTCGACCGGGCGCGGGTGGCGGCGGACCTCGACGGCGCGGACGTCGCGTCGCTGGAGCTGGACCTCACGGGCATGGCCTTCGGCGCGGGCCACCAGAGCGCCGGCGCCTCGTGGACCCCGCCGGCCGTGACCGCTCGCGAGCCCGGCACGGTGCGCCGCGTGCGCGTCGACGCGCACCCCCTCACCGCCGTCGACCTGCCCGCGGACGTGACCGCCGAGGCCGAGGGCCTGCGGTTCGCCTGGGTGGAGGGCTCTGACGGGCAGGTCGGCGTCGAGCTGGTGGAGCCAGACGACGCGCACCCGGTCGCCGGCCACGCCCGCGTCGCCGTCTCGCGCGCGGGCCTGGTCGCGACCGTGCACGGCATGCTCGCGGTGTCGCTGCAGTCGCAGGGCATCACGCTGAGCGACCTCGACGTGCAGATCCACTCGCACGGCCCGCGGGCCGCGGGCCTGCGGATCGAGGCGAAGATCCGCAAGGGCTTCCTGTCCGCCGGAGTGTCCGCCACGGCCTCCGCGTCGGTCGACGCCGCGATGGTGCTCACCGTCGGGGACGTGCGGATCTCCAGCGGCAACCCCCTGGTCGCCGCCATGCTCGGCGCCGTCCGCGGGCGCGTCGAGGCCGCCGCCCACCAGCGCATCGACCTCGCTGCCGCCCTGCCGCCCGGCGTGCGGCTCGTGGACGTGCGGCTCGACGTCGGCGAGGAGCTCGTGATCAGCGCGCGCCTGGGCTGACTGTGAGGATCGCGGGGACCGTCAGGCGATGGCGGGCTGGTCCAGCACCCACAGCCAGGTCCCGTCGGCCTGACGACGGGCGACCTCGGCCGTCACGGCGCCCGTGTCCAGCCGGGTGGAGGTCAGCGCCAGGTCGCCCTGGACCAGCGCGGGCGCCGGCACGCCGGGGCCGAGCTGCGGCCGGTCGGCGAGGACGGGCGCGAGTACCGCCCGGATCGCCTCCCGGCCTACCTGCTGCTCCCCGGGCGGGAAGGCGAAGACGGCGTCGGGCTCGTACAGGGCGACGAGGCCGTCGAGGTCGCCCGCGTTCACCCGCTCGACGAACATCCGCCCGAGGTCGTTCGGTTCGAGGGCCGGACCGTGCTCACTGTTCACCATGCCGCGATCGTGCCACCAGCCCAGACGTCCGTCTACGGTTGACTGACCTGAACCAGGGTTCAGGTCGCACGCTGGCCTGTATGGACATCTTTACGGACGCCGAGCTCGAGTACCTGTGGGGTCAGCACCTGGGACGCCTCGCGACGCGGCGCCCCGACGGGGGCCTGCAGAACGCCCCGGTCGGGTTCTTCCTCGACCCGGACGCGGGCACGATCGACATCGGTGGGCACGCGCCCAGGGCCGGCTTCAGCCGGGAGATCATCCGCATCCACCCGGGCCGCATCATCTCCTTCGGGCTGGAGGGCGACGTCTGGCAGCCGAACGCCCGGGACGTGCGGTAGCGGCGGTCGGCTCCCGGGCGCGCCGTCGTGTCGGTGGGGCGTGACAGATTCGCACCATGCCCGACCGACCCGACGTCCCACCCGAGCACGTCGAGCGGCTCCGCGGCCTGCTCGGCTTCCCGGAGTGCGCCGAGGAGGATGCCTGGACAGGCGTCCGGTGGCGGGTCCGCGGCGCCACCGTGGCACACGTCTTCGGCGGCGAGGACCAGCGCATCCGCGTCACGTTCCGGGCGGAGCCCGAGGAGGTGCGGGCCTTCGAGCACCTCGGCCCGCCGTACTTCCGCGCCGGCTGGGGCAGCAACGTCGTCGGTGTCCTGCTAGACGACGGCACCGACTGGGAAGAGCTCGCCGAGCTGCTCACCGACTCCTACTGCATCCAGGCGCCGAGGCGGCTGGCCGACGCGGTCGCCCGGCCCGCTTCACCTGCTGCCCCTCGGCACAGACCGCCAGCACCTTACCCTTGAGTAAGGAATCCTCAGGCCGGTAAGGTGGACCCATGGCAACAGCGACCGTGACGTCCAAGGGACAGATCACCATTCCCGCCTCCGTGCGGAACTCGCTCGGCCTGAGTGCCGGCGATCGGGTGGACTTCGTCGAGCTGCCCGACGGCAACTATGAGCTGGTTCCCGCCACGCGGCCCGTCGCCTCGCTCAAAGGCTTTTTCGGCACGCCGCCCGAGCATGCCGTGAGCATCGAGGAGATGGACAGCGCGATCACCGAGTCCGTCGGGGAGGGCAACCGGTGATCGGTATCGACACCAACGTGCTCGTCCGGTACGTCGTCCGGGATGACGCCGAACAGACTGCGCTCGCCGACGACCTGATCGACGGTTTCACCACCGACGAACCCGGGCTCGTCCCGCTCATCGTGCTGGTCGAGTGCTGGTGGGTCCTCGGGCGCGCCTACGACGTTCCCGTCGACCGGCGTCGGGAGTTCGTGGAGGCTCTCCTGGCCTCGCAGGAGTTGCGGGTCGAGCGATCGGACACCGTCCGCGCTGCCGTCCGCGGAACGGTCGAAGGCGCCGACTTCGCCGATGCCCTGATTGCCCGAGCCGCGGCCGAAGCGGGTTGCAGTGCCGTCATGACGTTCGACCGCCGAGCAGCGCGGAGCGCGGGGATGCAGCTGCTGCTCACCACCTAGCGGGTCGGCAGGCGCCTCGAGCATCAGGTCGCGCGCCTGATCCTGTCCGACCGACGTCTGATCTGCCATGCCGGTGGTCGGTGGCTCAGCTTCTACTTCGGCGCCATGTCAGCGATCGATCCCCAGTCCGATCACTGGACACTCGTCGCCCGGTTCCAGGACGCCGAACCGTTGATGCTCCTGGCGGTGCGTCCCCGCCGCCTCGGCGATCACGATGAACATGACCCACGGAAGGATGCGGTCCAGAACCGTCCGGGGCTGCAGTCATTCGCCGGCTCATTCCGGCCTCTTCGTCCCTCAGAGCGTGACCGACGCGCCGACCAGCACCAGCTCGGACGTGTGCGAGCCCGCCGCGGCGACGCCCTCCGGGCGCTCGACGAAGCCGGGCAGTCCTTCCAGGCCGCCGCCGGCCTCGGTGAGCCGCAGCGCCAGGTCCTGGCCCGCCGGGACGGTCACCACGACCTCGACGCCCAGCTCCGTCGGCGCGTAGAACCGCGCGTCGAGGACGCCGTCCGACACGGGCACCTCGCGGCCCGCGAGGGAGGCCGACACCACGCCCTCGGCGTCGAGCTCGACGTACCGCAGCGCGTCGCTGGTGCCGACCTGCCCGCCGGGCCGCACGGTGAACGACATGGTTCGCTCCTCGCCCACGGTCTCGTCGCCGGTCAGGTCGACGACGGCGGGGTTCAGGTCCGCAGCCTCGGCGTCGCCCGCCCAGACCTCGTCGGCAAGGATCGGGAAGTCCGTCGACCGCTCGTCCACGAACTTCCCCGTCCACCCGCTGGGCGTGCCCTCGTCGGAGAGCCAGTGCGCCTCGCCGCTGTCGGCATCGAGGTAATAGGCGAGCGCCGTCGGCTCGGGGTGCTCGGCGTCGAACCGGTCGACGACGAAGCCTGCGACCAGGGCCACGACGGTGAGCGCCCCGCAGGTGCCGACGAGCCACCCGCCGGCCCGCCGGCGCGGCAGCAGCACCGCGAGCACGGGCACCAGAGCCAGGCCGAGCAGCGCGGCGACGGCCGCGGGCGCGGCTCCCGTCGCCAGACCCAGCGCGGGGAAGAACAGCAGCACGATCGGCACGAGGACCAGAACCCCGGCCGCGGCGCCGAGCGTCACGGCCACGCGCCGGCCCACGGCTCCGCGGGCCGCGGTGGTCGCGACGATCCCCGCCACCGCGCCCCCGAGCGCCGGCAGCGCCGCCAGGTAGGAGCCGCCGGGCGCCGCCGCCGCGAGCACCACGCCACCCACGGCGAGCCAGCCGAGCGCTCCGACGGCGAGGGCCGCCGCGCCCAGCCGGCGTCGCAGCCCCACGAACCAGCCCGTCAGGACCAGGGCGACGACGCCGAGCAGCGCGACCCGGAAGCCCCAGGGCCGCCACGGGTCGAGCATCTCGTCGTAGCCGGGGCGCACCGTGACCATCAGCCACCACAGCGCCATCGAGCCGAGCACGGCCCCCACCAGGGGGATCAGCGCCGAGACAAAACCGAGCGCGAGCCGGCCGGCCGACGTCCGATCGCCGAGCACCTTCCGGCGGCGCGCCAGGACGACCGCGAGCGCGCCGACGGCGAGCACCGCCGCGATCGCGAGCGGCCACACCAGCCAGCCCGGGTACCGGACGAGCACGCTGCCGGGCAGGGGAAAGTACGTCGCGTCGTTCGCAGACGGCTCGGCGAGCGCCCCCGCGTCCGCGTCCGCGTCCGCGTCGCCGAGCGTCCGGACGAGGGCGAGGGCGTTCGAACCGTGGTGCTGCAGGCTGGCGTGCGACATGCGGTCCGGCGTGTCCTGGGGCGCGTGGTATATCGCGGAGCCGTCGAGGTAGGCGGAGTTGAGGCCGGTGAACCGGCCGTCCGGATCGTCGAGGAACGGCGAGAAGTCGGTGTCGTTCGGCAGGATCCGGTACACCTCGACGGCGAGCGAGCTGCCCACCGGGTACGGCACCTGCGCGTACGCGTCCACGAGCGCGGCGTTGCCGTCGGACGTCTCGAACATGATCGCCGGGCCGGACGAACCACGGGCCTCGAAGTTCAGCACCACCCCGCCGTCCGCCGCGCGCGGGTCGGCGTGCGCGAACGCCTCGGCGCCGCACAGGCACGCCTCCTCCGCGTCGGTGAACACGAGCACGACGTCGCCCCGCAGCGCCGGCCCCTCGGCCAGCGCGCGCGCCGTCTCGAGGAGGGTCGCGACGCCGGCGCCATCGTCGTTGGCGCCGTGCGACACCTCGGCCGAGTCGTAGTGGGCGACGAGGAACACCGGGCCGGTGGACGCCGTGCCGGGGATCGTCGCGACGACGTTGCGCACCGCGGCCACCCGCGACTGGTCGCCCAGCCGCCCGGACATCCCCACGCCGTCGGTCACCTCCGGGGCGAGCCCGAGGTCCTCGAGGTCGCCCACGATCAGGTCACGGACCTCCGCCGCGGCGGCCGTGCCGTGCGGGTGCACGTCGGTGCTGATCGCCTCGACCGTCGCGAAGGCGCGCTCGGCGCTGAACTCGTCGGCGGGCGCGTCCGCCGCCCGCGGGGACGGGGGCAGCACCGACCACACGGCGAGCGCGGCGAGGACGAGGAGGAACAGCGTGCACGCGAGCGTCGTCGCCCGCGACCGGGTCTGGGTCACGCGCGCACGCTAGCCGCGCCAGGTCGCCGTGGCCCAATCGTGACTTGGGTCAGGCCCACGGTCGCTCGACGTTCAGCCGGCGGGAGTGCGGGCCGGTCCGCTCCGTCCGCACGACCGCCCACCCTGCGGTCGGCGCGAGGTGGTTGGATCGTCGCGTGCGCGCGATGACGTTCGACCAGTTCCGCGGCCCGGTCTCGGTCCGCGACGTGCCCGAGCCGTCCGCGCCGCCGGGTGGCGTCGTCGTGCGCGTGCACGCGAGCGGGCTGTGCCTCAGCGACTGGCACGCATGGGCGGGGCACGACACGGACATCACCACGCTCCCCCACATCCCCGGCCACGAGCTCGCGGGCGTCGTCGCCGCCGTGGGCGACGGCGTCGGGCGCTGGCGCGTCGGGGACCGCGTCACCTCGCCGTTCGTGTGCGGCTGCGGCCACTGCGAGTGGTGCCGCTCGGGGCAGTCCCAGGTCTGCCCGGACCAGACGCAGCCCGGGTTCACGCACGCGGGCTCGTTCGCCGAGCTGGTCGTGCTGCACGCCGCCGACGCCAACCTCGTGGCCCTGCCCGACGACGTCGACGACGCCACGGCCGCGAGCCTCGGCTGCCGGTTCGCGACGGCGTACCGCGCGGTCGCGGGGCGCGCCCGGGTACGCCCAGGCGAGTGGGTCACCGTGGTCGGGGCGGGCGGCGTCGGGCTCAGCGCCGTCATGGTCGCGAGCGCCCTCGGCGCCCGGGTCGTGGCCGTCGACCGGCACGAGGGCGCGCTCGATGCCGCCCGTCGCGTCGGCGCCGAGCACACCGTCCTCGCCGCGGAAGACGTCGACGTGCCCGCCGCCGTGCAGGAGCTGACCGGCGGGTCGCACGTCAGCATCGACGCCGTCGGCAGCGAGAACACCTGCGCGGACGCGATCGGGACCCTGCGGCGCCGGGGCCGGCACGTGCAGGTGGGCCTCCTGCCGCCGGTCGAGGGGCACCCCCGCGTGCCGATGTCCCGGGTGATCGGCTGGGAGCTCGACGTGCTGGGCAGCCACGGCATGGCCACCGCCGACTACCCGGAGCTGCTCGCGCTCGTCGAGGCGGGGCGGCTCCGCCCCCAGGACCTGGTCGAGCGGGTCGTCGGGCTCGAGGAGGGCGCGGGGCTCCTGCCGGGGTTGGCCACATCACCCCGCGCGGGGATGCTCGTCGTCGACCCGCGACGCTAGACTGTCCCTCGGCCTGAGAAGCAGCGGCAGCCCGCCGCAGGAGTCGTGGGAGGTGCGCGCACATGACCCGTAGCGAGCCTCCTAGTAGTCCGAGCCGCGACTGACGGCTCCCGCCCGCACCGTCGGGCGGTCACGGCACGCGCGAGCACCGCTCCCCCGCGCCGTCCATCTCTCCAGCGCCTCCCTCGTCATCGGGGTCGCCGCAGCCGCAGTCGCGGGACCGACGCACGCAGCCGTCCGTCTCTGCCCTCGGAGTCCCCATGTCCATCACGCCTGCCCGCACCTCCAGCTCCCGCACGCTGCGCAACAGCCCTCTCCTCGGCGCGTTGCGCCCCCGCCGGCTCGGCCCGGCGGCGGGCGCCGGCGCCCGTCTCGGCCGCACCGACGCCGAGGGCCGCGATCCCGATCCCGCAGGCCGGCGTGACGTGCCCGGCCGGTCCGTCGTCGAGGCCGCCCTGTACGACGCGGACGGCCGCCGCGTCGCCGGCTTCACCCGGCTCGCCGACACGTTCCGCGAGCTCCGCTCCCACCCGGGCGGGATGGCCTGGATCGGGCTGGACCGCCCCGACGAGAACGAGCTCGCGTCGCTCGCGCGCGAGTTCGACCTGCACCCCCTCGCCGTCGAAGACGCGATCGTGGCGCACCAGCGCCCCAAGATCGAGCGCTACGGCGAGACGCTGTTCGTCGTCCTGCACGCCGCCCGGTACGTGGATCAGGCCGAGGAGGTCGAGTTCTCCGAGCTGCACGTGTTCGTCGGGCCCGACTTCGTCGTCACCGTGCGCCACGGCGCGTGCCCGGACCTCGCCGCGGTGCGCACCCATCTGGAGGCGCACCCGGCCATGCTCGCCCGCGGGCCGGAGTCGGTGCTGTACGCGATCGTGGACCGCGTCGTCGATGACTACGCGCCCGTCGTCGCCGGCCTGGACGGCGACATCGACGAGATCGAGTCCGAGGTGTTCGGCGGCGACGCGGCGGTGTCCCGGCGCATCTACGAGCTCTCGCGCGAGGTCGTGGAGTTCCAGCGGGCGGTGCGGCCCCTTCAACGGGTCTGCGGGTCGCTCGCCAAGGGCGCGGAGAAGTACGGCGTCACCGAGGAGATGCAGGCGTACCTGCGCGACGTCGCCGACCACCTCACCGAGGCGGCCGACCGCGTCGAGTCGTTCCGCGCCGCGCTGCGCGACATCCTCACCGTCAACGCCACGCTCGTGGCCCAGCGGCAGAACGAGGAGATGACGCACCTCACCGAGGTGAGCATCCGCCAGGGCGAGGAGGTCAAGAAGATCTCCGGGTGGGCGGCGATCCTCTTCGCGCCGACCCTGGTCGGGACGATCTACGGCATGAACTTCGACGTCATGCCCGAGACCCACTGGTCCTGGGGGTACCCGGCCGCGCTCGTGGGCATGCTCGCGGTGAGCGTGGCGCTCTTCGCGGTATTTCGCTGGAAGCGATGGATCTGAACCGCGCCGCAGCCGAGCGCGCCGTCGCCCGTCCCGGTCGCTAGGGTCACGGGGTGAACTCCACTCCGGCGCCCGCGCCCGGCACCCCGACGACGGCTCCGGCGGGCCTGACGCCCGCGACCCGCACCCTGCTGACCCTGGGCGCCGCCGTGCTCCTCCTCCTCGGCGTGCACTGGGCCGCGGAGATCCTGGCGCCGCTGTTCGTCGCCGCGGTGATCGTGATCATCTGCCACCCGGTGCGCCTTCCCCTCGAGCGCCGCGGGTGGCCGCGGTGGGCGGCGACCACGGCGGTGATCGTCGTGGCATACCTCATCATCGCGGCCCTGCTCGCGATGCTCGTGTTCGCCGGGTTCCAGTTCGCCGACCTCGTCACCGACTACCTCGGCAAGCTCGAGCAGTCCCTCGACAGCGTCGCGGCCCAGCTGTCCGATCTGGGCCTGGACGCCCAGATCGCCGACACCGCGACGTCGTTCCTGGAGCCGTCGCGGCTCCTGGCGGTCGCCGGCAGCGTGAGCGGCATGGCGCTGTCGGTCGCGACCGCCTTCTTCTTCGTGCTCGCCTATGCGATCTTCATGGCGGCCGACGGCGCGCGGTACTCCACCGCGTCGCGCCTGTTCGGAGCCACGCACGGCGGGCAGATCGACCGCGCCGCCCGGTTCAGCTCCGGGGTGCGGCGCTACTTCGTGGTCAACGCCTCGTTCGGTGCGGTCGTCGCCGTCATCGACGGCTTCGCCCTGGCAATGCTCAGCGTGCCCGCGCCCGTCGTGTGGGCCATCCTCGCGTTCGTCACCAACTTCGTCCCGAACATCGGCTTCGTGCTCGGCCTCATCCCGCCCGTGATCATGGCGTTCGTCGTGGGCGGGTGGCCCCTCGCCCTCGCGGTGGCCGCGGTCTACAGCGTGGTGAACGTGGTGCTTCAGGTGCTCGTGCAGCCGAAGTTCGTCTCGGACGCCGTCAGCCTCAGCATCACCCTCAGCTTCATGTCGGTGGTCTTCTGGACCTTCGTCATCGGCCCGCTCGGCGCGATCCTCGCGATCCCGCTCACCCTCCTGGTGCGGGCGCTCGTCCTCGAGGGCGACCCCCGCACCGTATGGCTGCGCTGGCTCTCGGGCGACAACGTCACCCCGGACGACGAGGCGCGCGGGAGCGCCGTCGCCAGCGCCGCCACGGCGCCCGCGCCCGCCGCCGGTCCGGCGCCGTCCCACCCCGCCGTCGACCGGGTCCGCGCGGCGCTCGACGCCCGCGGGGCCGACGGCGAGATCCGTTGGCTCGACGACACCGCCACCACCGCCGCCCGTGCGGCCGACGCCCTCGGCGTGCCGGTCGGGGCGATCGCGAACTCGCTGGTCTTCACGCTGGACGACGAACCCGTGCTGGTGCTGACCAGTGGCGTCCACCGCGTGGACACCGACTTTCTCGGCGCGCGCCTCGGCGGCCGGCTCGGGCGGGCGAGCAAGGAGACCGTGCGCGACGCCACCGGTCAGGTGATCGGCGGCGTCGCGCCGGTCGGGCACCCGGCCCCGGTGCGCACCTACGTCGACGAGGCCCTGCGCGAGCACGACGTCGTGTGGGCGGCCGCCGGGCACGCGAAGACGGTCTTCCCGACGACGTTCGACGAGCTGGTGCACCTCACCGACGGCACGCCGACGCCGGTCGCGGAGCACGCGGACCGGTAACGAGGTCCGTGTCGTCGGTGACCGCGTCGAGCTGCGGCGCGACGCCCGGGTACTGCGCCTCCGAGAAGCGCGAGGTCTGCGCGACGCCGCACGTCACGTCGACGAGGTCGGCGGGCACCGGCGGGTACCGGCGGGCGAGGCGAGCGTGACGAGCCCGGCCGCGGCGACGGCGACGGCGGCCAGCGCCACGCGCCGCGCCGACCGGTCCTTACCTCCGGCACTCATACCGCCGCCGAACCCATCACCATCCACGAGGCCCGCACGCACCTCGTGGAGGACCTCGTCGAAGAGGCCAGCGCCGAGCAGCTCGGCGTCGGGCTCCGGCTACCAGCCGCGCAGCCGCTCGGGCACGATTCGCAGGAGCATGCGGTAGTCCTCGTGGAACCGCTCGGGCGTGCTCCCGAGCCGGCGGATCGCCGCCAGGTACTTCGCGTCGAACACCGCAACCTGCTCCGCGCCGAGTCCGCCCTCGTCGACCTGGGCTCGTCCCAGGAGCACGACCACGTCGTCCCCGCTGGAGTCCGTGTTGAAGTGGAGCGCGGCCTGAGGCCGGGCGCTGAGGTTGCGCAGCTTCGCCGTGCCCGGGCGCGAGACCACCGTGATCTCGCCGATCCCGGGCCCCTCGGCCGGACCGTCGGCGTTGTCGTGGGGGTCGGCGGGGAGCCAGAGGAACCACACCGGCGTGGGCTGGGGCATGCCCGCCGGGTCGACCGTCGTGAGCCAGACGACCTCCTCCGTGCGGAGACGTTCCGCGGCACGCTGCCCGTGGCGGGTCGTGAGGTCGATGGTGCCCGATGCGGTCATAGGAGCAGGCTCCCAGACGCGGCGCCGACGGGTCCTCCACGCTGCGGCCGACGCGCCGAGCGGACGACCGGGGACGGCTCTAGCCTGAGGCAGGCGGGGGTCCGGCGATCAGCGAGGGAGCACGACGATGGCTCACGGCGACATCACGCACATCGACATCCCCGTGACGGACATGGACCGCGCCAAGGGGTTCTACTCCGGCCTGTTCGGCTGGCAGATCGAGGCGCCGCCCGGGTTCGAGGACTACCCCATGTGGCGCGCGCCCAACGAGATCAGCGGCGGCGGGCTCGCGCCCCGCAGCGAGGGCTTCGCCCAGCCGCGCAGCTACGTCGAGGTCGACTCGATCGACGACACGCTCGCGAAGTCGACCGAGCTGGGCGGCGTCGTGATCATGGCGAAGTCCGAGATCAGCCCGACGAGCTGGTGGGCCGTGTTCGAGGACCTCGACGGCAACCGGATCGGTCTCTACGAGGGCGTCACCGACGCCAGCTGATGCGACCGTCCGGGTCGCCGTCCCGGCGCGGGCGCAGCGCCGCCGGTGCCGGCCACGGCAGCTCGAACCGCTCGACGGGGACGTCGATGGCGCCGAAGTCGTCGGTCTGCACGACCACGCGGTCCGGGGTCACCTCGACCAGCCGCACCCGCAGAGGGTCGTCGTCGGCGCGCTCGAACATCCACACGTCGGCCATCCAGGACAGCCCCACCTCCTCGAGGGCCTCCTCCGCGCTCGTCCAGTCGACCGGCCCGCTCAGCTCGCGCCCGATCAGGGACACCGCCACCCACGCGTCGCCGTCGGGGCGGAGCCAGCCCAGGGGCTCGCGGTCGTCCGGGCGGCGGTGGGCGATCCAGTCGGCGGGGAGCATGGTGGCACCGTAGGCGAGCGCCGGCTCCGGGCGCGAGCGGTTTCCGGGCGCTACCTCGCCGGACTGTGCGCCCGGGCGTCGGCGATCCCGCGGGCGTAGGCCTCGGCGCTGCCCTCGCGGAAGAGGTCGTCGACGCTGGGCCGCACCAGCGTGCGCGCGCCGGGCCCGTCGCCGTCGAACCCGTCGCCCGCGAGGACGTACCGCCCGAGCCCTCGCACCACCGCCACGGGCCGGCCGTCGGCCTTGCCCCGCACCAGCTCGGAGGCGGCGGCGACCTCGTCGACCACGGCCGTCACGGTCGCCGACAGCGGACGACCGTGCTCGTCGACGCCACCGCGCAGGTCGTCCACGACGGCGACGCCGGCCGCCCCGATCGCGATGTCCGTCAGGCCGTCCCGCCACGGGCGGCCCGCGGTGTCCGTCACGACGACGCCGAGGCGGTCCAGACCGAACCGGCTCCGCAGCGCAGCGCGCAGCGCGCGGGCGGACGCGTCCGGGTCCTCGGGCAGCAGCAGCACCGTGCCCTCCGGCGTGTTCGACGCGTCGACGCCTGCCGCGGCCATGACCAGCCCCAGCCGGTTCTCGACGATGCGCAGCGGCGCCAGGCCGCCCGGGCGTTCCCGCGTCGCGACCACGCGCACTGTCTCGTCGGTGATCGCCTGCTCGCGGTCGTCGGCACGGACCACGCGGCCCTCCGCCTTCGACACGATCTTCGACGTCACCACGACGACGTCACCCTCGGCGAGCGCGTCCTCGGCGAGCGCGTCCTCGCCGGTCGAGCTCGTCGAGACCCCGCCCAGCAGGTCGCCCACGAGCGCGACGAGGTCGTCGCCGGGGCGCACCTCGGGGAAGCCGTCGAGGGCCCACGCCGAGATCCGCGCGCCCGGCGGGGAGGTCTCGACGGGCCCGACCGGCGAGTGGCCGCTCACCGCACCAGCTTCGGCAGCACCTCGCGGCCGAAGACCTCGATCCACTCCCGCTGGTTGCGACCCACGTTGTGCAGGTAGATCCGGTCGAAGCCGAGGTCCACGTACTTCTGGATCGCAGCGCGGTGCTCGTCGGGGTCCGAGGAGATGACCATGCGGCCCTCGAAGTCCTCGGGGCGCACGAGCTTGGCCATCTGCGCGAAGTCGTGCGGCGAGCGGATGTCGGCCTTGGGGAACTTCATGCCGCCGTTCGGCCACTCCGTCATCGCGTTCGCGAGCGCTTCCTCGTCGGTGCCCGCCCACGACATGTGCACCTGCAGCACCTTGGGCATGCCCTGCGGGTCACGACCCGACTCGCGCACCCCGTCGTCGAACTTGCCGAACAGCATCTCGATCTTCTCCAGCGGCGCCCCGACGGTGATGAGCCCGTCGGCGTGCTTACCGGCCCGCTTCGCGGTGATCGGGCCGGCCGTGGCGACGAGGATCTCCGGCGGCACCTCCGGCATGGTCCACAGCCGGGTGGACTCCATCTTGTAGTACTGCCCCGAGTGCTTGACGTCCTTGCCGTCGGTCCCCGACTGGAACAGCTTCTTGATGATGTCGATGGCCTCGAACATGCGGTTGATCCGCTCCGGGGCCTCGGGCCAGTAGCCGGCCACGACGTGCTCGTTGAGGGCCTCGCCCGAGCCGAGCCCGAGCCAGTGCCGCCCGGGGTACATCGCCGCCAGCGTGGCGGAGGCCTGGGCCACCATCGCCGGGTGCCAGCGGAACGTCGGGGCGGTCACGCCGGGCCCGAGGTCGCCACGAGTGCGCTCGCCGAGGGCGGCCAGCACGTTCCACACGAACGCCGCCTCGCCCTGCTGCGGCACCCAGGGCTGGAAGTGGTCGGCGGCCATGACGCCGGAGAAGCCGTGCTCCTCCGCGTAGGCGGAGAAGTCGAGGACGTCGGTGGGATGGAACTGCTCGAGCATCGCGGCATAGCCGATGGTCAGGTCGGGGTTGGCAGCCATCCACCGACCTTATCCCCGTCACCGCAGGTGCTTGGCGAAGAAGTGCTCGGCGTACGGGTTGTCGTTGTACCGCGGGATCGGCCGGTAGCCCGCGCGCTCGTACATGGCGACGGCCTCGGTGAGGGTGCCGTTGGTGTCGAGCCGCACCTGGTCGTGGCCGAGGTCGCGACCCACGCCCTCCAGGTGCCGCAGCAGCCGGGAGCCGAGGCTGGCGCCGCGCCAGCCGGGGTGCACCCACATGCGCTTGATCTCCCCCACGCCGCCGGCTGCCCCGTCGGAGAGGGACTGCACCCCGCCGCAGGCGACGGGCTCGCCGTCGCTCGTCGCCACGACGAACGCCCCCGACGGCGGGCGCAGCCGGTCCGCGTCGGCGTCGGCGTCGTCGATGGCGAAGCCGCCGGGGAAGCGCTCGTCCAGCTCGGTCACATAGGCCCTGACGGCGGCGCGTGCGGGCGCCGCCGCCGGGTCCACGCGCTCGAGCGTGACGGTCGCGGCGCGCACCAGGAGGTCGGCCTCCGCGAGCGCCGCCGCGAGCCGGGCGCGCTGGCGCGGCGTGAGCGGCGTGACCAGGTCGCGGGCGCGGTCGGCGGAGCGTCGCTCGAGGTCCGCCCAGGCGCGGCGGCCGGCGGGGGTGAGGTCCACACGCCGGCGACGTCGGTCGTCGGGGTCGGGCACGACGGCGACGAGCCCGCCGGCCTCCAGGCGGCGCAGCAGGCGGCTCAGGTACCCCGAGTCGAGGCCGAGCCGGGCGCGCAGGTCGCGCGTGGTGCCGGGCTCGGTGCCGATCTCGAACAGCAGCCGCGCGGTGCCGAGCGGCATCCCCGTGCCGAGGAACGAGTCCTCGAGCGCGCCCACGCGCTGCGTGTAGCTGCGGTTGAACCGCCGCACGACGGCCACCTGCCCGTCGACGTCCCCGACCGCGCTCTCCACCCCGTCCGCCATACCTCTGACTTTAGTCAGAGATCTGTCTCAGAGGAACCCGTGTCGCCCGCGCTCACGCCGTCGTCGGGCCGGGAGCTCAGGGACGGGAGCTCAGGGTCGGCCACCGGTGCGGTGCCCACGAGCAGCCGGGCGTACTCCTCCTGCGGCGCGCCCAGCACGCGGGCCGTCGGCCCGGTCTCCACGACGTGCCCCGCCTGCATGACGGCCACCTGGCGAGCTGCGCCGCCGGGACGAAGGTCGCGCCGAACGCGAACTGGTCGTCGCCCGCGTCGGCGATGAGCCGCTGCGCCACGACGGTCTCGTCCTGGCCGAGCTCGAAGACGATCGAGTGGGGGCCGGCGGTCCGAACGTCGTCCGTGGCCTGGTCCCACTCCTCGTTGCGCCCGAGCGTGACGGCGGTGCCGGTGTCGGTGGCGAGGTCGGGCACCGCCTCGGTGCTGCCGTCAGGGTTGGCCTGCCACGCCGTGAGCCGGCGCTCGACCAGGCCGAGCGTGGCGATCGCGAGGTTCTGGCTCGTGGCCGGGGCCCAGTTTGATCGACGGCGCGGACGACAGGATGCACAGCACGGAGACCGCGCCGACGTCACCGGTGCGACGCTTCCGGCGCAGGTCAGGGCGTCTGTCCATGGAGCGACACACGGGTTCGAGTCGTGAGATCGCGCCGATTCGAGCGCCGCCGTGGATCTGGGAGAATGGCCGACCATGAGCGACTTCCCGACCCACGAGGCGCCGACCGCGCCCGCGCAGCCCCCCGCAGCGAGCTCGGCCACCGGCAGCTCCGCCGACGCCGTAGCCGGCGACGTCGTGCGCGCGGTGGTCCGGGAGGTACCGGACCGGGTCAGCCTCGACGGGCTGGAGCAGCGTTTCGACGAGCGCTGGACCGCCGAGGGCACCTACGCCTTCGACCGCTCCGCCACGCGCGAGCAGGTGTACTCGATCGACACGCCGCCGCCCACGGTCTCGGGCTCCCTGCACGTGGGCCACGTGTTCAGCTACACGCACACGGACACGGTGGCGCGCTTCTGGCGCATGCGGGGCAAGAAGGTCTTCTACCCGATGGGCTGGGACGACAACGGCCTGCCCACCGAGCGCCGGGTGCAGAACTACTTCGGCGTGCGCTGCGACCCGTCGCTCCCCTACGTCGAAGGCTTCGAGCCGCCGCACCAGGGCACCGACGGCAAGAACGTCAAGCCCGGCGACCAGGTGCCGGTCAGCCGCCGCAACTTCATCGAGCTGTGCGAGCGGCTCACCGCCGACGACGAGCGCCAGTTCGAGGAGCTGTGGCGCCGCCTGGGCCTCTCGGTCGACTGGGCGCAGAACTACCAGACCATCGACGCCACCTCCCGCTCCGCGTCCCAGCGCGCCTTCCTGCGCAACCTTGCGCGCGGCGAGGCCTACCAGGCCGAGGCGCCGGGCCTGTGGGACGTCACGTTCCAGACGGCGGTGGCGCAGGCCGAGCTCGAGGCCCGCGAGTACCCCGGGTTCTACCACCGGGTCGCCTTCCACCAGCCCGACGGCACCCCCCTGTACATCGAGACCACCCGCCCGGAGCTGATCCCCGCGGCGGTGGCGCTGATCGCCCACCCTGACGACGAGCGGTATCAGGGCCTGTTCGGCACCACCGTCACCTCTCCCCTGTTCGGCGTCGAGGTGCCCGTGCTCGCGCACCCGGCGGCCGCGAGGGACAAGGGCGCGGGCATCGCCATGTGCTGCACCTTCGGCGACCTCACCGACGTGCAGTGGTGGCGCGAGCTGCAGCTCGCCACGCGCTCCGTCATCCAGCGCGACGGGCGCCTGAGCCGCGAGACCCCCGCCTGGATCGCCGGCGGCCCCGGTGAGCAGCTGTACGCCGAGGCCCTCGCGGGCAAGACGGCGTTCTCCGCCCGCACCGCCGTGGTGGACGCGCTGCGCGAGTCCGGCGACCTCGACGGCGAGCCCACGGCCACCCAGCGCATGACGAACTTCTACGAGAAGGGCGACAAGCCCCTCGAGATCGTCACCTCCCGCCAGTGGTACATCCGCAACGGCGGGCGGGACTGGGAGGCGCGGGACCTGAAGGCCGAGCTGCTCGCCCGCGGCAAGGAGCTCGACTTCCACCCCGACTTCATGCGCGTGCGCTACGAGAACTGGGTGAACGGCCTCAACGGCGACTGGCTCATCTCCCGCCAGCGCTTCTTCGGCGTGGCCGTGCCGCTCTGGTACCCGATCACCGCGTCCGGCGACGTCGACCACGAGCACCCGATCGTGCCCTCGGAGGCCGAGCTGCCCGTCGACCCGACGTCGCAGGCCCCGGCCGGCTACGACGAGTCCCAGCGCGGCGAGCCCGGCGGCTTCGTCGGCGACGCCGACGTCATGGACACCTGGGCCACGTCCTCCCTGTCCCCGCTGATCGTGTCGGGCTGGGAGCGGGACCCGGACCTCTTCGGGCGCGTCTACCCGATGGACCTGCGCCCGCAGGGCCAGGACATCATCCGCACCTGGCTGTTCTCCTCGGTGGTGCGCTCGCACCTCGAGTGCGGCGTCCTGCCCTGGAAGCACGCCGCCATCAGCGGCTGGATCCTCGACCCGGACCGCAAGAAGATGTCCAAGTCCAAGGGCAACGTCGTCACGCCGATGGGCCTGCTCGAGGAGCACGGGGCCGACGCCGTGCGCTACTGGGCCGCGGCGGCCCGGCTCGGCACGGACGCGGCGTTCGAGGTCGGCCAGATGAAGATCGGCCGCCGCCTGGCGATCAAGGTGCTCAACGCGTCGAAGTTCGCGCTCACGTTCGGGGTGGACCCCGAGTCGGGCGCCGGGGAGATCGTGCTCGACCCGGCCCGGGTCACCGTGCCGCTGGACCGCGCGATGCTCTCCGGCCTGGCGAAGGTCGTGGAGCAGGCAACGGCCGCGTTCGAGGCCTACGACCACACCCGCGCGCTCGAGGTCACCGAGACGTTCTTCTGGGCCTTCTGCGACGACTACCTCGAGCTGGTCAAGGACCGCGCGTACGGCGCGGGCGCCGCGGCCACCGAGGTCACCGCCGAGACCGAGTCGGCCCGCACCGCACTGGCCGTCGCCGTCGACACCCTGCTGCGGCTCCTGGCGCCGTTCCTGCCGTTCGCCACCGAGGAGGTCTGGTCGTGGTGGCGCGCCGGCTCGGTGCACCACGCGGCCTGGCCGGTGGCAGCGCCGCTGCGCGCCGCCGCCGCGGACTCCGACCCCGTCCAGCTCACCGCGGCCGGGCACGCCCTCGCCGCGCTGCGCAAGATCAAGTCCGAGGCCAAGGTCTCGATGCGCACGCCCATCCTCAGCGCCTCGATGGCCGTGCCCGCCGCGCTGCTCGACGGCGTGCGGTCCGCGCTCGACGACGTCCGCGGCGCGGGCCGCGCCTCCGGCCCTCTCGACCTCGTCGAGGCCACCGAGGGCCAGGGCAACGCCGACGTCCAGGGCGGCATCGTCGTCACGGCGTCCGAGCTCGGCGAGCCCCCGGCCAAGAAGCCCAAGGCCTGACCTCGCCGCCGCCGGTTGAGCTTGTCGAAACCCAGCTCGGTTTCGACAGGCTCAACCAGCGGGAAGCTACCGGGGCGTCGTGAACCGGTCGCCGTCACCGCTCATGGTGGCGGCGACCTCCTTGGGCGTCCCGTCGTCGTGCCAGCGCAGCGTGGCGCCGACGCCGTCCATCAGGTCGACGGACCCCTCGGGCGCGAACGTCAGACCCGCGTCCTGCCCGATCGCCGCCCGCAGCAGCGCCGACGTCGCCGGCAGCTCCTCCAGGCCGTCGGTGACGCCGAGGTCTGCGAGGTCCTCCTGCGACGTCGCGATGTGCATCGGGTCCGGGCCGATCCACAGCGTGCGGCCGCCCAGCAGGCCGTTGACCCCACCCGCTCCCCCGGCGGCGGCGTCCGAGGCCGCCAGCGCCGAGGCGGCGTCCAGGGCGATCTGCTCGGCGAGCACCAGGGCCTTGACCTGCCCGCGCGAGAGCACCGCGACGACGTCGTCGATCGACGACACGGCGCCCTCCTCGCGGCCCTGGTCCTGCCGGTACTCCGCCAGCACCGACTCCCGGCGGCGCTCCCGGTAGGAGTCCAGGGCGTCCTCGACGTGCGCCGCGAAGTCGCCGGCGCGGATCCCGGGGCCACGCCCGCCGCCCGCGACCTCGACGGCCCGGCGGTCGGCGTCCTGGCCCAGCGCGGCGCGCACGAGCTTGACGGTGCGCACGTCGCCGGTCAGGAGCAGCACCTCCGGCCGGTGCTCGGCCACGCGGCGGTCGATCTCGGCGGCGATCGCCGTGGCGTTGCGCCCCCACGAGTCCTCCGCCCGCGCCTCGATCGTCGCCCGCTTGGTCCCCGGGCTCGAGGTCTTGCTCACCTCGTCGTGCGGGGCCGTGTAGGTCTCGCGGGAGCCGTTCGGCCGGCCGCCGGCGTCGCAGGGCCAGAAGTCGGCGCCGCTGCGGTCGACGGCGACGCACAGGGCGTCGACCGCCTCGTCGGCGGCGAGGGCCGCCTGCAGCAGGGCGGGGACGGGCAGCCACACCCCGGTCGCGACGGCGGGCGGATTGCGCAGCACGCGATCGACGACCACGCCGTCGTCCCCCGCGATCAGGACTCTGCCGTGTGTGCCGGCGGCCCACGTGGGCCGCAGCGCCACCTCCTCGAGCTGGTCGAGCACCGCGGCGGGTGCTGCCTGCCGCTCGAGGGAGCGTCGCACCGCTCGCCAGCGGTTCGCGACGTCCTTGTCGCCCGCCTCGGCCGAGCGCGTCGCGTCCAGGTAGACGGTCGCGAACGGTCCCGGACGGCCGACGAGGGGCTTGAGCCAGTCGATCTTCATCCGTGGTTCCCCCAGGGTTCCGTCGTCGGCTGTGGCATCCAGCGTGCGACGGATCCGCGCCGGGCGCCACTGCGTCCGGCCGGTGACCTCGGCCCGCGGGTCGAGGTCAGATCTCACCTCTTCAAGCGTAGGTGTCCAGCGGCGGGAGCTCGCCCTTGAGCTGCCCCGCGGCGTGCTCGGCGGCGATGATCTCGTGGTGCCGGATCACCTCGGAGACGATGAAGTTGCGGAACTGCTCGGTGAACTCCGGGTCCAACCCCGCGGCCTCCGCCAGGCCCTTGAGCCGGTCCACCTGCTGCCGGTCGCGAGAAGGGTCCGCCGGCGGGAGCCCGCCCACGGCCTTGAGCTCGCCCACCCGCCGGGTCATCTTGAACCGCTCCGCGAGCAGGTGCACCAGGGCCGCGTCGATGTTGTCGATGCTCGCGCGCAGCCCGAGGATCTCCTGCGGCATCTCGTCAGGGGTGTCGTGCATGGGTCGATCCTACGAGGCGTGGCGAGCGTGTAAGGTCCCTCTTCGGCCTCGACAGGCCTCGATACCGCACGGCCGAAGGGCCATCCCGCACGGAGAGTGAGCAGATGACGGTCGCGACGACGCCGAGCCTGGTGGACGTGCCCGCGGGCACGAGCATCAGCACGCTGCTGGCGGAGCGCGTCGCCCGGGCCGGTGACCGCACGCTGATCGAGCGGCGGGAGCAGGCCGGCGGCCCGTGGGTCGCCGTCACGGCGGCGGAGTTCGCCGCCGACGTCCTCACGGTCGCGCGCGGTCTCGTCGCCCACGGCGTCCAGGCGGGCGACCGGGTCGGCATCATGTCGCGCACGCGCTACGAGTGGACGCTCCTCGACTTCGCCCTCTGGGCGGTGGGCGCGGTGGTCGTGCCGGTCTACGAGACGTCGTCCCCGGACCAGGTGCGCTGGATCTTCTCGGACTCCGGCGCCCGGCTCGTGATCGTCGAGACGCCGGCCCACGCCGACGCCGTCAAGCACGTGCACGACGACCTGCCCGGCCTCGAGGACGTCCTCGTGATCTCGACGGGCGCGGTCGCCGACCTCCGCGAGGCCGCGGCGACCGTGGCGGCGCGCGACGTGGTGGCCCGCCGCGACGCCGTGCGGCGCGACGACCTCGCGACGATCGTCTACACGTCCGGGTCGACGGGTCGCCCCAAGGGCGCCGAGCTCACGCACGGCAACTTCGCCCACCTCGCGATGAACGCCCGCCTGGCGCTCCCCGAGGTGCTGGACGCCGACGGGGCTCGCACGGTGCTGTTCCTTCCCCTCGCGCACGTCTTCGCGCGGCTCATCCAGGTCGCCGCGATCGCCAGCAACAGCGTGCTCGGCCACCTGTCGGACGTCCGGACGCTCACGATGGACCTCGGCACGTTCCGGCCCACGTTCCTCCTCGCCGTGCCGCGCGTCTTCGAGAAGGTCTACAACTCGGCCGAGCAACGCTCCGGGTCGGGGGCACGGCGCCGCGTGTTCGGCTGGGCCGCGCGTGTGGGGGGCGAGTACTCGCGGGCGCTCGACGCCGGAACCGTGCCGGCCGCCCTCCGGGCGCGGCACGCCGTCGCCGACCGCCTCGTCTTCCGGGCGCTGCGCGCGGCGATGGGCGGGCGCCTGCGGTACGCGATCTCCGGCGGTGCGCCGCTCGGCGAGCGGCTCGGCCACTTCTTCCGCGGTGCTGGGATCACCGTGCTGGAGGGGTACGGGCTCACCGAGACGACCGCACCCACCGCGGTGAACCTGCCGTCCGACCTGCGCATCGGCACCGTCGGACCGCCCTTCCCCGGGACGTCCGTGCGGGTGGACGACGACGGCGCCGTCCACGTCGCCGGCCCGCACGTGTTCCGGGGGTTCCGGGGACGGCCCGACCTGACGGCCGAGGCCCTGGTGGACGGGTGGTTCCGCACCGGCGACCTCGGGGCGCTCGACCACGGGCAGCTGCGGATCACCGGCCGCACCAAGGAGATCATCGTGACGGCGGGCGGCAAGAACGTCGCGCCCGCCGTCCTGGAGGACCGGGTGCGCGCCCACTCGCTGGTCTCGCAGGTGGTCGTGGTCGGCGACGCCCGACCCTTCATCGGTGCCCTGGTGACCCTGGACACCGAGATGCTGCCGGGGTGGCTCGCGACGCAGGGCGTCCCGCCCATGTCGGTGGGTGCGGCGCGCACCGACCCGCGGGTGCTCGCGGCCCTCGACACCGCCGTCGAGGATGCCAATGCGGCCGTGTCCCGCGCCGAGTCGATCCGCAAGGTGCGGGTGCTGGAGGGTGACTTCACGGAGGCGAACGAGTACCTCACGCCGTCCCTCAAGGTGAAGCGGGATCTCGTGCTGCGCGACTTCGCCCGCGAGGTCAACGCCCTCTACGCTGGTTGAGCCTGTCGAAACGCTGGTTGAGCCTGTCGAAACCGGGTTTCGACAGGCTCAACCAGCGATGGTGCTCAGGCGCTCTTCTCGCGCGGGGCGCGGCGGCGCACCGGGGACGTGCGCGGCACGATCGTCGGGTTCACGTTCTCCAGCACGACGTCGCGCGTCACGACCACCCGCTCCACGTCGTCGCGGCTCGGCACGTCGAACATCACCTGCTGGAGGACCTCCTCCATGATGGCGCGCAGCCCGCGCGCGCCCGTCCCCCGCAGCAGCGCCTGCTCGGCGATCGCCTCGACGGCGTCGGTCTCGAACTCCAGCTCGACACCGTCGATCTCGAACATCCGCTGGAACTGCTTCACGAGGGCGTTGCGCGGCTCGGTGAGGATGCGCACCAGGGCCTCCCGGTCGAGCGGCGAGACCGCGGCGATGACGGGCAGGCGCCCGATGAACTCCGGGATGAGCCCGTACTTCTGCAGGTCCTCGGGCCTGACCTCCGCGAACAGGTCCTCGTCGGCGGTGCTCTCCATGGGGGCGCCGAAGCCGATGCCCCGCTTGCGAGACCGGGAGGCGACGATGTCGTCCAGCCCCGCGAATGCGCCGGCCACGATGAACAGCACGTTCGTGGTGTCGATCTGGATGAACTCCTGGTGCGGGTGCTTGCGCCCGCCCTGCGGGGGTACCGACGCGGTGGTGCCCTCGATGATCTTCAGCAGCGCCTGCTGCACGCCTTCGCCGGAGACGTCTCGCGTGATCGACGGGTTCTCGGCCTTGCGGGCCACCTTGTCGACCTCGTCGATGTAGATGATGCCGGTCTCGGCCTTCTTGACGTCGTAGTCGGAGGCCTGGATCAGCTTGAGGAGGATGTTCTCGACGTCCTCGCCCACGTACCCGGCCTCCGTGAGCGCCGTGGCGTCCGCGATGGCGAAGGGGACGTTGAGCATCTTGGCCAGCGTCTGGGCGAGGTAGGTCTTGCCGGTGCCGGTGGGGCCGATGAGCAGGATGTTCGACTTCGCGATCTCGATGGCGTCGTCGCCGTCGCGCGCCGTCTCCCCCGCCTGCACCCGCTTGTAGTGGTTGTACACCGCCACCGCGAGGGCCCGCTTGGCGGGCTCCTGGCCGATCACGTACTGCTCGAGGAAGTCGAAGATCTCGCGCGGCTTGGGCAGCTCCGTGAGCCCCAGCTCCGCCGCCTCGCCGAGCTCCTCCTCGATGATCTCGTTGCACAGGTCGATGCACTCGTCGCAGATGTACACGCCTGGGCCGGCGATCAGCTTCTTGACCTGCTTCTGCGACTTTCCGCAGAACGAGCACTTGAGCAGGTCTGCACCGTCACCGATCCGAGCCACCGGGAGCCTCCATGTCCTGAGTGCTGGTCCTGATTGCGGGGCCTGGTCAGGTCCTGCGTCCATTCCACACCACGGGGGCCGCCTTGTCAGCCGCGCCCCTCGGTGCGTCGCTACGCGGGGTCCGCCACATTCGCCCATCCGGGGCGGCGGACCCCGCGCCGTCGCACGTCAGCTCGCTGTGAGGACGGCCGGCTTGCGGCTCTCGAGCACCTCGTCGACGAGCCCGTAGTCCTTGGCCTGGGCGGCCGTGAGGATCTTGTCGCGCTCGATGTCGTCGCGGACCTGGTCCTGGGTCTTGCCCGTGTGCAGGGCGAGGGTCTCCTCGAGCCACTCCCGCATGCGGATCAGCTCGTTGGCGTGGATCTCGATGTCCGAGGCCTGGGCGTAGCCGCCGCCCTCCATCGCGGGCTGGTGGATGAGCACCCGCGCGTTCGGCAGCGCGAGGCGCTTGCCCTTCTGCCCGGCCGCCAGCAGCACGGCCGCGGCGGACGCCGCCTGACCGAGGCAGACGGTCTGGATCTGCGGCTTGACGAACTGCATCGTGTCGTACAGCGCCGTCATGGCGGTGAACGAACCCCCGGGGGAGTTGATGTAGATCATGACGTCGCGGTCCGGGTCCTGAGACTCCAGGACCAGCAGCTGCGCCATGACGTCGTCCGCGGACGCGTCGTCGACCTGGACGCCCAGGAAGATGATGCGGTCCTCGAACAGCTTGGTGTAGGGGTCCTGGCGCTTGAAGCCGTAGGCGGTGCGCTCCTCGAACTGCGGCAGGACGTAGCGGGACGACGGCGCGCCGTGCGGCAGCGCGACGCCGCCGGGGCGGCCGGCGGCGCCGGCCAGGCTCTGCGCCCGCATGGCGAACTGGTACTCGTCGGAGTAGCTCACGGTGTTCTCTCCTCGGTGGAAGTCTGGGGTTCCTCGCTGGGTCGGGGTGGGCGCGGCATCAGGACGCCGCCGTGCCACCACCGCCGGAGACCGAGGAGGCCGTCGTGACGAGGCTGTCGACGAAGCCGTACTCGAGCGCCTCGGGAGCGGTGAACCAGCTGTCGCGGTCGTTGTCCTTGAGGATCTTCTCGAGCGGCTGGCCCGTCTGCTCCGCCGTCAGCTCGGCGAGGACCTTCTTCATGTGCATGATGAGCTGGGCCCCGATCCGCACGTCGGTCGCGGTGCCGCCGACGCCGCCGGAAGGCTGGTGCATCAGCACGCGGGCGTGGGGGGTGATGTAGCGCTTGCCCTTGGTGCCCGAGGAGAGCAGGAACTGCCCCATGGAGGCGGCCATGCCCATCGCGATGGTCGCCACGTCGGGCTGGATGTACTGCATCGTGTCGTAGATCGCCATGCCGGCCGTGATGGAGCCGCCGGGGCTGTTGATGTACAGCCAGATGTCCTTGTCCGGGTCCTCCGCGGCCAGCAGCATCATCTGGGCGCAGATGGCGTTCGCGTTCTCGTCGCGCACCTCCGAGCCCAGCCAGATGATGCGCTCCTTGAGGAGCCGGTTGTAGATGGAGTCGTTGAGGCCGAGTCCCGGGCCATCGGCGCGCGCCACCGGCGCCGCACCGTCCATCCGCAGCAAGTCGTTCACGTCCATCTCCTTCGTCATCGCCGTCGATCGACCCTAACGTGCGGCAGCCACGCAAAACGTCCCGGCGGCGGGCCTTTCGCTGCGGGCGCACACAGGGCGCCGCCGGCGGACGCGCTCAGCCCCCGTGCGCCCCGCACAGGGCGCGGGCCGCCCGACGCGCGGTGGCGAACGGGTCCGCGGGGACGCCCGTGCCCGACCCGGCGAGGGCCCCGTCGTAGAGCAGCACGAGCGCATCCGCGAGCTCGGCGGGGTGGACGAAGCCGGCGGCGCGGCACTCGGCCCGCATCAGGTCGCGGACCCACCCCTTCTGCCGCGACACCTCGAGGGCGACCGGGTGCTGCGGGTCGTCGATCTCCGCGCGTGCGTTGATCGCCGCGCACCCCCGCCCGCCCTCCGCGGCCATCCAGTCCGCGACCGCATCGAACAGCACGAGCGCGCGCTCGACCCCGGGCTCGGGACGCTCGGCCAGGCGTGCCCGGAGGAACTCCTCCCACCGGGCGTCACGGCCGTGCAGGTAAGCGACCTCCAGCGCCTCCTTCGAGCCGAAGCGGTCGTAGAGCGTCTTCTTGGTGACCCCCGCCTCCGCGGCGATCGTGTCGACCCCGACCGCGTGCAGCCCGCGGGCGTAGAACAGCCGCGACGCCGCCTCGAGGATCCTGCGCGCGGCCGGGGTGAGGGTGCTCTGCTCCGCCATGCGTTCGACTATACCGGTCTGTATAGTCGCACGCATGACTAAACAGATCGGTATACCTCCGGGCCTCGTCCTCGTCGGCGCCTCGGCTGCCTTCGTGCTGTCCTGGAGCTCGGGCTTCCTCGCCGCGAAGGTGGGGACCGCCGGCGCCCCCGCGCAGACGGTGCTGCTCTGGCGGTTCCTCGTCGTCGCCGTGGTGCTGAGCGCGACGCTCGCCCTCGCCGGCCGAGCACGGGGCCGACGCACCGGCCCGCGGTTCCCGGCGCGCGCGGGCCCGGCGGCCCACCTCGTCCGCCCTCGGGCGGCGGCCCACCACATCGCGGTCGGGCTGCTCTCCCAAGTCGGGTACGTGCTGCCCGTCTACGGCGCGATCGGGCTGGGCGTGAGCACGGGCGCGACGTCGCTCGTGGACGCCGTGCAGCCGGTACTGGTGGCCACCCTCGTCGGCCCGCTCCTGGGGCTGCACGTGCGCGGTGCGCAGTGGCTCGGGCTGGGGACGGCCTTGGGCGGCGTCACGCTCCTCGTCGCCGCCGACGTGCGCGTCACGACGGCACCCGCCTGGGCGTACGCGCTTCCGCTGGTCGCGGTGGCCTCGCTCGTCGCCGCCACGTTCCTCGAGCGTCGCCGGCCCGCGATGCTGCCCGCGACGCCGATGCTGGCGCTGCACACGACGGTCGCCGCCGGGGCGCTCGCCGTGCTGACGCTCGCCACCGGCACGGCCGTCCCGCCCGCCGACCCGAGCTTCTGGGCCTCCGTGACGTTCCTCGCGCTGGTGCCCTCGTTGGCGGCCTACGGGCTCTACTGGTACCTGCTGCGGCGCGTGGACGTCACGCTCCTCAACGCCCTGCTGTTCCTGGTGGTCCCGACGACGACGCTCGCGGGGGCCGCACTGTTCGGCGAGCCGCTCACCGCCGCCACGGCGGCCGGGCTGGTGCTCGCCGGCCTCGGCGTCGCCGCGGTGATCCGCGGCGAACGACGCCCGTCCCCACGCTCCGCGAACCAAGCTGCGGACCAAGCTGCGGGCCAAGCTGCGGGCCAAGCTGCGGACCAGGCGGTCGGGGCGGGCTGACGCGCCACAGACGCCGACGGCCCGCACCCCGGAGGGGGCGCGGGCCGTCGGACACGGCGCCGGACGAGCCGGCGGGGCGAGCCTGGATCAGGCCTTCGCGGCCTCCTCGGGCTGCTCCTCGCCGGCCTCGGTCGACTCGACGGCAGCGTCCTCGGTCGTCTCGGCGGCGGCCTCGACCTCGGCGGTCGCGGCGTCCTCCTCGTCGGTGCCGATGAACTCGGCCAGGTCGACGACGTTGCCGTCGGCGTCCTTGACCTCGATCTCGCGCAGGGCGACGGCGAGCGCCTTGGAGCGCGCGACCTCACCGACCATGGCGGGGATCTGACCGCCCTGGTCGAGCGTGGAGATGAACTGGTTCGGGTCCATGCCGTACTGCTGCGACGCCTGCACCAGGTACTCGACGAGCTCGCCCTGGCCCACCTGCACCTCGAGCTTCTCGGCGAGCGTGTCGAGCAGGATCTGGTTCTTGAGGGCCTTGGTGGCGTCCACGGTGACCTCGGCCCGGTGCTCGTCGTCCTCGAGCCGGTCCTCCGACTCCAGGTGGCGGTGCACCTCGGCCTCGACGGCGCCTGACGGGACCGGCACCTCGACGGTCTCGAGCAGCTTCTCGAGCAGCAGGTCGCGCGCGGCGACGGCCTGGTTCGACGTCTTGATCGACGCGACCTGCTCGCGCAGGTCCGCGGTCAGCTCCTCGAGGGTGTCGAACTCCGAGGCGAGCTGGGCGAAGTCGTCGTCCGGCGTCGGCAGGTCCCGCTCCTTGACGGCGGTGGCCGTGACGGTGACCTGCGCCTCCTCGCCCTCGTGCTCGCCGCCGGCGAGCTTCGTGACGAAGGTCGTGGTCTCGTCCGTCGACAGGCCGGTGAGGGCCTCGTCCAGACCGTCCAGCATGTTGCCGGCGCCGATCTGGTAGGAGACGCCGGAGACCGAGTCGACCTCCTCGTCGCCGACGACCGCCTTGAGGTCGATGACGATGTAGTCGCCCTCGACGGCGGGCCGGTCGACGCCCACGAGGGTGCCGAAGCGCTCGCGCAGCGCGTCGAGGCGCTCCGTGACGTCCTCGTCGCTGACCTCGGTCGAGTCCACGGCGATCTCGATGGTCGACAGGTCCGGCAGGGTGATCTCCGGGCGGACCTCGACCTCGGCGGTGAACGCGAGCTGGCCCTCGCCGGCGTTCGCGGGGACCTCGGTCACCTCGACCTCCGGCTGACCGAGCGGGCGCAGCGACTCGGCCGTCACGGCGTCGCGGTAGAAGCCCGAGAGAGCGTCGTTCACGGCGTGCTCGACGACGGCGCCCCAGCCGACCCGCTGGTCGATGATGCGCGGGGGGACCTTGCCCTTGCGGAAGCCGGGGATGTTCACCTGCTCCGCGATGTGCTTGTAGGCGTGGTCGATGCTCGGCTTGAGCTCGTCGTACTCCACCTCGACGGTCAGCTTGACCTTGGTGGGATCCAGGGTCTCGACGGCGCTCTTCACTTCGATGGTCTCCAACGGTTTGGGTGCGTGCGCGCACATCTCACCGGCGCGAGCCGGCCTGGTTGCTGCGGCGCGGGATGCGGGACCGTACGACGGACGTACGGGCAACCCGTCCATCCTACGTCACGGGCTGGGACGTCAGGGGCAGGTGTAGGTGACGTTGCCCTGGACGTGCTCGCCGGGGCCGAGGTCGTTGCAGACCTCGATGAAGTGGTTGGCGGCGACGCCGATGGCCACCCCCAGGATGATCGTGCCGATCAGCACGATCGCGCCGACGACGATGCCGGCGATCGCGACGCCGTTCGGCTGGCCGACCTTGCGCGACTTGGCCAGGCCGACGATCGAGAGGATCAGGCCGACCAGCGAGAGCGGGCCGAGGAACGCGAGCACCAGGCCGACGATGCCGAGCGTCTTGCCCGGGTTCTCGGGCTGGGGCTGACCGTACGTCGGGGAGTACTGGCCAGGCTGGGCGGGGTAGGGCTGGCCGGGGTACGGCTGCCCCGGCGCGGGCTGACCCGCCGGCGGCTGGTAGCCGGGGTAGGCGGGTGGCGCCTGCTGCGGGTCGGCACCACCTGCGGGGGCCGGCGCGCCGCCCTCCTCGGGGGTGCCAGGCGTGGTGGGGTCCGGAGTGGTCATCTGGTTCTCCTCGCGCGTCGGTCGCCGACGCTCGGCGATCATGATGCGCGATCCTTCCAGATCGGCCCCGCCCGTGGGCGGCGGCCGCCATGGGACCGCTCCGTCCACGCCGCGTCGGGGTGACAGGATTCGAACCTGCGACCCTCTGCTCCCAAAGCAGATGCGCTACCAAGCTGCGCCACACCCCGCGGCCCGCCGCGCCGGCCGGCGCGGGGCCCCGGCCAGTGTAATGCGCCGCCCGCCCCTCCCAAAGCGCCACGACGTGCGCGAACGGCGGCTCACGGGGCCGAGCACCTTTGCTAGGGTGAGCCAGCGTTCCGACGCCGACGGGCCGCGCCCGTGGACCGGCGTCGAGCAGTGCGGGCGTAGCTCAATGGTAGAGCCCCAGTCTTCCAAACTGGCTACGCGGGTTCGATTCCCGTCGCCCGCTCCCCCCTTCGACACCCCGCCGACACGTTCCCCGCGGCCCGAGGTGTGCGCCGATTCATCGAGTATGTCGATCGATGGGATGCGCCTTGTCGATCGGTCGACGCGTGGCTAGGCTCGGCGCCGCAGGCGGTGCGGACGCGCCACCTCGTCCCGCGGCAGACAGCCACGGGGCAGCGACACAGTGAGGGGGCAGGGCATGACGAACCTCGTTGCCCCCGTCGCCTCTCTTGTGGCCTCCTCGCTCCCGTTCGGGACGGTGTCGGCGTCGATGCCCCGCACCCCGGCGTGCGCCGCGACGACGACGCCGCGATGCTGTCGGTAGAGCGTCCACGCCACGCCCGACCCGTCCCTCGACGGGTCCCGGCGACCGTGCGGCGCTCACACCGACCTGCCTCCGCCCGCACGCTTCGAGAAGGATCACCATGGCCCGCATCTACGACGACGCCACCGAGCTCATCGGCCGTACCCCGCTCGTCCGGCTCAACCGCCTCACCGCAGGGCTCCGCGCCACCGTCGTCGCCAAGCTCGAGTTCTACAACCCTGCCAACTCTGTGAAGGACCGCATCGGCGTCTCGATCGTCGATGCGGCCAAGTCGTCCGGCGCCCTGAAGCCGGGCGGCACGATCGTCGAGGGCACGTCGGGCAACACCGGCATCGCGCTCGCCTGGGTGGGCGCCGCCCGCGGCTACAAGGTCGTCCTCACCATGCCGGAGACGATGTCGAAGGAGCGTCGTGCCCTGCTGCGGGCCTACGGGGCCGAGCTGGTGCTCACCCCGGGTGCCGACGGCATGAAGGGCGCGCTCGCGGCCGCCGAGAAGATCGCGGCCGAGCGCCCCGGCGCCGTCCTCGCCCAGCAATTCGCCAACGAGGCCAACCCGCGGATCCACCGCCAGACCACCGCCGAGGAGATCTGGGTGGACACGGACGGCGAGGTCGACATCGTCGTGGCGGGCATCGGCACCGGCGGCACGATCACGGGCGTCGGGCAGGTCCTCAAGGAGCGCAAGCCCGAGGTGCAGATCGTCGCAGTCGAGCCGGCCGAGTCGCCGATCCTCACCGGCGGCAACCCCGGGCCGCACAAGATCCAGGGCCTGGGCGCGAACTTCGTGCCCGAGATCCTCGACACCTCGGTGTACGACGAGGTCATCGACGTCGACGCCGAGACGTCGGTGGAGCTCGCGCGCCGTGCGGCGAAGGAGGAGGGCCTGCTGGTCGGCATCTCCTCCGGCGCCGCGATCGCCGGGGCCCTGGAGGTCGCCAAGCGTCCGGAGAACGCCCACAAGCTGATCGTCGTGATCATCCCGGACTTCGGCGAGCGCTACCTGTCCACGATCCTGTACTCGGACCTGCTGGACTGACGTGACCACTCCTCCCGGCCCCCGCGACCCAGGCGGCACGGACGGCGCCGTCGACCACCCCATGCCGGCCGGGCACCGCCCGGGTCTGCGGCACCTGCTCGAGATCCTCGCCGAGGACCTCGAGGCCGCGCACGCGCACGACCCGGCGGCCCGGTCCCGGTTCGAGGTGGCGCTGGGCTACCCGGGCGTGCACGCCGTGTGGGCGCACCGGATCACCCATCGCATGTGGCACCGGCCGGGCCTGCGGCTGCCCGCGCGGCTCCTGTCGCAGGTCGCACGCTGGATCACCGGGATCGAGATCCATCCCGGGGCGCGCATCGGGCGGCGGCTCTTCATCGACCACGGGATGGGCGTGGTCATCGGGCAGACGGCGGTGGTCGGCGACGACTGCGTCCTGTTCCACGGCTCCACGCTGGGCGGCCGCTCCATGACCCGCGGCAAGCGGCACCCGACGCTGGGCGACCGCGTCATGGTGGGGGCGGGCGCCAAGGTGCTCGGGCCGCTGTGGATCGGTGACGACGCGCAGATCGGCGCCAATGCCGTGGTCGTCAGGGACGTGCCCACGGGCATGGTCGCCGTCGGCGTGCCGGCCCACGCGCGCACGCCCGGGCACCGGCCGGACCACGGCCAGCACGTCGAGGACGCGTCGGAGCTGCTCGAGTACGTGATCTGAGCGCGCCGGCCTGGTTTGTTCTAGTTCCCCTAGAACAAGTAGGCTCGCCGCGTGCTCTGGACGATCGACTCCGCCGGCGACGAGCCGCTATATGCGCAGCTCGTCGCACAGGTGCGCCTCGCCGTCGCACACGGCAGGCTCGTGCCCGGCGAACGGCTGCCCGCCGCACGCGAGCTGGCCGCCTCGCTCGACCTCAACATGCACACCGTCCTGCGCGCCTACCAGGTGCTGCGCGACGACGGCGTCGTCGAGCTGCGGCGTGGCCGCGGCGCCGTCGTCGCGTCGTCCGCGGCTGACCTGTCGGTCGTCGAGCTCGCGCTGACCGAGCTGGTGGCCGCGGCGCGGGCGGCGCGACTGTCCCCGGAGACCACCACCACCCTCGTCAAGGAGGCGATGTGCCGATGACCACCACTCCCCCGCCCGTCGACCAGCAGGCCGACACCGCACCCGAGGCCTGGCGCCCCCGAGCCCGCCGGGCCATGGCCTGGGCCTCGCTCGCCGGCGGCCTCCTGGCGCTCGGCGCGGCCGGTGTGGCCTGGTCGTGGCGGGGCGAGCTGCCCCGCGAGGTCGCCTCGCACTGGAGCGGAGGCGGCGCGCCCGACGGGTTCTCGACGACGGCCGGCCTCGTGGGCGTCTTCGTGGCGCTCGCCGTCGGGCTGCTCGCGCTGTTCTACGCCATCGGGACCGTCGCCGGCGCCGACGCGTCGACGCGACGCGTCGCGGCCGGGGGCAGCGTGTGGTCGGGCGGTTTCGTCGCGGTCGTCCTGCTCACCACCCTGGCTGCGCAGCGCGGGCTCACCGACGTCTCGCAGGTGACGATCCCGGGCTGGGTGATCGCCGTTGCGGTCCTGGTCCCGCTCGTGCCCGCCGCCGTCGCGGCCGCCCTCGTGCCCGGCGACCCCGCGCTCCCCGCCGCCGCGCAAGTCGCCGACGACGCGCCACGCACGGCGCTACTCCCCGGCGAGCGCGCCGTCTGGCTGCGCCGCGCGACCGGCGGGCCGGGCCTCGCCGTCGGGATGATCGCCATCCTCCTGACCACCCTCGTCGCGGTCATGACCGGCGAGTGGACGATGCTGGCCGTCCCCCTGCTGCTCACCGGGCTCTTCGTGGCGATGTTCGCGTTCATGGTGCGCATCGACGCCACCGGCCTGACCGTGCGCTCCACGGCCCGCTGGCCGGGCACGCACGTCCCGGCGGACGAGGTGCTGCGGGCGTCGGTGGCCCAGGTCCGCCCGCTGCGCGAGTTCGGAGGCTGGGGCTGGCGAATCGCCCGCGACGGGCGGGTCGGCGTGGTGCTGCGCTCCGGCGAGGCGCTGGTCGTCGAGCGCACGGGCGGCAGGTCGTTCACCGTCACCGTCGACGACGCCGCCGAGGCCGCGGCGCTGCTGAACACGATGGCCGAACGCGCCCGCTGAGCCGGCGCACCTCACGTACCGGCGTCAGGTGAGAAGCTCGCGGTGGGCCTCGGCGAGCACCCGGGGCGCCTTGGCGAGCCAGGCGTCCACGAGAAGCTCGCGCAGGGCGCCCTCCGCCGTCGCATCGAGCCGCACGAGCACGGCCGGGACGCCATCCAGGTGCGGGATCGTGAAGGCCTCCCCGGGCCGCGCGGCGAGCACCGCCTCCTTCTCACCGAGGTCGTCGACCATGACGGCGAGGATCGGCCCGTCCGGGACGGGCGCATCGCCGAAGCGACGCACGTCGGCCTTGCTGAACGGCCGCTCCCACGCGAACACCGCACCCCGCACCGCCCAGGCGCGGTGGCGGAACGTCGTGGTCTCGGTGACGTCGGGCAGCGCTTCGGCGTCGCGGGCGACGTCGTCGATCGTGGCCATGGTCCGAACGTAGCCCGGCGACGCCGCACCGCACCTCCGGCCGTCGGCTAGGGTGTGACCTGCGTTACCCCATACTCCCGGTACCGGAAATCTCGACGGTCTCATCTCCACGAGGAGCACCCGCCCCATGAGCACGCTGCGCATCGGCATCCAGACCGGCTACTGGTCCCGCCGGCCCCCGAAGGGCATCGTGCCCGCGCTGGTCGCGGCCGAAGCGCTGGGGCTGGACTCGGTCTGGACCGCGGAGGCGTACGGGTCGGACGCCTTCACCCCGCTCGCCTGGTGGGGCTCGCGCACCCGCCGGATCCGTCTCGGCACCGGCATCGCGCAGATGGCCGCCCGCACCCCCACGGCCACGGCGATGCAGGCGATCACGCTCGACCACCTCTCCGGCGGGCGGTTCGTGCTGGGCCTCGGGGCGTCCGGGCCACAGGTCGTCGAGGGCTGGTACGGCCAGCCCTACCGGCGCCCGCTGGCCCGCACCCGCGAGTACGTGGACGTCGTGCGGCAGGTGTTCGCCCGCGAGCGCCCCGTCACCGCGAGCGGAGACTTCTACCGCCTCCCGCTGCCGGCGGACGCGCCCGGCGCCACCGGACTCGGCAAGGCGCTCAAGCCCACCGTGCACCCGCTCCGGACCGACATCCCGATCGTGCTGGCTGCGCAGGGCCCCCGGAACGTCGCGCTCGCCGCGGAGATCGCCGACGGGTGGATGGCCGGCTTCTACGCCCCGCGCGCCGACGCCGAGCACCGCGAGCTGCTGGCCACCGGCTTCGCGCAGCGTGCCGCCGAGCGCACGGCGTCGTCGGAGTTCGAGGTACTCGCGACCGTGCCCGTCGTCGTGCGCGACGACGTCGAGGCCGCCGCGGACGTCATCCGGCCGCACATCGCCCTGTACGCGGGCGGGATGGGGTCCAAGGAGGCGAACTTCCACAAGGCCTCGCTCGACCGCCTCGGGTACGCGTCCGCGATGGACGAGGTGCAGGAGCTCTTCCTCGCGGGCCGCCGGGACGACGCCGCGCGGGCCGTGCCGACCGAGCTGGTCGAGGAGATCGCGCTGGTCGGGCCGGCCGCCAAGGTGGCCCGCGATCTCGCCCGCTGGGACGGCACCGCATTGACCACCATGCTGCTGCAGGGCGACCCGTCGTCGATGCTCACCGTCCTCGCCGCCGCCCAGGCCGCGCGCCGGGACGCCGACGGCGGCACCCCGCTGGCCGCCCGCCTGCGCGCGGGCGCCGGCTCGCTGGCGGCGCGGGTGGCGCCGAAGAAGGCCTAGCTGTCCCGACCCCCGCACCAACCCAGGAAGCCGCGCACGTAACCCGCGAGCGGCAATTCGGGCGTTGTTCGGGTAGTCGCGGAACAGTGCCGGCTGGACCTCGTCGTTGCCCTCGCGGGAGACGAGGGCGACGTCGTGCTCCCAGGTGTCGGGGCTGACCAGGCTCGGGTCGGGCACGCCGTGCAGGTACGCGGTCTCCGGTGGACGGTCGAGACTCCCCGCACGCCCGGCCGGCCGGCCGCCGACATGGTCCTCGCCTGGGCGGCCACCGAAGAGCAGCTACCGGGCCGGCTGCGGCAACCGGGGCAAGGCACGCCCCCACTACGAGCGCACCCGCTGGCCCGTTCGCCGCGCGCTCCCGGCGGGCGATCACGGTGCCTCCGGGGCCGCCTCGGGGAACCAGACCGCTCGCCGCAGGTCCACGCGACGGCCGTCCCGGGTGAGCGGGCAGCCCTCGGCCCGCAGCGCGTCCAGCGCGGCCGTGAGATGGCGGACCGGCGGGGACCCGGCGGCGTTGACCACGCGCCACCAGGGCACGGGATGGTTGTCCTGCGCCGGGCCCACCACGACGGCGTCCTCAGGAACGAGGTGGGCGTACCGGTCGCCGGACCCGGCCATGACGTTCCCGACCTGCCGCGGCCCGCCGCGGCCCAGCGCCTCGCCGACGATCTCCGCGATCAACCCGTACGTCATCGCCCGCCCCGACGGGATACGGCGGGCCAGGTCGAGCACCGCGGCGGCGTACTCCTCGACGGCGTCCACACGCCGACCCTAGTGGTCGAAATGGGCTGGCCCGTCGCCGCCCGCCGCGCCACGATCGGGGGGTGACCTCCGCCTCCGCCGCCCTGCCCGCCGGCTACCGCTCCCGCCAGCTCACCGCCGCCGACCGCCGCGCCCTCCTCGACCTCGACACGTGGGCGTTCCCCGCGTCGCAGTCGGTCGACGACTTCGACGACATGGTCCTGCCCGTGACCTGGGAGCGGACGGTCGGCGTCGAGAGCCCGACCGGCGGTCCCCTCGCCGCACTGCGTGCGTCGTACCCCTTCCCACGGTTCCCCGTGCCCGGCGGCGAGCTGCCCACGGCGGGGCTGACCTGGGTGGGCGTGCACCCGCAGCACCGCCGTCGCGGCCTGCTCACCGCCATGATCGACGACCACCTGACCCGCTGCCGCGAGCGCGGCGAGCCGCTGTCCGCGCTCTTCGCCGCTGAGACCGCCATCTACGGCCGGTTCGGCTACGGCAAGGCCGCCGACGACCTGCGGCTGAGCATCCCCCGCGGCGCCGCCCTGCGCGACGTGCCGGGCGCCGACGAGCACACCGTGCGCATCGAGCACGCCGACCGGGAGCGTCACGGCGAGCTCGTGGCGCGGCTGCACCGGGCGCCCGGCCTCACGACCGGGGCCGGGGCTGCCGGCCTCAACCGGCCCGGCTGGGCCACCCGCGAGACCGAGGAGCTGTGGGCGAGCTACTGGTCCGACCCGAAGTCCTTCCGCTCCGGCGGCCGCGAGTCCCTGCGCATCGTCGTCGTCGAGCGTGACGGCGAGCCGCGCGGTTACGCGATGTTCCGGCGCACCCTCGGGTGGGAGCCGACCGGCCCCCGCGGCACCGTGCACGCGGGCGAGGTCGTGGCCCTCGATGCCCCGGCGGCCCGCGCCCTGTGGGGCGTGCTCCTCGACCTGGACCTCATGAGCGCCACCGAGCCGTTCCTGCTGCCCGTCGACGACCCGATCGCGAGCCTGCTCGTCAACCCGCGCGCCGCGGCGCCCCGCGTGGCGGACAACGTGTGGGTGCGCCTCGTCGACGTGCCCACGGCGCTCGCCGGGCGGCGCTACCAGGCCGACGTCGACGTGGTGCTCGGCGTCACCGACGCCCGCCTGGCCGACAACGCCGGCTCGTGGCGCCTGCGGGCCGGCGCGTTCGGGGAGTCGACCTGCGAGCGCACGGACGCCGCGCCCGATCTCGAGCTCGACGTGCGGGAGCTGGGCTCCGCCTACCTGGGCGGGACGTCGCTCGCGGCCCTCGCGGGTGCCGGGCTCGTCGTCGAGCAGACGCCCGGCGCGCTCGCCGGCGTCGCCGCCGCGTTCGGCTGGCCCGTGGCCCCCGCGTGCGGCTGGGTGTTCTGACCTGCTCAGACCTGGCTGCTCAGACCTGGCTGCTCAGACCTGACAGACGCCGCACCAGAACAGGTTGCGGCCCGCGAGCTCCTTGGTGAGCACGGGCGCGCCGCACACCCGGCACGGCAGCCCGTCGCGGTGGTAGACGTAGAACGCCTCGTCGGCGGGCACGGCGCCGGGCGCGCCGTCGGTGTTCTGCCGGGTGCGGCGGCCGGCGTCGTGCACACCGTCGGGCACCCGGTGCTCCGGGCGGGTCGTGACGATCGCGCCGGTCGCGGCGCCGTCGCGCATGAGCACGACGAGGTCGTCCCAGATCGACGCGAGCGTCCCGGCAGAGACGTCGCGGCCGGGGCGCAGCGGGTCGAGGCCCGCGCGGAACAGCGCCTCGGCGCGGTAGATGTTGCCCACCCCGGCGACGACCGCCTGGTCCATGACCTGCTGGCCGACGGTCACTCGCGACCGGCGGACGCGCGCGACGAAGGCGGCGCGCGCCGCGTCCAGCGTCCCCCGGCCGCCGTCAGCGCGAATCGGGTCCGGGCCCAGGCGGGCCTCGACCCCCGCCTTCTCGGCAGGCGTCAGCACCTCGCACGCGGTCGGCCCCGTGAGGTCGGCGACGGCGTGCTCGCCCAGCAGCCGCACCCGCACGGCGCCGCGCGGCGGGGGTGGTGCCCACTCGCCGGGACCGTCGACGCCGCTCTCGGTGCCCGTCGGGGTCGTCTCCCGCTCGCCGATGCGCCGGCGGGGCGCGCCGATCGCGTGCACGATCCTGCCGCCGGACTCCCCTGAGCCTGCCGAAAAGTCGCCGTCGAACGTCCACGCCCCGTACAGGCCCAGGTGCACCCGCAGCCAGCGCAGGTCCTCCCCCGGGCCGAACCCGCAGAAGAGCTGCTTGCCCCACGCCTCCGCCGCCACGAGGGTGCGGCCGTCGAGCAGCGCAGCGCCCGCCTCGAACCGACCCTGCGGGCTCGAGACCCGCAGCGGCCGGCCGCCGAACAGTCCCTCCACCGCCCGCGCGAGGCGGTGGACGGTGTGACCTTCTGGCACGTCAGGCGATCACGTCAGGAAATGGCCGAGACGTCGTGCGACGCCTCGTACGCGGCCAGCTTGTCGATGCGGCGCTGGTGGCGCGCGTCGCCGCTGAAGGGCTCGACGACGAAGGCCTCGACAAACGCCGTCGCCTCCTCGACCGGGTGCATGCGGCCGCCGACCGCGATGACGTTCGCGTCGTTGTGCTGGCGGCCGAGCGTCGCGGTCTCCAGCGACCAGGCCAGCACGGCGCGCACGCCGACGACCTTGTTGGCCGCGATCTGCTCCCCGTTCCCCGACCCACCGATGACGACGCCCAGCGACCCGGGCTCGGCGACGACGGCCTCGCCCGCGGCGATGCAGAAGGCCGGGTAGTCGTCCTGCGGGTCGTAGGCGTACGCCCCGTGGTCGACGACGTCGTGGCCAGCGGCCCGGAGGTGGTCGACGAGATGGGACTTGAGCTCGTATCCGGCGTGATCGGCGGCGATGTGCAGACGCATGCCCACATTCTCCCCTACGGCGCGTCGGCGGCGAGCCGTAGGGTGTCGCCATGACTGCCGACGCCACCGGGCTGAGGTCCGGCATCGACCTGTCCGCACTCGACGATGCCGTCCGCCCGCAGGACGACCTGTACCGCCACGTCAACGGCCGCTGGCTCGACCAGCACGAGATCCCCGCCGACCGCGCGATGGACGGCGCGTTCCGCGCCCTGCACGACCTCTCCGAGGAGCGGGTGCGCGCCATCATCACGGACCTTGCGGCCACCGAGGGGCTCGACCCTGCGTCGACGCCCGCCAAGATCGGAGCCCTGTACGCCGGCTTCCTGGACACGGACCGCGTGGAGCAGCTCGGCACCGGGCCTCTGGCCGGCGAGCTCGCGCAGATCGCCGACGCAGCGACGCCCGCCGACCTCGTCAGGGTGCTCGGCGCCCTGCAGCGCACCGGCGGCGGCGGCGCCGTCGCCTTCTACGTGGACAACGACGCCAAGGACCCCGAGACCTACGTGACCTACCTCGTCCAGGGCGGGATCGGCCTCCCCGACGAGGCGTACTACCGGGAGGACCAGTACGCGCCGGTCCGCGAGAAGTACGCGCCGCACGTGGCCCGCATGCTCGGTATCGCCGGCGTCGCCGCCGACTCTTCCTGGGGGGTCGGCGCCGAGGACGCGGCCGCCCGCGTCGTCGCCCTCGAGACGAATCTGGCCGCCCACCACTGGGACGTGGTGCGCGACCGCGACGCCGACCTCACCTACAACCCGATGACGCTCGCCGACCTGGTCGAGCGGGCCCCTGGCTTCGACTGGCGCACATGGGCCGAGTCCCTCGGCGCCCCGGCCGGGACGCTGGACGCCCTCGTGGTGCGCGAGCCGTCGTTCGCCACGGGTTTCGCCGAGCTGTGGACCTCCGAGCCCCTGGCCGACTGGAAGCTGTGGGCGGCCTATCACCTGATCACCGCCCGCGCCGCCTACCTGGACACCGCGACCGTCGAGGCCAACTTCGACTTCTACGGCCGCACCCTCTCGGGCGCCCAGGAGGTCCGCGACCGGTGGAAGCGCGGCGTCGCGCTCGTGGAGAGGGCGCTCGGCGAGGCCGTCGGCGAGCAGTACGTGGCCCGGCACTTCCCGCCCGAGCACAAGGAGCGGATGGACGCCCTCGTGGCGCACCTCGTGGCCGCGTACCGCGAGTCGATCGAGCAGCTCGACTGGATGACGCCCGAGACCAAGGTCAAGGCCCTCGCGAAGCTCGAGCGCTTCACGCCCAAGGTCGGGTACCCCGTGAAGTGGCGCGACTACGCCGCGCTCGAGGTCGACGCCACCGACCTGGTCGGCAACGTGCGCCGCGCCCACGCCTTCGAGCAGGACTACGAGCTCGGCAAGATCGGCCGGCCGATCGACCGCGACGAGTGGTTCATGACGCCGCAGACGGTCAACGCCTACTACAACCCGGGCATGAACGAGATCGTCTTCCCCGCGGCCATCCTCCAGCCGCCGTTCTTCGACCCGGACGCCGACGACGCCGTGAACTACGGCGGCATCGGCGGCGTCATCGGCCACGAGATCGGCCACGGGTTCGACGACCAGGGCTCGAAGTACGACGGCGACGGGCGCCTCGAGGACTGGTGGACCGAGACGGACCGCACCGAGTTCGAGAAGCGGACGAAGGCGCTCATCGCCCAGTACGACGGCTTCCGGCCGGCGCAGCTCCCGGCCGACGGCCCGCACGTCAACGGCGCCCTGACCATCGGCGAGAACATCGGCGACCTCGGCGGCCTGTCGATCGCCATCAAGGCCTACGGGATCGCGCTCGGCAAGCCGCTCGACGAGGCGCCGGTCGTGGACGGGCTCACCGGCCTCCAGCGCATCTTCCTCGGCTGGGCGCAGGTGTGGCAGTCCAAGGGTCGCGACGAGGAGATCGTGCGGCGCATCGCCACCGACCCGCACTCCCCCAACGAGTTCCGCTGCAACGGCGTGGTCCGCAACCTCGACGAGTTCCACGCCACCTACGGCGTGGAGCCGCTCGACGCGCTGTGGCTCGCTCCCGAGGAGCGGGTGCGCATCTGGTGACGCACCGTCCTACCGCTGGTTGAGCAGCGCCACCGCTGGTTGAGCAGCGCCACCGCTGGTTGAGCCTGTCGAAACCCGATTTCGACAGGCTCAACCAGTGTGATCAGCTGGTCCCGATGCCCGCTCGGGCCAGGGAGAAGCCCTTGCCCGAGGGGTCGTGGGTGCACGCCATACCCGTCTCGTCGCTGGTGCAGGTGAAGTCGCCCTCGGTGATCGAGTCGCCGTAGTCGAGGACGTCGGTGTCGCCGCCGGCGGCCTTCGGCTGCTCGTCGGCGGGGACGCACGGCTGCGCGACCTGACCCTCGCCGTCGACGGTCACGAGGTAGCCCGTGGTGCCGTCGCAGCCCTCCGTGGGGGCGGGCTGCTGGTTCAGCTCGGCGATGCCGCAGCTCGCGCCGTCGGTGTAGATCGTGCAGGTGATGTTCTTCGACGGGGCCGCGAAGCTGGCCACCTCCTCGCCCTGCGTCGGCGCGGACTCGGACGCCGACGGCGTCGGCGTGGCCGACTCCTCCACGCCCGCGCCCACGCCCGCGCTCGCGCTCGCACCCGGAGACTCCGGCGACGACGACGTGAGGATCTGCACGGCGAAGAACACCGCCACGGCGATGAGCACCACGTCCACCACGATGAACGCGATCCAGCCGGCGGAGAGCCGGCGCTTGCGGCGGGGCGGCTCCGACGGGGGCGAGGCCGATGCCACCGGGTAGGCGTCGCCGGGGCCCTGCGGGGCCGGCTGCGCGTACACGGGCTGCTGCACCTGGGTGGCGGCGGCGTAGGCCTGCTGCGCCTGCGTCGGCTGCGCCGCGTACCCGGGCGAGTACGCCTGCGGGGCGACGGGCGGCGGCGGCACCGGCGCGTGCGCCGTCGGCGCGGGCGCGGATGGCGCGGGGGCAGGCGGTACGGGGGCGTGGACGGCGGTCGCAGCGGGTCCCGGGGCGGCGACCTGTGGGGACGGCTGCTCGGGGCGGGCCGCTGCCGACGGCGCGGTCACCTGCTGCAGCGGGACCTCCGCGCTCGGGTCGACGGACATCGGCCGCCGGTACGCGGACACGACACGGCGCACCCCGGTCGCCGGGGTCGACGGCGCCACGGACGGCGGCCTGCCGTCCTGGCCCGGTGGGGGCGGCGGAACGGTGCCGGACATCTGGACTCCCTCCAGTCACGATCTGCGCCGCTGGGCGGTGCGCCGGGCACCTCGCCGCGACGGCGCACCGGGCAGGATGTCACGATCGGGTCTCACCGGTCGAACCCGCCCTTCCCGGTCACCCGCGACGACGCGGCCGTCCGCCCCCGGGGACCCCGGGAAAGCCGTGCGTCCACCGGAGCCCGAGGTGGCATCATCGTGCGCGAGCCTGCGCGCCCCATCACGCGCGGGACCACCGACCCCGAGGGAGAACCCGTGCCCGCAGAGAACCTGACCCGCGCCGAGGCGATCGAGCGCGCCGGCGTCGTCACCGACGTCGAGTCGTACGCCATCGATCTCGACCTCACCACCGGACCCACGACCTTCGCGTCCACCACCGTGATCCGGTTCTCCGCGTCGCCCGGCGGGAACACGTTCGTCGATCTCGTCGCCCCGTCCGTCCGCGAGATCGTGCTCAACGGCCGCTCGCTGGACCCCGCCGAGGTGTTCGCCGACTCGCGCATCGCGCTGGCCGACCTCGCCGCCGAGAACGAGCTGCGCGTCGTCGCCGACTGCGCCTACACCAACACCGGCGAGGGCCTGCACCGCTTCGTGGACCCCGTCGACGGCGAGGTCTACCTCTACTCCCAGTTCGAGGTGCCGGACGCCCGCCGTGTCTTCGCCACCTTCGAGCAGCCCGACCTCAAGGCCCCGTTCCAGGTGACGGTGACCGCCCCCGCCGCGTGGCAGGTCGTGTCGAACCAGCCGACGCCGACGCCGACCACGCACGCGACCGAGCCCGACACCGCGACATGGACCTTCGAGCCGACCCCGCGCATCTCGTCCTACCTCGTGGCCCTCGTCGCCGGCCCGTACGCCGTGCAGCGCGGCGAGCTGACGTCGTCGGACGGGCGGACCATCCCCCTCGGCGTCTTCTGCCGCTCGTCGCTGGCCGAGCACCTCGACGCGGACTACATCATGGAGACCACCCGCAAGGGCTTCACCTTCTACGAGTCGACGTTCGACGTGCCGTACCCGTTCGACAAGTACGACCAGCTGTTCGTGCCTGAGTACAACATGGGCGCGATGGAGAACCCCGGCTGCGTGACGTTCACCGAGGCATACGTCTTCCGCTCCCAGGTGACCGACGCCGTCCGCGAGCGCCGCGTCGTGACGATCCTGCACGAGCTGGCGCACATGTGGTTCGGCGACCTGGTCACCATGAAGTGGTGGAACGACCTGTGGCTGAACGAGTCGTTCGCGGAGTACGTGTCGACGCTCGCCACCGCCGAGGCCACCGAGTGGGAGGCGGCGTGGACCACCTTCTCCGCCATGGAGAAGACGTGGGCCTACCGCCAGGACCAGCTGCCCTCCACCCACCCGATCGTCGCGGAGATCCGCGACCTGGACGACGTTCAGGTCAACTTCGACGGCATCACCTACGCCAAGGGCGCCTCAGTGCTCAAGCAGCTCGCGGCGTGGGTCGGCCGGGACGAGTTCCTCGGGGGCGTGTCGGCGTACTTCAAGAAGCACGCGTGGTCCAACACCGAGCTGCGCGACCTGCTCGTCGAGCTCGAGGCCACCAGTGGCCGCGACCTCACCGCGTGGTCGGCGGCCTGGCTCGAGACCGCGGGCGTGAACACGCTGCGCCCGGAGCTCGCCGACGCCGACGGCCGCATCACCGGCTTCGCGGTGCTCCAGTCCGCCCCCGCGGACTACCCCACGATCCGGCCGCACCGCCTCGGCATCGGCTTCTACGACCTCGTGGACGGCAGCCTCACCCGCACCCACCAGGTCGTGATCGACGTCGACGGCGAGCGCACCGACGTGCCGGAGCTCCTGGGCAGGGAGCGCCCCGCGCTCGTCCTGCTCAACGACGAGGACCTCGCCTACGCCAAGATCCGGCTCGACGACGCCTCCCTCGCGTTCGCCGTGGAGCACCTCGGGCAGATCGCGGACCCGCTGGCCCGCTCTCTCGTGTGGGGCTCGGTCTGGGACGCGGTGCGTGACGGCGAGACCCCGGCCTCGGCGTACGTGGACCTGGTGCTCGGCAACATCGCCGCCGAGACGGAGTCGACGACGGTGCGCACCACGCTGAACCAGCTCGGGCTGGCGGCGCGGTCCTACGTGGCGCCCGCGCGGCGTGCGGAGACCCTCGCGCGCATCGGCGACACGCTGTGGGCCCTCGCGCAGGACGCGGCGCCCGGCTCCGACCTGCAGCTGCAGCTCGTGAAGTTCTTCGCGGCGCTCGCGTCGACGCCCGCGCACGTGGTGCCGCTGCGCGGGCTGCTCGACGGGTCGGCCGCCCTGGGCGGCCTCAGCGTGGACACCGACCTGAGCTGGGAGCTGCTCGAGAGCCTCGTGCTCCTCGGCGCCGCCGGCGCCGCCGAGATCGACGCCGGCCTCGCGCAGGACGACACGGCCACCGGCCGGCAGGCGGCCGCCCGCGCGCGTGCCGCGGCGCCGACCGTCGAGGGCAAGGAGGCCGCGTTCGCCTCCGTCGTCGACCGGACCGACGTGCCCAACGCGATCATCCGCGCCACGGCCGCAGGCTTCGTGCACGTCACGGACGCCGCCGTCCTGGAGCCGTTCGCCACCCGCTACGTCGACGCGCTGCTGCCGATCTGGACCACGCGCAGCTACCACATCGCGGAGGAGCTCATCGAGGGTCTGTACCCGGCGCCGCTCGCCTCCGTCGCACTCCGCGACGCCGTCCGGAGCTGGCTCGACGCCCACGCCGACGCCCCCGCAGCCCTGCGCCGCTTGGTCGTGGAGCAGCTCGCCGGCACCGAGCGCGCCCTCGGTGCCCAGGCCGCCGACGCCTGACCGCGAGATAGAGAACCCACCACCTCGAGATAGAGAACCCTGGACGCCGAGATAGAGAACCGAGCCCGCCGAGATAGAGAAGGCGACCGGCCGAGATAGAGAAGGCGACCGGCCGAGATAGAGAAGGTGGTCCCGGCAAGCGAACGCCCCCGGAGGTCCTGACCTCCGGGGGCGTTCGTCGTACCGCCGGTCAGGGCTGCCGCTGTGCGGCACCTCTCGCCCCCGACAGGATGCGGTGCGCCCGCCCGGCCAGCGCGCGCCGCACCCTGACATGGAACGCGTGCGGCTGATCGATGTCCGGCCAGTCGGAGCGGACGATGCGCCAGTCCTGCTCCTCGATGGCTCGCTGCCTGGCGCGCTCCCGACGGCGCACCTCGTCGGGATCCCCGTCCGCCAGCACGGTGTACTTCACCTCGCCGTCGAACTCGATGCCCACCCGAGCCGCGGGCCAGCCCAGGTCCACCCACCTCGGGCCGAGGGACGTCAGGACCGGGATCTGCGTGGTCGGCTGCGGCAGCCCCGACTCGACGAGGCCCCACCTGGTCAGCGTCTCCCCCGGAGACCCCGACCCGCCGTCGGCGACCGCCAGCACCTGGCGGGCTTGGACCACGCCGCGCTTCCCGCGCGACTCCTCGACGATCCGGCGTACGAGCGCGCGGTCGGCGCCGTGTCGCAGGGCGCAGTCCATCACGACGAGAGCGGAGCCGAACGGGAGGCCCCGCGCACAATCGACCGCCGTGCGTTCCAGGCTCGTCACCGGCACCCCCGCGACCTCGTCACGATCACGCGACGGCAGCCTCGTCCAGTGCCGGGTCACGAGGAAGCGGTGGTCCCACGAGTCGTCCTCGCGGCGGATCTGGGGCGGGTACAGCTGCGTGAGGTGCACCCGGTCGGAGAGTCGATAGGTCCACATCCCGTGCAGGAGAGCCGCCGTCTCGTGACTGAACCAGACCTCGCTGTCGAGCTGGCTCCATGCAGCAGACACCCGGGCGAGCACAAGGTCTCGCCGCGCGACCGCAGCCGGCGCGTCGGGGGACGGCGGAGCATAGATGCCGGGGCGCAGACGCGTCAGCTCGGCATCGACCTCCGCGAGTCGTTCGACCTCGGGCAGCCCTCGCGCCGTCAGGAGCGGAGGGAAGGCGGGCGGGATCAGCGGCGGCGGCGCGGGACGTGTCCAGGTCACGGTCGACAGGATGCTGAATCCCGAGCCGTGCCGTCGACGTCGGACCGACGATCTGTGGACAACTCTGACCGAGGCCCTCCTGGGGGCAGGCTTCTCTATCTCGCGCTGACTGCTTCTCTATCTCGTCGCCGGGGGTTCTCTATCTCGGCGGGAGGGGGTCTCTATCTCGCGGTGCGCACGGCGTCGACGAGGGAGCGCAGCCGGGCGTTGTCGAAGAGGTCGTCCAGCAGGACGACGTTGCCCAAGCCGTCGGCGAGCGGCACCTTCCAGTTCGGGTACTCCCGGTCGGTGCCCGGCTGGTTCTGCGCCCGCCGTTCCCCGACGGCGTCCACGAGCTGCACGCCCACGAGGGCTGCCGGGCTCTTGCGCAGGTACCGGTGCAGCCCCTCGACGATCTCTCGCTCGGACGGGTGGTCGGACACCAGGCCCCGCATGGCCAGGGCCAGCACTGCGGCGTCCCGCTCGGCGCGGGCGGCGCTGCGCAGCTCCTGCGCGTTGTCGGCGAGGAGGCCGAGGCGTTCGCGCAGGTCCACGTGCTCGCCCGCGAGATAACCCGCGGTCGGCGGCATGTCGTGCGTGCCGACGGTCGCGAGCGACGACCGGCGGTACTTCTCGGGCTCGAGCGGGCGGCCGTCCTCCTTCTCGAACCAGAGCACGGACGTGCCGAGGACGCCCCGGTCGGCGAGCTCGTCGCGCACCCAGGGTTCGAAGACGCCGAGGTCCTCCCCCACCACGAGCGCCCCGGCGCGCCGGGCTTCCAGGCAGAGGATGCCGACGAGCGCCTCGTGGTCGTACCGCACGTATGCCCCAGAGGCCGGTTCGATGCCGTCGGGCACCCACCACTGCCGGAAGAGGCCCAGCACGTGGTCCACCCGCAGCGCGCCCGCGTGCCGCAGCACCGTGCGCAGCATGTCGCGGTACGGCGCGTACCCGGCACGCGCGAGCGCGCGAGGGTTCCACGGCGGCTGCGACCAGGCCTGGCCCTGCTGGTTGTACATGTCCGGCGGCGCGCCGACGGAAACCCCCCTGGCCAGCACGTCCCGATGGGCCCACGCGTCGGCGCCCTCGGGGTGGGCGCCCACGGCCAGGTCGTGCATGATGCCGATCCGCATCCCGGCCTCGCGCGCCACCCGCTGGGCCGTCTGCTTCTGCTCGTCGGCCACCCACTGCAGCCAGGTGTAGAACTCGACCCGCTCGGCGAGCTGCTCGCGCAGGGCGGCGACGGCGGGCGACGCCGGGTCACCGAGCTCGTCGGGGCGGGGGCGGCTGCCGAGGTGCTCGGCGATCGCGCACCAGGTGGCGAAGTCGCGCAGGCCGGTGCCCTCCTCGGCGACGAACTCCTCGTAGGCGGCCTCGCGGGCGGCGCGCCGCGGCGCCGTGAACACCACCTCGAGGGCCGCCTTCTTCGCCTCCCAGACGCCGTCGCGATCGATCGCACCCGGGTCGGCCTCGAGGTCGCGCACCGGGTCCGCGGCCCACTCCACGAGGGAGCGGTCGGCCGCCGAGAGGTACGCGGTCTCCGGGATGTCCTCCACCCGCACGTACAGGGGGCTGAGGAAGCGCCGGCTCGTCGGCAGGTACGGCGACGCCGTCAGCGGCGTCACGGGCTCCGTGGCGGACAGCGGGTTCACCCCGACGAAGTCGGCCCCGGCGCGGTGCGCGGTGAGCCAGGCGAGGTCGGTCAGGTCGGCGAGGTCGCCCACGCCCCAGGACGTGCGCGAGCGCACGGAGTAGAGCTGCACCAGAAAGCCCCACCACTGGTCGTCCTCGAGCCCCGAGGGCAGCTCCAGCCGGCGCGGCGTGACGACGACGGTGGCCCGGGTCTCGTGCCCCTCCGTGAGGGCGTGCAGGGCGTGCCAACCCAGCGGCAGGTCGCCGGGCAGGGCGAACGCGGCGCGCCCGACACGCCGCCCGTCCACGGTCCGGGGCTCGACGGTGACGTCCAGCTGCTCGAGGTCGCGGCGGGGCCGCACGGCGTGCTCCCGCGCCGCGGGCTCGGCGCCGTCCACCTCGAGCCAGACGTGCACGGCCGCGCCGTCGGTGACGTGCACCGGGATCTGCGTGTCCGAGCCCTCGCGCACCACGACCGTGGGGGGCAGCACGGCCCGCCACTCGTCGTCGTGCGCGCGATGCAGGCTGTGGGTCACCTGTTGCGGGGAACCGGCGGGCACGCCCAGCGCGGCGAGGACGGCGACGAGCGTCGACGCGGGCGACGGCACCTCCTCGCCGCCGAACCCGTCGTGCTCGGTGAGCACGCCGTGCGCCGCGGCGAGCTCGCGCAGCTCGTCGCCGGCCAGATCCGCGGCCTGGTCGTCGTGCTGGTCGTCGTGCTGGTCGTCGTGCTGGTCACCGGCCTGGTCGTGCTGATCGTCGGGCGTCACGTCCGCCGCCCCTCGGGCGCATCCGCGCGCGCGTCGTCGGGCGTCTCGTCCGGGGTCGGCAGGTCCTCGCTCACGGGACGATCCTGCCATCCCGTGCGGTACCCGGCAGTCCGCCCACGCGGCGCCGGACCGGGCCGGGCGCCCGTTTCATCGTGCTGCCCGCGATCGTTACCGTGGTCGGGTGACCCCCCTCGTACTCACCATCCACTCCGATGCCCCGACGTCGACGAGCCTGGCGCCGACCCCCACGCCGAGCCCTTCCGACACCGGCGGCATGGTCGAGGAGGGCGCCAAGGCGGCCGCCGAGGCGGGCAACGCCTTCTGGGACTGGTTCACCAGCTGGCCCCTGCACATCCTGATCATCCTCGCGATCGGCGGCCTGGTGCTTGCGCTGCTGCGCCGCGTGATCGGGCACGTGACCGAGCGCATCGCCACGGGGGCCGGCACGAAGACGACCGACGTGGCCGCGTCGAGCGAGTCGCCCGGCACCTGGCGCGGCTACCTGCGCCGCACGACGTTCGTCGAGGACGCGCTCGCGCTCGCCAACCCGCTGGCGGGCGCCCAGGCCAGCCAGCGGCGTGCCCAGCGCGCCCGCACCGTGGGCTCGGTGCTGCGGTCCACCGCCAACATCGTGGTCGGCACGATCGTGGCGTTGATGATCCTGCAGCAGCTCGGTCAGCCGGTCGGTCCGCTGGTCGGCGCGGCTGGGATCACCGGCGTCGCGCTGGGCTTCGGCGCGCAGAGCCTGGTGAAGGACTTCATCTCCGGCATCCTGCTGCTGGTGGAGGACCAGTTCGGCGTGGGCGACACGGTCGACCTGGGCTCGGGCGCCGTCGGCACCGTCGAGGAGGTGCAGCTGCGCGTGACACAGGTGCGGGCCTTCGACGGCACCCTCTGGTACGTGCGCAACGGGGAGATCCTGCGGGCGGGCAACCTCACCCAGCAGTGGTCGCGCGCGGTCGCGGAGGTGCGCGTGCCCGTGCACGCCGATGTCGAGGTGGTACGGGCCGCCCTCGGTCGCGCGGCCGGCACCGTCCAGGCGGACCCCGCGCTGTCCCCGCTGCTGCTCGAGGCCCCGTCCGTGCGCGGGGTCGACGCCGTGAACGACATCACGATGACCTTCACGCTGCACGCGCAGACGCGCCCCGGCGACCAGTGGACGGTCTCGCGCGAGATGCGCCGGCTCGCGCAGGCCGAGCTCCGCGGGGCGGGCGTGCTGCGCTCCGGTGCGGACGCCGAGACACGTGCGCTGGAGCAGGGCGTCGACTCCGAGGACTGACGGGAGCGCGCCTGCGGTCAGTAGACGAGCAGCGGGTCCATCTGCGCGGCAAGGTCGTCCGCCTCGGGGCCCACGATGACCTGCACGACGCGACCCGACCGGACCACGCCGAACGCGCCCGATGCCTTGAGGCCCGGCTCGTCGACCAGGGCTGGGTCGCTCACCTCGACCCGTAGCCGGGTGATGCAGGGCTCGAGTTCGACAACGTTCCGGCTGCCGCCGAGCGCCGCGAGGATGTCGTCCGCCTTGTGCGCCGAGTTGGTCATAGGGGCCTCCCGTGGAGTGCGTCGTTGCAGGTCCGTGACCAGCGTAACCCCCCGGGCGTGCGGTCGGGGGCAGCAGCACCGCGGGTGTCTGGGAGGATGGCCCGGTGACGGACCAGACTTCACCCGTGCCCTCCCCCGAGTCCTTCTACGACGCCGTCGGGGGGCACGCGACGTTCGAGCGCCTGGTCGACGTCTTCTACGAGGGCGTCGCGACGGACGAGGTGCTGCGCCCCATGTACCCCGAGGAGGACCTCGGCCCCGCAAAGGTGCGGTTCACCCTGTTCCTCGAGCAGTACTGGGGCGGCCCGACGACGTACAGCCAGCAGCGGGGGCACCCGCGCCTGCGCATGCGCCACGCGCCGTTCCGGGTGAACCGCGACGCCCGCGACCGCTGGCTGCACCACATGCGCGCCGCCATCGACACGCTGGACCTCGCCCCGATGCACGAGTCGCAGCTGTGGGACTACCTGGAGCGCGCCGCGTTCTCCATGATCAACACCTTCGACGAGTGACCCGCCGAGTGAACCGAGGAGTGAGCGTGAGCGAGACGACCACCACCACGCCCGCCCCGGGGGCCATCCCGGACGCCCTGGACCGCCTCCTGGCCGCGCTCGACCTGCGCGAGGTCGAAGGCTGGGGCCCGCGCGGCGAGGACGACCTGTGGCGCGGGGACAGCGTGCCCGGCCCGGGCCGGCGCGTCTACGGCGGGCAGGTGCTCGCCCAGGCGCTGCTCGCGTGCGGCCGCACCGTCACCGACGACCGGCTGCCGCACTCCCTGCACTCATACTTCCTGCGGGAAGGGAAGCTCGAGGCGCCGATCGACTTCGCCGTGGAGCGGCTGCGCGACGGGCGGTCGTTCAGCGCCCGCCGCACCCACGCCCTGCAGGCCGGGGGGCCCATCCTGTCGCTGACGGCGTCGTTCCAGGTGGATCAGCCGGGCTACGAGACCTTTGCCCCAGGGCCCGACGGCGTCCCCGCGCCGGAGGACGTGCCGTCCGCGATCGAGGTGCTCCAGGGTCTCGACCACCCCGCGGCGCGCTTCTGGTCCCACGAGTCCGCGTTCGACCTGCGGCACGTGGGCAGGTCGCTCTACCTCGGCCCCGACCCGGAACCGAAGCCCACGCAGCAGGTGTGGGTCCGCGCGCGGCACGCGATCGACTCGGACGACCGGCTGCTGCACCGCGCGCTGCTGGCGTTCGCCTGCGACCAGGTGATGCTGGAGCCCGTGCTGCGCCAGGCCGGCAAGTCGTGGACCGACGTGGGCGCCACGGTGCCGATGGCGAGCCTCGACCATGCGATGTGGTTCCACCGCGACGCGCGCGCGGACGACTGGCTGCTCTACGTGCAGGAGTCGCCCGGCGCGCAGGGCGGGCGGGGCCTCGGCCTGGCCCGCGTGTACGACCGCGAGGGTCAGCTGGTCGCGAGCATCGCGCAGGAGGGCATGCTCCGGCTGCCCGCCTGACGGGCGCTGGCGTCAGCGGCGGCGGCGGAACTCGACCGGCTCCTCGGCGAACTGCTCCCAGGTCGCGCGCTCGTCGCCGGTGAGGCGCCGCGGCGCTCCCGTCGCGGCGTCGACGACGACGATCGTCGTCACCGCCCGCACGTACGCCTTGCCCCCGGACGCCGGACCTGAGCGCGGGAAACCGCCCGGCACCCCGTCGTGCACCTCGTAGCAGACCTCCAGGCTCGCGCCCCCGAGCGAGCCGATCCACATCTCCACGCGCACCGGGGTGCGCGAGAACGCCAGCGGGCGCAGGTACTCGATCTGCTGCCCGGCCACCAGCGTGTGCGACGTCGCGTGCGGGCCCGTGTCGAGGATCGCGGTGGGCCACTCCTCGCCGGCCACGGCACCCTCGTGCCTCCAGAACGCGGTGATGCGCGCGTCCTCCAGGAGGCGGAACATCGCGACGTTGTTGACGTGCTGGTACGCGTCGAGATCGGACCAGCGCAGGGGGACGGGGACGTGCAGACGGGTCATGGGTCGCATGGTCGCACGCCGCTCGGGCGGCTCAGGAATCGGCGGGGATCGGACGGGAATCGGCCAGGAATCGGCCGGGAATCGACGCGAGCCGCACCCCGTCAGCCGGCCGCTATCGCCGCGGCCGCGCGGCAGCGCGCGAGGGCGCCCAGCTCGTCGGTGACCGGGCCGCGGACCAGCGTGTCCGCGACACCCGTCACGGACGCCCGCAGGCGGCGGCGGGCCCGCGTGGAGCGCCGCCGCGCGCCCCAGGCCGCGGCCGCCCGGGCGACCAGCGCGAGCAGCAGGCCGGCCAGCAGGCCGCCGAGCGCCAGGAGGGTCGGCCACGGGACCTCGAGGACTCCGCCGCCGGCGCCGGTGAGGTCCACCGAAACCACGGGCAGGATCAGCGCGGGCAGCCGGAAGTACTCCAGCACGGCGGCGGCCGCGAGCCACAGCAGCCCCACGACCACGGCGGCGAGCAGCAGCCACTGCACGGCGCCGGCCACCGCCCACCACCGCGGGCGGCGGGCCGCCTCGAGCTGCGTGCCCACCACGGCCTGGTCCAGGTCGCCCGGCAGCCGGTCGATCGCGTCCTGGGCGCGGGCGCGCGCCACCAGCACCCATGGATCGGGCGCGCCATCGGTCACCTCGTCGACGTAGCGCCGCACGGCCGAGGCCGCGGCGGCGCGCACGGCGGGCCGGGTGGTGGGCAGCGAGCTCCGCACCAGATCCGGCCGGTCCTGCGGCTCGCCCTCGTCGTCGCGGCGCAGGCCGAGGCGGCGCAACGGGTCGCGCCGCAGCCGGGACATCCAGCGCGTCACCGGCCATCCGGTGGCGAGGTGCGCGTCGCGACGATGCGCGGCGGCCACCGCCCGGGCGACCGTGGGAACCCCCGCCGCGTCCTCGAGGGCGGCCACCAGAGCGGCGGCGGCGCGGTCCCCCGGGCGGAGCGACGGGCTCGCACCGCAGGCGTCGGAGATCCGCTGCGCCGCGGCCCGCAGGTCCGCCGTGAGGCGCGCGGTGGCCGCCTCGCGGCGCGCCGCGGCGTCGGCGAGCAGCCCCCTGAGCTGGTCCATGCCCTGCCCCGTGGCCGCCGACGCCGCCAGCACCCGCGAGCCGTCGAGCCCGTCGGCGGCGACCAGCCGGCGCAGGTCGGCCAGCATGGCGTCCGTCTCCGCGTCGGAGAGCCGGTCCACCTGGTTGAGCACCACCACGACCACCTCGGCCCGCCCGGCCAGCGGGCGCAGGTACCGCTCGTGCAGCGCGGCGTCGGCGTACTTCTGCGGGTCCACCACCCACACCAGCAGGTCCGCCCGCTCGACCAGGCGCTCGGCCCGCACACGGTGCTCCACGACCACCGAGTCGTGGTCCGGCAGGTCCAGCAGCACCAGCCCCGTCGAGATGCCCGCCGGGCCACGCCGCCCGCGCAGGCGGGCCAGGCCGCGCCGTCCGTTCCGGCCGGCGGGCTCGTCGTCCGTCGTCGGCACCGGCATCTCCACGCGCCGCCGGACCTCGAGCCAGTCGAGCAGCGGGCCCGCGCCCTCGCCCCACACCGCCGCGACGGCGTGCGACGTCGTGGGCCGCCGCACGCCGACGGTCGCGACCTCAGTACCCGTGACGGCGTTGAGCACGCTGGACTTGCCCGACCCGGTGGCTCCCGCGAGCGCCACCACCGTGTGCTCCGCCGACAGCCCGCCGCGCTCCCGCGACCGCGTCACGACGCCGCGCGCCTCGTCGAGGAGCGCGCGGTCCAGCCGGCCGCTCGCCGCCACCACCGCCGACTCCAGCGCCCCGGTACGGTCCGCGAGATCGATGCGGCTCACTCGTCCTCCTCCTCGCGCCGGTCGCGGCCGCGCCACCGCGACCACCATCCGCCCCGGCGCACGGGGGCGTCCGCGACGGGCTCACCCTCGGCGGCATCCCCCACCTCGCGGCCGTCGGGCCCGAGCGGCGCCCGAGGTGTCCCCGCCCCGCGCAGCAGGCCGCCGCTCCAGGGCCGCGTCGCGCCCTCGTCGGGGACGGACCGGGCGGCGCGCTCGGCGCGGGCGGCCGCGGCGACGCGGTGGGCGGCGGCGCGCACGCCGTCGGCCCCCGTGGTCTGCGTCCCGAGCGCGTCGAGCTGGGCGGTGTACCGGGCCGCCTGCCCGCGCAGCACGGCGTCGACGCGCCGCTGCAGCCGCTCCTTCGCCTGGGCGGCGAGCTGCCGCACGGCCTCGTCGCCGAAGACGGCCTCGAGCAGCTTCTGCGCCACCACCGCCGTGCCGCCCGCGATGCCGATCTCGGCGCCGGTGAGCCCTGCCGTCGAGGCGAAGACGATCACCATGAGGCTGACGCCCAGCGCGTTGACCCCGAACGAGACGGCGCGGGCGGTGCCGCGCTTGGACGCGCCTTGTTCGCGCACGAGCGCCAGCACGTCCTCCTGCCAGCCGCGGATCTGCTCGGCCACCTCCCCGCGCAGCGCGGCCGGCACGCGCGCCAGGTCCAGACCCTCCAGGAGCGCCGCGCCCGCCGAGTCGCCGCGCCAGGCCACGTAGGTGCGCTCCGCCGCCTGCTCGGCCGCGTCGAGGATGACGGACTCCAGGCCGTGCGCGATGGCCTGCTCCACCTGCGGGGCCTCCTTGGGCCGGCCCCGGAAGAAGCGCACCACGGCGTCGCGCGCCCGGCCCACGCCCGCTTCGACGGAGCGGAAGAACTCACCCGTGCCGACGAAGTCCTGCCAGCGCGCGAGCACCTCGCCGCGCAGCAGCGCCCCGTCGGAGGTCGCCGCCTCCACCTGCTCCAGCGCCTCGGCGTGGTAGCGGCGGACGGCGTCGCGCAGCCGGGCGTCGGCCACCTCCTGCCCGTCCGCGGTCTCCGCGAGCGCGACGGCGCGGCGCACCAGGTCGTCCACCACGCCGTCCCGCGTGGCCGCGATGACGCGGGCCCGCGCCTCGGGGTCGCCACCGAGGCCGGACAGCCAGGTCGCGACCTCGGCCACCGCGGCCTCGGGCAGCAGTCCGTCCACCAGGGCACCGGGTCCCGACTCCGCCGCCTCGGCGAGCACGAAGACGCGCGCGTCGCCCAGCCCGTGCTCGGCCGTCATGCGGCGCAGGTCCTCGGCCACCACCTCGGCGCCCGGGTCCACCCGGTCCAGCACGATCGCGACCTGCGCGCGACGGCGCGCGGCCTGGCCCAGCAGGTCCCACGGCACGGCGTCGGCGTAGCGCGCCGCCGTGGTGACGAAGAGCCACAGGTCGGCCGCGCCCAGCAGCTGCGTGGCCAGCTCGCGGTTCGCCGTCTCCACCGAGTCGATGTCGGGCGCGTCCAGCAGGGCGAGCCCCTGCGGCAGCGCGTCGCTCGCCACCAGCCGCAAGGCCGCGGGGCCCTCCCCCGACGCGGTGCCCGACGACCTGTCGGACACCACGTCCGTCCGGGCGGTCCCCGTGCCAGGCAGGGTCCCGGAGGTGGTGACCCGCGCCAGCCCGGGTAGCACCCGGTCGGTCGTGAACCAACGCGCGTCGAGCGGGTGGTGCACCAGCACGGGCGCCCGGGTCGTGGGCCGCAGCACGCCCGGCGCCGAGACCGGCTCGCCCAGCAGCGAGTTCACGAGCGTCGACTTGCCCGCCCCGGTGGAGCCGCCGACCACGACCAGCAGCGGCGCCCGCTCCGACCGCAGCCGCGGCAGCAGGTAGTCGTCGAGCTGGTCGACCGCCTGGCGCAGGTCGGCCCGCGCGGCGGCCACTCCCGGCGTCTCCAGCGACAGGCGCAGCGCCGCGAGACGTGCGCGCAGCGCGTCGAGGGACTCCACGAGCGCGTCGGTCGACGGACCCGGCGGGTCCGGCGCGTCCTGCGGCCGGTCGTCCGCCTGGCTCCCAGGGGTCGGGGCAGGCGCGGCGTCCGGGTCCGTCATGAGCCCAGTGTGCCCACGACCGACGATCGCCGCAGGTCCGGGGCCGTTCCGGGGCAAGGCGCCGGTCCGGTCAGGGTCCGAGGCGGCGGCGCAGCCAGGCCACGCAGGCCCCGCCCTGGGCACGCTGGAAGGCGCGGACGTGCGGGATGCCCGGGGGCGGCGGCTGCAGGGACGAGCGCACGAAATACCCGGTGAGGGCCACGAGGTACGCCGTGACGGCGGCCTGGTCCGTTCCCGCGGGCAGCGGCCGGCGGCGCAGCACCTCCTCCGGCTCCGGGCCGCCCTCGACCTGCACGGCCGGCAGCATCCCCACGAGGTCGCAGAACGCCGCCCCGCGCGCCGCGTTGGGCCAGTCGACGGCGAGCGCCCGCGTGCCGCCGCCCGGCCCGTCGGCCACGAGCAGGGCGTTGTCGCCCCGCAGGTCGCCGTGCACCAGCGCGCTTCCGGCGACCGCGGCCGGGGCTCCCCGCTCGACGTCGGCGAGCCGGTCGAGGTGGTCGGCCAGCCACGGGTCGTAGGTCGCGAGCCCGGCCGGGGTCTCGGCCGCGAGCAGTCGCATCTGCTCGGTCGGGAGCTCCGACGCGAGGTCGGGGAGCGCGCCCGCGGCGACGGTGTGCTCGCTCACCGCGACCGCGAGGTCGAGGACGGCCCGGAGGTCGCCGTCGTCCCAGGGCATCGTCGGTCCGCGGCCGTCGAACGTCTCGAAGGCGAGTGCGACCCACGCCTCCCGACCCGCAGCGCCGGGCGCCGGGATCTCGGTGGACCACAGGATCCGCGGCGTCGGGACGCCGTCGGGCAGCAGCGCCGCGCGCCGCGCCTCCTCGCGGTACATCCCGACCGTGAACGGGTGCTCGGGCCCGATCGCCTTGACGAACACCGCGCCGTCGTCGGTGCGCAGCGTGGAGGCGAGCCCTTGCGAGTAGCCGCCGTCGTGGCTGGTCCAGCTCCTGACGGTCGCGCCGAGGCGGGACTCGATCGCGGCCCGCACGGGCGCGGGCAGCCCGGGCCAGACGGGGCGGGTCCGGGTGGGGCTCGTGGCGCTCATCCCGGGAGTATCACCGGCCAGGGCGGTTCACCCCAATCATTTTGTGGCCCGCGGACGGGTGGGGCAGGGCATGGGTGCCCGTAGTGCCGGAAGAGCAGGTCGACGTCGGTGGAGTAGACGTTGAGCCGGACCAGGTCCGCGAGGGTCATGTCGGCCGCGTCGAGCACCGCCTCCAGGTTGTCGAGGCTCAGCGCCAGCCGCGCCGCCATGTCGCCGTCGTGCCGGGATTCACCGCCGGCACCCATGGCCGTCTGGCCCGAGATGCACAGGGTCCGGCTGTGCCCGGAGACGGCCTCGCCCTGATTGCCCCCCCTCCACCGACCACGTCGCCAGGTTGACCGCCGTTCGTTCCGTCGCCACATCAGCTCCATTCGACTCGTGGGGCACGCCCGCCCGCCGGCTCGATGGCCGCCCGGGTTCCGGACCGACCTGACCGGGCTGACCGGGCTGAACCACGACGAGGCACTGGCCCTGCTGACCGCCGGGTCGAAGGGAGGCGGCCAGGTGTTCGGCCTCGGCTCGGCGCTTGCCTCGGCCCCGCGCAAGGGGGTCGACGCGCTGCCCCAGAACCACCGCACCACCGCGTTCGACGTCGCCCAGCGCTTCCTCGTCGACCCGGAGACCGACCTGCTCTCACGCCGGCACGTCACCGAGAAGGTGCACGGTGGACCCGATCGGCCTGGTCACCGTGCGCGCCAAGGGCTACCTGCTGGCCACGACGTCCGGCGCGGACCGTACCTACCGGATGTCCCGGATCCTGGCCGCCGAACTGCTGCCCGAGCCGGCCCAGCGTTCCGACAAGGTCGACCTGGGCCAGGCCTGGCGGGAACGTAGCACCCGATTCAGGGCGGCGGCGAGCAGGTCAGCGTGCGGCTTCGGATGAGCCCGGCGCGGCGCGAGGAGCTGGTGGGCACCGCGCTGGCCGTCCACTCCGAGGAACCTGACGACCATGGCTGGCTGCGGCTGGAAGCGACGTTCCAGGACTCACGTCACGCCGAGTGGGCGCTGTGGCAGCTCGGCACGGACGCGGAGGCGCTGACCCCGCCGTCGTTGCGCGCGCCGCCCTGCGCGAGCGTGCGGCCGCCCCCGCCGCGCGCTACGGAGACCCCGACTCAGGCGCCACGACGACCGACGCCCCCGGCACCTCGGGGGTGTCGGGGGCGTCGCGCGCGGTGGCGTGCTCGCAGTCGCGCTCAGTCGCGCGTGAGCTTGCGGTAGGTCACGCGGTGCGGGCGCGCCGCGTCCGCGCCCAGTCGCTCGACCTTGTTCTCCTCGTAGGAGGCGAAGTTGCCCTCGAACCAGTACCAGTTCGCCGGGTCCTCCTCCGTGCCCTCGTAGGCGAGGATGTGCGTCACCACGCGGTCGAGGAACCACCGGTCGTGGGAGACCACGACGGCGCAGCCGGGGAACTCGAGCAGTGCGTTCTCCAGCGAGCCGAGGGTCTCGACGTCGAGGTCGTTCGTCGGCTCGTCGAGCAGGAGCAGGTTGCCGCCCTGCTTGAGCGTGAGCGCCAGGTTGAGCCGGTTGCGCTCACCGCCGGACAGCACGCCCGCGGGCTTCTGCTGGTCCGGACCCTTGAAGCCGAACGACGCGACGTACGCGCGGGACGGGATCTCGACGTTGCCGACCTTGATGAAGTCGAGCCCGTCGGAGACGACCTCCCACAGCGTCTTCTTGGGGTCGATGCCGCCGCGCGACTGGTCGACGTAGGAGATCTTCACCGTGTCGCCGATCTTGAGCTCGCCGCCGTCCAGCGGCTCCAGGCCCACGATCGTCTTGAACAGGGTCGTCTTGCCGACGCCGTTGGGGCCGATGACGCCGACGATCCCGTTGCGCGGCAGCGTGAAGCTCAGGCCGTCGATCAGCTGGCGGCCGTCGAAGCCCTTCTGCAGGCCGGTGGCCTCGAGGACCAGGCTGCCCAGGCGCGGGCCCGCGGGGATCTGGATCTCCTCGAAGTCGAGCTTGCGCGTCCGCTCCGCCTCGGCCGCCATCTCCTCGTAGCGGGCCAGGCGGGCCTTGGACTTGGTCTGGCGGCCCTTGGCGTTCGAGCGCACCCACTCGAGCTCTTCCTTGAGACGCCTCGCGCGCTTGGCGTCCTTCTTGCCCTGGACCTGCAGGCGCTCCTGCTTCTTCTCCAGGTAGGTGGAGTAGTTGCCCTCGTACGGGTAGAGGCGGCCGCGATCGACCTCGCAGATCCACTCCGCGACGTGGTCGAGGAAGTACCGGTCGTGCGTCACGGCGAGGACGGCGCCGGGGTACGCCGACAGGTGCTGCTCGAGCCACAGCACCGACTCCGCGTCCAGGTGGTTGGTGGGCTCGTCGAGCAGCAGCAGGTCGGGCTTCTCCAGCAGCAGCTTGCACAGCGCGACACGCCGTCGCTCACCGCCGGAGAGCACCGTCACGTCGGCGTCCGGCGGCGGGCAGCGCAGCGCGTCCATCGCCTGCTCGAGCTGGGAATCGAGGTCCCACGCGTCCGCGGCGTCGATCTCCTCCTGCAGCGTGCCCATCTCGGCGAGCAGCGTGTCGAAGTCCGCGTCCGGCTCGGCCATGAGGGCGGAGATCTCGTTGAAGCGGTCGATCTTGGCCTTGATCGGGCCGACCGCCTCCTCGACGTTCCCGAGCACGGTCTTGTCCTCGTTCAGCGGCGGCTCCTGCAGGAGGATGCCCACCGTGTAGCCCGGAGACAGCCGGGCCTCGCCGTTGGACGGCTGCTCAAGGCCGGCCATGATCTTGAGGATCGTGGACTTCCCGGCGCCGTTGGGGCCGACGACGCCGATCTTGGCGCCGGGATAGAAGTTCAGCGACACGTCGTCGAGGATGACCTTGTCACCGTGCGCCTTGCGCGCCTTGTACATGGAGTAGATGAACTCAGCCACTGGCCCTGCTTCCACCGTTCGATCGCACGGAGAATCCGGAGATTCGGTTCGAGATGTGTCGAGACTGACGGCTCCGGCGGGAAGGCTGGAGGACCGGCATCTCGGCCGGTCCACCAGCCTACGCGACACGCGGGCCTCAGCCACCGACCGGTACCGGCTCCTCGTCCGGCACGGGCTCGTCCTCGAGGGCGTCGGCACCCGCCGGCGTCCCGGCCCACGGGTCCTCCGCGGGCCCGACGTCGGAGCCCCCCGTCGCGTCGCCGGCCGCCCCGCCGTCGGCCCCGGCCCCGTCGCCGCGGTCCACGACGCGCGTGAACCGTGCCAGCCCCCGCGTGACGTCCGGGCCGACGGCGTTCGCGTCGATGACGAGCTGCCAGCGGTCCTTGCCCTCCCGGTCCTGCCACTCTTCGGTGGACAGCCGGCCCGTCACGACCACCGGGTCGCCCTGCGCGAGGGACCCCGCGACGTTGCGTGCCCCCGACCGGAACGACTTCACGGTGAACCACAGGGTCTGCCCGTCGGACCACTCGCCGCTGCGCTGGTCGCGCAGGCGCCGCGTGCTCGCCACTCGGAAGGTGGTCCACTCGACGTCGTTCGGCGACCGGTTCAGCGTCGGCTTGGTCCCGACGAAACCGTTCACGGTGATGCTGACCTCGTTCATGCGCTTCTCCTCGGCTCGCGCCGGCGGGGCGCCGGCGACAGGCCCAGGATCAGTCGCGCGACGCCCTCTCCGGCGAGGCCTTCGAGGAATCTGTGGACGACGACGCCAGATTGCGCCCTGTGGGCAGCGTCAGGACCCCGGTGAGCGGGTGCGACGACGGGAGCTCGGTGGCCGCCTGCGCCAGCTCGCGCACCCGGCGGTGCTCCAGCAGCAGCTTCTGCGTCGGCTCGCCGAGCCCCTCGGCGAGCACCCGCTCGAGGGCCGCCCGGCCCGCGGTGGCGACGGCCTGCTCACGACGCCGCGCCAGCCGCCGTCGGGCCGTCGTACCCACGAACCACACCACCACCGCCGCGACCGCGGCGGCGCCGGCGAGCCCGAGGAGCACCGCCGGCCACGGGGAGGCGAGGTCGAGAACGCCCGTGACCGCGAGCACCCCCGCCACCGCCGCCACCAGGGCCACGGCGGCCAGGCTCCACGCCGTCCGGCGCAGCACCCGGGCCGAGGCCGGGCCGCGGGTGTCGAGCGCGAGGCCGCGCAGCGCCCCGGCCACGGAGGTGCGCAGCTGGTCGGCCCCCGCGACGGAGGCGGCCAGCGACCGCTGCCACCCCGGCCGCAGCGACGCCCCGGCGCGGGTGAGCCAGCGGGCCCGCGACAGCGCGACCGCGTCACGGTCCGGCGGCGGCACCTCGGGGCGGCCATAACCGTCGCGCACGGCGTTGCCCACCTGGCTCGCGACGGCCTCCAGGCCCGTCGCGGCGACGAGCGCGTCGAGCTCGCGCTGCACGGCCGGTGCCATCTGCCACGGCACCTCCGCCGGGGTCTGCGCCAGGAGCAGGCGCGCCGCCGCGTCGAGCTCGGCCGCCGCCCGGCCCGCCGCCACCGACCGCCGCGCGCACGCCTCTTCCAGCAGGCCCCGCACGCGGTCGATCCCCTCGCCCGTACGCGCCGAGACGCCCTGCACGTACACGCCGGTGAGGCCGTCGTCCTCCAGCAGCCGGGCCAGGTCGGCGAGCAAGTTCTCCCGTTGCGAGTCGGGGACGGTGTCCACCTGGTTGAGCAGCACCACCATCGACGACTCCGAGCCGACGGAGTCCCGCAGGTAGCCCGAGTGCAGCGCGTCGTCCGCGTACTTCTGCGGGTCCACCACCCACACGAGGAGGTCCACCAGCGGCAGCACCCGGTCGACGACCTCGCGGTGCGCCGGCTCGACGGAGTCATGGTCCGGCAGGTCGAGCAGCACCAGGCCGGCGAGCTTCTCGTCGTCGTCGCCGTCCAGCTCGCCGCCCTGCGTGATGCGGCGCTCGCGGTCCACGCCCACCCAGTCCAGCAGCGCCTCGGCGCCGTCGGACCACGAGCAGGCCGTCACGCGTGCCGTCGTGGGCCGCTTGACCCCGACGTCCGCGAAGCTCAGCCGGGAGACCTTGTTGAAGAGGCTCGACTTGCCCGAGCCGGTGCCGCCGGCGAACGCCACCACCGTGTGGTCGACGCCGAGCGCGAGCCGCTGCCGCACACCGTCGACGGCGGCCGCGACGCGGCTCGACGTCGCGTCGTCGAGCCGGGGGCCGGCGATCTCGAGCGCCTGGGCGAGGTCCTCGGTGCGCGCGCGAAGGGTGGCGTCGTGGGACGGGCCGTTCGTGGCGCCCGCAGTCCCCGCTGCCTCCGCGGTGTCGGCGTTCCCTGCGGACGTCATGTCAGCCTCCTCAGCTCGGCGAGTCGAACGTGCAGCCCCGCGGCCGCGTCGTCGACGGAATCGGGCGGCCCCAGGGCGTCCAGCACGGCCTGCACCTCGGCGTCCACGACGGCGGCCGCGCGGTCGCCGAGGTCGTCGCGCAGGGTGGCGACGGGCCCGTCGGCCTGGTCGCCGAGCACGCGGGCCAGCAGCCGGTCGGCATCGTCGCTGCCCGCGGCGGAGGCAAGGAGCAGCGTCGCGAGCCCGCGAGGGCCGAAGGCCTTGACCGCGGCCGCCAGGCGCGGCGCGCCGACGCTGGTGCCGGACCCGCTGGTGAGCTCCTCGACGAGCGCATCGGCCCGCGCCGCCCAGTCCGCCACGCGCCCCGGGACCCCGGACTCACGCGCGGCGGCCCGAGCGGCGCCGTCCGGCACGACCGCCTCGCCCCCCGCCGGGGCCCCGGGCCCGGCGAGCACGGCGCGCAGGCGCTCCTCGACCCGCGCACCCGACGCGACGAGCGTGCGCGTCGCCGCGTCGAGGACGTCCGACCGCAGCCCTTCCAGGGCCGCCTCGCGGGCCCGGCCGGCCCGCCGGGTGCTGCGTGCACGGTCACCGCGGACCTTCACGCGATCCACGCCCGCGGAGCCGGACAGCTCGCGCCAGCGCGCCTCGACGGACGCGCCCGCGACCACGCCGGCGTCCACCGCGTCGCGGCCCAGCCGCTCGGCCGCCGGGATCTCCTCCTCGGCCCGGCGCCGCAGCACGTCGGCCGCCTCCTGCTGCGCGTCGACCGCGTCCGCCAGCGACGTGACCCAGCCGGGCAGCGCGCCGAGCGCGCCCTTGAGGGTCCGCACGACGACGGCCCGCGACCGGTCGGGGCCGGCGAGCATGGTCAGCCAGCGCCGCACCGGCTGCACGACCGACGGGTCCAGCAGCCCTTCGTGCGGCCCGACGTCGGGGATCACGAACAGCGGGACGTCCGTCATGCCGTGCTCGCGCAGGCGCTGCAGCAGGTCGCCGCGCACCGTGGTGAGCGTGTCCTTCGGGACCCGGTTGAGCACCATGGCCACGGACGCGCCACGCTCGGTCGCCTGGGACAGCGCCTGCCACGGCAGGGCGTCGCCGTAGCGCGCGGCGGTGGTGACGAAGAGCCACAGGTCGGCGGCCTCCAGGAGCTGGTGCGCCGTGGATCGGTTCCGCTGCACGAACGAGTCCAGGTCGGGGGCGTCGAGCAGCGCCGTACCCCGGGGCACGCCCTCGTGCTGCACCACGCGCGACAGCTCCGTCACCGGCCCCGTCGACATCACGTCGGCGTCCAGGGGGTGGTGGGCGAGTACGGGCTCGCGCGTCGTGGGGCGCAGCACCCCGGCCTCGGAGACGCTCTCGCCGAGCAGCGAGTTGTACAGGGTGGACTTCCCGGCCCCGGTCGACCCGGCCACGACGACGACGGCCGGCGAGGACAGCTCCTTGAGCCGCGGCAGCAGGTGCTCGTCCAGCTGGGCGAGCAGCCGGTCCCGGGAGGCCGCCGCGTCCTCGGCGCCCTCGATCGGCAGCGGGAGCTTCACGGCGGCGACGTCGCGGCGCAGGTCGCGGGCGACGTCGTGGACGGTGACGCCGATCTCCTCGCTCGCCCCCGCCGCTCTCCTGCTCGCGGCGCGGCGCGAGGCGCGGGTTTCCAGGGAAGGGGTCACGGGCACATCCTTGCCGTTGGGACCGGCCGTGCCAAACGCGCACGCCGCACGGGCGGGCGATCCCCGTGCGGCGCGCGCCCCGGCCTCCACCGAGCCGGCGGGTCAGCGGCGGCGGAGGCTCTCGTAGATCCGTACGAAGTCCTCCGCGCCGTGCCCCGCGTCGACCTGGCGGCGGCGCAGCTCCTCCACCATGGCGATGGGCGCGGGGTCGACGCCCTGTTCCTCGCTCGCGCGCACGAGGTGCCCCAGGTCCGACCAGTCCAGGGTCTGCGTGGGCACGGAGTAGTCGCCGCCGTCCACCACCTGGGCGTCGACGGCGAAGGCTCCCGTCATCGCGGCGAGGAACGGCGCCGCCCGGCGCGCGAAGCTCCGGGCATCGACGCCGTCGGCGCCCACCATCGCGGCACCGTGCAGGAATCCCGCGAACATCGTGTACATGCCGGACAGCATCGCGAGGTCCAGCAGCGACGCCCGGCCGGGGTCGTTGCCCTCGTACGCGCTCGTGGCCCACCGGTCCAGCAGGCCGCGGGCCTCGAGGAACACGCCCTCGTCGCCGCTGTACAGGATCTCCGCACCGGGGCCGCCGATCATCGGCGGGGTCCCGTCGAGGTACCGCACGTCGTGCCCGGACGCCCAGCGCGCGAGCTCGCGGGCCTCGTTCGGGGTGGTCGTGGTCAGGTTGACGACGGCGCGGCCCCGCAGCTGCTCGACGAGCGGATCGAGCGTCTCGTGCACCGACGCATGGTCGTCGAGGCAGACGACGACGGTCGGCGCCGCGATGACGGCCTCCCGGGCGCCGGGCGCGCGGCGGGCGCCGCGCTCCAGCAGCTCCGCGTCGCGGCCAGGTGACCGGTTCCAGACCGTGACGTCGAGGCCGGCGTCCAGCAGGGTCGCGGCGAGCGCCCGCCCCATGACGCCGAGCCCGAGCAGCGCGACCGACCCCGGCTCCGTCGAGGTCGGGCCGGTCATCGCGGGTCCCGGATGCCGTCGATGACGCGCGTCCAGCTGTCGCCACCGTGACCGTCGTCGATCGCACGGCGGTAGTGCGCCTGGACGGCCCGCGGCAGCCCGACGTCGATCCCCGCCGTCGCGCTGGCGGTGACCAGGTGGTCGGCGGTGGCACCCATCATCGTCGCGGTGCTCAGGTGGCCCGGGTGCCGCCCGGCGTCGATCTGCTCGCCGGTGCTCGCCCCCTCGCCGTCGCCCGCCGCGAGCATCGCGACACAACGCGGCTACGCACGCCTGGCGGTGATTCTCGCCTGAGCTGCATCTATCGCCGCCTGCAATACTGGGACGTCTTCACGCGACGCTCGCGTTAAAGCGTCTTCGACCAGCTTTCCTACCGAGCGCACGCGCGCGAATGCGTGCTGGTCGTCGTGTTGGAGCAACTTCTCCTCGAGGAAGATCAGGCCACCGGCGCTGGCTAAGAAGTCGGGGGCGTACAGAACTCCGGCCTCGGAGAGCGTGCTTGCCAGCGACGGATCAGCGAGGACGTTATTCGCACCGCCTGCGATTATGCGGCACCGAAGTTCCTGGATCGTCGCGTCAGTGAGGACGCCTCCCAATGCGCATGGGGCGAACACATCACAGTGCTCTCGCATCAAAGCGGTCGGCGCAACCACCTCAGCCCCGTACAAGCTCGCGACGCGCACGGCCCTGCTGTGCACGACGTCCGAAATCACCACCTGGGCGTTGTCTGCTCGAAGCATCCTCGTGAGATTCGATCCGACGTTCCCAGCGCCCTGGACCGCCACTCGCTTTCCGGCAAGGTCTCCCGATTCGCCCTGGATTCGGAGACACGCACGAATCGACTCAACGACACCGAGTGCGGTGAATGGAGACGGGTCCCCTGAGTCACACACAGGCGAGGCAATTTGCGAGATGATTGCCATGTCGGCCTGGTCAGTTCCTACGTCATTGACGGGGATGAAACGACCGCCGAGAGTGGCAACATACCGGGCGTGCGCCTGAAGCAAAGCCTCAGATTTATCGGTTGCCGGATCGCCGATTATAAGGCTCGCGCCCCCGCCGAGATTGAGCCCGGCCGCGGCTGCTTTCAGCGTCATTGCTCGTGCGAGTTTCAGCCCGTCGGCGATTGCTTCGGCTTCATCGGAGTACGGCCACATGCGGACGCCACCCAACGCCGGGCCGAGCGTGGCGTCGTGAATCACGATGATGGAGCGCAATCCAGTTGCTGGGTCGGAGCCGAATAGAATTTGCGCGGCCTCGGTCGCCTCGAGCTGACGAAAGATCGATGGGTCACGACCAGGACTCGGTAACGTCTCATCCATTTGTGTTCCGTTCTTCTCGTGCCGCATCTTCGTGGTAAATCGATCGTAAACGCTAGGTGCGCGACGAAACCAGCTTCGCGCGAACCGCACGGTGCCCGAGTTGGTGATGTTAGAGGGCTATTCACGGTCACCATCCCAGGCGGTAGAGCTCGAGGTTCGTGACGATGCGGATCACGCGGGGTAGTTCGGCCAGGCGGCCGCGGTATCCGGTGGCGAGGATCTTCCAGTTCTTCAGGTGGGAGATGGTGCGTTCGACGGCGGCGCGGATGGACGCGACCGAGGCGTTCCAGATCTTGGCGAACTCGGTGCGCTCGGCT
>NZ_JCAIUJ010000005.1:111880-326522 GCF_059445465.1 Isoptericola sp. Y541 | reverse complement strand
TACGACTACAGCGCCCTGGAGCCGCACATCAGCGGCAAGATCATGGAGCTGCACCACGACAAGCACCACGCCGCCTACGTGGCGGGCGCGAACACGGCCCTGGACAAGCTCGCCGAGGCCCGCGAGTCCGGCGACCTCGCCGCCGTGAACCTGCACGAGAAGAACCTCGCGTTCAACCTCGGCGGCCACACCAACCACACCGTGTTCTGGAACAACCTCTCCCCCACCGGCGGCGGAGAGCCCGACGGCGAGCTCGCCGCGGCCATCACCGACCAGTTCGGCTCCTTCGCCGCGTTCCAGGCCCACTTCACCGCCACCGCCACCGGCATCCAGGGCTCCGGCTGGTCCGTGCTCGGCTGGGACTCCATCGGCTCCCGCCTCGCGATCTTCCAGCTCTTCGACCAGCAGGCCAACGTGCCCGTCGGCATCACGCCCCTGCTCATGCTCGACATGTGGGAGCACGCCTTCTACCTCGACTACCTCAACGTCAAGGCCGACTACGTCAAGGCGTTCTGGAACATCGCCAACTGGCAGGACGTCGCCGCCCGCCTCGAGCGCGCCCGCACCCAGACCGCCGGACTCATCATCCCCGCCTGACCCGATCCGGGCCCGTCGGTCGAGCCTGTCGAGACCACGATCGTGGTTTCGACAGGCTCAACCAGCGAGGTTTCGACAGGCTCAACCAGCGAGCTGCGTCTGCTGGTAGAGCGCCAGGCGCGGCTCGCAGTCGACGACGACGTAGCTGCTCGCCATGAGCGCGACGAACGGCGCGTCGTCCCCCCGCACCGCTCGGGCGCGGTAGACGAGCGCCGTGGCGCCGCGGTCCAGCACCGATCCGTCGACGAGGACCATGACTGCGTCCGCCGTCATCAGGGCACCGTAGAACGTGCCACCGCGACCTTCGCAGAGCGACGTCCACCCCTCGTGCTCCACGGACAGCAGACGGTCGAGCGTGACCTCATGCATCGTCCCAGGCTAGGGACCTCCCCGGCGGCCGCGCACCCGCGGATTCATCAGAGGAATCGGTGCGCCGCGCCCGGAACTGGGCCATACTCACGGCATGTCCCGCACGGAAGAGGTCGTCGACGGCGTCCGCCGCATGATCGTGGACGGGGAGCTCGGACCGGGCGACCGGCTGCCCGTGGAGAAGGACCTGGCCGAGCGGCTCGGCGTCTCGCGAGGCTCGCTCCGCGAGGGCGTGCGCGCGCTGACGGTGCTGGGCGTCATCGACACCCGCCAGGGCGACGGCACCTACGTGACCAGCCTCGACCCGGCGCGGCTGATGTCGTCGCTGCAGTTCGTCGTGGACCTGCAGGGAGACACGAGCGCCCGGCCGTTCCACGCCGTCCGGCGCGTGCTGGAGGTCGAGGCGGCGGGGCTCGCCGCGCACCGCATCAGCCCCGAGGCCGTCGCCGAGCTGCGCGCCGTGCTGGATCGCGTGACCGCCGTCGTCGCCGACGAGCCGGTGGACCACGAGGCCTTCATGGCCGCCGACGTCGCGTTCCACCGTCTCATCGCCGCGCAGGCCGGCAACCCCGTGCTCGAGGCGCTCGTCGAGGCGCTCGGGGGACGCACCGTGCGCGAGCGATGCTGGCGCAGCCGCCACGAGGCGGGCGTCGAGGCCCGCACCCTGCGCGACCACGAGGCCGTCTGGCGCGCCCTCGCCGCCGGCGACGCCGAGGCCGCGCGCGTGCGCATGGCCGCGCACCTGCTCGACGTCGAGGAGTCCCTCCCCGGCCCGGACGTCGAGCCCTGACCGCCGACCCCCGGACGGCACGCCACGTCGCTGGTTGAGCTTGTCGAAGGTCCCCGGGCTTCGACGAGCTCAACCAGCGGGGCTGGACCTGACGCCCGGGGGGAGCAGCAGGTTCGCGTACACCCGCTCGTCGCCGGTGGCGACGGGGACGGCGTCGAGCAGCACCTCGAGCACCTGGTCCACGCTCAGCAGGCCCGGGCGCAGGTTGAGGTGCACGCGCTCGGCGCCCGGACGGGCGCCCGTGGAGTGCGGGTAGTTCGCGTCCGCGAGGAGCACGCGCGAACCGTGACCGGCCGCCGCGAGCGCCCCGATGAGGCCGGGGTGCAGCAGCTCCTAACGCAGCACGGTCAGCTCGCCACGGCCGCGGGCACGGCGGCGAAGGCGTGCCGCTGGCGTCCCAGGCCCTCGATCTCCAGCTCCACGACGTCGCCGTCGGCCAGGTACGGGAACCGCCCGGACAGCGCGACGCCCTCGGGGGTGCCGGTGCAGATCAGGTCGCCCGGCTCGAGCGCCATGTACTGCGACAGGTGGTGGACGATCGCTGCGACGTCGAAGATCATGTCCGCCGTGGACGAGTCCTGGCGGGGCTCGCCGTTGACGAACGACCGCAGCCGCAGGCCGCCCGGGTCGACCTCCTCGGCGGGCACGAGCGCCGGACCGGTGGGCAGGAAGCCCGGGCCGCACTTGCCCTTGGACCACTGCCCGAGGGAGTCGTCGAGCTGCCAGGTGCGCTCGCTCACGTCGTCCACCACGGTGTACCCGGCGACGTGCTCGCGGGCCGCCTCGACCGACGGCAGGTAGCTGGCGCGCCTCCCGACGACGATCGCGAGCTCGACCTCCCAGTCGACCTTCTCCGCGCCGGGCGGCAGCGGCACGGTGTCGTCCGGCCCGACGACGGTGTTGGGGTGCTTGAGGAAGATGATCGGCAGGTGCGGCGGCTCGGCGCCGGACTCGCGCGCGTGCGCGGCGTAGTTCTGGCCCACGCATACGACGGCGGTGGGCCGCGCGATGGCGGCCCCGCGGCGCAGCGCGTCGGCGCCGTCGAGCACGGGCAGCTCGCCCGCGGCCAGCGCGGCCCGGGCGCGCGCCACGCCGTCGGCAGCGAGGAACCCGCCGTCCACGTCGGCGGTGAGGGTGCGTAGGTCGTAGGTGACGCCGTCAGTCGTGACGGCGGGGATCTCCTGGCCCACGGGGCCCAGGCGGAGCAGCTGCATCAGTGTCCTCGTTCTCTCGGGTGGCAGGTGAGGCGAAGGCGTCGGGGTGGGCGTCCGGGGCGAGCAGGCCGGCCTCGACGAGGGCGGTCCACAGGTCGGGCGGCACGACGGTGTTGTGCCGGGCAGCGGCCTGCCACACCTGGTCGGCGGTGCGCAGCCCCACCACGCTGCTCGCCACCGCGGGGTGCGTCCGCACGTAGGCGAGCGCCGCCTCGGGCAGCGTGACGCCGCGCGCGGCGCACACCTCGGCGACGCGGCGGGTGCGCGCCAGCAGCGTGGCGGGCGCGGGCGCGTAGTCGTAGGTGGCGTCGTCGGGCACGACGTCGTGGGCCAGCAACCCCGAGTTGTACACCCCGGCCACGACGACGGCGACGCCGCGCTCGGCCGCCAGCGGCAGGAGGTCCGCGAGCGCCGGCTGCTCCAGGAGGGTGAACCGCCCGGCGCACATGACGACGTCGACGTCGCCGTCGCGCACGAACCGCGTCAGCATCGCCGACTGGTTCATGCCCGCGCCGATCGCGCCGACCACGCCCTGCTCGCGCAGCTCCACGAGAGCCGGGAGCGCCTCGGCGAACGCCTGCTCCTCGTGCTCGTCCGGGTCGTGCAGGTAGACCACGTCGAACCGGTCCAGCCCGGTGCGCTCCAGGCTCGACTCGAGAGACCGCAGGATCCCGTCGCGGGAGAAGTCCCACACCCTGCGCACGTCCGCGGGCACGTCGAACATGTCGGGATCCTTCTCGCCCGCCGTCTCCGGCGACGGCACCAGCAGGCGGCCCGCCTTCGTCGACACGACGTACTCCTCGCGCGGGCGAGAACCGAGGCACGCCCCGAGCCGACGCTCCGAGAGCCCGAGGCCGTAGTGCGGCGCGGTGTCGAAGTACCGGATCCCGGCCGCCCACGCGGTGTCGAACGCCTCGGCCGTCTCCGCGTCGGTCGTCGCCCGGTACAGGTTGCCCGCCTGCGCCGCCCCGTACCCCAGGCTCGTCAGGTGCACCCCGGTCGACCGCACCTCCCGCGAGGTCAGACCCCACACGCCGTCCGGCACCGTCATGTCCGGCGTCGTCACGGCTGCTCGGGCGCGCGCACCCGCAGCTCGTGCATGCCGCCGTCGACGGCGAGCGCCGTGCCCGTGGTCGCCGTCGCGAGCGGGCTCGCGAGGTAGCAGACGGCGTGCGCCACGGCCTCCGGGCTGACCAGCCTGCCGGTGGGCTGGCGCGCCTCGAGCGCGGCGCGCTCCGCCGCCGGGTCGTCCGCGGCATCCAGCAGCCGACCCACCCACGGCGTGTCCACCGTGCCCGGGTTCACGCACGTCACCCGGATCCCCTCGCGCACGTGGTCGGCCGCCATCGCCAGGGTGAGTGCCTGCACCGCGCCCTTGCTCGCGGAGTACAACGCCCGCTGCGGCAGCCCCGACCACGACGCGATCGACGCCGTGTTCACCACCGCGCCATGCTCCGACGCCCGCAGGTGCGGCAACGCAGCCCGCGTCACCCGCACGATGCCCAGCACGTTCACGTCCAGCACCCGCAGCCACTCCGCGTCGTCGTTGTCCGCGACCGTGCCCTGCGCGCCGATCCCGGCGTTGTTGACCACGACGTCGATGCCGCCCATCGCGGCAGCGGCCCCCTCGACCGCCGCGCGCACCGCCGCATCGTCCGTGACGTCGGCGACCTGGGCGCCCGCGCCCTCTGGCACGCCCTCACGCGACCGGTCGATCGCCACGACATGCGCACCGCGCGCCAGCAGCGCCGTCACGACAGCAGCGCCGATACCCGACGCTCCCCCCGTCACGACCGCGCGGATGCCGGCGAACTCCGGCAGAGACTCGGTGGGGCTGCTCACGGGTGCTCCTTCTGGCTGGGGACGAGGTAGGGCCCGGGCGCCGCGCCGACGTCGAGCCCGTAGGTGGTCACGGCGGTGCGCCCGCGCACGGCGGCCCGCTCGGTGGCGGTGAGCGGCGCGAGGAGCTGGTCGACGGCGTCGAGCCAGCGGCCGTAGTCGGAGGCGAGCAGGCAGACGGGCCAGTCGCTGCCGAGCAGGAGGCGGTCGGGGCCGAGGACGTCGAGCGCGTGGTCGACGACGGGGCTCAGGTCGGCGACGGTCCACGCGTCCCACCGCGCCTCCGTGACCAGGCCGGACAGCTTGGCGACGACGTGGGGGCGGGCTGCGAGCGCGGCCAGGTCGCGGCGCCAGGCGTCGAGGGCGGCGGGGTCGCCGGCGCGCCCGTCGTGCGGCATGGTCGCCGCGATCGGCGGCTTGCCGAGGTGGTCGAGTACCAAATGCACGTCGGGCAGGGCCGCGGCGAGGCGGGTGCAGGCGGCGAGCTGGTCGTGCCGGACGACGAGGTCGAACGGGAGGCCCGCGGCGCCGACGCCGGCGATGCCCACCCGCACGTCGGGCCGGTCGAGGTAGCCGGGGTCGGTCTCGGACTGGACCATCGTGCGGATCCCGACGAGGCGGTCGCCGCCCGTCCCGGCGCGCAGCTCCTCGAGCCGCCGTGCGAGGTCGGGGTCCAGGAGGTCCGCCCATCCGACGACGCCCGCGAGGCCGGCGGCGCGTCCCTCGGGCGACGCGGCGGTGGCGAGCAGGTCGGCGGTCTCGTCCCAGCGGCTCGCGGTCTGCACGACGACGGTCGCGTCCACGCCGTGCGCGCGGGCGGGCAGGTCGCGGGGGGCGAAGTCGGCGTCGATGGCCGCCATGGTCACGGGGTCGACCCAGTCCTGCGGCGTCCGCGCACGGACCCACAGGTGGTGGTGCGCGTCGACGACGACTGGCATGTGTGTGCTCCCTTGCGCAATTCATCCAATCTATAGCAGCATCGGTGCCGCTCGGTCCAGACTCAAGGGGACGATTTCCTCGATACATCGGACCTTAGCGCTGGTTCCCGCCCGCTCGACGAGGAGTGATCCGCCCATGACTACCGCCCCGCAGCTCCGCCCGGAGCAGGCCTGGTTCACCGAGGCCAGGTTCGGCCTGTTCGTGCACTTCGGCCTCTACTCCGCCGCCGCCCGGCACGAGTGGGTGATGAGCACCGAGCGCCTGACCGCCGAGCAGTACGCACGCTACGCCGAGGTGTTCGACCCGGATCTGTTCGACGCGCGCGCGATCGCCCGGGTGGCCAAGGACGCCGGGATGAAGTACGTGGTGCTGACCACCAAGCACCACGACGGCTTCGCTCTGTGGGACTCCGCCGTCAGCGACTACAGCATCGCCCGCACGCGCGGGCGCGACCTCGTGGCGGAGCTCGCCGAGGCGGTCCACGCCGAGGGCCTGCACCTCGGGCTGTACCACTCGCTCATCGACTGGCACCACCCCGACTTCACCGTGGACCACGTGCACCCGCGTCGCGACGACCCGGACGCCCACGCGCTCAACGAGGGCCGCGACATGACCCGGTACCGCGAGTACCTGCACGCCCAGGTGCGGGAGCTGCTCACCGGATACGGGCCGGTGGACTACGTCTTCTTCGACTTCACGTTCGCCGAGGACAAGGGCGGCTGGCGCGGCAAGTACCCCGAGGACTGGGAGGCCGAGACACTGCTCGCCCTGGTCCGCGAGCTGCAGCCGCAGGCCGTGGTCAACGACCGCCTCGGCATCCCCGGCGACCTCGTGACGCCCGAGCAGTACCAGCCGGACGAGCCGATGCGCGACAGCTCCGGCGCCCTGGTGCCGTGGGAGGCCTGCCAGACCCTCAACGGGAGCTGGGGTTACGACCGCGACAACTCGAGCTTCAAGGACCCCGACCTGCTGGTGCGCATGCTCGTGGACACCGTGTCCAAGGGCGGCAACCTGCTGCTCAACATCGGCCCCGACGGCCGGGGCGCGATCCCCGCCCGCGACGCCGGCACGCTCGCCGCGCTCGGGGCGTGGACGCGCCTGCACGGCCGGTCGATCGTCGGCGCCGGGCCCGCCGACCCCGACCTCGCCGCCGCCGTCGCGCCGGGCCTGCCGCCCGGCGTCGTCCTCACGCAGCGCGACGACCGGCTGTACCTGCACCTGTTCGCCTGGCCCTTCGGGCACGTGCACCTGCGCGGGCTCGCCGACCGCGTCCGGTACGTGCAGCTGCTGCACGACGGCTCCGAGCTGCGCTCCACCCGCAGCGAACCCGACCAGAAGGCGTGGAACACCAACCCGGGGGGCCAGCCGCCCGGCACGCTCACGCTGCACCTGCCCACGGCGCGGCCCGACGTCGCGGTGCCGGTGATCGAGCTGTTCCTCGACTCCGCGAGGTAGTTCCACATCCCGCGAGGCAGTTCCACATCCCGCGAGGTAGTTCCACGATCGTGCAACCACCTCGCGGTGCGGCGGGCGCCGTCGGTCAGGGGCGGGACACGGGCTCCACGCCCGGCGCGAGCAGGTGGGGCCCGAGCTCGGCGACCGAGCCGGCGCCCAGCAGCTGCATCGTGGTGCGCACCTCCTGGGCCAGGATCTCCAGCGCGCGGTCGACGCCCCGCCGCCCGCCCGCCATGAGGCCGTAGAGGTAGGCCCGGCCGACGAGCGTGAAGTCGGCGCCCGCACAGAGGGCGACCACGACGTCGGCGCCGGACAGGATGCCCGAGTCCAGCACCAGCTCGACGTCCGGCCCGACGGCGGCACGCACGGCCGGCAGCACCCGCAGGGGCGCCGGCGTGCGGTCGAGCTGGCGCCCGCCGTGGCTCGACACCACGATCCCGTCCGCCCCGAGGTCCACGGCCCGCACGGCGTCGGCGGGGGCGAGCACCCCCTTGACGAGGAGCCGCCCGGACCACACGGTGCGGATCCACGCGAGGTCCTCCCAGTCGAGGGTCGGGTCGAACATCCCGTTGATGAGCGTGGGTAGGTCGGTCGCCGAGCCCGAGAGGGACGCGAAGGCGAGGGTCTCGGTGGTGAGGAAGTTGAACCACCACGCCGGGCGGTAGGACGCATCGAGAACGGTGCGAACGGTGAGCCGCGGCGGGATCGTCATGCCGTTGCGCACATCGCGCAGCCGCTGGCCGGCCACCGGGGTGTCCACCGTGACGAGGAGCGTGTCGTACCCGGCGGCCGCGGCCCGGTCGACGAGCCGCCGGGAGGCCTCGCGGTCCTTCCACAGGTAGAGCTGGAACCAGCGCCGGCCGTCCGGCGCCGCCTCCGCGACCTCCTCCACCGAGCGGGTGCCCATCGTGGAGAGCGTGAACGGGACGCCCGCGGCCCGTGCCGCCGTCACCCCCGCGATCTCACCCTCGGCCTGCATGAACCGGGTGAACCCCGTCGGCGCGATGCCGAGCGGCAGGGCGGAGCGCCGCCCCGTCACGGTCACCGACGTATCGACCGCCGCCCGGCCGCTCAGCACGCGCGGGACCAGCTCCGCGCCCTGGAACGCCGCCCGCGCACGCCGGTAACCGATCTCGTCGAGCGCCGCGCCGTCGACGTAGTCGAAAGCCGCACGGGGGGTCCGACGCCGGGCGATCGCCCGCAGGTCGGAGATGGCGGCGGCGCGGGCGAGCCGGGTGCCCGTGCGGTCGAGGCTCGGGGCCTCGACCCGCAGCAGGCCGGCGAGCTCACGGAGGTCCGGGAGCTGTCGTCTCATGGGTCTCCTCGGATTCGGTAGGGCGGCCGGTCAGGCAGCGGCGGCAGCAGGGCCGCGTCGCGGGGCGCCGAGCACGGCCACCAGCGCGACCCCGCAGCACACGACGAGGTACAGCGACACGTACAGAGTCCCGCCGTCGGCGGCCTGGATCAGCGCGACAGCGACGAGCGGGGTGAAGCCCGCGACGACGGCGCCGTTCAGCTCACGGGTCAAAGCGACCCCGCTGTAGCGTCTCTCGGCCGGGAAGAGTCCCGTGAGGAACGCGCCCTGGGCGCCGGAGGTCGCCGACATCACGAGGCCGAACCCGCACAGCAGCGCTGTGGTGGTCGGCCAGAAGCTGCCGCTGGACAGCGCCTGGAACAAGGGGAACGCCAGCAAGGCCCCCAGCACGCTTCCCCAGACCATCAGGACGCGCGCCCCGACGCGATCGGCCACGACCCCCGCCACGGGGGTGAGGGCGACGGCCGAGAGGGAGGAGACCGTCACGGCGAGGAGCGCCTGCGTGGGGCTGAGTCCGACGGCGTCGGACGAGAGGTACCCGACGGCGAACACCGCCATGACGTAGTTCAGCGCGTTGTGCCCGGTGATGGACAGGAATCCCGTGACGAGCGCACGCCTGTCGTGCCGGAAGAGCTCGGCCAGCGGCACCTTGCGCCGCCGCGGGTCGTGCTCGGCGCGGGCCAGCGCCTGCCGGTACTCGGGCGTCTCCTCGAGGTTGTTGCGGATGTAGAGCGCGACGACGAAGAGGACGGCCGAGGCCAGGAACGGGATGCGCCACGCCCAGCCGAGCAGCGCCTGCTCGCCGAGCGACGCCACACCCAGGAACGCGAAGGTGGCGAGGGCGATGCCCGCGGGCGGGCAAGCCAGCGGCAGCGAGGTGAGCAGGCCGCGGCGCCCGGGCGGGGCGTACTCGGCCACCAGCGTCATCGCGCCGGCCAGCTCTGCCCCCGCCCCGAAGCCTTGCACCAGGCGGAACAGGACGAGCAGCACCGGCGCCAGGAGCCCGACGGACCCGTAGGTGGGCAGCAGGCCGACGGCGACGGTTGCCGCGCCCATGAGCAGCACGGTGAACAGCAGCGCCGGTCGCCGGCCGAGCCGGTCGCCCACGTGGCCGATGATCACGCCGCCGACCGGACGGGCGACGAAGCCCACCGCGAAGGTCGCGAAGGCCGCGACGGACGTCGCGGAGGCGTCGCCGACGAAGAACAGCGGACCGATGACCAGTCCCGCGGCGGCGCCGTACAGCGCGTAGTCGTACCACTCGATGACCGTGCCGGTGATGGCCGCGACCACCGCCTTGCGCGCGCCCGGGGGCCAACCTGTGCCGGTACGCACCGCACGGGCGTCGTTGCCCGTGTCCACTCCTGTCATGGGTGCTCCTCCTTGAACACTCTGATCCAGCACTGAAATCTGTGAAATATATCTCTAGTGCATCTATCGTCTGTCTGGCAAGGGTCGGCTGCACCCGACCCTGAGCGCCCGTCCATCCCAGGAGGCCACGAATGCGACGGTCGATGACCGACCGGATCCTCGAACGCCTGCGCGAGCAGATCCTCGAGGGCGGGTTCGCGCCCGGCCAGGTCGTCATCGAGGGTTCGCTGGCGCAGGACTTCGAGGTCTCCAAGACACCGGTGCGCGAGGCCCTGCGCCAGCTCACCAGCGAAGGCCTGCTCACGGTGCTGCCACAGAAGGGCTATCTGGTGCGCGGCCTGGGCCTCAACGACCTGCGCGAGGTGCTGGATCTGCGGATGCTCCTCGAACCGCACGCCGCCGGCGCCTCGGCACAGCTCGTCGACGACCCGCTTCTGGGCGACATGCGCGCGGCCATCGAGCACCAGTCGTCGGCCGGGGCCGAGGGGATCGAGGCGATGCGCGCAGCGCGCCAGTTCCACCGCGCCGTGGCGCGCGGTGCCCGCAACGGCCGGCTCGCCGAGGCGCTCGACCGCTGCTTCGTCGACATGTCACGGGCACACCACCTGCACGTGGGCCTGCAGTCGTCCCTCGCCTCGTCCGACGACGTCACCGAGCACGAGGCCATCTTCACCGCGGTGGCGGCGGGCGACCCGGAGGCGGCCGAGCAGTCGATGCGGGCCCATCTGAGATCCGTCCGGCGCACCACGATGGAGCAGCTCCAGGAGGCCGGCCGACTCTGGTCGGAGTGAGGCCCGGCGCGTGGGCTATGCTCCCCGGGTCGAGGCGGACACGCGCCGCCTGCGCTCGAAAAAGGGGCGCGCGGCGGGCTCCCGGATGCCGACCAGCCACCGGGCCCGCAAGGGACACATACGGACCGCACCACTCATCCGTCACTGTTCCCTGGAGTCCCCGTGCCCACCGTCTCCGCTCATGTCGCCCGCACCCTCGCCCAGCACGTCGACCACGTCTTCGGCGTCATGGGCAACGGCAACGCCTGGTTCCTCGACGCCGTCGAGCGCACCACGACCACCCGGTTCACCGCCGTCCGGCACGAGGCCGGCGGGGTGGTCGCCGCCGACGCCTACTTCCGCGCGTCGGGCCGGATCGCCGCCGCGACCGTCACCTACGGCGCGGGCTTCACCAACACGCTCACCGCGCTCGCCGAGGCCGCGCAGGCGCGCGTGCCGCTGGTGCTGCTCGCGGGCGACGAGCCGACGTCCGGCCCCCGCCCGTGGGACGTGGACCAGATCGCCCTCGCGGCCGCCGTCGGCGCCCGCACCTACACCGTGGGCCGCGCGGACGCCGCCGCGACCACCGTCATCGCGATCGAGCACTCCCTCACCTATCGCGTGCCCGTGGTGCTGGCCATCCCCTACGACGTCGCGGCGCTCGAGGCCGGGCCCGTCCCCGAGGCGCCGGAGCCCGCGCTGCCCGGGCCGCTGGCCCCGGCGGGCCCGTTCGACGCGGCCGCCATCGCGGACCTCGCGCGCGCCCTCGCCGGCGCCGAGCGGCCGGTGCTGCTCGCGGGTCGCGGCGCCTGGCTCGCCGGTGCGGGCCCCGCGCTCGGCGAGCTCGCCGACGCGACCGGCGCCCTGACCGCGACGACCGCGCTGGGCCGCGGGGTCTTCCCCGACGGCCGGTACGACCTCGGCGTCGCGGGCGGCTTCGGGGCCGAGGGCGCGATGGCGCTGGTGCGGGAGGCGGACGTCGCCGTCGTGCTGGGCGCGTCGCTCAACCAGTTCACGATGCGCTTCGGCGAGCTGTTCGCGCCGGGCACGCGCGTGGTCCAGGTGGACATCGCGCCGGCCGCGACGCACCGGCACGTGGGCGGATTCGTGCGCGGCGACGCCGCGCTGGTGGCCCGCGCCCTCGTGGACGAGCTCCGCGACCTGGGCGCGGAGCCGTCCGGGTGGCGCGAGTCGGTGGACGTCGCCGCGGCCCGCGCGTACGAGACGGGGCCCGAGGACGGCCTCGCGCCCGACGGCCGGCTCGACCCGCGCACCGTGGCCCACCGGCTGGGCGGGGCGCTGCCCGCCGACCGGGTGGTCGTCTCCGACGGCGGGCACTTCATCGGCTGGGCCAACATGTACTGGCCCGTCGCCTCGCCCGACCGGATGATGATGGTCGGCACGGCCTTCCAGTCCATCGGGCTCGGCTTCCCCAGCGTCGCGGGGGCCGCCGCCGCCCGCGCGGGCTCCGCCGTCGTGCTCACCACCGGCGACGGCGGCGGCCTCATGGCGCTCGCCGACCTCGAGACCGCCGTGCGCACCGCCGGCGGGCGCGGCATCGCCGTCGTGTGGAACGACGCCGCCTACGGCGCCGAGGTGCACGTGTACGGACGGCAGGGCATCACCGAGGAGCCGATGCGCATCCCCGAGACAAACTTCGCCGCCCTCGCCGCCGCCGTCGGCGCGGAGGGTGTGGTCGTGCGCAACCTCGCCGACCTCGACCGCGTCGCGTCGTGGGCCGCCGAGCCGGTCGCCGATCGGCGCTTCCTCGTGCTCGACTGCCGCGTCTCGCCCACCGTCGTCGCGCCCTACCAGGAGGAGATCCTGCGGGCGAACCGCTCGAGGTAGCGGGGCGTCAGAGCCGCTTGCTCATCTTGATCGCGGCAGTCTCGTAGCCCAGCGACTCGTACAGGCCGCGCGCGACGGCGTTGAAGCCGAAGACGTTGAGCCCCAGCGTGTGCGCCCCCTGCCCCCGCGCGTACTCCTCGCCGAGGAGCATGGCCGTCCGCCCCAGGCCGCGGCCCCGCTCGTCCGCGTCGATCTCGATGTCCCAGACCCACCAGGCGCCCGCGTCGTCGCTCGTGTGCGGCCCGATCCAGAGGTTGCCGACGGCGTGCCCGGCGTCGTCGACCACGTCGAAGACCGCGTGGCCCGGGGTCGGGACCCCTCCGGGGAAGGCCCGCGCCATGCTGGCCTCCGCCTGCCGGGCGGCGTCCTCGGGGGTCTGCCCCATCGCGACGAGGTCGTCCGCGTACGCGGCGCGGCTGCGCTCGAGGTAGGCCGGGAGGTTCTGGGCGTCCACGGGGCGCAGGGTGACGGGCACCTGGGCAGCCTCCCACATCGCCGCCCCCCGGGTGCTCAGGCGGTAGACCCCGTATCCGGCGGCCCGTCGAGCACCGTCGGCGCGTATTCGAGCAGGGTCAGCCGGCCGTCGAGGGTCCGGCTCTCGAGGAGCTCCAGCCGGACGTCGGGCCAGCCGTCGTAGAGGCGGTCACCGCCGGTCGCGCCGTTGACCACCGGGAACACCACGACGCGCACGCGGTCCACGAGGCCCGCGACGAGCAGGGAGCGGGCGAGGCTGGGGCTGCCGATCGTCCGGAGCGGGACGTCGCCCTGCTTCATCGCGCGTACGGCCTCGACGGCGTCGCCCGCGACCAGCGTCGTGTTCGCCCACTCCAGCGGCTCGGTCAAGGTGCGGGAGAACACGGCCTTCGGCCGGGCCGTGACCTCGGCCATCTCTTCCTCGCCGGACTCGGCGAACCCCGCGAAGAGGCGGTAGGTCGTGGCGCCCAGGAGGGTCGTGTACTCCTCCTTGCCGTCCTCCTCGAGGAACGCGAAGTACTCCGGGCCGCCCATGCCCCACAGGCCGGGCCACCCCTCGGCGGAGCCGAAGCCGTCGAGCGAGGTGATGTAGTCGATCATCAGGTCAGCCATCGCGGATCCTCCCAGGCGGGCGCCCGCGGCGCCGCCTCAGATCCAGTATCCGCAGAGGTCGGGGACGCGCACGACGGCGGCGAGGGTGCAGACGCCCGATTCACACACGGTGCGGCAGTTTCGGTTCGGTGCGGCAGTTCGAACTGCCGCACCGAACCGAACCTGCCGCACCGTCGCCGTTCAGCGGCCGAGCGCCCCGGCGAAGAACTCGCCGAGCTCGTCGGTGGCCGTCAGCGGCAGCACGTGCGCCACGTACTGGTCGGGGCGCACGACGACGACCACGCCGCCGCGGTCGAGCCCCCGGGCGTCGAAGATGTCGTCCGGGACGTCGTCCGATGCGCCGGCGGCGTAGACCTTCTCGTAGTCGACCAGCGCGAACGGGCCGACGCGGGGCAGGAACACCTCGGGCACGCGGCCGATGTCGATCGCCGTGTGGTCCTGCTGGTAGACCACCTTGACGTCGAACCAGGCGTCGGGGTCGACCCCCTCGGGGGTGCGGGCCAGGGGCGACGACGGCGACGCCGCGAGCCAGTCAGCCCACGTCGCCAGCGCCGACGGCTCGCCCGGCGCCGGTGCGTCGGCGAACGCGTAGAGGCGCCAGCGCCCGTCGGCGCGGTGGTGGTGGCCCAGGTGGACCGGGTTGGTGTCCGCCAGGCGCACCACGGGCGCCGACCGGAACCGCTTGCCGACCGGGAAGCCGGCCGCGAGGGCCTGGTGCGACCGCTCCCCGACGATCATCGACGGCTGGTACTCGGTCATGAAGCCCGCCGGGAACTCGGCGGTGCGCACGTAGAAGTCCTCGAGCTCGGACGGGGAGTCGAACTCCTCCGGCTTCTTCGCCATCATCGTCGACCACTCGCGGTCGAAGTCGATGAGGTCCTTCGCCACCACGTGCCGCTCGGCGTTGTACGTGGCCAGCAGCTCCGCGGGCGCGCGGCCGTCGAGCACGTGCCCGAGCTTCCACCCGATGTTGAAGCCGTCCTGCATGGACACGTTCATCCCCTGGCCGGCCTTGGCGCTGTGCGTGTGGCAGGCGTCGCCGGTGATGAAGACGCGCGGCGTGCGCGTGCCGGCCTCCTCGACCGGCACGTCGTCGAAGCGGTCCGTCAGCCGGTGGCCCACCTCGTAGACGCTGTGCCACGCGACGTCCTTCACGTCCAGCGTGTAGGGCGTGAGGATCTCGTTTGCCCTGGCGATGATCTGGTCGATCGTCGTGGCGCGCACCGCGCGGCGGTCGCCCTCGGCAACCTCCCCCAGGTCCACGTACATGCGGAACAGGTAGCCGCCCTCGCGGGGGATCAGCAGGATGTTGCCCGCCTCGGACTGGATCGAGCACTTGGTGCGGATGTCGGGGAAGTCGGTGACGGCCAGCACGTCCATCACGCCCCAGGCGTGGTTGGCCGGGCTGCCCATGTGCTGCGCGCCGATCGCGTCGCGCACCCCGCTGCGGGCGCCGTCGGCGCCGACGACGTACCGGGCGCGCACGGTGCGGCGGACGCCGTCATGCTCCCCCGCGCAGCCCTGGAGCGTCACGACGACCGGGTGCTCGCCCTCGTCCTCCACCCGCAGGTCGACGAACTCCCACCCGTAGTCGGGCGTCGAGCGCGTGGGCGCGTTCGCGGCGACCTCGGCGAAGTAGTCGAGCACGCGCGCCTGGTTGACGATGAGGTGCGGGAACTCGCTGACGCCGGTCGGGTCGTCCACCGGCCGCGCCGCGCGCACGATGTGGTCGACGTTCGCCGGGTCCGGCTTCCAGAACGCCATCTCCGTGATGCGGTACGCCTCGGCGACGATGCGTTCGGCGAAGCCGAAGGCCTGGAACGTCTCGACGCTGCGGGCCTGGATGCCGTCCGCCTGGCCGATCTCCAGCCGGCCGGGGCGGCGCTCGACGAGGCGCGTCGTGATGTCCGGAAACTGCGCCAGCTGCGCCGCGGTGACGATGCCGGCCGGTCCGGACCCGACGACGAGCACGTCGACCTCGTCGGGCAGCTCGTCGGGACGGTCCACGCCGGTGCCGGCGGGCGGCAGCACCCGCGGGTCGCCGGACACGTAGCCGTGGTGGTGGAACTGCACGGACTCTCCTCATCGTCATCGATGCGCCGACTTCGCCGTCGGGCCTTGCACTGCGGCCAAGGTCTTGCACCGCGTCGTCGCTCGTTCTATATTCGAACGCGGCGTTCTACTATTGAATGCAGGCTAGCCCACGGGCGTCACGCGGCTCAATCCCCCCGGAAGCCCCAGAGAGGCCCCAGAGACTGGACGACGGCGACCGGAGGACGACGATGACCGAGCAGCCCCGCGGCGGGGCCGCCTCGCAGACGCTGAGCCGCGGCATCCGGATCCTGGAGATCCTCGCCGACGCGCGCGAGCCCCTGACGATCGACGGCCTCGCACAGCGCCTCGAGGTGCACCGCTCCAACGCCTACCGGCTGCTGCGCACGCTGGAGCACCACGGGCTCGTGGTGCGCGACGCGAACGGCCACGTGTCGCTCGGCGCCCGGATGGCCGCCCTTGCCGCGGGCGTCGCCCACGACCTGCAGGCCGAGGCACTGCCCGAGCTCACCGCCGTCGCGAACGAGCTGGGGATGACGTGCTTCGTCGCCGTGCTCGACCACGACGAGTGCGTCACCCTCGTCAGCGTGGAGCCGCGGCACGCCGTCGCGCCCGTGGCGCAGCGCCCCGGCACCCGGCACCCCGTCACCGCCGGCGCCCCGGGCAAGGCGATCCTCACGCTGCTGCCGGAGGCCCAGTGGCCGTCGGGCGCGTCCGACGCCCTGCACCGGACCGTGGCGGAGGCCGCCCGGCGCGGGTACGCCACCAGCCACGACGAGGTCATCCCCAGCCTGGAGTCCGTCGCCGTGCCGCTCGCGCTGCGCGGGCGCGGGCCGGCGGCAGTCGCCGTCGTGCACGTCGCGAGCCCGCTCGACCACGCGCACGTCGCCGCCCGGCTCACCGCGTCGGCGAGCGCGGTCCGCGACGCCCTCGGCGGCTGAGCCCTCCCCGTAGCGTGTCCGCCACCGGCACCTGGGGCCGCGCCACCGAGCGCACCTACAAGAGCCTGCGCAAGAAGCTGCGAGGCCGGGCGCCGGGCGTGCCCCGCGGCTCCTCAGGCCCGCGACAACCCGTAGATCGGGCTGGCCGCCTGCTCGTCCTCGTGCTCCGGCCCGAGCGGGATGCCGGTGCGGTCGCGCAGCAGCAGCGTGGCGGCGAACGCGACGACCATGACCCCGGCGATGTAGAACGCGACGGACGTGGCCGTGCCCGTGCTCTGCACCAGCCAGGCCGCGATCGTCGGGGCGAACGCGCCGCCGAGGATCGCGCCGAACGCGTACGTGATCGACACCCCCGAGTAGCGGATCGACGCCGGGAACAGCTCCGCGAAGTACGCCGCCTGCTGCCCGTAGGTGAACCCGTTGCCGATGGCGAACAGCGACACCCCCAGGAACAGCAGCCACGGGTTGCCGGTGTTCACCAGCGGGAAGAGCAGGAAGACGGTGGCGAGGAAGGCGATCCAGCCGATGATGTAGGTGTTCCGCCGGCCGATCCGGTCGGACACCGCCCCCGCGGCGAAGGTGCACGCCAGCCAGACGACGGAAGCGCCGGCCACGGCGAGCAGCACCGGGGTGCGGTCCATGCCCACGAGGCCGCCGTCGGCGAGCGGCGTGGTCGCGTAGTTCTGCAGGTAGCCGCCCGTGGTCATGTACCCGGCGGCGTTGTTGCCCGCGAACGTGAGCGCGGCGAGCAGCACGAGCAGCCAGTGCTTGCGGAACAGCGTGAGGATCGGCGTCTTCGCGGCCGCCTTCTTCTCCGCGATCTCCAGGAAGACGGGGCTCTCCTCCACCGAGCGCCGCACCACGAACCCGACCGCGATCAGCACCACGCTCAGCAGGAACGGGACGCGCCATCCCCAGGCGACGAAGGCGTCCCCCGGCGAGATGACGCCGGTCATGAGGGCGAGCATGCCGGAGGCCAGCAGGAGCCCGATCGGGACGCCGATCTGCGGGAAGGCGCCCATCCGGCCGCGCTGACCGGCCGGGGCGTGCTCGACGGCCATCAGCACCGCCCCGCCCCACTCGCCGCCGGTGGACAGGCCCTGCAGGATGCGCAGCAGGACGAGCAGCACCGGGGCCAGGATGCCGATCTGGTCGTAGGTGGGCAGCAGCCCGATGAGGGTGGTGGCGGCGCCCATCAGGACCAGGGTGACGACGAGCATGGACTTGCGGCCGATCCGGTCGCCGAAGTGCCCGGCCAGGAAGGCGCCGAGCGGCCGGAACAGGAAGCTGATGCCGACGGTCGCGAACGCGAGAAGCGTCCCGATCGACGACCCGGCCGGCTCGAAGAAGAGCGCCCCGAAGACGAGCCCGGCGGCGCTGGCGTAGAGGAAGAAGTCGTACCACTCGATCGTGGTGCCGATGACGGTCGCGAACGCGACGCGTCGCAGCTCGCGGCGCCGGGCGCCGTCGGCGGTGGTGGTCAGGGCGTCGGTGCCCGAAGTCATGGCGGTGACCTCTCTGTCGGTCCGCGGCGTTTCGAGGCATCGTATACGATGCGTGATACGACACGACGTGTTCGACACGACGAAGGGGTCCCCGTGGTCATCGACGACCAGCCCGGCAAGATCATCGCCGTCCACCTGAACTACCCCTCGCGCGCCGCGCAGCGGGGCCGGACGCCGAGCCAGCCGTCCTACTTCCTCAAGCCCGCCTCGTCACTCTCCGCGACGGGCGGCACGATCGAGCGCCCGCTCGGCACCGAGCTGCTCGCGTTCGAGGGCGAGGTCGCGGTCCGCATCGGGACGCCGGCGCGCTGGGTCTCCCCCGCCGACGGCTGGTCGCACGTCGACGCCGTCACCGCGGCCAACGACTTCGGCCTGTACGACCTGCGCGCCGCCGACAAGGGCTCCAACCTGCGCAACAAGGGCGGCGACGGGTTCACGCCGCTCGGGCCGCGGTGGATCCCGGCGGCCGACGTCGACCCCGCGGGCCTGCGGGTGCGTACGTGGGTGGACGGCGAGCTGGTGCAGGACGACTCGACGGGCACGCTGCTCTTCGACGTCGGGCGCCTCGTCGCCGACCTCTCGCAGCACCTCACGCTCGAGGCCGGCGACGTCATCCTCACCGGCACCCCCGCCGGCTCGTCGGTGGTGGAGCCCGGTCAGGTCGTGGAGGTCGAGGTGGACGCCCCGGACGCGCCCGGCGCCCCGACCAGCGGCCGCCTGGTCACCACCGTCATCGCCGGCACCCGCGAGTTCGGCGACTACGGCTCGAAGCCCGCCGTCGACGAGAAGCAGCGCGCCGAGGCCTGGGGCGCCCCGCCGCCGGTCGAGCCTGTCGAGACCACCGACGGGGTCTCGACAGGCTCAACCAGCGGGGTGCTCACCGACGCGATGCGCGAGCGGTTCGTCGGCGTCGCCGTCGCGACGCTGTCGGCCGTGCTGCGCAAGCGCGGGTACACCGACGTCTTCGTCGAGGGCGTGCACGGCAACCACGGGGGCGACCGGTTCGTCGGCACCGCCCGCACGCTGCGGCTGATCCCGTTCCGCCCCGACCTGTTCGCGTCGCACGGCGGCGGGTTCAACGCGCAGAAGCGCGCGTTCGACGCCGTCGAGCCGGGCGAGGTGATCGTGATCGAGGCCCGCGGCGAGCGCGGCACCGGCACCGTGGGCGACGTGCTCGCCCTGCGCGCCCACGTGCGCGGCGCCGCGGCGATCGTCACGGACGGCGGTGTGCGCGACGCCGACGCCGTGGCCGACATCGGCATCCCGGTGTTCTCCCAGGGCCCGCACCCGTCCGTCCTCGGTCGCAAGCACGTGCCGTGGGAGACCGACGTGACCGTCGCCTGCGGCGGGGCCGCGGTGCAGCCGGGCGACGTCGTGGTGGGCGACGGCGACGGCGTGCTCGTCATCCCGCCCGCCCTCGTCGCCGACGTGCTCGCCGAGGCCGAGGCGCAGGAGGCGGCCGACGCCTGGGTGGCGCAGCAGGTCGCCGGTGGCGCCCCCGTGGACGGGCTGTTCCCCATGAACGCCGAGTGGCGGGCCCGGTTCGAGCGCGAGACGGGCGCCGGGGGTGCCGGATGACGGTGACGGCCGCCCAGAGCAAGTCGCAGCGCGCCTACGCGTTCCTGCGCGAGCGGATCGAGGGCGGCACCTACGTGCCCGGCTACCGGCTCGTGCTGGCGCAGCTCGCGAGCGAGCTGGACATGTCGGTGGTGCCGGTGCGGGAGGCGATCCGCCGCCTCGAGGCGGAGGGCCTGGTGACGTTCGAGCGCAACGTCGGCGCCCAGGTCGCCCTGATCAAGGAGACCGAGTACCAGCACACGATGGAGACGCTGGCGCTGGTCGAGGGGTTCGCCACCGCGCTCTCCGCCCCGCACCTGACGCCCGCGCAGCTCGACGCCGCCCGGGCGGTCAACAAGCGGATGCGCGGGTGCCTCGACGACTTCGACCCGCACCGCTTCACCGAGCTCAACCTCGAGTTCCACGCGGTGCTGTTCGAGCCGTGCCCCAACCCGCACGTGCTCGACCTCGTGCACCGCGGCTGGCGGCGCATGACCGTGCTGCGCGACTCGTCGTTCTCGTTCGTGCCCGGCCGGGCGCGCGAGTCGGTCACCGAGCACGACCAGATCCTCGACCTGATCACCGACTTCCAGGCGGGGGGCCGGGACGCCATCGACGTCGAGCTCGCCGCCCGCCGCCACCGCACCCACACGCTCGACGCGGTGCTGGCGTACCAGGCCGAGCACCGTCCGCGCAGCGCCGTCGAACAGCCTGAGGAGAACTGATGACCGAGCAGAACTCGCCGCAGATCCAGCGTCCTGCCGACCTGCCGACCACCGTCCAGCACTACATCGGCGGCCGCTTCGTCGACTCGGCCGACGGCGCCACGTTCGACGTGCTGGACCCGGTCTCCAACGAGACGTACCTGCAGGCCGCCGCCGGCAAGCAGGCCGACGTCGACGCCGCCGTCGCCGCCGCCCGCCGCGCTTTCGCCGAGGGTCCGTGGCCGCGGATGCTGCCGCGCGAGCGCTCGCGCGTGCTGCACAAGATCGCCGAGATCGTGGACTCGCGCGACGCCCGACTTGCCGAGCTGGAGAGCTTCGACTCGGGCCTGCCGATCACCCAGGCGCTGGGCCAGGCGCGCCGCGCGGCCGAGAACTTCCGCTTCTTCGCGGACCTGATCGTGGCGCAGGCCGACGACACCTACAAGGTGCCGGGGCGGCAGATCAACTACGTGAACCGCAAGCCGATCGGCGTCGCCGGGCTCATCACGCCGTGGAACACGCCGTTCATGCTCGAGTCCTGGAAGCTCGCGCCCGCGATCGCCACCGGCAACACCGTCGTCCTCAAGCCCGCCGAGTTCACGCCCCTCTCCGCTTCCCTGTGGGCCGGGATCTTCGAGGAGGCGGGGCTGCCCCGCGGCGTGTTCAACCTCGTCAACGGGCTCGGCGAGGAGGCCGGCGACGCGCTCGTCAAGCACCCCGACGTCCCGCTCATCTCCTTCACCGGCGAGAGCAGCACGGGGCAGCTGATCTTCGCCAATGCCGCCCCGCACCTCAAGGGCCTGTCGATGGAGCTGGGCGGCAAGTCGCCCGCGATCGTCTTCGCCGACGCCGACCTGGACGCCGCGATCGACGCGACGATCTTCGGCGTCTTCTCCCTCAACGGCGAGCGCTGCACCGCCGGCAGCCGCATCCTCGTGGAGCGGTCCGTCTACGACGAGTTCGTGGAGCGCTACGCGGCGCAGGCGGAGCGGGTGCGCGTCGGCTACCCGCACGACCCGGCCACCGAGGTGGGCGCCCTCGTGCACCCGGAGCACTTTGCGAAGGTCATGAGCTACGTCGAGCTCGGCAAGGCCGAGGGCCGGCTGGTGGCCGGCGGTGGCCGCCCCGAGGGCTTCGAGACCGGCAATTTCGTGGCGCCCACGGTGTTCGCCGACGTCAAGCCCGACGCCCGGATCTTCCAGGAGGAGATCTTCGGGCCCGTCGTCGCCATCACGCCGTTCGACACCGAGGCCGAGGCGCTCGAGCTCGCCAACGGCGTGAAGTACGGCCTCGCCGCGTACGTGTGGACCAACGACCTCAAGCGGGCGCACAACTTCTCGCAGGCCGTCGAGGCCGGGATGGTGTGGCTGAACTCGAACAACGTGCGCGACCTGCGCACCCCGTTCGGCGGCGTCAAGGCCTCCGGCCTCGGGCACGAGGGCGGCTACCGGTCCATCGACTTCTACACCGACCAGCAGGCCGTGCACATCACGCTCGGCAAGGTGCACAACCCGACCTTCGGCAAGAGCTGACCCCACCGATCCGGCAAGGACGCCTGACATGACTCATCTCGAGGACCGCACCCTGACCTCCTCCGGCTTCTACGTCTCGCAGGAGGCCCCCATCCGCTGCGACAACCCGGTCGCGACGCCGCAGGCGGAGCCCCCGGACATCCTGCGCTGCGCGTCCATGGAGCTGGTCGTCACCGACCTCGCCGCCTCCCGCCAGTTCTACGTGGACGTGCTCGGCCTGGTCGTGACCGAGGAGGACGAGGACGCCGTCTACCTCCGCTCGATGGAGGAGTTCATCCACCACAACCTCGTGCTGCGCCGGGGCCCGGTCGCCGCGGTCGCCGCGTTCAGCTACCGGGTGCGCACGCCCGAGGACCTCGACAAGGCCGTCGCCTTCTTCACCGAGCTCGGGTGCCGCGTGGAGCGCCGGGGCGGGGGGTGGACCCGCGGCATCGGCGACTCGGTCCGCGTCACCGACCCGCTCGGCTTCCCGTACGAGTTCTTCCACGACGTCGAGCACGTGGAGCGCCTCGCCTGGCGCTACGACCTGTACACGCCCGGCGCCCTCGTCCGCCTGGACCACTTCAACCAGGTGACGCCCGACATCCCGCGCGCGGTGAGGTACATGCAGGACCTGGGCTTCCGCGTCACGGAGGACATCCAGGACGCCGAGGGGACCGTCTACGCTGCCTGGATGCGGCGCAAGCCCACCGTGCACGACACGGCCATGACCGGCGGCGACGGCCCGCGCATGCACCACGTGGCGTTCTCGACGCACGAGAAGCACAACATCCTCGCGATCTGCGACAAGCTCGGCGCCCTCCGACGGTCGGACTGCATCGAGCGCGGCCCGGGGCGGCACGGCGTGTCGAACGCGTTCTACCTGTACCTGCGCGACCCGGACGGGCACCGCGTCGAGATCTACACGCAGGACTACTACACGGGGGACCCGGACAACCCGGTGGTCACCTGGGACGTGCACGACAACCAGCGGCGCGACTGGTGGGGCAACCCCGTGGTGCCGAGCTGGTACACCGAGGCGTCGCTCGTGCTCGACCTCGACGGCAACCCACAGCCACTGGTGGCCCGCACCGAGGACTCCGAGATGGAGGTGACCGTCGGCGCCGACGGCTTCTCGTACACGCGCCGGGACGAGGACGGCGACGGGGCGCAGGGCTTCAAGCTGGGGGCGACGCTGTGAGCGGCGCACCCTCCGCCGACGGCGAGCGCACGCTCGACGACGCCGCCGTCGTCGCGATCGCGGACGAGCTCGCTGAGGCCGACCGCACCCGCACCCCGGTGCCCCTGCTCACCGCGCGCCACAACGGTATGACGGTGACCGACGCATACGCCGTGCAGCGCACCTGGCGCGACCGGGGCGTCGCGCGCGGCCGGCGCGTCGTCGGACACAAGATCGGGCTGACGTCGAAGGCGATGCAGGCCGCCACGGGCATCACCGAGCCGGACTACGGCGTCATCTTCGACGACATGGTGCTGGAGTCCGGCGGCGTCGTGGAGCACGCGGCGTTCTCCAACGTGCGCGTCGAGGTGGAGCTGGCATTCGTGCTCGCAGCGCCGTTGCAAGGCCCCGGCGTCACCGCGACGGACGTGCTGCGAGCGACCGACCGCGTCGTGCCCGCGCTGGAGATCCTCGACGCGCGCGTCGAGATGGCCGGCCGCACCATCGTCGACACCATCAGCGACAACGCCGCGATGGGCGCCATGGTGCTCGGCGGCCGGCCCGTGCGGGTCGACGACGTCGACCTGCGCTGGGTCTCTGCCCTGCTGTACCGGAACGAGACCATCGAGGAGACCGGCGTCGCCGCGGGCGTGCTGGGGCACCCCGCCACCGGGGTCGCGTGGCTGGCGAACAAGCTCGCCGCGCACGGCGATACGCTCGCCGCCGGGGAGACCATCCTGTCCGGGTCGTTCACCCGCCCCACGTGGGTGCAGCCGGGCGACACCGTGCACGCCGACTACGGGACCCTGGGGGCCGTGACATGCCGCTTCGCGTGACGACCGACGGACCGACCACCGACCGCTCGCTCGCCCAGATCCTGGCCGCCGCGGACGGGCGTCCGGTGGTGGGTGCCTGGTCCAGCCTGGGCAGCCCCCTGGCGGCGGAGATCCTGGCCGGCAGCGGCCTCGACGTCGTGCTGGTGGACGGCGAACACGGGCCCAACGACCTCACCACCGTGCTCGCGCAGCTCCAGGCGACGGCCGCGTACCCCGTCGCGACGCTCGTGCGGGTGCCGTCCGGCGACCCGGTCGGGCTCAAACGGGTGCTCGACCTGGGCGCCATGAACGTGCTGGTGCCCATGGTGGACTCGGCCGCCCAGGCCGCCGACGCCGTGCGCGCGGTGCGGTACCCGCCGGCAGGCGTGCGCGGCGTGGGCAGCGCGCTGGCCCGGTCGTCACGGTGGAGCCGGGTGCCGGGCTACCTGGGCGGAGCGGACGACGGCATCACGCTGGTCGTGCAGCTCGAGACCCGCGCCGCGATCGAGGACGCCGAGGCGATCGCCGGCACGCCCGGCGTCGGCGCGGTCCTGATCGGCCCCGCCGACCTCGCCGCGTCGCTCGGGCACCTGGGGAAGCAGGACCACCCCGAGGTGGTCGACGCCGTGCTCGGCGCGATCGCCGCGTGCGGACGCGCGGGCACGCCCGTCGGCGTCAACGCCTTCGACCCCGCGATGGCCGACCGCTACCTGGACGCCGGCGCGGCCTACGTCGTCGTCGGCGCCGACGTCACCCTGATCGCGCGCGGGGCCGAGCAGCTCGCGGCCCGCGTCGCCTCCCGCACACCAGCAACGACACGGCCGAAGGACGGTGGAACCCGATGACGACGGTTTCGACAGGATCGGTTTCGACAGGCTCAACCAGCGAGCGGCGCGAGCGTGCGGCGGCGTTGCTGCCCTCGACCCCGACCGGCCTGCTGATCGACGGTGCCTGGCGCGACGCGTCCGACGGCGGCACGTTCGCCGTGGAGAACCCCGCCACCGGCGACACGCTGACCCAGGTCGCCTCGGCGACCAGCGACGACGCCCGCGCCGCGCTCGACGCCGCCGCGGCGGCGCAGGGTGCGTGGGGCGCGACCCCGGCGCGCGAGCGGGCCGAGATCCTGCGCCGGGCGTTCGCCCTCGTGCAGGACCGGCGCGAGGACCTCGCACTGCTCATGACGCTCGAGATGGGCAAGCCGCTCGCCGAGGCGCGCGGCGAGGTCACCTACGGCGGCGAGTTCCTGCGCTGGTTCGCCGAGCAGGCGACGCACGACGAGGGTCGGTACGCGCACACGCCCGAGGGGTCGCTGCGCATGCTGGTGCAGCGCCGCCCGGTGGGCCCGTGCCTGCTCATCACGCCGTGGAACTTCCCCCTGGCGATGGCGACCCGCAAGGTGGCGCCCGCCGTCGCGGCCGGCTGCACCATGGTGCTCAAGCCGGCCCGGCTCACGCCGCTCACGTCGCTGCTGTTCGCACAGCTCATGGTCGAGGCCGGCCTGCCCCACGGCGTGCTCAACGTGGTGCCGTCGGCGTCGGCGTCCGCGGTGAGCGAGCCGCTCCTGGCCGACCCCCGGCTGCGCAAGATCTCCTTCACGGGGTCCACGCCGGTGGGCCAGAGCCTGCTGAAGTCGGCCGCGGACAACGTGCTGCGCACGTCCATGGAGCTCGGCGGCAACGCCCCGCTCGTGGTCTTCGAGGACGCCGACCTCGACGTCGCCGTCGACGGCGCGATGGCCGCCAAGCTGCGCAACGGCGGCGAGGCCTGCACGGCCGCCAACCGCTTCTACGTGCACGAGTCCGTGGCCGACGAGTTCGTGGCCCGGCTGGCCGAGCGCATGCGCGCCGTCGTCGTCGGGGACGGCCTGGACGACGGCACCACGCTCGGCCCGCTCGTCGAGGCGAAGGCCGTGGACTCCGTCGCCGCCCTCGTGGACGACGCCGTGTCCCGCGGCGCGCACGTCGTCGTCGGCGGCTCGCGCGTCGACGGCCCGGGCCACTTCTTCCAGCCCACGCTGCTGCGCGACGTCCCCGTCGACGCCCGCTGCATGCGCGAGGAGATCTTCGGCCCCGTCGCACCGGTCGCGACGTTCCGCACCGAGGACGAGGCCGCGGAGCTCGCCAACTCCACCGAGTACGGGCTGGCGTCGTACGTCTTCACGAAGGACGTGCGCCGCGGGCTGGCGTTCGCCGAGCGGCTGGAGTTCGGGCTGCTGGGCCTCAACGCCGGCGTCATCTCCAACGCCGCTGCGCCGTTCGGCGGGATGAAGCAGTCCGGCACCGGCCGCGAGGGCGGGTTCGAGGGCATCGCCGAGTACCAGGAGACCCAGTACGTCGGCATGCCGCTCTGACCCTCCGCGAGGTAGTTCCAGATCCCGCGAGGTAGTTCGAAAATCCGCGAGGTAGTTCCAAAAACGACGAGGTAGTTCGAAACCGGCCGAGGTTGTCCATCACCTTGCGCAGATTCGAACTACCTCGTCGTTTTTGGAACTACCTCGCGGATTTTCGAACTACCTCGCGGGATCTGGGACTACCTCGCGGGTGCTGCTCAGCCCCAGACGAGCCCGTGGGCGGGGTCCTCGAGCACCCTGGCGACGTCGGACAGGAAGCGGGCGCCGAGCTCGCCGTCGACCAGGCGGTGGTCGAAGGACAGCGAGAGCTGGGTGACCCACCGCGCCTTGATCTTGCCCTTGTGCACCCACGGCTGCTTCCGGATCGCTCCGAACGCGAGGATGCCGGCCTCGCCGGGGTTGAGGATCGGGGTGCCCGTGTCGGTGCCGAAGATGCCGACGTTCGTGATGGTGATCGAGCCGCCCGACATGTCCGACGGCGAGGTGCGGCCGGCGCGCGCCGTCGCGGTCAGGTCGGCGATCGCCTTCGCGAGCCCGAGCAGGTCGAGGGTGTGCGCGTCCTTGATGTTCGGCACGACGAGGCCGCGCGGGGTCGCGGCGGCAATCCCCAGGTTGACGTAGTGCTTGTAGACGATCTCCTGCGCGGCGTCGTCCCAGCTCGCGTTGATCTCCGGGTGCCGGTTGACGGCGAGCACCATCGCCTTGGCCGCGACGAGCAGCGGCGTGACGCGCACGTCGGCGAAGTCGCGGTCCTCCTTGAGCCTGGCGACGAGCTTCATCGTCTTCGTGACGTCGATCGTCTGGAAGACCGTGACGTGCGGGGCGGTGAACGCGCTGGCCACCATCGCCTCGGCCGTGCGCTTGCGCACCGACTTCACGGGCACGCGCGTCTGTCGCCCGTCGTGTGTGACGGCGCCCGAGGCGAGCCACGGCCGGTCGTCGTCGGGGTACGTGGCCAGGGCCTTGGGCGCCGCGCCCTCGGCGTGCGCGACGACGTCCTCCCGCGTGACGATCCCGCCCGGGCCGCTGGGGTGCACCGACGTGAGGTCGACGCCCAGGTCCTTGGCGAGCTTGCGCACCGGCGGCTTCGCGAGCACCCGCGCGCCGGGGGCCGACGACGCGGGCACGCTCGCCATCGCCCGCTCGATCCCCCCGCTGGTTGAGCTTGTCGAAACCCGACTCTTCTTGGTCTCGACAGGCTCGACCGACGAGGTGGTCTCGACAGGCTCGACCGGCGGGGTGGTCTCGACAGGCTCGACCGACGAGGTGGTCTCGACAGGCTCGACCGGCGAGCGGGTCTCGACAGGCTCGACCGACGGGGTGGAGGCTCGCCGCCGGCGCCGCCGACCGGAGCCGGTGTCGCCGCCGGTGCCGTACCCGACGAGCACGGCACCCGAGCCCTCGCCCGACCCGTAGTACACAGCCTCGTCGGAGGAGCCCCCCGAGGACCCGGGGGCGTCCGCGGGCGCGTCGGCACCGGTGCTGACCTCGATGATGGGCGTGCCGACGTCGACCGTGGTGCCCTCCTCGGCGAGCAGCGCCGTGACGGTGCCGGCCCACGGCGACGGCAGCTCGACGAGCGACTTGGCGCTCTCGATCTCCACGAACACCTGGTTGACCGCGACGGTGTCGCCGACGGCGACGCGCCACTCGACGATCTCGGCCTCCGTCAGGCCCTCACCGACGTCGGGCAGGGGGAAACGCTGCGTGGTCATCGGTCTCCTCAGAACGCCAGGGCGCGGTCGACGGCGTCCACGACGCGGTCGACGCTCGGCAGGTAGTCGTGCTCGATCTTCGCCACCGGGTACGGGGCGTGGAATCCGCCCACGCGCAGCACCGGCGCCTCGAGCACGTAGAAGCACTCCTCGGAGACCCGCGCCGCGACCTCGGAGCCCGCCCCGAGGAAGGACGGCGCCTCGTGCACGACCACGCAGCGCCCGGTCCGTCGGACCGACTCGGTCACCGTGGGGACGTCGAGCGGCGAGATCGTGCGGAGGTCCACGACCTCGGCGCTCGTGCCCTCGGCGGCCAGGGCGTCGGCGGCCTTGAGGGCCGTCGCGACCGTCGGTCCGTATGCGACCAGCGTGACGTCGGTGCCGGGCCGGGCGATGCGCGCACGGTTCAGCACGTCGGCCGCGCCGGCGGCCTCGGTGGCCGGGTAGGGGCCGGTCTCGACGTCGCCCTTGGACCAGTAGCGGGCCTTGGGCTCGAAGAACAGCACCGGGTCGGGCGAGCCGACCGCCGCGCGGATCATGTCGTACGCGTCCTGCGGGGTGGACGGCGAGACGACGCGCAGGCCCGGCGTGTGCGCGAACAGCGCCTCCGGGCTCTCCGAGTGGTGCTCGATCCCGCCGATACCGCCGCCGTAGGGGATGCGGATGACGACGGGCACCTGCAGGCGGCCGCTCGAGCGGTAGTGCAGCTTGGCGAGCTGGGTGGTGATCTGGTCGTAGGCGGGGAAGACGAACCCGTCGAACTGGATCTCGCACACCGGCCGGTAGCCGCGCAGGGCCAGCCCGATCGCCGTGCCGACGATGCCGGACTCCGCGAGCGGCGTGTCGACCACGCGGTCCTCGCCGAAGTCCTTCTGCAGCCCGTCCGTGACGCGGAAGACGCCGCCGAGCCGGCCGACGTCCTCCCCCATGACCAGGACCTTCTCGTCGGACTCCAGCGCGGAGCGCAGGCCCTCGGTGATGGCGCGGGCGAAGGTGAGGGTCTCGCTCATCGGGCCGCCTCCGTGCTCGTCTCGCTCTCGTACTGCTCGAACCACGCGCGCTCGGTCGCGACCTGCGCGTGCTCCGTCGCGTACACGTGGTCGAACATCGCGGTGGCCGGCGGGGCGCCGAGCTCGCGCACCTCGGCGCGCAGGCGCTCACTGAGCGCGTCCGCGTCGCGGTCGATCTGGGCGGCCCAGTCGTCGTCCCAGCTGTCCTCCGCCCGCAGCAGCGCGGCGAGCCGGTCGATCGGGTCGCGCTGGCGCCAGTACTCCTCCTCGGCCCGCTCGCGGTACCGGGTGGGGTCGTCGGAGGTGGTGTGCGCGCCCATCCGGTACGTGTACGCCTCGATGAACGTGGGCCCGCCGCCGGCGTGCGCGCGCTCGATCGCCTCGGCCGTCACGGCCCAGCAGGCGAGGACGTCGTTGCCGTCGACGCGCACGCTCGGGATGCCGAAGCCCTCGCCGCGCCGGTACAGCGGCACGCGCGACTGGCGCGTCGTGGGCTCGGAGATAGCCCACTGGTTGTTCTGGCAGAAGAACACCACGGGGGCGTTGTTGACGGCCGCGAAGACGAGCGCCTCGCTGACGTCGCCCTGGCTGGTGGCGCCGTCGCCGAAGTACGTGACGACGGCGGCGTCGCGCGCGGGGTCCCCGGTGCCGACCGCGCCGTCGCGCTGCACGCCCATCGCGTAGCCCGTCGCGTGCAGCACGTGGGAGCCGATGACGAGCGTGTACAGGTTCACGTTGAACTCGGCCGGGTCCCAGCCGCCGTGGTCCACGCCGCGGTACAGGCGCAGGCGGTCGACCGGGTCGACGCCGCGCACGTGCAGCACGCCGTGCTCGCGGTAGGAGGGGAAGACGTAGTCCTGCGGGGCCAGCGCGTACGCGGACCCGACCTGGGCTGCCTCCTGGCCACGGCCCTGCGCGTACAGCGCGAGCTCGCCCTGGCGCTGCAGGGCCGTGGCCTCGTCGTCGAACCGTCGCGTCAGCACCATGTCGCGGTACAGGGCGCGCAGATCCTCGGAGGTGAGGTGATCGACACGCGAGCGGTAGGTCGCGTTGTCGGGTTCGACGACACGCTCGCCGGTGGGCGAGACGAGCTGGACGAGGGGTGTGGCGTCGGCGGGCACGACGTCAGGCTCGTGGGTCACCTCGTCGGGTGTGGTGTGCGGCACGCGTTCTCCTTCGCTGGCGGCCCCGGGCGGGGCGGGCTGCACCGGCACGGACAAGGTCCCGACGGTCGCACCCGCCGGAACCTACGCCTACGTAGCCTACGCCAGCGTAGGTTGCTGCCCAGGGGGCGCACCCCCCGATATCGGTGCCAACGTCCCCCCGGTCATTTTGGAGGTTTTCTCCAAAACGGCGGGGTTCCGCCCGCTCGCCCGTGGCCCGTCGCGACAGCTCCCCCGTGGCCCGTCGCGGCAGGTCGGCGCAAGGGTTGGCGCGAGGGTTGGCGCGAGGTCAGCGCGCAGGTCAGCGCGGCGGGATCTGCCCGTCCCGCAACGCGTCCCGCTCACGCAGCACTGGCCAGCGCGAGAACGCGAAGACGAGGAACATCACGATGTTGAGGATCGGCACGATGCCGACGAGCACCCACCATCCCGAGTACCCGGCCTTCTGGATGATCCGGATGCAGGCGATCAGGATCACCACCAGGAAGGCGATGTACACGACGATGGCCGCCCCGCCGAACAGCCATCCGTAGTCCTCGGTGAGCTGGTCGTAGTCCCAGTTGTCCATGGTCAGAGAGTCTTCCGTGCCCCCGGACGGTCGCAACCCGAGGGCGTGTCGGTGGCGGGCGGGACGCTCGGCACACACCTCGACGAAGGGACCCGCCATGGCGACGCCGACGCCCGTCAACCCGCCGCAGCTGCACCAGAACCCCGCGTTCGCGTGGGGCATGATCCTGCCCGCCGGGCGCACGCTCTATGTGGGCGGGCAGAACGGCACCGACCCCGACGGCGCACTCGTCGACGGGGGCCTCGGGCCGCAGACCGAGCAGGCGCTGCGCAACGTCCTCGCCGTGCTCGCGGAGGCCGGCACCGATGCCGAGCACGTCGCGAAGCTGACCATCTACCTCGACCCGTCCGTCGACCCGAACGACGGCTACGCCGCCTCGGCGAAGGTCTGGCGGGCGCGCACGGCCGTCACCGTCCTGGCCCTTGCGCCCGCGCGGCCCGGCGCGCTCGTCGAGGTCGAGGCGGTCGCCTCGATCCCCGAAGACTGACGCGGGCGCGCCCTAGGGTGGGCCCGTGCCCATGAGACGTCGCCACCAGGTCGCCCGGTGGCTCGCAGTCGTCGCGCTGTGCCTCGCCGTCGCCGACGGGTTCCGGTGGGGCAACCGCTGGTACGTCTCGACGATGTTCGACGGCCCCGGCGAGGCGGGCCTGTCCGCCGACTTCCTGGCGAAGGCGCACGGCGCGCTCCTCCACGGCCTGGGCTGGCTCGCCCTCGCGATCCTCGCGGCCGGCGTCGGCTGGCGGCTCCAGGTCGTCCGGCGTCCCGCCGCCTGACTTCGCCGACGGGTGATGGGGGACAACCGACGCGCGTCCGGTGGGCCTGCGTCCCTGTGCGCCGCCTTCCGTCTGCGTGAAGACGACGCGCAGGGACGTTGGCCGAGGACTGCGCATGACTTCCGTCCCTGGACGTCGCCTTCCGCCGGCCGAAGACGACGTCCAGGGTCGTGGGTCGGCCACGCCGGCGGGCCGCCGCCACCTCGATCGGGTTCGACCGCACCGTGAGCGCGGGCTCGGCCGGCGGCGGGGACCGTGGCAGGCTCGTCGGGTGCCTGTCACCTCCGGCCGCAGCGACGCCGCTGTTCGGTCACTTCGGGATCGAGTGGGACCTCACGCGCGCGACGCCCGAGCAGCGTTGCGCGGCCTCGACCCGGACCGGCGCTACCGCGTCACGCCGCTGCCGCTGAGCCGCGAGGTGTTCGGCGTCTGGACGACCCCGCCGTGGTTCCGCCCTGCCGTCGACGACTGAGAGAGCACACACCGTGAAGATCACCAGGCTCGAGACCTTCCTCGTTCCGCCCCGCTGGCTGTTCCTGCGCATCGAGACCGACGAGGGCGTGGTCGGCTGGGGCGAGCCCGTCATCGAGGGCCGCGCGCACACCGTCGCCGCCGCCGTCGACGAGCTGGCCGACCACCTGATCGGCGCCGACCCGCTGCGCATCGAGGACCACTGGCAGGTCATGACCAAGGGCGGCTTCTACCGCGGCGGCCCGGTGCTCTCCAGCGCGGTCGCCGGGATCGACCAGGCGCTGTGGGACATCGCCGGCAAGGTGCGCGGCGCCCCCGTGCACGAGCTGCTGGGCGGCCCGGTGCGCGACCGCGTGCGGGCGTACTCGTGGATCGGCGGAGACGACCCGTCCCAGGCCGCCGAGCACGCCCAGGCGCGGCGCGAGCAGGGGTTCACCGCTGTGAAGATGAACGCCACCGGGCCGCAGGGCGCCCACCTCACCACGAGCGACATCGACGGCGTGCTTGAGCGGGTCGCTGCCGCGCAGGCCGCCCTCGGCCCCGACGGCGGGGTCGCGGTGGACGCGCACGGGCGCCTCACGCCCGCCGCGGCACGCACGCTGTGCCGCGAGCTGGAGCCGCTGCGGCCGATGTTCGTCGAGGAGCCGGTGGTGCCCGAGCTGTCGTTCGAGCTGCCCCGGCTGTGCGACTCCACGAGCGTGCCCATCGCCACCGGCGAGCGGCTGTACTCCCGGTGGGACTTCCGCGAGGTGCTTGGCTCCGGCATCGCGGTGGCGCAGCCAGACCTCTCGCACGCGGGCGGCATCTCGGAGTCGCGGCGCATCGCCGCGATGGCGGAGGTGTACGGCGTGCAGGTCGCGCCGCACTGCCCCCTCGGCCCGGTCGCCCTGGCCGCGTGCCTGCAGCTCGACCTCGCGACCCCGAACACCCTCATCCAGGAGATGTCGATCGGCATCCACTACAACCAGGGCGCCGACCTCCTCGACTACCTGGTGGATCCCGAGCCGCTCACGCCGCGCGACGGGTACCTGCCCCGGCTCACCGGGCCCGGGCTCGGCGTCGAGGTGGACGAGGACGCGATCCGCGCCGCCGCCAAGGTCGGCCACCGCTGGCGCAACCCCGTCTGGCGCGACGACCAGGGCGCGTTCACCGAGTGGTGAGACCGACGACCACCACGAGCGGAGGGGACGACATGACCGAGGCACCTCGAGGGCCCCGGGCGCTGTGCGTGGGCGAGACGATGGCGATGCTCGCCCCGGACGGCCCGCTGCGCGGGGCGGGCGTGTTCACGCTGGCGCACGCGGGCGCCGAGTCCAACGTGGCCCAGCACCTGACGGACCTCGGCGTGCCGACGGCGTGGGCCGGCCGGCTCGGGTCGGACGCCCTCGGCGACCGCGTGCTCGACGCGCTCTCCGCCCTCGACACCCGCTGGGTGGCACGCGACCCGCAGGCCCCCACCGGCCTCATGGTCAAGGACCCGGCGCCCGGCGGCACGCGGGTGGCGTACTACCGCGCGGGCTCCGCGGCGTCCCGCCTCGCGCCCGACGACGTCGCGGCGTGGCCGCTCGACGACGTGGAGCTCGTGCACGTCTCGGGCGTCACGGCGGCGCTGTCCGACTCGGCGCTGGCCATGGTGCGCCGCCTGGTCCGCGACGCGCGCGCCCGCGGCGCGCTCGTGTCCTTCGACGTCAACCACCGGCCGCGCCTGTGGGAGTGCGAGAACCCCGCCCGCTCGGCGACCGCGGGCGACGCGCCCGCGATCCTCGCCGAGCTGGCCGACGCCGCCGACGTCGTGCTGGTCGGCCTCGACGAGGCGCAGCGGCTCTGGCCGGTCACGACGGCGCTCGACGTCGCCGCGCACCTCCCGTCGCCCGGCCGGGTCGTCGTCAAGGACGGTGCCCACGAGGCGGTGGAGATCGACCGGACCGGCGGCGAGGCCGTGGTGCACCGCGGCCCGGCCCGAGCCGTCGCCGAGATCGTCGAGCCGGTCGGCGCCGGGGACGCGTTCGCCGGCGGCTACCTGGCCGCGCTGCTGCGCGGCGACGACGCCGACCGCCGCCTCGCGCTCGGCCACTCGCTCGCCGCCTGGACCCTCGGCAGCGCCCTCGACCACCGGCCCGGGCACGGCCCCGACGTCCGGCCGCACGACAGCACACCAAGCACACCAAGCACTGGAGCCCCCGCATGACCCCCGCCGACAGCCAGCCCGACCTCGACCGCCTCCTCGGCGCCCAGCGCGTCATGGTGGTGCTGCGCGGCCACGGCACGGACCGCACCCTCGAGCTCGCGCACCAGGCGTGGGACCTGGGCATCCGGTCCGTCGAGGTGCCGATCGGCCGCCCGGAGGACGTGCCCGTCCTGGCCGAGGTGGTGCGCGCGGGCGCCGCGCGCGACCTCGCCGTGGGCGCGGGCACGGTGATCACGACCGGCCAGGTGGACGCCGCTGCCGGCGCGGGCGCCGCCTACACGCTGGCCCCCGGCCTGGACCTCGACGTCCTCGCCGCGAGCGTCGCCGCCGGTCTGCCGCACGTGCCGGGCGTCAGCACGCCCAGCGAGCTGCAGCAGCTCGTGGTGCGCGGCGTGCGCTGGGCCAAGGCGTTCCCCGCGTCCGCCCTCGGCCCGGCGTGGCTGTCGTCGATGCGCGGCCCGTTCCCCGGCCTCGCGCTGGTGGCGATGGGCGGCCTCGACGCCAAGAGCGCCGGCGACTACCTGCGGGCCGGCGCCCGCGTCGTCGCGCTCGGCAGCGCGCTGTCCGACGCCGCCCAGCTCCCCGCCCTCGCCGAGCTGCTCGCGCCGAACCGCCCCGCCTGAGCCGCGCTGGAGACCTCTGATGCTGCCCGCCTCCCTACGACGCCTGGTTCCCCGACAGCGAGCTCGACGGGACGTACGGGTATGGCGTGACGCGCTGCTCGCCGTCCTGCCCGCCGACGTCGTCCTGGACGAGCAGACCGCGCGGCGCGGCGTGGGCTGGTCCGGGTCGCTCAGTTCCAGTCGTCGATCTTCACGTCGCCGGGCGACGGCGCGCCCGCACCGTCCTCCACCAGCGCCTTGAGGCTCAGCAGGAACGTGGCCCACTTGGTGCTGCAGTGGTGCATGAATTCCACCGGCTCGCGCCAGCCGCGGTGCGCGAACAGCAGGATCGTCCAGGCGCCGTCCTGGCGCAGCTCCCACTCGATCGTCGTCCCGATCCACTCGTCGGCGCCGCCGACCACCCGCCACACCACCCGCTGCTGCGGCCGCAGCTCGACGACCTCCATGTCGAACCCGCCAGCCGGGAATCGGAACTCGAGCGTGCCCCCGAGGCCGGCGTCCCCCGTCGTCTTCTCGGTCCACCAGCCGGCGAGGCCCTCGACCGTCGTCAGCGCTTCGTACACCTTCTCCGGCGTCGGGGTCGTGACCCCGATCCTGTGCAGGATGTCCACCATCGTTCCGCTCCTTGTCTCGTGGGCCGACGGACGTCAGCCCCGGTCCCGGTCCTGCCGGGTGCTTTCGATCGCCTCGGCGAACCCCTTGATGCGCTGCATTCGCGCGTCCCACGCCCTACCGACCGACGCGAGCTGGTCCGCGGCCTTCGCGAGCTGGGCGGCGTCCACCTGGCACTGCTTCGCCGGCCCCACCGCCGTCGAGCGCACGAGACCCGCGCGGTCGAGCACGTCCAGGTGCTTCGCCACCGCCTGTCGGGTCACCGGCAGCTGCCGGCTCAGCGACGTGGCGGTGCCGCCGCCGTCGGCGAGCAGCAGATCGAGGATGCGGCGCCGCGTGGGGTCCCCGATCGCGGACCAGAGGTCGTCGTCCACTGGCGATGCCGGCCCTGTCACGGCCGGACCCCCAGCGACTCGGCGTATGGCGCCAGGCGGGGCAGGTAGAAGGCCCAGCCGTCGACGTGCTCGCGGTAGCGCTGCTCGAGCACCGCGATCTCCCAGCCCATCTCGCGGAAGCCGGTCTCGGTCATGCGCAGCAGCGTGCCGCCATTCTGCGGCACGAGCTCGAAGGTGACGAGGAGCGAGTTTCCCTCGGCCGCCCGTTCCCCCGCCGGGTGCGTCCAGCGGAACGAGAACGTCCGCGGCGGCAGCGACTCGACGACGGTGAACTGCTCCACGTTCCCGTCGGCGGGGTCGCCGAAGACGATCTCTCCCGTCCCGCCGGGCGCAGGGTCGTAGCGGGCGTCGTCCGGCCACCACTGCTTGACGTGCTCCGGACTGCTCACCACCTCGAAGACGACCTCGGGTGACGCCTCGACGTAGATCTCGCGCTCGATGCTTCCCAGCTCCATGACCCCTCCTGCAACCATTGGTTGCACATCAAGGTAGCCCGGTCGGACGTGGAGTGCAACCATTTGTTGCGCGAACTGCTAGGAGACCTGGACCTTGCCGATCCCGAGGGTGTTGGTGCGGGGGAACAGGCCGGTCCGGAAGTTGGCCTCGCGAACGGGCTGGGTCAGCGCCGCGAGCCGGCCCGACTTCCGCGTGCCCAGCGCCGCCCACGGCCCGACGGCCAGCTCGTCGGTGGTCCGCTCGACGGTGTCGCGCAGCACGCGGCCCTTGTCGGTGGCCTGCCCGGCCGCGTCGACCAGCCCACGGGTGGCGAGGCGGTCCTGCGCTGACGCCCACTCGCTCTCGGTCCAGCCGCGCCCCGCGAAGGCCTCGACCGGCGCGGCACCGATCGCTGCGAAGGAGACCAGCGCCTCGACGGGGTCGAGGCCCGCGGTCAGCAGGGCGGCCACGTGCCCGTCCCCGCGGTGCTCCCGGAGGACGCCGATGGCGTGCCAGAGCGCCAGGTGGGGCTCGTCCGGCCACGGCAGGTCGGCGTTGGCAGCGGCGACCGGCCGGCCGGCGGTGTCCGCCGCCTCGGCCGCCTGCCGCGCCAGGTCGGCGGCCTCGGCCAGGTCGTCGACCCGCTCGTCGAACTGATCGCCGAGGACCGCGCGATACATGGCATCGGCGCCCCGCAGGCGGGCCTCGAGGATCCTCTCCGGCGACGCGATCGCCCAGGCAGCCGGGACATGCTCGGCCACGGCGCGAGGGCTGAAGCTGTAGAAGCCGGCGGCGACCGCCCGGGTGCCCGCAGCGCCGAGGGGGGCGGCGCGCCACGCGAAGTAGCTGGGCCAGCGCGTCTCGATGTCGAAGCCCAGGTTCTCAGCCTCCGCGAACACCTCGGGCGCGTACCAGTAGAGGGCGTGCACGGGCTCCAGCGCGTGCCACATCTGCCGGGCGAAGCCGGGCTCCGTCGCCACCGACGTCATGTCCCGAGCCCCTAGCCCTGGCGTCGGGTGGCGAGGAACTCGCCGATGCGGCCGATGGCCTCCTCGAGGATCTCCTCGTCGGGCAGCGTGACCAGCCGGAAGTGGTCGGGGGCGGTCCAGTTGAACCCGGTGCCGTGGGTGACCAGGATCTTCTTGGCCCGCAGCAGGTCGATGACGAACCGCTCGTCGTCGTCGATCGGGTACATCTGGGGGTCCAGCCGCGGGAAGCAGTAGAGCGCGCCGCGCGGCCGCACGGACGTGACGCCCGGGATCTCGTTGAGCAGCTTGTCGGCGAGCATGGCCTGGTCGTAGAACCGCCCGCCCGGCACGATGAGCTCGTCGATCGACTGGTACCCGCCCAGCGCGGTCTGGATGGCGTGCTGCGCGGGCACGTTGGCGCACATGCGCATGTTGGCCAGCAGGGTGAGGCCCTCGAGGAACTCGGTGGCGTTCTCCTTGGGGCCCGAGATCATGACCCACCCTGCCCGGTACCCGCACACCCGGTACGCCTTGGACAGGCCGCTGAACGTCAGGCACAGCACATCGTCGCCCGCGGCAGCCGCGGCGTGGTGGTGCGTGGCGCCGTCGAACAGGATCTTCTCGTAGATCTCGTCGGTGAGGACCACGAGGTCGTGGCGGCGGGCGATGTCGACCATCGCCTCCACCATCTCTTTGCTGTACACGGCGCCGGTGGGGTTGTTCGGGTTGATGATCACCAGGGCTTGGGTGTTCTCGGTGATCTTCGCCTCGATGTCCTCGAGGTCCGGCATCCAGCCGTTCTCCTCGTCGCACCGGTAGTGCACCGCCGTGCCGCCGCACAGTGTCACCGCACCCGTCCACAACGGGTAGTCCGGCGCCGGCACGAGGATCTCGTTGCCCTCGTCGACGAACGCCTGCAGCACCATCGAGATGAGCTCGGAGACGCCGTTGCCGATGAAGACGTCCTCCACCGTCGTGTCGCGCAGCCCGCGCGACTGGTAGTACTGCGCCACCGCGGTGCGTGCCTCGTAGATGCCGCGCGAGTCGCTGTACCCCTGCGCCTCCGGCAGGTGATGCACGACGTCGGCCTGGATGGCCGCCGGTGCCTCGAAGCCGAACGGCGCCGTGTTGCCGATGTTCAGCCTGAGGATGCGATGGCCCTCGGCCTCGAGGCGCTGGGCCTCGACGAGGATGGGACCGCGGACGTCGTAGCGGACGCCGCGGAGCTTGCGGCTCTGTCGGATGGTACGCACGGGGACCATCTTCCCCCGCCGGAGCCGTGCCGGACACGGCCATTCCGCGACGAGCGGACCTTCCTCGACGACGTCGCAGGTCAGCGGGCCACGTTGCCGCCGGTCGCGGCGGCGCCCGTCGCGGCGTCGTCCCGCGTCGTCACCGCGGGCGCGGCCCCGACCAGCGCGTCCAGACGCTCCAGGCGCTGGGCGGTGGCGTCGTCGGCGGGCGTCATGAGGATGATGCGGTCGCCGCGGGCGCGGTCGAGCCACAGGCTCTGGAAGTGCACGTCCAGGCGCCCGACCCGCGCGGACCGGTAGCGGCGCAACTGGGTGCGGTCGCCCGCGACGTCGTACGACTCCCAGTGCGCGCGCATCGCCAGAGCCGGATCGGACGAAGCAGGCGACCGGGCCGACGAACAGGACGTCCGGGGTGGCAATCCGGCCCCCGGTGAGCGACGGTAGAACCCCACGCTCGACGCTCGGAGGTCGTCATGAAGGTCGTCGTCATCGGTGCGCTCGGCAAGGTCGCACGCCTGCTTGTTCCCCTCCTCGTGGACGGCGGCACGGGGCCCGTCGTCGACGTCGTCGGCGTGGTGCGCAAGCCGGACCAGGTGGATCGCGTGGCCGACCTCGGCGCGGAGCCGCTGCTCCTGGACGTCGAGCACGCGAACGCCGACGAGATCGCCGCCGCGATCACCGGCGCCGACGCCGTGGTGTGGTCCGCCGGGGCGGGCGGCGGCAGCCCCGAGCGCACGTACGCGGTCGACCGCGACGCCGCGATCCGCTCCATGGACGCGGCCGCGAGCGCCGGGGTGCGGCGGTACGTGATGGTGTCGTGGATCGGCTCGACGCCGGACCACGGCGTGCCGGAGAGCGCGGGCTTCTTCGCCTACGCGGACGCGAAGCTCGCCGCCGACGACCACCTGCGCACCACCGACCTCGACTGGACGATCCTCGGGCCCGGCACCCTCACGGACGACCCGCCCAGCGGCCGCATCACCCTCCTGCCCGAGGCGGGCCCCGTGCCCGCCGGGTCGGACACGAGCGTGCCGCGCGCCGACGTCGCCCAGGTGGCCGCCGCCGCGCTGCGCGAGCCCGCCACCGTCGGCCGCTTCGTCCGGTTCTCGGCCGGGGACACCCCGATCCCCGCCGCCCTGCGCAACCTGGAGTAAGCGCCGCGCCTTGATCAAGGTTTCGCCGAAACCTTGATCAGCGTGGCGGTCATGGTCAAGGTTCCAGCGTTCGGACACCCTGACGCCGCGCGCTGATCGCGCCGTGCGGGCGCGCGCCCCGTTCCGTGCGGGTGCGCGTCTCGAGGACGTCGAACCCCGCGTCCGCGAGGCGGGAGCCCAGCTCGTCCGCCGGCCAGTACCAGGCGGTGGTGACCGCGTGGTCGAACGGCTCGACGCGCGGGCCCCGGAAGAACCCGACGAGCAGGCCGCCGCCGGGCGCGACGACGCGGGCGAGCTCGGTCAGCACCACGTCGAGCGACTCCGGCGCGGTGTGGATGAGCGAGTACCAGGCGAGGACGCCGCCCAGGCTTCCGTCCGGGACGCCGAGGTCGGCGAGGCCGGCCCGGCGGAACTGAATGTCCGGGAACCGCGACCTCGCGTGGTCGAGGAACGGGGCGGCGAGGTCCACGCCCTCGGCGTCGAGCCCCTGGCGCGCGAGGAAGTCCGTCCAGTGCCCAGGCCCACAGCCCGCGTCGACCACGCGGCCGTCGAGGCCGGCGGCCCACCCGGCAACGAGGTCCCGGTCCCGCTCGTCCGCCGCCTCGATCGTGCCGAACAGGTCGATGTACTCCGCCGCGCGCGCCGCGTAGGCCGCGCTGGGGTGCTGGCTGGTCACGACCCTCAGCCTAGGAACCCCTCCACCCGGCGGCGGATCCCCGCGGCGTCGAGGCCGTGCGCGGCGGCATGGTCGCGCGGGGTGCCGTACCGGCGCAGCTCGACGTCGCCGGGCACGCCCACGTGCAGCACGCGGCTCGGCCGGTCGACGAGGGCCGCGGCCACGGCGCCGGCGCTGGTGCCCTCCAGGTACGGCTCGACGACGGCGAGCACCGACGCGGGGCCACTTCCCGAGGGCAGTAGCGCCCGCAGCCCCTTGGCGTCGAGCGGGTGCGGGGTGGCGGTCCACGCGACGCGGACCGGCAGGTCGGCGGTTGCCTCCAGCACCGTGTCGAGCATGGGACCGACGGCGACGACGAGCGGCCCGCCCTCCCCCGCTCCCACGCCGTCGCGCAGCAGGTGCAGGCGCCCGTCCACCGGGTGCGGCCGGGAGTTGCGCTGCCCGGACAGGCGCACGTAGACGCGGCCGGTACCCGCGGCCTCGCGGTGCAGGATCTCGGCCACCTCGTCCGCGTGGCCCGGCACGTGCACCGTCCACCCCGGCAGGGCGGAGATCAGCGCGACGTCCGCCGGCGACTGGTGGGTGCGACCGCCGGCGCTCACGTCGTACGACCCGCCAGCGCTCACCAGCACGGCACCGACGTCCTGGTGCCCGAGGTCGAGCTTGACCTGCTCGTACGGCCGCTCGACGAGGAACGAGGCGAAGGTGTGCACGATCGGGCGCCGGCCGGCCAGGGCGAGCCCGCCCGCCACGCCGATCAGCGCCTGCTCGCGGATCCCCACGTCGATCACGCGGCCGGGGTGGCGCGCGATGGCGCGGCCCATGTAGCCGGAGCCGATGACGGCCAGGACGACGTCGACGTCGGGGTGCGCGTCGAGCACCGGGTCGAGCTCGTCGTAGAAGCGCGTGCGCAGATCGAGTGCCTGTGGGGCCGGCGCGATGGCGGTCATGCGGTCTCCTTCATGGTGGTGTCGACGACCACGACGGTCGGCCGGTCGGGCTCCGTGCGCCGCAGCGCGCCGGCGAGGGCGGCGGGATCCCGGGTGCCGACGTCCGCCGCCGACCACCCCTCGACGTCGAACCGGGCGCCGATACCGCCGGGCCAGCCGAGCGAGTCGCTGTGGTTGTCGACCACGACGCAGGTGAGGTTGCCCAGGCCGTAGCGGCCGGCGACGGCGATCGCCTCGGCGTTGCTGCCCTCGTCGAGCTCGGCGTCGCCCACCAGCACGACCACCCGCGCGGGCGACCGGTCGCGCAGCCCCAGCGCGAGCCCCACCGCGATCGGCAGCCCGTGGCCGAGCGACCCGCTGCCGATCTCGATGCCGGGCACCAGCGTGCGGTCGGGGTGGTGCCCGAGGGGCGACTCCCACGACGCGACGTCGTCCAGCCAGGTCTCCGGGAAGAACCCCTTCGCGGCCAGGACGGCGTACGTCGACGCGGGCCCGTGCCCCTTGGAGAGCAGGAACCGGTCCCGATCGGGGTCGTCGGGGCGCTCGGGATCGACCCGCAGCACCTGGTCGTACAGGGCCCACACGACGTCGAGCGTCGAGTGGGCGCTCGGGTCGTGCTTCTCATCGCCCGTCTGGCGGGCGACGAGGCGCCGTACCTCCCGGGGGACCGCGGTGGGGACGGTGTCTGTCGGCGTGGTCGTCGTCATCCCCCGATGCTGTGACCTCAACCACGCTTGAGGTCAAGGCCGATGTCACAGCCGCGGAGCCTGTCTCGTCCCGTGGACATGCACACCATGACGAGCACCCACGTCCTGATCGTCGGCGCAGGGTTCGCCGGCAGCATGGCGGCGGTCCGGCTGGCGGGACGAGCCCGCGGCCAGGTTCACGTCACCGTCGTCAACCCGCGCCCGAGGTTCGTCAACCGGCTGCGGCTCCACCACCTCGCCATCGGGCGACAGGTTGCCGCCCCGAGCATCCGCGACCTGCTGGGCTCCGACGTCACGTTCGTCGAGGGCCGGGTCACCGCCCTCGACCCCGACGGAGGTCGGGCCACCATCACGAGCGAATCCGATCCCCGCACGACCCGCGACCTGCGCTTCGACCAGGTCGTCCTGGCCACGGGCAGCACCACCGAACCGGTGCCGGTCCCGGGCGGCGAGCATGCCTACGCCGTCGGGTCCCTGGAGTCCGCCGAACACCTGCGCCCTGCCTTCGCCGAGCTTCCCGCCGGCGCGGACGTCGCCGTCGTGGGCGGCGGGTTCACGGGTCTCGAGACCGTGGGCGAGCTGTCCGAGGCCCGGCCCGACCTGAAGGTCCGCCTGATCACCTCCGGCGAGGTCGGCGGCTGGTTCGGGAGCCGCGCCGCCCGGCACGTGCGCGCGAGTCTCGACCGGCTGGGCATCGAGACCGTGAGCGGGGCCCGCGTCCGCGCCGTCGAACGCGACCGGCTGCTTCTCGACGACGGCGCCGAGGTGCCGTCCGCCCTGACCGTCTGGTGCGGCGGGTTCACCCCGCCGCCGCTCGCCCGCGAGACCGGCCTCGACGTCGACGCGGCCGGTGCCGTCCTGACCGACGCCGCGCTGCGGTCCGTGTCCCACCCGCAGGTGCTGGCCGTCGGCGACGCCGGTCACACCACCGCGCCGCACGGCGGTCGATACAGCATGTCGTGCCAGTTCGCGTTCCCGTCCGGCGCGCACGCCGCGGACGTGCTGCGCGCCGAGGCCCTCGGACTGACCGACGGCGGACGGGCGCCCTTCGATCTCGGCTTCCTGGGGCGCTGCGTCAGCGTGGGCGGCCGCGCCGCCGTGCTGCAGCTCACGACCCGCGACGACGTCGCCACCGAGCAGGCCTGGACCGGTCCGGGAGTGACCGCGTTCAAGCGGTTCCAGGTACGCGGCGTGGTGTCCACGATCGGTGTCGCGCGCCGCCTGCCCGGGCTGATGCGCTGGGCCGGTTCGGGGCGCTCGTCCGACGCCGCGGAGGCCCGGCTGGCAGGCTGATCGGATGGCCCGCACCGAGGAGTTCACCGCGCTGCGGCCACTGCTGTTCGCGATCGCCTACCGGATCCTCGGCAGCGTGAGCGATGCCGAGGACACCGTGCAGGAGACCTGGCTGCGCTACGAGGGCACGACCACGGAACCGGCATCGGTCAAGTCGTTCCTGTCCGCCGTGGTGACGCGGATCTCGATCGACGTGCTCCGCTCCGCGCGGGTCCGCCGCGAGGAGTACACCGGCACCTGGCTCCCCGAGCCCCTGCTGGACGACCCCTACGACGACCCGCAACGCTCCGCCGAGCTCGCCGACTCGGTGTCCGTCGCCGCGCTGCTCCTGCTCGAGCGGCTCAGCCCCCTGGAGCGAGCGGTGTTCGTGCTGCGCGATGTCTTCGACTTCGACTTCGCCGAGGTCGCCGCGGCAGTGGACCGCTCCGAGCCCGCCTGCCGGCAGCTCGCGGTGCGGGCGCGCCGGCACATGGCCGAGGGGCGCCCCCGGTTCGACGCCGACCGCCGGGAGCGCGACGAGCTCACCTCCCGGTTCATCGAGGCGTTCCGAGAGGGGGACGTCGACGGGCTCGCCGAGCTGCTCGCCGCCGACGTCCAGGTGATCGGCGACGGCGGCGGCAAGGCGCCCGCGTTCGCCCGGCCGGTCGCGGGCAGGGACAACGTGCTCCGCGTCTTCGCGGCCTTCGCCGACCGCCTGCCCGGCACGGGCCTGCTCTTCGAGATCCATGAGGTCAACCGCCAGCCGGGCATGGTCATGCGCACCGCCGACCGGCACGTCGTGGGCGTCATGGCCTTCGACGTGCTGGAGGGTCACATCCAGACCGTCCGCGCCGTCATCAATCCCGACAAGCTCACCCATCTGGGGCCGGTCGCCGACGCCTGGGCGGTGCACGAGCAGACGATGCGCGCGCGACGCCACCGGCATCCCTGAGGTCCCCTCGGCGGGGCCGAGGACCCGTGGCGACACGACGGGTATCTTCGGTCCAGCCCCTCCCCCCACTTTCCCCGCGCGCGCCCGACCCGGCTGGGGCAGCATCGCAAGAGACCGGCACCCCGACCCTGGAGGCCCCCGTCATGGCACGCTCCGTCGCTGAACACCTCGTGGACCAGCTCGTTACCGCCGGGGTGAAGCGCATCTACGGCATCGTGGGCGACTCGCTCAACCCGATCGTGGACGCCGTGCGCCGCACCGAGGGCATCGACTGGGTGCACGTGCGCCACGAGGAGGCGGCCGCCTTCGCCGCGGCCGCGGACGCGGAGGTGACGGGCGAGCTCGCCGTCTGCGCCGGGTCGTGCGGGCCGGGCAACCTGCACCTCATCAACGGCCTGTACGACGCGAACCGGTCGCACCTGCCCGTGCTCGCGATCGCCTCGCACATCCCGTCCCCGCAGATCGGCACGCAGTTCTTCCAGGAGACGCACCCGGACCGCATCTTCAACGAGGCGTCCGTGTTCTCGGAGATGATCTCGTCGGCGGCCCAGCTGCCGCGCGTCACCCGGTCCGCCATCCAGCACGCGCTCGCCGCGCCCGGCGTCGCGGTGCTCACCCTGCCGGGCGACGTCGCCGACGAGCGCGTGCCCGACGACGCCGCGCCGATCCTCGTGCCGGGAGCCCGCCCCGGGCGCCTCGTGCCGCACGACACCGACGTCGAGGCGCTCGCCGAGGCGATCAACACGGCGAACAAGGTGACGCTGTTCGTCGGTGCCGGTGCACGCGACGCCCGGGACGCCGTGCTCGAGCTCGCCGACCTGGCCGCCGCGCCGGTGGGCCACTCGCTGCGCGGCAAGGAGATCATCCAGTACGACAACCCGCACGACGTCGGCATGTCCGGCCTGCTCGGGTACGGCTCGTGCCACGAGGCGGTCCACTCCGCCGACCTGCTGATCCTGGTGGGCACCGACTTCCCGTACGACTCGTTCCTGCCGGCGGACGTGCCGACCGCGCAGATCGACGTCGACGCCTCGCACCTGGGCCGGCGCACGCGGCTCGACCTGCCGGTGCACGGCGACGTCGGCGCGACGCTGCGGCTGCTCAACCCGCTCGTCAAGCGCAAGCGGGACCGCAAGTTCCTGCGGTCGATGGTCGACAAGCACGTCGGTCTCATGACCAAGGTGGTGGGCGCCTACACGCGCAACGTGGAGAAGCACACGCCCATCCACCCGGAGTACGCGGCGGTGCAGCTCGACGAGACGGCCGCGGACGACGCCGTGTTCACCGTCGACACGGGGATGAACAACGTGTGGGCCGCGCGGTACATCACGCCGAACGGGAAGCGGCGCGTCATCGGGTCGTTCCTGCACGGCTCGATGGCGAACGCGCTGCCGCACGCCATCGGCGTGGCGTTCGCCCAGCCCGGCCGCCAGGTAGTGGCGCTCGCCGGCGACGGCGGCCTGTCCATGCTGCTGGGCGAGCTCATCACCGTGCGCACCCACGACCTGCCCGTGAAGATCGTCGTCTTCAACAACGCGACGCTCGGCATGGTGAAGCTCGAGATGCTCGTGGAGGGCCTGCCCTCCTACGGCACCGACTCGCCCCCGGTCGACTACCGCAACATCGGGCTCGCCGTCGGCATCCCGTCAGTGCGCGTCGAGCGGCCGAAGGACCTGCGCCGGGCGCTCCAGGACGGCCTCGACCGCGAGGGCCCCGCCCTCATCGAGGTGGTCACCGACCCGAACGCGCTGTCGATCCCGCCGTCCATCACGTCCGGCCAGATCCGCGGGTTCGCCACCGCCATGACCAAGCAGATCTTCGGCGGCGGCATGGGCGAGGTGATGTCGATGGCCCGGTCGAACCTCCGCAACCTGCCCCGCTAGGACGTCCCGTCGGTCGAGCCTGTCGAGACCCGGGTTTCGACAGGCTCAACCAGCGGGTCAGCGCCAGTCGGCGGCGACGTCGAGGAACGCGTCGTTCGCCTCGATCTCGCCGATGGTCACGCGCAGGCCGTCGCCTGCGAACGGGCGCACGAGGACGCCCGCGGCGGTCGCCTCGGCGGCGCGGTCCATGGTGGCGTCGCCGAGGGGGAACCACACGAAGTTCGCCTGTGTCTCGGGCAGCGCCCAGCCCTGCCCGCGCAAGGCGTCGGTGACGCGGTCGCGCTCGGCGACCAGCGCGTCGACGCGCTCGCGCAGCTCGGCCTGCGCGACGGGCTCGAGGGAGGCGAGCGCGGCGCGCTGCGCGACGTGGTTGACGCCGAACGGCGTGGACACCGCCCGGATCCCGGCCGCGAGCCGGGGCTCCGCGACCGCGTAGCCGACGCGCAGCCCCGCGAGCCCGTAGGCCTTGGACAGGGTGCGCAGCAGCACCACGTTCGGGTGCCGGCGCAGCAGGTCGACGCCGTCGGGCGCCTGCGGGTCGCGCACGAACTCAAGGTACGCCTCGTCGACGATCACCAGCACGTCGCGCGGGACGGCGGCGAGGAGGGTCGCCAGCTCGTCGGCGTGCACCACCGGCCCGGTGGGGTTGTTGGGGGTGCAGACCATCACGACGCGGGTGCGCGGCGTGACGGCGGCGGCCATGGCCGGCAGGTCGAGGCGTCCTCCGGCGGTGACGGGCACGGTGACGGCCGTGCCGCCCGCGACGGCGACCGCGATCGGGTACGCCTCGAAGGAGCGCCACGGGAACACGACTTCGTCGCCGTGCTCGACGACGGCCTGCAGCACGTGCGCCAGCACCGCCACCGACCCGTTGCCCACCACGACTCGGTCGCCGGAGACCCCGACGTGCGCGGCGAGCGCCTCGACCAGCTCCGTCGCGTACATGTCCGGGTAGCGGTTCGCCTCCTCGGCGGCGCGGGTGATCGCCTCGAGGACGGACGGCAGCGGCGGGTACGGGTTCTCGTTCGACGACAGCTTCCACAGCTTCGCGCCCTGGCCGGCGCGCGCGCCCGGCACGTACGCGGGCAGCGCGGCGACGGCGGCGCGCAGGGGGACGGTCGACGAGTCGGCGGGGATGCGGGCGGGGGTGGTCACAGCGATCAAGGATGCCACCCGCTCAGAGCCGTGCGAAGAACTCCGCGATCGCGTCGGCGGCGGGCACCTCGACCTTCGCCTCCACGTCCGGGCTGTAGTTGGTGTTGGTGTTGATGTCGTACGGCACCGTGCGGCCGTCGACGGTCTCGAAGAACTCGACCCCGGCGATCTCGATGCCCTGCTCCGCGAGCAGCCGCTCGAGCGGGGCGACCAGCGGGTGGTCGGCCGTGATCTCGGGCCGCAGCTCGAAGAGCGGCGGCGGGGTCTCGCCGTCGGCGCCGGGCAGCGCGCACGCCTCGGCGGGGCACAGCTCGAAGCCGCCGGACGTGTCCACCCGCACGGCGTAGTGGAAGCGGCCGCCCACGAACTCGGCGCGGGTGACGAACGGCTCGGGCGCCACGAGCAGCTCCTGCAGCAGCCACACGCCGTCCACGGGCTCGTCCACCAGGCCCGCGTCGAGCGCCGCGGCGAACGTCTCGACGTCGTCGAACCGCTGCACCCCCAGCCCCTTTCCGCCGCGGTTGTGCTTGGTGATGAACGGCGCGGGGATCCGGGCGGCGGCCTCGCGCAGCGCGCCCCGGTCCGTGACGGCGATCGTGCGCGGCACGTCGAGGCCGGCGGCGCGCAGCAGCGCGTACTGCCGCACCTTGCTCACCTCGAGCGACGCGGCGCGGGTCCCGTTGACCACGCGCCGGCCCGCGGCCTCCGCCACGGAGAGCAGCGCCTGCGCCGCCTCTGGCGCGTGCGGCACTCCGCGGGTGTGGGCCGACGCGCTCAGCCGCGACCAGAGCACGACGTCGGCCGAGGGCGCGGTGAGGTCGAGGGTGACGTCGCCCAGATGCTGGGTCTCGAGGCGCAGTCCGGCGCGGTCGAACGCGCGGTCGAACGGCGGGAGCCACTCGGCGTTGTCGTGCAGGACGAGGACGGTACGTTCGCTCACCCGGCGAGCCTACGCGCGGGGGTTTCGACAGGCTCAACCACCGGTGGTGGGGCGTGATTCGACAGGCTCAACCACCGGTGGTGGGGCGTGATTCGACAGGCTCAACCACCGGTGGTGGGGCGTGACGTGCCACGATGGCACCATGAACTTCATCGTCCGCGTGATCGTCACGGCCCTCGCGCTGTGGCTGAGCGACCTGATCTTCACCAACCTCGAGATCAAACCCGAGTACGACGGCGACAACCTGCTGTCCTACGTCCTGGCCGTGCTCGGCGCGGCACTGGTGTTCACCATCATCAGCAGCTTCGTGAAGCCGATCGTCAGCGTCATCTCCATCCCGTTGCTCATCCTCACGCTCGGGCTGTTCTACCTCGTCATCAACGCCTTCGTGCTGTGGCTGACCACGTGGATCACCGACCAGGGGTGGTTCGGCGACTGGGGCGTCAGCGTGACCGGCGGCTTCTGGTGGTACATCTGGATCGCCCTGATCCTCGCCGTGCTGCAAGCCATCATCGGAGCGTTCGCGCCCAAGAGGGGCTGAGCACCTGCCCGCACCTGGCACAGCGTGAATTCATTGCAGCGTCGCCCCCGTCGGGACTCCCGGCGGGGGCGATGTCGTGCCCGCGGGCCCGGGCGCGAGCACGGCGGCGGGCTCGGAGCCGCCGACGCGGCGGGCCACGAACCACCGGGTCTGGGCCCGCGTGCCGCCGAGCAGCCGCTCCAGGCGCCCGGTCACGCCCGCCACCTGCACGTTTCCGGACGCGCGTGCCGCGGCCAGCGTGCGCAGGTGCGAGGGCATGGCGTGCGCGAGCGAGATGCTGCCCGCGGCCGCGAAGTCGGCCGGGTCGGTCGATGCGAGCAGCCTGCGGCCCACGGTGACGCGGTCCGCCGTCGCCGGGTTCTCGTCGCTGGAACGCCCGTCGACCGTCGAGACGAGCTCCTCGTCGTTCTCCAGGTGCAGCACCGGCACCCCGGTCGGAGTTGCGAACGTCGCCGTCGGCGAGCCCGCCGTCACCACCCCGCCCACCGGGTGCTTCGCTCGGAACGCCGGCGACGCCGCGAGCGCCGTCGCCGCGATCCCACCGAGGCTGTGCCCGACGAGCACCACCAGCTCGTCCGCCCCTGCGCCTGCCTGGTCGAGCGCCTGCTCGACGGCGACGGAGACGTCGGCCGTCTCGTGCGCCATGAGCTGCAGGTCGGTGGCGGCGTCGAACGGGTTGGCCGGCGAGATCAGCTCCTGCGTGCCGGGTATCAGCACGGTCCACGACGTCGTGCCGTCATCGTGCGCCACCCGCTCCACCGCGAGCGTGCCCTCGGGCGCCCCCGCCCCGCGCCGGCCGACGACGCCGCTGCCGAAGGGGTAGAGGTCGGCCGTGCGGGCGAGTGCCTCGGCGACGGTGCCCGACGGGCAGTCGGCCCAGTCGGGCGGCGGGCCGGCCAGGTCCGCGTCGGTCAGCGGCAGCACCCGGACCTCGGAGGCGGGCAGCAGCGCGTCGACGACGTCGGACAGCGCCCCCGCGCCCCGCGTCAGGCCGCCCGCGCCCCAGCCGACCCCGGTGACCGCCTCGTCCGCGTACGGCGCGAGGACCCGCCACACGTTCGCCACCAGGCCGTCCGACGGGTCGGTCGCCTCGTGCGTCGCCGGCGGCGGGGGCGCCACGGCCTCCGGGGCGGTGACCCCCACATCGGCGACTCCCGCGTCGGCGCCTCCCGCGTCGGCGCCTCCCAGGCCCTGCCACCACTGCATCCCCTGCGACGCGGCCACGAAGGCCCGCGCCGGCGGGGACGCGGCCACCGCTGCGACCACCACCCCGACCCCCAGGCCCTGCCACGTCAGGAACGCCCCGATCGTGTGGTCGAGGAACGTCTCCGCGCGGCGGTAGAGCCCGGCCGCGAGGCGCAGCCGCAGCGCGCACCGCTCGACGCGGGACGCACGAGACCCCAGCCGTGCGCCGGCGGCGGCGACCCGCTCCGCCATGGCACCCGCCGCCGCGACCTCCCGCCCGTCGGCACGCGGCGCGAAGGGCGGCGCCAGCGGGTCGGGCACCCACGTCCATCGCAGGAGGACGCCCTGCGCGCTCGAGCAGCGGCGCGAGGCCTGCCGCAGCCGCTCCGCCGCGGCGTCGAGCAGCGCGGCCGCGCCCTGCACGGCGTCCGCGTCGACCCGCGTGAGCCCCGGCCCGCCCGAGATCGTCAGCGTCTCCCGCGGGGGTACGCCCCTGGTCATCGGCCCAGCACCGCCGCCAGGTCCTCGAGGCCGCGCAGGTCGCCGTCGAGCCCGGCCAGGAGCGCCGTCATCTCGTCCCGGAACCGCTGGGCCGCCTCCGACTCCCACGCGATGCCGAGGCTGCGGCGGGCGCCGGCCGCGGCGTCGACCACGTCCTCGCGCGCGGCGAGCAGGACGGCGCGCGCCTCGCCCCCCGCGGTCGCGCTCGATGCGCCGAGGGCGGTCGCCGGAAGGAGCGCGGCGGTGGTGTCGGGCGGGACGGGAGTGGTCATGCCGGGACGCTAGGCCGGGCGACGGGCGTCCCGGCCGCTGGTCGGGCACGCCTGTGCACCGCGCCCACCTGGGGACAGGCTCCGCGCCATGGGACACCGCGCCGCCGTCCGGATCAGCCGCCGTCCGGATCAGCCGCCGTCTGGATCACACGGGCTGCGCGACCTCGGACAGGCGTTCGCGGTCGGACAGGATGTCGATTCCCACCACGCGGCCCCCGCGCACCGTGAACGCGAGCACCGAGAACACCGTCCCGTCGTCGAGCACCGTGACGAGCCCGGGCGACCCGCCCACGAGCGCGAGGCGCGAGAACCCAGCGGTGCCGAAGTGCAGCCGCGCCTGCTCGGCCACGGCGCGCGCGCCGCGCAGCAGCCGGGACATCTCGCCCGGGCCGTAGTCCACCCGCACCGTCACCTCGGGGTCGAGCAGGGCGAGGAGCCCGTCGAAGTCGCCGGCCTGCGACGCCGCGAGGTAGGCGGACACGACCTCCCGCCGCCGAACGATGTCGTCCTGCACGGGCACGGCCTCGCGCACCTTGCGCCGCGCCCGGCTGGCGAGCTGGCGCGTGGCGGCGTGGGACCGGTCCACGATCGGCGCGATCTCCTCGAACGGCACCGAGAACTGGTCGTGCAGCACGAAGGCGACGCGCTCAGCCGGAGCCAGCGTGTCCAGCACGACGAGCAGCGCGACGCCGATCTCGTCCGACTCGATCGCCTGCCGCTCGGGGTCGTCGAGCCCGTCGGCCGGCGACACGAGAAAGTCCGGCAGGTGCGCGTCGCCCACGGACTCCCCCAGCGACTCCCACGCCGCCTCCCGGCGCGTGGACCGCGAGCGCAGCAGGTTGAGCGCCACGCGGCCGACGATCGTCGTGAGCCAGCCGCCGAGGTTCTCCACGCCCGCCGTGCCGGCCGACTGCGCCCGCACCCAGGCGTCCTGCACCGCGTCCTCCGCGTCGGCGGCGGAGCCCAGCACCCGGTACGCCACCGAGCGCAGGTGCGGTCGGAACGCCTCGAACTGATCCGCCATGAGCTGGTCCGTGCTCACCGGTCACACTCCTTCGCCGGGCCGTGTCAGAGAGATGACAGCAACCGCTGCCGGTACCCACCGAGCCGTGCCACCCAACCACGGGGCCACGACACCGGCCGCACACGACCGATCATCCGAGGAGCCCGCATGACCCACCTGACCTCTTCCGACACCCTCTCCCGCACCCTCACCGTCGCCCTCACCGGGCGCCTGCTGCTCCCCGGCGACGACGGCTTCGAGGCCGCCTCCACCCCGTGGAACCTCGCCGTGCGGCAGCCCGTCGCGGCCGTCGTCGAGGCGGCCGACGCCGACGACGTCGCCGCAGCCGTGCGGTCCGCGCGGGACGCCGGGCTGGCGGTAGCCGCGCAGTCGACCGGCCACGGCGCGTCGGGAGACGTGGCGGACGCAATCCTGCTGCACACCCGGGCGATCGACCGCGTCGAGGTGGACCCGGCGCGGCGGGTCGCCCGGGTCGGCGCCGGTGCCTCCTGGGGCGCCGTGCAGGCCGCGGCCGCCCCGCACGGCCTCACGGCCCTGCTCGGCAGCGCCCCCGGCGTGGGCGCGGTCGGCTACACGCTCGGCGGCGGGCTCGGCTGGTTCAGCCGCGCCCACGGCCTCGCGGCCGACCACGTGCGGTCGTTCGACGTCGTCGACGCAGACGGCGCACCCGCCACGGTCACGGCGGAGTCCGACCCGGAGCTGTTCTGGGCGCTGCGCGGCGGGGGCGGCGACCTCGCCGTCGTGACCGCGATGGAGATCGACCTGGAGCCGGTGCCGGCGTTCTCGGGCGGCAAGGTCGTCTGGCCCGCTGAGCGCGCCGCCGAGGCCCTCGACATCTTCCGCGAGGTCACCGCGGCGGCCCCGCCCGAGCTCAGCCTGTGGCTGTCCCGCGTCGAGGCGCCCGGCGCCCCGGCCGTCGTCGTGCACGCCGCCTTCCTCGGTGACGCAGGAGCAGCGCGGGAGCTGCTGGCGCCGTTCAACGCCGTGCCTGGCGCCCTCGGGCCGGACGTCGACACCGCGATCGGCCCGGTCGGGCTCGCCGACATCGGCGACATCACCGCCGACCCGACCGACCCGGCCGCGGGCCGCTCGCGCGCCGAGCTCCAGTCCCGGATCGACGACGAGGCGGTGGACCGCCTGTTCACGACGCCGGTCGCGCCGCTGCTGATGCTGCAGCTGCGGCACCTGGGCGGCGCGCTCGCCATCCCGGGGGACGGCGCCGGCGCCCTGGGAGCGATCGCCGAGCCGTACCTGCTGTACGCGTTCGGCCTGGCGTTCGAGCCGGGGCTCGCGGCCGCCGTCGGCCACCGGCTGGAGGCGCTGCCCGCCGAGCTCGCCGGGCCGGGAACCCTGCGCAAGCCGGCGACGTTCCTCGCCCCCGGCGAGAGCGCGGCGGCCGCGTACGACGCGACCGCCCTCGCCCGGCTGCAGGAGCTCAAGCGCGCCCGCGACCCGCACGGCACCATCCGCGGGAACTACCCGCTCCTCGGCTGATGGCACAGATCCCCGGACGAGCGAGCCGTCGGTCGAGCCTGCACCGTCCTGAGCCTGTCGAAGGGTCGCGACCCCGTGGCCTCGGCAGGTTCGACCGGCGGGATTCGCCCTCGTGGGAGAATGTGGGCCGTGACCTCCCCCGCGCCGCAGACCTCGCCGACCGACGTCCAGCCCGCCCGCGTGAACCTCGCCGACGTCACGCCGCCCATCGCGCTCGGCCCGCTCGACGGCCGGTACCGCGGGGCCGTCGCGCCCCTGGTGGACCACCTCAGCGAGGCCGCGCTGAACCGGGCGCGCGTCCACGTCGAGGTCGAGTGGCTGGTCACGCTGTGCAATGGAACTGCGGGCAACGGCCCGTCGACGAACGAGGGCGAGGCCCCGGGCGCCGTCGTCCCCGGCGCCCCCACTCTGACCGACGCCGAGATCGCGTACCTGCGCACGATCCCCGCCACGTTCGGCGCGGACGAGATCGCCGAGCTCGCCGCCATCGAGCGCGAGACGGTCCACGACGTCAAGGCCGTCGAGTACTTCATCAAGCGCCGCATCTCCGCCGCCCCCGACGTCCTGGGCGCCACGAACCTCCCGGCCGCGAGCGAGCTCGTGCACTTCGCCTGCACCAGCGAGGACATCAACAACCTGTCGTACGCGCTCATGGTGCAGGGCGGCGTGCGCGACGTCTGGCTGCCCGCCGCGACCGACCTGGCCGACCAGCTCGCCGGCATGGCTCGTGAGCACGCCGACGTGCCGATGCTGAGCCGCACGCACGGCCAGCCGGCGACGCCCACGACCATGGGGAAGGAGCTCGCCGTCCTCGCGCACCGCCTGCGCCGCCAGCTGCGCCGCATCGAGGGCGCCGAATACCTGGGCAAGCTCAACGGCGCCACCGGCACCTACGGCGCGCACACCGTGGCCGTCCCGGGGGCCGACTGGCCCGCCGTCTCGAAGGCGTTCGTGGAGCACCTCGGCCTCACGTGGAACCCGCTCACCACGCAGATTGAGTCGCACGACTGGCAGGCGGAGATCTACGCCGACGTCGCCCGGTTCAACCGCATCCTGCACAACCTCGCCACCGACGTGTGGACGTACATCTCGATGGGCTTCTTCACGCAGATCCCCGTCGCGGGCGCCACGGGGTCGTCGACCATGCCGCACAAGGTCAACCCGATCCGGTTCGAGAACGCCGAGGCCAACCTCGAGATCTCCTGCTCGCTGCTGGACACCCTGTCGGCGACGTTGGTGACGAGCCGCCTGCAGCGCGACCTCACCGACTCCACCACGCAGCGCAACATCGGCCCCGCGTTCGGGCACTCGCTGCTCGCGATCGACAACGTGCGGCGCGGCCTCAAGGCGCTCAACGTCAACGCCGCCCTCATGGCCGACGACCTCGACCACAACTGGGAGGTGCTCGGCGAGCCCGTCCAGTCGGCGATGCGCGCCGCGTCCGTCGCCGGCGTCGAGGGCATGGAGGACCCGTACGAGCGCCTCAAGGAGCTCACCCGCGGCCAGCGCGTCGACGCCGCGCGGATGCGCGAGTTCGTCGCCGGCCTCGGCCTGCCCGACGACGTCGCCGCGCGCCTCGCGGAACTCACACCCGCGTCGTACACGGGCGTCGCCGCGCAGCTCGTCGCGGACTACCTGGACTGACGGCCACACCCGGCCGCCGAACAGGCGGTTGACACCGTTATGGGCCTCAGACGCCGCCCATAACGGTGTCAACCGCTTGTTCGGCATCGCGGCGGATGCCCACTCGCGGATCAAGCGGCGCGCGACGTGCCCGGCGCCCGGCGTCCACCAGCGGCGGACAGGAGAGCCCGGTGTGAGGCACGCGCCTCGGCCAGCTCGTCGAGTCGGTTGACGAGCCAGCGCATCGCAGTCGTCGCGGCAATCGCGAAGGCGAGCAGCGCCCAAATATTCCCGAGGTCCACCGTCTCCGGATCGAGGGATCCCGACCAGAAGAACGACGAGCGCGCCAGCCCGACGGCAATGACGACCCCGGCGAGCGCCGGCACAGCGTCCCTCGTCCGCGGCCACAGAAGCCCGAGGCCGAACAGGCCCGCCAACGGGACGACGATCGCCTGCGCGGTCCACGTCGTCGAACCGACCCCGGACCACCAGGGCGCCCCGACGTGTGCCGAGTCGGCGAACGTCGCCGCAACGTAGCCGCCAACTGCCGACACCATGAGCGACAGGACGGTCACGGCGCGGCGCCAGTCGTGTCCCGTCACGCGGCAGCGCGCATGCTCCACGACGGCGCCCGCGTGGACGACCAGCCCGACCATCCACCCCGCGTCGAGGTATGCGGCATACTCGCGGCCGGTGAGGGCGAGCACCGCGACCGTCACGACGGCGGCAGCCGCGGCCGTCGCGACCAGCACCCGACCCGTTCGCGCGGCACCAGCAAGGAGCGCGACGACACCGACCGCCCAGATCGCCCAGGGCAGGGCCATGGGCACGGTCGACACGAACGACGGCGCACCGGCGCCGGCGAGGAGGGCCGAGGCGGCGGCCAGCGCCCTCGCCGCCGGGATCACGAGAAGTATCGGGAGGCCGGCGAACAGCACGCCGGTGCCCGAGCGGCGCTGCCCCGGCGTCGACCCCAGCGGCGCGAGCAGCCACTCACGCACGGCGGCACCGAGCAGGTCGTGACGCTCGCCGCGGGTGGGGCGCGACTGCCCGGGCTCGGCACCGTCGAGCAGGTGGCCGAGCATCTCGGCCTCGTGCGCGCGGCGATACGTGTAGGGGAAGAGCCGCAGCAGCCGGCGGTAGTCGCGGACGAGCACCGGCGTCACGGGCATCTGAGCGTCGCTCATGCCGGCACCTCCCCCAGCCCGGCCGCGGCGGGGCGACCAGATCGCGCGGCCCGAGAGCGCTGTGCCTCGAGCCTCTCGAGCGCCTGCCGCGCCTGGACTTCGGACCGCCGCGCCTCGACGTCGAGCCGCGTGCCACCGTCCGCGGTCAGCCGGTAGTAGCGCCGCAGCCGCGAGTCGACCACCTCCTCGTGGTCCACCTCGACGAGCCCAGCCGCGACGAGCCGGTCGATCGCGCCGTAGAGCGTGCCGGCACGCAGGGCGACCCGCCCGTCGGAGCTCGCCTCGACGTCCTGGGAGATCCCGTACCCGTGCGACGGCCCCTGCGCGAGGGCGGACAGGATGAGGAACGCCGGTTCCTGCAACGGTCTGCTAGCGGGCTTCGATGCCATGCCCGGAAACATACCATCGTCACGAGACTATCCCTGCCGACACGCGTCACTGCCGCGCCGCACGTCGTCGAACAGGCGGTTGACACCGTTATGGGCGGCGTCTGAGGCCCATAACGGGGCCAACCGCCTGTTCGGCGCCCTGCCGGGGCCTACTGAGCCATCGCCTGCCGCCCGAGGACGGCGAGCAGGGCGAGCTTCTCCTCCGCCTCGGAGCGGGGCGGCGCGGTGAGCACGAGTAGCGCCTGGGTCTGGTCCTCCGTGAACAGCACCTGGCAGTCCAGCTCGATCGGGCCGACCTGCGGGTGCAGCAGCGTCTTGTGGTCAGCGAAGCGCTGCGACACCTCGTGCCGGTCCCACAGCTCGGCGAACTCGTCGCTGCGCGCCCGGATCGCGGCGACGAGCTCGCCCGCCCGCGAGCGCGGCCCGAGCATCCCGTGCGCCACGCGCAGGGTCGACACGAGGGCCCGGGACTGCCGGTCCCGGTCGCCGGTGGGGTACGTCTCCCGCTCGGCGGGGTCCGTGAACCAGCGGTAGGTGTCGCTGCGCGCCCAACCGGTCAGCCCCGAGCGGTCGCCGAGCAGCGCGATGGCGAGGTCGTTCGCGACCAGGGTCTCGGCCAACGCGGACAGCACCAGCGCGGGCGTGTCGGACAGCCGGTCGAGCACCCGGCGCAGGGCGGGCGAGACGTGCGACGACATCGTGACGCGGTCCGGCGCGCCCCGGCCCGCGACCCGGAACAGGTAGTCGCGCTCGTCGTCGGTCAGCCGCAGGGCCCGCGCGAGCGACGCCAGCATCTGCTCGCTGGGCTGCGGGCCACGCTGCTGCTCGAGGCGCGTGTAGTAGTCGGCCGACATCGCGGCGAGCGCCGCGACCTCCTCGCGGCGCAGGCCGGCGGTCCGGCGTCGCGCCCCCGCCGGCAGGCCGACGTCGGCGGGCCGCACCGCCTCGCGGCGGTGGCGGAGGAACTCGGACAGTGCGGCGCGATCCATGTGCCCATCGTCCGACGTCGTCGGCCCGTCGGCCAGGCCCCAGCCAGGGATCGCCGGTCCCCCGATGACCGCTCCTCTCCCGCCCGCCACCCCGGCGACGCAGGGTGGACGGCATGGACATCACCCGCAGCACCGTCTTCATCCCCGGCGCGACCAGCGGCATCGGGCTCGCCCTCGCGCTCCGCCTCCAGGCCCGCGGCGCCGCCGTGATCGTGGGCGGCCGGCGCACGGCCCTGCTCGACGAGATCGTCGCGGCCCACCCCGGCATCGATGCCGTCCGCATCGACACCGCCGACCCGGACAGCATCACCGCCGCCAGCCGCGAGGTCCTCGAGCGGCACCCGGATCTCGACGCCGTCGTCGCGATGGCCGGCATCATGCAGGTCGAGGACTGGACGTCGCCGGACTTCCTCGCCACGGCCGAGCGGACCGTGGTCACGAACCTGCTCGGCCCGATCCGCCTCGCCGCCGCCTTCCTGCCGCACCTGCGGACCCGGCGGGCCGCAGGTACGAGCGCCGCGTTCGTCACCGTCTCCTCGGGCCTGGCGCACGTGCCGCTCGCGGTGACGCCCACCTACAACGCGACCAAGGCCGCGATACACCGGCTCAGCGAGGGCATCCGGCTGCAGCTCGAACCGGTGGGCGTGCAGGTGATCGAGATCGTGCCGCCGTCGGTCCGCACGGCGCTCATGCCGGGCCACGAGGAGAACCCGATCGCCCTGCCGCTCGACGATTTCGCGGACGAGGTGGTCGACCTGCTCGCCACGCAGCCCGACGCCCACGAGATCCTCGTCGAGCGCGTGAAGCTCCTCCGGTTCGCCGAGACGTCGGGCGCGTACGACGCGACCCTCGCGCACCTCAACGCGACCGACCCGCACGCCGTCGCGCGCAACGCCTGATCGGCGCTGGTTCACTGCTTCTTCGTATTGAGGTACTTCGCCGCGACGTAGCCCACCTTGCCGTTCACGGAGATCTTGACCCATCCCTTCGAGGGCTCCCAGATCTTCTTCACGGCCTTGCCCCGGTTCATCGAGGTCAGGACCTTGCCGCTCGTGCTCGGCTTGGAGCGCAGGCGCAGCCCGTTGACCTCCACGTACCGCGTGCCGAGAGAGGTCAGCGTCGGCGAGACGTAGGACGAGTGCATCCAGCCGGTGGTGCCGTCCCGCGTCACCTTGCGCCACACGCCCGAGCTGGCGCCCGGCTTGGCCGTCATCACCCGGTTGACCCGAACCTCGCGCACCACGCGGTAGTTCGTGCCCGGCCCGGACCGCAGGTTGACCTTCGTGGTCGTGTAGTAGGTGCACGACTTCGGCACGGTGCGCTTGTACGCCCACGCGGCGCCCGCGGTGAGGGACGCGCCGTGGTTCTTCATCCAGGGCAGCGGGTCGGTGGTCTTGCCCGACCCCTTGTACGCGCCCTTCCAGATCTCCAGGTGCAGGTGCGGGGCGGTCGAGGTGCCGGAGGTGCCGACGTCGGCGATGCGCTGCCCGCGCTTGACGTACTTGCCCTTCTTCACGTATTTGTCGCCGTCGATCACGTGCCCGTAGACGGCGAAGACCTTGCCACCGTTGGCGTTGGACCGGATCACCACCACCTGGCCGAAGCCGGGCGCCGACCCGGCCTTGATCACCGTGCCCGGGGCCACGGACTTGATCTTGGTGCCCTTCTTGGCGCCCATGTCCTGCCCGAGATGAGAGGCGGACGCCGCCTTGATCGGCATGCACCGGGGCCCGTAGTACGACGAGAGCCCGTAGGACTTGTCGGGAAGCGGCCGGACGGCGGCCGACGCGGCACCGGCACCCACGACCCCCGTGCTCAGCGCCACCGCGGTGGCGATCCCCATCGTGAAGCCGGTCGTGATGATGCGTCGCAGAGTGCGCACAGCCGTTCCCCTCAGCGTCAGCGTCCCTCGGGCACCCTTGCCCAGACGCACGGTAAGCACGGGTTGTCCAGGACGCACCCGGGAGCGGAACCCTCCTGCCGGATGACGTGAACCTTCCCGTCAGGGTGCAACTGTGAAACTCTTTTGCGTGTCGCGGGGCGCGCCCCGTGACACAAGGGATTCCCGACCACCGGAGGCCTGCAATGACGCACTCGTCCGCTCCCCACCTCACGCCGGCCGGCGACGGCACCGTCGCCGCCCACGCCGTCGACCGACGCCGCTTCCTCACGCTCGCCACGGCCGGCCTCGCCGGCTCGGCGCTGTCGGTGACCGTCGGCTCGATGACGCCCGCCGGCGCGTCGTCCCTGGCCGGCTCGGCCGCCTCGCGTACCACCGAGCAGCCCACCGACCTCCCCGCCGCCCGCAAGCGAGAGCTGCGCGCGATGTGGATCTCGTCCGTCGTCAACATCGACTGGCCCTCGCGCACCGGCCTGAGCTCCGACGAGCTCAAGGCCGAGTACCGGCACTGGCTGGACGTGGCGGCCGGCATGAACCTCAACGCCGTCTTCGTGCAGGTACGCCCCACGGCGGACGCCTTCTGGCCCAGCCCGTACGAACCGTGGTCGCAGTACCTCACGGGCACCCAGGGCGGCGACCCGGGCTTCGACCCGCTGGGCTTCATCGTGGCGGAGACCCACGCCCGCAACCTCGAGCTGCACGCCTGGTACAACCCGTACCGGGTGTCGATGCAGACCGACCCGGCGCAGCTGATCCCCGAGCACCCGGCCCGGCAGCACCCGGACTGGGTGTGGCCGTACGGCGGCAAGCTCTACTTCGACCCCGGCCTGCCCGAGGCGCGCGAGCACATCTACCGCGCCATCCTGCACAGCGTGGAGCACTACGACCTCGACGGCGTGCACTTCGACGACTACTTCTACCCCTACCCGGTGGCCGGCCAGCCGCTGCCCGACGCCGCCACGTACGCCGAGCACGGCGGCGGCTTCGCGACGATCGAGGAGTGGCGGCGGCACAACGTCGACGAGTTCGTGCGCGAGATCTCCGTGCGGATCAAGGACCTCAAGGGCTGGGTCAAGTTCGGCATCAGCCCGTTCGGCATCTGGCGCAACGCCTCGACCGACCCGAACGGCTCGGACACCGCCGGCTCGCAGTCCTACGACAACCAGTTCGCCGACACGCGCCGGTGGGTGCTCGAGGGTTGGCTCGACTACATCAACCCGCAGATCTACTGGCAGTTCGGGCTCGCCGTCGCCGACTACCTCAAGCTCGTCCCGTGGTGGGCCGACCTCGCCGCACAGTCCGGCACGCACCTGTACATCGGCGAGGCGCTGTACAAGGTGACCTCGGGGGTGTTCACGGACCCCGCGGAGATGACGAACCACCTCACGTACTGCGCCGAGGTCACGGCCCAGGGCACGCCGGTGCACGGCAACGTGTACTTCTCGGCGGTGCACGTGCCGCAGGACCCGCTGGGCTCGATGTCGCAGGTGCGCGCCGACCACTACGCGCACCCCGCCCTGGTCCCGACCATGCCCCGCCTGCCGGTCACCCGGGTGCAGCAGCCGGTGCTCACGCACGCCCACCGCGACCGGGGCGGCGTCGAGCTGCACTGGGTGGACGCCGCCCCGCACCGCCGCCGTGCGACGTCGTTCGCGATCTACCGCGCCGCCGGGAAGGGCGGCCGGGTCGACGTCGACGACGCCACACAGCTGCTCGCCACGGTGCGCTCGGACGGGCGGGTGCTGCAGGACTTCACCGACACCACGGCCGCACGCGGCGAGCGCTACACCTACGTCGTGACGGCGCTCGACCGCCTCTGGAACGAGTCCCGCCCCAGCCGGACACGGACCGTCGCTGGCTGAGCCTGTCCAAACCCCGCTGGTTGAGCTCGTCGAAACCTGGGTTTCGACAAGCTCAACCAGCGTTCGGCGGTCAGCGGTCAGCGGTCGCAGTCGAGCGCGCGGAGGTCGACGGCGTCGGCCATCGCGTCGTACCCGGCGTCGTTGGGGTGCAGGTTGTCCCCGACGTCGTAGCCCTCGAGGAGGCTGCGCGGGTTCTCGGGGTCGCGGGTGGCGGCGTCGAAGTCGATGACGGCGTCGTACTCCCCGCTGGTGCGGGTCCACTCGTTGACCTCGGCGCGGATCTCCTCCTTGTCCTCGTCGTAGTAGGAGGCGCCCTCGAACGGGGTGAGGGTGGCGCCCACGATGCAGACGTCCGCCGCGTGGGCCCGGGCGATGAGCTGCCGGTACGCGGCGACCAGCTGGTCGGCCGACGTGGCGTCGCCGTTGCCGATGTCGTTGATGCCTTCGAGCACGACGACGGTCGCGACGTCCGGCTTGGCCAGCACGTCGCGGTCGAACCGCGCCTGCGCGCTGACCCCGGCGCTGTCCACGAGCACGCGGTTGCCCGAGATCCCCTGGTTCATGACACCGAACCGCTGGGGACCGGGCGCGTCCGCGAGGCGGTCCGCCAGACGGTCCGGCCAGCGGTGGTTCGCGCCGACCGTGGAGCTGTGGCCGTCCGTGATCGAGTCGCCGAGCAGCGCGAGCGTGTCCACGCGCTCGGGCGCGTCCACGACGACCCCGCTCACCCAGTACCAGTGCTCCTCGGTCCGGGTGAACGCGTCCCCGCCCTCGTCGGCGGCGACGTCCCCCGCCTCCGAGACGTAGTTCGTCTGCATGGCGAGGTTGTGGCCGGTGAGCGCCGCCTGCTCGCCCTCGGCGTGCACGCTCACGGCCAGGTTGGCGTCGGCGGGGACCTTCCAGCCCACCGGGTCGCTCAGCACCTGCGCCCCGGGCGGGACGGTGATGCTCGAGGCGCCGGAGAACTCCACCTCGCGGTTGCTCCCGGGCACGACCTCGGCACCCGAGCGCTGGAGCCCGACGTACACGGAGTCGAACGTGACGGGCGCCGTGCCGAACGCGTTCGAGAGCTCGATGCGGACGCCTCGCCCGCCGATGCTGGTGTGCACGACGTTCCGCACGGTCTGGTCCGCGAGGGTCCCCGCGACACGGTCGGCGCTGGCGCCCCAAGTCACGACCTGATCGGTTCTCGACCCCGACCCATGGTCGGAGGCCGGGCTGGCGCCGGCCGTCGGCGCGGCGGCCGACACCCCCACGACGGCGGTGGACGCCGCGAGGAGGATGGTGAGGGTGCGACGAACGGCGGTTCCGGTCTGAGGCATCGTTGACTCCTGGTCCGGTTCTTCAGGATGACGCAGCAACCGTCGCCCGGACTGTGGCTTCGCGCAACCGTTGGTTGAGCTTGCGTCGTCCTGAGCCTGTCGAAGGACGACGCCGAGCTCAACCAGCGGAGGAGAGGAAGATTCCGTTGCCCGGGCCGACGGGCAGGTCGAGGAAGAAGAACACCGTCAGGATCGCCGCCCACACCAGCCAGAAGCAGACGGTGAACGGCAGCAGCCGCGCCATCACGGTGCCGAGCCCCGCCTGCGGCTCCCATCGCCGCAGGTATGTGAGCAGCACGATCATGTACGGGTTGAGCGGGGTGATGATCTGCGTCGCCGAGTCGCCCACGCGGAACGCGGCCTGCACGAAGCCGGGCTCGTAGCCGATCAGGGCGAACATCGGGACGAAGACGGCGGCCATGAGGGTCCACAGGGCCGAGCCCGAGATGATGAACAGGTTGAGCAGCGACGCGACGACGAGGAAGCCGAGGATCGCGCCGTAGCCGGTGAGCCCGATCGACTCGAGCGCCGACGCCCCGGACACCGCGATCCACTGCCCCACGCCGGACCAGTTGAACAGCGCGATGAACTGGCCGAGCACGAACGCCAGGACGACGAAGCCGATCATGTCCTTGAGCGCCCGGCCGAACATCACCGGGACGTCCTCGATCCGGCGCACCGTGCCGACCGTGCGCCCGTAGACGATCGCCGGGATCAGGAACAGCGTGAAGACGATGAACACGATCGAGCTGAGCAGCGGCGACTCGGGCAGGAACCCGCCGTCCTCGTTGCGCCACGGCGACCCGGGCACGAGCAAGGCGGCGATCATCACGGCGGCGACACCCAGCGCCATCAGCAGGGCGTGGCGCAGGCCGCGGCGCTCGTCGTCCGTGGTGGCTGCGGTCGCGTTCGCGAGCGGGTCTTCGCCGTCGGTGGCGACCTGCTCCAGGGGCACGCCCTGGCGCCGGATGCGCGGCTCGAGCACCTTGTCGATGAGGAAGCCCGCGAGCAGCGCCAGAACGATCGAGGAGACCGAGTTGAAGAACCAGTTGGACAGCGGGTTCACCGGGTCGCCCGGGTTCGGCAGGATCTGCGCGACCGAGCTGGTGATGCCCGCGAACAGGGCGTCGAGGCTGGTCACCAGGATGTTCGTGGAGTAGCCGGCGCCCGCCGCGGCGAACCCGCCGAGCAGGCCCGCGACGGGGTGCCGGCCGGCGGCCCGGAAGACCATCGCTGCCAGCGGCGGGATGATGATGAAGGCGGTGTCGGCCATGATGCTGCCCATCACGCCGACGAAGCCGACGGCGTAGGCCAGCGCCCACCGCGGGGCGGAGCCGAAGGCGTAGCGCACGGCGGCCCCGAGCAGCCCGGACTTCTCCGCCACCCCCACCGCCATGAGGATCGGCAGCACCGTGACCAGCGGCGGGAAGCCGAGGAAGTTGGCGCCGAGGTTCTCGGTCAGCCACGTGAGCCCTTCGGCGGTGAACAGGCCCTTGACCTCGACGACCTCGTCGCTGCCGGGCATCTGCACCGTCACCCCGGCGAGCGCCATGCCGGTCGACGCGACGGCGATGACGCCGAAGAGGATGAGGAACAGGGTGAAGGGCTCGGGGAGCTTGTTGCCGACCCGCTCGACGCCGGCGAGGAACCGGTCGGTGCGGGATCGTGCGTCGACGGTGCTGGTCACGCGAGCCGACGTTAGTGGTCCGGATCACACGATGCGAGAGTTTCGTCCGCATCGTGAGATTCGCGCCGTTCGTCCGCGCGGCGGGTCCCGCCTCCCTACGATGCCTGACATGAGTACCCGACCCAGCACCGCCTACCTCGACCACCTCTTCGAGGAGGCCGAGACGAAGCGGCGCGCGACGACGCCTCCCGCCGCCGCCCCGTCACCCCTGGACGAGACCGTGACCGCCGCCGTCGAGCACGCCGCGGAGGCGCTCGAGCCCGAGCTGCGCGAGATCATCGAGCGGCTGCACTCTGACCCGGAGCCCGCGTTCGAGGAGCACCGCAGCGCCGCCGCCCTGGTCGAGGTGCTCGCCCGGCACGGGATCGCGGCAGAGCTCGGCGCGCACGGCGTCCCGACGGCCTTCCGGGCGGAGCTCGGCTCTTCCGAGAGTGCAGGCGGCGGCACCGACGGGCCCACGATCGCGATCTGCGCGGAGTACGACGCGCTGCCCGTCATCGGGCACGCCTGCGGCCACAACGTCATCGCCGCCGCCGGGGTGGGCGCGTTCCTCGCGCTGCAGGGCGTCATGACGTCCGAGGGCAGTTCTTCACGCCCGGCACCGGTCGGCCGGGTCGTGCTGCTCGGCACCCCGGCCGAGGAGGGGCACTCCGGCAAGGAGGTGCTGGCGCGTGCGGGGGCGTTCGACGACGTCGACGCGGCGATCATGGTGCACCCGTACGGGCAGGACGTCGCCGAGCAGGTGTGGCTCGGCCGCCGGCTCCTCACGTGGACGTTCACGGGCCGGGCGGCGCACGCGTCGGCGCAGCCGTTCATGGGTCGCAACGCGCTGGACGCGGCGAACCTCGCCTACCAGGGCATCGGCCTGCTGCGGCAGCAGATGCCGCCCGTGGACCGCGTGCACGCGACGGTCGCCGAGGGCGGCACCCGGCCCAGCATCATCACCGAGCGCGCGGTCATGAGGCTGTACGCCCGCTCGAAGTACCCGGACACCCTGCGCGACCTGTCGGAGCGGCTCGACGACATCGCCCGCGGCGCGGCGCTCATGACCGGCACCGAGGTAGAGATCGCCTGGGACGACGGCGCGCTGCCGAGCCTGCCGGTGCGCACCAACGCCGCGCTCACCGAGCGCTGGGTGGCGGCGCAGCGCCGGCGGGGGCGCGACCCGCTGCCGGCCGGCGTCGTCTCCGAGAGCCTCGCCGCGTCCACCGACTTCGGCAACGTCTCGTTCCGCGTGCCGGGGATGCACCCGCTGGTGCAGGTCTCGGGCCCGGAGGTGGCGCTGCACACCGCGGAGTTCGCCGACGCCGCCGCCGGGCCCGCCGCCGTCTCCGCCGCCGTCGACAGCGCGTGCGGGCTGGCCCTCACCGCCCTCGAGTACCTCACCGACGACGCCCTGCGCGCGGCCGTGCACGACGAGTTCGCCGCCCAGGGCGGCCCGCTCGACGTGCCCCGCTACTTCGCTGGTTGAGCCTGTCGAAACCCGCTTCGCTGGTTGAGCCTGTCGAAACCCACGGACCAGGTTTCGACAGGCTCGACCAGCGAACGGAACGGGTCAGCGCGCGGCGTCCTCCCCCGGGTCGGCGGGCCCGACGAGCTCGGGCTGCCGGGTGCCGCCGTCACGCAGCAGGTTCGGCTGCGCGGCGGGCCGCTCGTCGGCCACGGTGAACCGGACGGTCTCGGGGAACTCCCGGCCCGGTTGTCGGTGGCCGTCACCGTCGCGGCGTGGTGCCCTCGTCGAGGTCGGCCGGAACCGGCAGGCGCGCCACAGGTGGGCGTTCGACCGGGTGGCGTTACCGCCAGCTGTCACCCGCGAGGTCCTCGGCGCTGACCAGGTGCTGGTCGCCGAGCGCCGGCGCGTCGCCCTGCTTGCCGCCGTCGCGCCACGCCAGGGCCTGGCCGGCCCAGTCGCGCCAGTGCGGCGTGTTCACGCCGAGCGCGAGCTGCAGGTCGTCGGGCTCGCCGCGGACCGTGTAGCGCTCGGAGAACTGGATGCCGTCGAGCTCCAGCGTGAGGACGCCCGGTCGTGCGCCGTGCTCGAGGGTCTCGTACAGCGCGGCGGCGTTCTCGGTGATGACGTCCCGGTGGTCGACGGCGCGTGCGCCGCGACGACGACGAGCTTGCCCTTCGGCACCTCGGCGAGGTCGTTCTCGAGCCACTCCAGCTGCTGGTCGTCGATCGCCTCGGCGTAGCCGCCGGGGGCCTGGCCCTTGTCGGTGATGTTGTCCAGCACGACGGCGTGTGCCTGGCCGACGTCGTACGAGAAGTAGCCCGGGCCCACCTCCTGGCGGAAGGTGTCGAGGGCGTGGGAGTCGTCCGCCGCGTCGTAGTCCATGTCGTGATTGCCGGGCGCCATGCGGACAGGCCCGTTGGCGGCGGCGTAGATGTCCTTGAGCGCCGGGTAGAGGCTCAGGTCGTCGCCCACGTTGTCGCCGAGCAGCAGGATGCCGCAGCTCGCGTAGTCGTCGCGGGCCATGAGGTCCGCCACGGCGCCGTCCCGGGCGTAGCCCACCTGGGTGAGGTCGTACGTCTGGGTGTCCGCCGCGATCGGGCAACTCTGCGCCGCCTTCGCCGTGGCCTTGTCCTTCGCGAGCGGGAAGTTGACCGCCTCCGGCAGCGGCCCGGTGACCGGGATGCCGCCGTACTGCAGCTCCGGCGATCCCTCAGGCAGGTGGTTGTAGCTGAACTGCGCGACCTTCTGCTCGTCCACGGGCACCTGGTAGCCCGCGGGCTGGGTGACGAAGACGGTCATGTTGTCGAACGCCGGGATGCTGAAGCGGCCCTTGCCGTCCGTGGTGACCACGTCGCGGCCGTTGGAGACCGTGACGCCGGCGATGCCCCTCTCGCGCTTGTCCTGGACCAGCCCGAGGAGCGGGGCGAGCCCTGCGACGGCGCAGGTCAGACGTGTGCTGCGGGGGTTCATGTACGTCCTCCGGGGTCTGGGAGAGCGGATCGAGTACACGCCCTCGTCAGGGCGCTCCGGCATGCCGACGACGACGCTAGTGAGCCAAGGCAGCCGTCCGGTGACGTCGAGACGCCGGGCAGCGGAACGTCAGGGGGAGCCCGGCGAACTCTCAGCGAACCTCGCGCGGCCGGGGTACCAGCGCTCGCGCCCCGCTCGGATCCCCGCTATCACCCGCGGGCGGGGCGGACACCCGGGGTGCGGACTGGCAGTATCGACCTATGCACGAGCGCGCGGGGAAGCCGGCCCAGGACATCGACCTCATCGACGTCGACACGGTGGTGGGGGCGTACTACGACCTCACGCCGGACGCGGACGACCCGGCCCAGCAGGTGGCGTTCGGCACGTCGGGCCACCGCGGGTCCAGCCTGGACACCGCGTTCAACGAGGCCCACATCGCCGCGATCACGCAGGCGATCGTCGAGTACCGCGCGTCGCAGGGCACGGACGGCCCGCTGTTCATCGGTCGGGACACGCACGCGCTGTCGCTGCCCGCGTGGCAGACGGCGCTGGAGGTGCTCGCCGCGGCGGGCGTCACCGTGATGGTCGACGCGCGCGACTCGTTCACGCCCACGCCCGCGGTGTCGCAGTCGATCCTCATCCACAACGGCGCCGCCACCGAGGACGGGGTGCGCACCCACGGCCCGGGCATGGCCGACGGCATCGTCGTCACGCCGTCGCACAACCCGCCGCGCGACGGCGGATTCAAGTACAACCCGCCGCACGGCGGGCCCGCCGGGTCGGAGGCCACCGGCTGGATCGCCGACCGCGCCAACGAGATCCTGCGCGCCGGCGGCCTCGCCTCGGTGCGCCGCGTCTCCCTCGAGGACGCCCTGTCCGCAGAGACCACCCACAAGCACGACTTCCTCACCACCTACATCGACGACCTGCCGAACGTCATCGACGTCGAGGCGATCCGCGCCGCGGGCGTACGCATCGGCGCCGACCCGCTGGGCGGTGCGTCGGTGGAGTACTGGGGGGCGATCGGCGAGCGGTTCGGCCTGGACCTCACCGTGGTGAACCCGCAGGTCGACCCGCGCTGGGCGTTCATGACGCTCGACTGGGACGGCAAGATCCGCATGGACTGCAGCTCGCCGTACGCGATGGCGTCGCTGGTGGAGCGCATGGTGTCGACAGGCTCAGCCGGCGGGGCGGCGCCGTTCGACATCGCGACCGGCAACGACGCGGACTCCGACCGGCACGGCATCGTCACGCCCGACGCCGGCCTGATGAACCCGAACCACTACCTCGCGGTCGCGATCGAGTACCTGTACGGCGGGGCACGTCCCGGCTGGCCGGATGGAGCCGCGATCGGCAAGACGCTCGTCTCCTCGGCGCTGATCGACCGGGTCGCGGACGGCCTCGGCCGCCGCCTCGTCGAGGTGCCGGTGGGCTTCAAGTGGTTCGTGCCCGGCCTGCTCACGGGCGAGATCGGGTTCGGCGGCGAGGAGTCCGCGGGAGCGTCGTTCCTGCGCCGCGACGGCCGCGTGTGGTCCACCGACAAGGACGGCCTGCTGCTCGCGCTGCTCGCCTCGGAGATCCTCGCGACCACCGGGCGCTCACCGTCCGAGCACCACGCCGACCTCGTGGCCCGCCACGGCGAGTCCTGGTACGCCCGCGTGGACGCACCCGCGTCGCGCGAGCAGAAGGGGAAGCTCGCCGCGCTCTCCCCCGACCAGGTCACCTCGACGACCCTAGCCGGGCAGGACATCACCGCCACGCTCACCGAGGCGCCCGGCAACGGCGCGAAGATCGGCGGCCTCAAGGTCACGACCGACGACGCGTGGTTCGCCGCCCGCCCGTCCGGCACCGAGGACGTGTACAAGATCTACGCCGAGTCGTTCGTGTCCGCCGACCACCTTGCCGAGGTCCAGGCCGAGGCGAAGACCCTGGTGGACGGCGCGCTGCGTGAATCCTGATCCGCGACGCAGGGGCGTCGGCGCCGTCAGCGACGACGCGGTGGCGCTCCCCGCTTGATTCACTCGCACCCGGCGCTACTCACAACCCACTCCGTCGCCGTCCCGGTCGAGACGTGAGGAGTAGCCGGGGTCGCCGCGGTGCACCGGGGCGGCCCCGGCCTCGTGCGCCTCGCCGCAGTTCGCGAACGGCTCCCGCTCGTCAGAGGACTGGTCGTCAGCGTTCTGCTCGTCAGGCTCCGGCGCCGTCCCGGTCGCGTCGACGTGCGGGGCGAGGCCGCCGGTGGGCAGCGGCTCGTCGGGGCACCCGGCGAGCACGCGGGCGACGGCGTCGTACTCCGCCTGCGTGACCCACAGCTCGTACGCCTGCTTCACGGCCACCTGCCGTGCCACGTACTGGCAGCGGAACACCTTGTTCGGCGGCAGCCACGTGGCGGCGTCGCCGTCCCCCTTGCCGGAGTTCGCCGGGCCGTCGACGGCGAGCAGGTTCAGCGGGTCGTTGGCGAGCTGCCGCCGCGACTCGGCGTCGAGCTGCTGCGCGCCCTTCTGCCACGCGTCCGACAGCGCGACGAGGTGGTCGATCTGCACCGCCGTCGACGTCTCCTGCCCGCGCTGGAAGTCGATCGTCGTCGCGGTGTACGGGTCGGCGAGCACGCCGGTCAGCACGAGGCAGTCATGGGTGTCGGGGTCCGTCGTGGTGCGGGTCAGGTCGCGGGCCAGGATGTCGTTGCGCGTGTCGCAGCCGTTGCGGTCGACGTCCGCCCAGGCCGGCCCGAACTGCTCGCGCTCGTACCCCGTCTTCGGCGCGCGGCCCTTGATCGGCAGCTCGTCGAGGGCCGCGAGCGCAGAACCGACCTCAGCGGGCTCGGACGGCTCGGGCTCGGACGGCTCGGGCTCGGACGGCTCGGGCTCGGAGACAGCCGGAGCGGACGTGGCGGGCGCAGCATCGTCGGCGACCTCGCCGCCGAGATCCGTCCCACCCGGCTCGACCCCACCCGCACACGCACCGGCGAGCAGCGCGACAGCGACACCCAGGGCGGCGAGCCCGCCGCGCCGGGTGGAGGACGGGGCCCTCACCGGGCGGAGTGCGCGAGCAGGTCGGCGTACTCCGGGTGCCGCTGCACGTAAGCCTTGATGAACGGGCACAGCGGGACGATCTTCTCCCCCGCCGCGCGCACCTGGTCCAGCGCGCCGCGCGCGAGCTGCGCACCGATCCCCTGCCCCTCGAGGGCGGGGTCCACCTCCGTGTGCAGGAAGGTGACGACGCTCCCCGACCGCTCGTAGTACGCGCCGCCGGCGGTGCTGCCGTCGTCGAGCCGGGCGACGAACACCTGCTCGTCGCGGTCGTCGACGACCGTGACGGACGGTGAGGTGGGCCGGGGGTCGGGGGTGTCGTCGCTCATGGGGACATCCTGGCCGCCGCCGCCGACATCTGTCGCCACCCGGTGGGAGAATCCGCCGGTGACAGTGCCCACTCCCGAGGTCCCCGACGCGGCGCCGGTGACCCGGGCCCGCAATCCGTACCTCGACGTCCTGCGCGAGCCCGGCGCCGCCCGGTTCTCCGTGGCCGGTGTGATCGCCCGGCTCCCGATGTCGATGGTCGGCATCGGCACCGTGCTGATGGTGCAGGGCCTGTACGGCTCGTACGCGATGGCGGGCCGCGTCTCCGCCGTCCTCGTGGTGGCGCAGGCGCTGGTGGCGCCGCAGATCGCGCGGCTGGTGGACCGCGCCGGCCAGTCCAGGGTGATGACCCCCATGCTGGTGGCGACGACGGTCGGCCTGTTAGGGCTGGCGGCGGCGGCGGTGCTGGGCGCCCCCGAGTGGATGTTGTGGGTGTGCGCCGCGGTGGGTGGCGCGAGCCAGGGCTCGTACGGGTCGCTCGCGCGGGCACGGTGGTCGTACATCCTCCCCGAGCCGCGGCGGGTGCATACGGCCTACTCCCTCGAGTCGGCGCTCGACGAGCTGGTCTTCATCGTGGGCCCCGTGGTGGCCACGACCCTCGCGACGACGGTCGCCCCGGCGGGCGGCCTGCTGGTGGCGGCGGTCGTGGGCGGCGCCGGCGCGGCCTGGTTCCTCACGCAGCGGGGCACGGAGCCGCCCGCTCGGCCTCGCGCCACTGGGCTTCATGAGGGCGGGGCGCCGCAGGACGCCGAGGGCCGATCGGCGATCCGGATGCCGGGGATGCCGGTGCTCGCCGTGGTCTTCGTCGGCATGGGCGTGATGTTCGGCTCGAGCGACGTCGCGACCGTGGCGTTCGCCGAGGAACAGGGGGTCAAGGGGCTGGCAGGCCTGGTGCTCGGCTGCTTCGCCCTCGGCTCGATGGTCTCGGGGCTGGCGTACGGCGCGCGGCACTGGCTGACACCGCTCTCGACCCGCTTCACGATCACCGCGTGCGGCATCGCCGTCGGGGTCTCGCTGTTCTTCTTCGTGCAGAACCTCGTGGTGCTGGCCGCGGTGATGTTCGTGGCCGGGTTCGCCATCGCGCCCACGCTCATCAACGGCAACGCCCTGGTGCAGGCCCTCGTGGCGCCGCACCAGCTCACCGAGGGTCTCACCTGGGTGGGCACGTCGCTGGGCGTGGGGGTCTCGCTCGGGTCGTGGCTCGCCGGTGTCGCGGTGGACACCGCCAGTTCGCATTCCGGTTTTCTCGTCACGATGTCGGGCGGCTGGCTGTGCGCGCTCCTCGCGCTGGCGGCGCTGCCGGGCATGCGACGACGGCAGCCGTACGCCCCCGCCGGTTGAGCTTGTCGAAACCAAGGGTTCGACCCTTCGACAGGCTCAGGGCAGCGCAAGCTCAACCAGCGAGGTCAGGGCTCCGGGTGGTGGGCGTCGTAGCGCCAGAACCGCGGCTGGAGCCGGACGACGAGCCAGAGGACGGCGATGCACGCGAGGCCGCCGACCACCGCGGCCCACCCCTCGCCGAACCACGTGGCCTCGCTGCCGAGCACCATCTCGCCGAGCCGAGGGCCGCCCGCGACCACCACGATGAAGACGCCCTGCAGGCGGCCGCGCATGTGGTCGGGGGTGGCGGTCTGCAGGATGGACTGCCGGAAGACGGACGAGATCGCGTCGGAGCCGCCGGCCAGGAGGAGCGCGACGCCGGCGAGCACGACGGCGCCCCACAGCACGCCGTCCGGGGCGCCCGGGCCCACCGCGACGAGCACGGCGCCGAACGCGGTGATGCACAAGCCCCACGACGTGATCGCCCAGACGATGATCCGGCCCTGCCAGCGCACGCGCACCAGGGCGCCGGAGAACACGCTCGCCAGGATGCCGCCGATGGCGAACCCGGCCGCCAGCACGCCCGTCGTCGTCTCCCCGCCGCCCAGGTAGAGCGCGCCCGCGGCCGGCCACAGCACGCGCGGGAAGGCGAGGACCATCGCCGCGAGGTCGACCAGGAACGTGGTGCGCACGTTGGGTCGCGTGGCGAGATAACGCAGCCCGTCGAGCACCGAGCTCAACCCGACGCGGCGACGGGCGGGGACGGCGTCGGCCTCGCCGGTGACCTCGCCGCCGACCTCGCCGGCCGTCGGTTCGGGCGGGACCGGCGGCAGCCGCCAGACCGCCCACAGGGCGGCGGCGAACAGCAGCGCGTCGAACGAGTACGCGATGCCGTAGCCGCCCCAGCCCACGAGCGTCGCTCCGATGAGCGGTCCCCCGGTGAGCGCGATGTTCATCGACAGCGTCTGCAGCGCGTTGGCCGCCGGCATGAGCTGCGGCTCGAGCAGGCGCGGCACGATCGACGAACGCGCCGGGTTGTTGATGGCGAAGGCAGCGGACTGCACCGCCACCAGCGCGTACAGCAGGTTCACCGAGCCGACGTCGAGCCAGGCCTGCGCGGCGATGCCCGCCGTCACCAGCCACAGCACCGACGACGCGAGGAGCGAGACGGTGCGCCGGTCGTAGTGGTCCACCAGCGCCCCGCCGTACAGGCCGAGGGCCACCAGCGGCACGAGCGCCGCGATGCCGAGCGTGCCCACCGCGAGCGTCGAGCCGGTCAGCGAATACACCTGCAGCCCGACTGCGACGACCGTGATCTGCGTGCCGATGTTCGACACGCCGAGCCCCCACCACAGCCGCCGGAACGCCGGGGAGACCCGGAGCGGCGTGAGGTCGGCGATCAGGCGGGGCACGGTGCCCCACCGTAGGCGTGTGCCGCGGGATCAGGCGACCGTCGTGCCGAACGCAAGGCCGAGCAGGTACGTGACGCCGGCCGCGCCCAGGCCGATGGCGACCTGTCGCAGCGCCCGCGTCCAGGGCGACGTGCCCGACAGCAGGCCGGTGATCGCGCCCGTGACCAACAGCGACACGCCGACCAGGACGCACGCCACGAGGACCGCCTGGCCACCCGTGAGCCCGAGCAGGTACGGCAGCACGGGGATCAGCGCGCCCGACGCGAAGAAGCAGAAGCTCGAGATCGCGGCCCCCCAGGCCGTGCCGTGGGTCTCGAGGTCCGCTTGCTCCGACGACTCGGCCGACTCAGGGGAGGCTGTCTCGACGTCGGCGTCGTGGTCCAGCACCTCGGGCGCGAGCGTCCCCGTCGCGGCCAGGCCCGCCAGCACGTGGTCGGCCCGCCCCTGCGCCTCGTCCGGCGACATCCCGCGCGCCCGGTAGACGAGGGCCAGCTCGTTGGAGTCGACGTCGAGGTGCGGCAGGACGGTCGCGCTCTTCGGGTCCGGCGTGGACGCCTCGAGCAGCTCCCGCTGTGACCGCACCGAGACGAATTCCCCCGCCCCCATGGACAGGGCCCCGGCGAGCAGGCCCGCCACGCCGGTGAGCAGCACGGTCTGCGACGAGACCCCGGACGCCCCGATACCGAGCACGAGGGCGAGGTTGGAGACGAGGCCGTCGTTGGCGCCGAAGACGGCGGCGCGGAACGTGCCGGACATCCGGTTGCGGCCCCGGGTCGCGAGGGCCCGCACCACCTCGCCGTGGATCTGCTCGTCGGCCGCCATGGTGGCGGTCGCGAACTCTTCGCGGTCGTACGTCGAGCGGGCCTCGGCCCGTTGCGCGAGGGCGAGCACGAAGACGCCGCCGAACCGGCGCGCGAGGAGGCCGAGCATGCGGGTCCGCAGGTCCCCGCGCAGCGGGTGCCCGACGTCGTCACCCAGCAGGTCGAGCCAGTGCTGCTCGTGCCGCCGCTCGGCGTCGGCGAGGGCGAGCAGGATCGCGCGCTCCTCGCCGGTCCGGCGCCGGGCGAGGTCGCGATAGGTCGCCGCCTCGGCCCGCTCGTCGGCGAGGTAGCGGCGCCACCGGCGCACGTCCGCGGGCCGGCGGGCCGGTCCGTCGTGAGGGTGCGCCGTCGTCGCGTCGCGCGCAGCGCTGCCACCAGCCGTGCCGTCATCCATGCCGTCATGATCGCCGCTGCGGCGCGGCCGTGGGTTCCGGCCGGAGCCGCGCCCGCTTCCGGGGCTTCGCGCCACGTTTTTCGGATGTCCGCACCCGCCGTGTGGACACGCACCCGAGTGTCACCGGCACGGGGCACAATAGGGGCGGCGCCCGGGGTCTGCCCGAGCGTCGCTCGTGGGCGGCCTCGTGGGTGACCTCGTGGGTGAACAGGAGCGGCAAGCCAGCAACAGGAACATCAACCAGGAGCAGGACACCAGGGCTCGGACACTGGGGGACTCCGGCGTGATCATTGTCAGCACCGACGGCTCGTGCCTCCGCAACCCCGGAGGCGCGATCGGCTGGGCGTGGATCGCCCACGACGGCGGCCGGTTCGACTCCGGCGGCGCCGCGTCCGGAACCAACCAGGTCGCGGAGCTCACCGCCCTGCAGCGCGCGATCGAGGCGCACCCGGGGGCAGAGCCGCTCTTCATCGAGTCGGACTCCCAGTACGCGATCCGCTGCGCGTCGGAGTGGATCCACGGGTGGAAGCGCAAGGGCTGGCGCACGGCCTCCGGCGGCCCCGTGAAGAACCTGGAGCTGATCCAGGCGATCGACCTCGCGATCACCGGCCGCGAGGGCCCGGTCCGGTTCCGCTGGGTGCGCGGTCACGTGGGCAACCCGTTCAACGAGCGGGCCGACCAGCTCGCCGGCCTCGCGGCACAGGAGTGGGCCGCGGGCCGCGGCCGCGTCGACGAGTTGCTCGTGATGGACGACGCCGCCTCGGAGGGCCCGGCGCGGGACGACGGCGGCCCCAAGGACGCGGAGCGCCCGGCCGCGAGGCCGCCCCGCGATGCCGAGCCGGTGGGTGCCCGAGCCGACACCGGCTGGGAGCTCGGAACCCTCTTTGACTAGCACCGACCTTTTGAACAGCCTCGACGCCCAGATCGTCGTCGAGCACACCTCCGACCGCCCGGTCGACCTCGGCCTGACGCTCACCCCGCTGCGGCACGGCGCGTACGACCCGACGTTCCACCGCACCCCCGACGGCACGGTCTGGCGCACGACCCTCGTACGGTCCGGCCCCGTCACCCAGCGGCTCGTCCCCACGAGCGACCGGACCGTCGTCGCGCAGCACTGGGGGCCGGGCGCCCGGGAGGTGGCCGACGACCTGCCGCACCTGCTCGGCGAGGCCGACGACACGACCGGGTTCACGCCGCCCCTGCAGGCGCGCGACGCCGTGCGGCGGGCGGCCGGCCTGCGGATGTGCCGCAGCGGCCGCGTGCTGGAGGCGCTGGTGCCGGCGATCCTCGAGCAGAAGGTGCAGGTCGTGACGGCGCACCGCGCGTGGCGGTGGCTCGTCCTGCGGCACGGCACGCCCGCTCCAGGCCCTGCGCCCGACGGGTTGCGCGTGGTTCCCACCGCCCGGGGCTGGGCCGCCGTCCCGACGTGGGACTGGCACCGCGCGGGCGTCGACCCCCGCCGCGCACGCACGATCGTGCGGAGCGCCCAGGTGGCCGCCCGCCTCGAGCAGGCCGGCACGCTGGCCGGCGCCGAGGCGCGGGCACGGCTCGAGAAGGTGGCCGGGGTGGGTGTGTGGACGTCGGCCGAGGTGGCACAGCGCGCGTTCGGCGACGCCGACGCCGTGTCGGTGGGCGACTTCCACCTCGCCGGCGCCGTCGGCTGGGCCCTGACGGGCGAGCGCACCGACGACGAGGGGATGCTGCGACTCCTCGCGCCCTACGCGCCGCACCGGCACCGGGTGGTGCGCCTGCTGTTCCTCGAGCGCCGGGCACAGGCGCCGCGCCGAGGGCCGCGCCTGTCGATCGCGGACTACCGCGCGTTCTGAGCGACCTGTGGTTGAGCTTGTCGAAACCTGGTCTCGACAAGCTCGACCGGCGTCACTCGGGCTCGACCGGCGTCACTCGGGCAGGGCGCACACGCCGTCGACGCAGACGGCGCCGTCGTCGCCGAGAAGCTGCAGCGGGCGTTCGCCGCCGGGGGTGTCATGATGCGGGGCCGCGGCCTCCGCGGCGCTGACGGACATCAACGTGGTGCGGCGCGGGTTGGCGATCGAGTGGGACGAGCTCGCGGTGGCGTCAAACATGATCCTCCTCCAAGGGCCTCACGGCCGCGGGGCTCGAGCCTGTTCGACCCCTCCGCGACGTTGCCCGCGACGGTGCGGGACGAGGCTTCGATTCTGAGTGATACCGCGTCTCACTGCCAGGCGTGGCGTTGTGAGATGCGCCTCGTTGGGCCGCGTCAGGCGGCATCACCCTCGGCCCGGACCTGGTCGAGCACCTGGACGAAGACGTCCGGGTCCTGCGCACCCGAGACGCCGTACCGCCCGTCGAGCACGAAGAACGGGACGCCGTTGATGCCATACGCCCGGGCGCGCGCGATGTCGTCCTCGACCGCCTCGGCGAACGTGCCGGCATTGAGGGCGATGACGACCGCCTCGCGCTCGAGGCCGACCTCCGCGGCGAGGTCGGCGAGCTCCTCGACGTGGCCCACGTGCTCGCCCTCCGTGAAGTACGCGCGCAGCAGGCGCTCCTTCATCTCCGACTGCTTGCCGAAGGCCTTGGCGATGTGCAGCAGCTCGTGCGCCTTGAGCGTCTTGGTGTGCTTCACCTGGTCCATGCGGTAGGTGAGGCCCTCGGTCGCTGCGAGCTGGGTCACCTGGTCCTGCATCTGCTGGGCGGTCTCCAGCGGGATGCCCTTGTGCTCGGCGAGGAACTCGGTGGCCGAGCCCTCGAAGTCCACGGGCGTGTCGGGGGAGAGCTCGAACGAGTGGTATTCGATCTCCACCTCCGGCGCCGCCCCGTCGCGCTCGGCGATCCGCTCCAGCGCGGACTCGAACCGGCGCTTGCCGATGTAGCACCAGGGGCACGCGACGTCGGACCAGACGTCGATCTTGAGAGGAGCCGTTTTCAGAGGAGTCACGACAAGGCGAACGCCCCGCCCCGGGTCTCGATTCCCGGGGCGGGGCGTGGCGTGCGTCGCACGGCCCGATCGCGTCAGGTCAGCGTCAGTTCAGCGGTACCGCACCGTTCGCGCTCTCGGCGGGCTTCGTGCCCGACCCTGCGGCCGACCTTGCGGCCGGGCTTGCGGGCGTCAGCTGGGAGCCGGCGATGCCCGCGATGAGCTCGTGGATGTCCACCCCGGTGAGCTGCTTGATGACGCCCTGCCCCTCGCCGAGCACGGACGCGACCGACTTCGTCACCGACGACGCGCCGTCGGTCGAGATCACCGTCATGCCCTGGATCGAGCCGATCGGCTCCGCGGCGGCCCGGACGATCTCGGGCAGGCGCTCGATGAGCTCCTGCACGAGCGCCGCCTCGCCGTACTTCTTGAGCGCCTCGGCCTTGGCGTCCGTGGCGACGGCCTCGGCGCGGCCCTCGGCCTCGACGGCGAACGCCTTGGCCTCGCCCTCCGCCTTGACACCGGCGGCGAGGGCGATCTGCCGGTCACGCTCGGCCTCGCCCGCACGGCGGACGGCGGTGGCCGACGCCTCGGCGTCCTGGATGGCGGCCGTCTTGTTCGCCTCCGCGATCGTGGTCCGCTTGAAGGCCTCGGCCTCCGTGGCGGCGTTCGCCGCGTCACGACGAGCCGTGGCCTCCTGGACCTCCGCGTACGCCTGCGCCTCGGCCGGCTTGCGGACCTCGATGTCCAGGCGCTCCTGCGTGACGCGGGCCTTCTCGGCCAGCGCCTCACGCTCCTGCTGCGCCACGAGGCGGTCCTGCTCGGCCCGGGCGAGCTGACCGGAGGCGTCGGCCTGGGCGTTGGCGCGGTCCGTGTCGGCCTTGATGACCGCCTTCTTCAGGTCGAGCGCCTTCTGCCGCTCGGCGATCTGCTCGGCCGCCTCGATGACGGCGAACTCCGACACCCGGCGGGCCTCCGCCTCGGAGACCTCCGCGACCTGGAGCGCGCGGGCGCCCTCGGCGCGGCCGAGGTTCGCCAGGTATTCCGATCCCGGGGTGGAGATGTCGGAGATGTTGAGCAGGTCGACCTGCAGGCCCTGCTCGGACAGGTCGGTCTTGGTCGACTCGACGACGCGGTCGGACAGGCCCTTGCGGTCCGAGATGATCTGCTCGATCGTCATGTCACCGACGATGGAGCGCAGCGAGCCCTCGAGGGACTCCTTGATGATCTCGGTGAGCATCTCCTGCTGGGACAGGAAGCGCTGGGCGGCGCGGCGCACGCCCTCGTCGTCCCCGCGGACCTTGAAGTTGATCGACGCCTTGATCGCGATCTTGATGCGGTTCTTGTCCACACCCTCGACCGTGATGCCGATCTGGCGCTGCTCGAGGGAGATCGCGAAGCCCTGCTGCAGGATCGGCCAGACGAACGTGCGGCCGCCGATGACGACCCGCTGGCTCTGCCCGGCGGATGCCGTACGACCGGCCCCGCGGCCGACGATGACGAGCGCCTGGTTGGGCGGGACCCGGCGGATGCGCTGGGCGACGAAGGCGCCGACGGCGAGCAGCGCGACGACGAGCGCCGCGACCGCGATCGTGGTGATGAACGTGGGGTCGTTGGTAGACATGGTGGTGCGCGCCGAGGGCGCGACTCCTTCCAGCTGGGAGGGGAGGGTGCGTGCGTCAGCGGGTGTGCAACCCGACCCGCACGGTGGAGCCGGAGTGCTCGAGGACGACGACGCGCGAGCCCGCCGCGATCGGCTCGTCCGACCGGGCGAGCCGGCGCTCGAGCTCGCTGGGGACGTCGATGGAGACCTCGCCCGACGTCGGCGTCAGGTCCGTCATCGCGGTGCCGTGTGCCCCGACCAGCGAGACGGCGACGCCGTCGTCGCTCGACGCCAGCCGGTGCACCAGCACTTGCGCGAGAAGGATGGCCAGCACCCCCAGCGCCGCGGACGCCACGTAGGCGATCCAGACGTCGAGACCGTTGGCGACGACGATCGTGCCGACCGCGCCGAACACCACCGCCCCCACGCCGATGGACGTCCCCGACAGCGCCCCGTCCCCGAGGTCGACCAGGTCGCCCACGAGGAGCGAGACGAGCAGCAGGACCATCCCTGCCGCGCCGATGAGGACGAAGACGAGCACGCGGTCTCCCCGGGTGGTGTCGCGAGTGATGAAGATGTGATGGTCGTGTGACGACCGGCACAGTCTAGCGAACTCTGGGAACGCCCTGGACACGCCGTCCACAGCCCTTCGAGATGCCCCGCAGCTCTTCGACGTGCCCCGCCGGAGACGCTGCGCGATGCTCGGACCATGGCCCTCGTGCCGAGCAAGGACCCCCAGCTGGTGCTGCTGCGCCACGGCGAGACGGAGTGGAGCGCGAGCGGCCAGCACACCGGCCGCACCGACATCCCGCTCACGCCGGCGGGCGAGGAGCAGGCCCGCACGGCCGGCCGCGCGCTCGCCGGCATCCCCTTCACCGTCGTGTACACGTCACCGCTGGAGCGCGCTCGGCGCACCGCCGAGCTCGCGGGGCACCCGGACGCCACCGTCGACCCCGACCTCGCCGAGTGGGACTACGGACCCGTCGACGGCCGCTCCAGCGCAGACGTCTCCGACCTCGTCGGCCACGACTTCCAGATCTTCGACGACGGCGTGCACCTGCTGCCGCCCGACCCGGAGTACGGCGAGGGCCGCGAGGGCGAGCTGCTCGAGGACGTGGCCGCCCGCGCACGGCGCTTCGTCGAGCGCGCCGACGCCACCCTGAGCGACGGCGGCAACGTGCTGGCCGTGGCCCACGGGCACCTGCTGCGGGTGCTGGCCACGGCGTGGCTCGGCATCGACCCCCGCTTCGGGTCCCGGCTCGAGCTCGGCACCGCGGCGATCTGCCAGCTCGGCTACGGGCATGCCCTGCGGACCATCGAGGGCTGGAACCTGCCGCCGCACGTCTGACCGGCGTGCCACCGGCCGGCGCAGTTCTGGCACCATGTCCGGCATGGCGCTGAACGAGGACCACCTCATCGACGGCGAGCACGTCGTCCTGGAACTGCACGAGCACGCGAAGGCCCTGATCTGGCCGTTCCTGCTCCTGGTGCTCCTGCTGGTCGCCGCGGCGTTCTCGTTCGTCGTCCCGGTCGACGACCTTGCCCGCTGGATCGTGCTCGGCCTGCTCGCCGTCGTCGCGATCGTGTGGGTGTTCGTGCCGTGGCTGAAGTGGCGCACCACGTCGTGGACCGTCACCACCAAGCGCATCGCCATGCGGTCCGGGATCGTCACGCGCGTGGGCCGCGACATCCCGCTGTACCGGATCAACGACATCGCGCTCGAGAAGGACCTCGTGGACCGGCTGCTCGGCTGCGGCACCCTGCAGGTCTCCGACGCCACCGAGAAGGCGGGCATGGTGCTGCGCGACGTGCCGCACGTCGAGCAGGTGCACGTCCAGCTGCAGGAACTGCTGCACGCCGCCGACGACGGCTCAGACGACGGCGAGTGGCCGCCCGCCGAGCCGTCGCGCGGCCGCCGGCGCTGAGCTAGCCCTAGCCGCCCGTGGTCTCGACGAGCGCCCCGTCCGCCGAGTCGTCCGGGCGGTACACGCGGCGCCACCCGTTCTGCCCTCGTCCCCCGTACCGCGGGCGAGCCAGCATGATCCAGGCGCAGGCCGCGCCCATCGGGACCATGGTCAGCGCGATGACGACGATGCGGTCCAGCGAACCGCCCTCGCCCGCGGTCAGGGTCGTCGCGGTCAGCAAGGACAGCACCATGTTGTTGCCCGCGTGGGCGAGGCTCGACGTCCAGACCGTCCCCGAACGCAGGCGCAGCCAGGTCAGCAGGATCTCCTGGAGCACGAAGGAGGCCGTCCACACCGCCAGGCCCAGGAGCACGTGCGAGAACTCGATGTACCCGAGGAACGCCAACGGGTAGTGCCACACCGCCCAGATCAGTCCGGTCAGCAGCGGGGACGCCCAGGGCCGGTGCGGCACCAGCCGCAGCCGCAGGTACGAGGTCCAGCCGAACTCCTCGCCGCAGTACAGCGGGGTGAGGACGAGGACGAGCGCCTGGAGGCCCACGACCGTCACCCACCAGGGGGTGCCGCTCCCGTCGAACATGCTCGACGACGGGGCCCAGAGGCCGAGCACCGCGGCGGTGGCCAGGGTCCCGGCGGTGAGCGCGAGCGGCCCCCACCAGGCGATCAGGTAATGCGGCCAGGCCGTGCGCCACCGCGGCCCGAGCCCGGCGTCGGCGAAGCCCTCGCGAGTGATCCACCGCCGCACGACGACGGCCGCCACGGCCGGGGCGAAGGCGAACGGGAGCTGGACGAGCGGGTCCACCACGGACCAGCCCAGGACGAGCCGTGCGACGAGCACGTACCCCCATGCCGGGACGAAGGCGAGCACAAGGAACCAGACGAGTCCGCGGGTCCGGGAGGAAGAGCGAGGGGGCGAGGGCATGGGGCGACTCGGTCCTTTCTGGAGAGGAGGCTGGTGGGATCGATCGTCGCGTCGACGGGCGCGCCGGGAATCCCGAGCGGGAGCGAAGTTTCTTCGCCCGAACGAGGGGGGCCGCACCTCCCTCCCCTGGGGGAGGTACCGCCGGTGGTCGACCGCGAGACTTGGCGCGTGCCGACCCTCATCCACCGCCTCTTCGGGCCCGAAGCGTTCCGCGCCGCGGGCTACACCGTCGGCGGCCTCGCGCCCGCCGTGCTGCCGACTCCGTTCGCCCTCGTCGCCGCGCTCGCAGCCCGGCTGCCTCCGACCGGCCGCCTCCTCGTCTTCGCGGGCGCCTGGGCGGTCCTGGTCGTCGCCCTCGGCCTGATCCCGATCGTGCACGAGGGCTATGTCCGCCTCACCGACCGGCTGCTCGGAACGAGCCTGAGCGCAGTCCGGCGGGCCGGCGGCCGGCAGGTGGGGACGGGCGTGTGGGCCCTCGTGCACGCTGTCGCCGCCTGCCTCGCCTGCGGGGTGTGCTTTCTGCTCGGACTCACCGCTGCCACGCCCCTCCTCGTGTGGCTCGACGGGGGCGGAAGCATGGCGCTCCTCCGCTGGCAGGTGACCGTCCCGACGGGGCCGGCCGGCGCGTGGACGGTCGTGCTGGCGTTGTGCTGCGGCCTCCTCGGCGCCGCCGCGACCGCCGTCCTCGGTGCGGCGCTCCGAGCCTGCGCGCCGCTGCTCCTCGGCCCGCGCCAAGACGACCTCGTCACCGCGGCCGAGCAGCGCGCGGCGGTGCTCGCCGACCGCAACCGCCTGGCGCGGGAGCTGCACGACTCGATCGGGCACACCCTGACCGCGTCGACGATCCAGGCGGCCGTGGCCGGGCGCCTGGTAGACATCGAGCCGGACGCGGCGAAGGCCGCGATGGCGAGCATCGAGCACACCTCACGGGTGGCCCTGGAGGACCTTGATCACGCGCTCGGGCTGCTGCGAGACGAATCAGCCTCTCCGCGTCGCCCGCAGAGGACGCTCGCCGACCTCCCGGAGCTCCTCGACCACGTGCGGCGGACCGGGACAGCAGTGCGGGCCGAGCTCGAGCCCGACGAGGTGTCCATCCCGGCGACGGTCTCGAAAGAGGCGTACCGGATCGTCCAGGAAGGGCTGACGAACGCGATGCGTCACGCGAGAGGGGCACCGGTTCGGGTGACGGTCCGAGTGACGGCCGCCGCGTCGGGCGGGCAGCTGGAGATCGAGGTGGCGAACCCGATACCGGCACGGGCCGGCCGGCCCGGACACTCCGGGGCGGGGCGGCAGGAGCACGCGCGGCACGGAGGCGGGCACGGGTTGCCCGGCGTGGCGGACCGTGTGCGCACTCTGCGGGGAGTGGTGGGCTTCCGCCCGGCCGACGGCCCGGACGGACCGGAGTGGCGCTTGTCGGCCTGCCTGCCCCTGTCGACGGGGCGGGGGTGAGGGCGTGCGCGTGCTGATCGTGGACGACGAGGAGCTCACTCGGAGGGGGTTGCGGGCGCTGTTGTCGTTGGAGCCCGACATCGAGGTGGTGGGGGAGGCCGCGGACGGCGCGGAAGTCGTGCCGTCGGTTCTGGAGCTCCGCCCGGACGTGGTCCTGATGGACGTGCGGATGCCGGTGATGGACGGGATCGCGGCGACAGTCGCGCTTCGTGATGCCGCGCTGCGCGAGGCGGCGCTGTACCAGGACGCGCCGGAGCCGCCGAAGGTCGTCGTGGTGACGACGTTCGAGAACGACGAGTACGTCTACGACGCGCTGCGCGCGGGCGCGGACGGGTTCCTGCTGAAGCGGGCGCCGGCGGAGCGGATCGCGGCGGCCCTGCGGCTCGTGGCCTCCGGGGACAGCCTGTTGTTTCCCGAGGCAGTCCGCCGTCTGGCGCAGGCCCGCCCCACCACGACGGGGATCATTCCGGAGGGGACGTTGACGACAAGGGAGCTGGACGTGCTGCGACTCATGGCGGGCGGGCTGTCCAACCAGGACATCGGCGCTCGGTTGTACGTGACCGTGGAGACCGTGAAGACCCACGTGGGGAACGTCCTGACCAAGCTCCGTGCGACCAACCGGACGCAGGCAGTGGTCATGGCCTATGAGTCGGGCCTCGTGGCGCCCGGGGGAACCCGGTAGCGCATTGCCGTGCCGCAGCACTCGTGGCCTGCTCAAACCATGGCCTGCTCAAACCATGGCCTGCTCAAAACATGGCCTGCTCAGAAACTCGTGGCCTGCTCAGAACGGCGGCGACGTGCCCTCGTCAGCGCCGTCGACCGCGTCGGGACGTCCGGCGGTTGGGATCTGGTCGGGCGGGATCTGGTCGCGCGGGATCTGGTCAGGTGGCCCGTGGACCGCGGGCGGCCGGTCGTGCCGGTGCCCCGTCGGCGCAGTCCAGCGGGTCATGCCGGACGCGGAGTCACGGTCGACCCGCCAGCCGCCGCTGGTCTTGGCCCGATGGTGCGTGCGGCACAGGGCGTGCAGGTTGGCACCGTGCGTCTGTGGCCCTTCGGCAGTCGGGTCGAATGGGTCGACATGATCGAGGTCGGAGGATGCCGCGGGCACCCGGCAGCCCGGAAACGTACACGTGACGTCCCGCGCGACGACGGCCGCGCGCAGTGCCTCGCTCGGGCGGTACGACCGCGACGACACGTCAGTCAGCACGCCGCTCGCCGGGTCGGTGAAGATGCGCTGCCACACGGTGTCCGGGTCGCTGGCCAGCGCCCGCGCCATCGGGGCCGGGATCGGCCCGTGACCCGCGAGGATCGCCGGCAGGTCGTCCGAGCCCAGCAAGGTCGACGCCGCCACCGTCACCCGCACGGCGCCGCCGCGCGATCCGCGAGGTCGCCCGGTCGCAACCCCGGCGCCGCCGCTCTCTTCACCCGCGGTGGCCCCACAGCCCGCAATGGACGCACCGCACGCGGTCGCCCCACCGCCCATCGTGACCCCGCCGCCCGTTGTGCCTGCACCGGTCGGGCCCACCCCCACTGAGCCGAGGCGTCCGCTGACGAGCCCGACCAGCGCATCGGCCCGGCACTCGTCCAGCCGTCGCTCCTCCCCCGGCGCCCGGCGCATCGCCAGGGCGACGTCGTCGACGGTGGCGAACACGCGGGCGGCGTCGTCCGCGGGCAGGTAGGCGGTGAGGTACGCCATCGCGTCGTCCACGGGCTCGAGCCGGACGAACCGTTCGGCCCGCGCCGCGCGGTGCCGCTCGTTTGCGCCCTCCGGATCCGTCGCGATCTCGGCGCGGCGCATCCGCTCCCGGAGCTGCGGGGCGGTGAGGTGCTCGGCGTCGGGCAGCACCGTGGCGATCGCCTCACGGCGCCGGTCGTCGGGGAGCCGCCCGGTGGAGACCAGGACCTCGGCCTTGCGCCGGTCGACGACGCCCGCCGCGAGGGCATCCGCCACCTCCGGCAGCCGCGCCGTCCCGTGCGCCACCGTGACGAGCTGCGCGCCCGCGTGCCGGGTCAGGCCGAGCCGCGCCGCCACCGCGTCGGCCACGAACTCGTGCCGCGACGACCCGCGGGTGCGCTCCAGCATCTCGGCGAGCACGCGCGCCGATCCCGCCTGCGCCCACGCGGAGATCCGCTCCCAGGCGGCGAGCACCTCCAGGATCGTGAAGTCGTCCAGGTCCGCCTCGCTCAGCGACGCCAGCGTCCTCGCGAGGTCCGGGCCGGGGAGCGCCGCGTCCAGCAGCGCCAGCAGCGGGCGGCCGGTCTCGACCACGCCCGGCGCGGCAGCACCATCGCGCGCCAGCGCGCCCAGCGCGGCAGCGCGGTCGCGCGGCGTCGCGCCAGGCACGTCCGCAGCGGGACGCGCCGACACCGCGACACTCTGCCTACCCTGACCGCGATCACCGTGCTGGCCGCTGCGCGCCCGGTCACGGACGGCCTCCGCGACCCGGTCGCGGGCCGCTTCGCCGACCTGGTCACCGCCGGCGTCGTCACGGCCGTGGCCCACCGTGTGCCACCTGACGGCGACCGGCGCCCAGCGGAGATCCGTCGCTCCGGCACCACGGCGCTCCGTGCGATCGCCCTCGGCCACGCCTGCGCCGCCTGCGCCTGCACGTGCACCCACGCCAGCGAGCGCGAGTTCGACGAGCGACGCGCGTACCGCCGTGACGGACGGTACGCGCGACGTGTTCGGCTCCGGCGCGACCGGGGCACGGGTCGCGCCGGAGCCGTGTGCCCGAGAACGACGGCTACCGGCCGCGTGGGCGGACGCTGCCACTTCGTCGTCTTCGAACATGTGTTCGAGCGTAGCCGTTCGACACCCACCCCACAAGGGCAGATCCGCGGGCTTTGGACGGTCAGATCAGGCCGTCCTCGCGCAGCACGCGCTCGGCCACCGCGAACGCGCTGTTCGCGCTCGGCACGGAGCAGTAGACGGCGGTCTGCAGCAGGACCTCGCCGATCTCGTCCACCGTGAGCCCGTTGCGGACGGCCGCCCGCACGTGCATCGCCAGCTCGTTCTCGTGCCCGCCCGCCACGAGCGCGGTCAGTGTGATCATCGAGCGACTGCGTCGGTCGAGCCCGGGGCGCGTCCAGATCTCCCCCCACGCGTAGCGGGTGATCAGGTCTTGGAAGTCGGCCGTGAACGACGTCGTCCCGACCACCGCCCGGTCCACGTGCGCGTCGCCCAGGACCGCTCGCCGCGCCGTCATCCCGGCAGCATGCCGCGGATCGTCGTTCGCCGCCGGATCGTCGTTCGCCGCCGGATCGTCGTTCGCCGCCGGATCGTCGTTCGCCGCCGGATCGTCGTCCCGCGGGCCCTCGCGCCCCGCCACGTCGCCGTCCCGCCGACCGTCGTCCTGCCTCATCACTGCGTCCCCTCGGCCATGAGCTCGCGCACCAAGGTCGCGGTGCGGCCGGGCCACTCGGCGGGCGCGAGGTGCGCCGCCTCGTGGATCACGACGAGCCTCCCGTGGCGCACCCCCTCCGCCACCTCCGCGACGACGTCGGGCGGCGTCGCCGGGTCGTCGGCACCCGCGACGGCGAGCACCGGCGTGCCGATCTCGGCGAGCCGGTCGCGCACGTCGAACCGGGCCAGCGCCCCGCACACGGCGGCGTAGCCGAACCGGTCCGCGGACTGCAGCGACGCGAGCAGCCGCGTGCCCACCTCAGGCTCGCGCTCGAGGAAACCCGGCGCGAACCAGCGCCCCGCGGCGGCGGAGACCTGCGTCGGCGTGCCTGCCGCTGCCACCAGCTCCCCCCGGTCGTGCCAGGGCCCGGGCTCACCAAACCGGGCCGCGGTGCAGCACAGCAGCGCCCCGCGCACCCGCTCGGGCGCGTCGAGCAGCAGCTGCTGGCCCACCGCCGCGCCCGCCGAGACGCCCGCGTACCAGAACGGCGAGCCCGGGTCGCCGCGCTCGGCCTGCGCCCGGTCGACGAGCGCCAGTACCTCGGCGGCCAGGTCCTCGATCGTCAGGTTCCCGAGCGCCAGGCCCCCAAGGGCCACGTCCCCAAGAGCCACGTCCCCGAGCGACCCCGGCGCCACCGCGGGCGACGTGCCGTGGCCGGGCAGGTCCCACCCGAGCAGATCCAGCTGGTCGTCCAGCAGCGGCACGACGTCGTGCCACACCGCCGACACCGACGTACCCAGCGACGGGCCGAGTACCAGCAGCGGCCGGGTCGCGTCGCGCAGCGCGAGGGCGACCGCGCCCAGCTCGGGCCGGGTCACTCGTCGCCTCCACCCGCACCTGCAGTGCCCCCGTACCGGGCGAGCACCCGGTCGACGACGGCGGTCGCCGCCCCGACGTCCCAGCCGGGCCCATCCTCGCCCGCGCTCGTGCCCGCGTCCCCGGGACCGTCGTCGTCCCGGCCACCGGGCAGGTACTCCCGCAGATTTCGAGCGACGGCGTCCAGGTCCACCTCGAGGCCCGCGAGCAGCTCGGCCGCGGCGTGCGACGCCGCCACGGCGTGCCGGGCGAGCTGCTGCAGCGCGGGCCACTCGGCGTGCCAGGCGCCGTCGGGCCGCTCGTCCACGGCCTGGCCGGAACTGCCGACGACCTGCGCCGCCAGCAACGGGGCCGCGAGCGCCGACCGGCGCACCAGCACTGACAGCACCGGGTTGCGCTTGTGCGCCATGGCCGTCGACGTGCCCCGGCCAGGCGCGGCCGGCTCGCGCAGCTCGCCCACCTCGGCGCGGGAGCCGACCAGGATGTCGGCCGCGACCGTCCCCAGCGCGGCGCACACCTCGGCGAGGGCGTCGGACACGCGGACCATCGGGAAACGCGTCACGTGCCAGGGTCCTGCGGTGACGGGCAGGCCCAGCTCCGCGGCCCACGCGTCGACGAGCTCGGCGGCCCGGGACGCGGCGGGCTCGAGCGGCGGCGTGGTCTCGACAGGCTCGACCGACGAAACCGGCTCGAGCTGCGACGTGGTCTCGACAGGCTCGACCGGCGACACAGGCTCGACCGACGACGCAGGCTCGACGAGCGCCACGGTGCCCGCAAGTGTTCCCGCCGCGCCGCCGTATGCGAGCGGCAGCGCGCGGGCGGCGGCGGCGAGCCGCTCGCGGGCCTCTGCCACGGCCTGCAGCCAGCCGGCACCGCGGGCGCCGAGCGTCGTGGGCACGGCGGGCTGGGTGAGCGTCCGGGCCAGGGCCGGGACGTCGCGGTACCGACGCGCGAGCCCCGCCGCCGCGTCGACGGCACGCCCGAGCCCCGCGTCGGTGGCGCGCGCGGCGTCGCGCAGCACGACGACGAGCGCGGTGTCGAGCACGTCCTGCGACGTGAGCCCGGCGTGCACCGCCCCGACGACCTGCGCCACCGGCGTCCCGCCCTGCACGGCCGCGCCGCACCCGGCCTCGACGGCGGCGCGCAGCCGGGCGAGCAGCGGGATGACGGGGTTGCCGCCCGCGGCCGCGTCCCGCGCGACGTCGGTCGCCAGCGCGAGCGCGGCGGCGTCGTCGGCGGCCAGCGCGACGACCGCCCGGTCGACGACGGACCCCACCGCAGCCGGGACGACACCGCAGCGCACCTGGGCTCGCACCCACGCCGCCTCGGCGGCGAGCATCGCCCGCAGCACCGCGACGTCGTCGGTGACGGCGGCTGGCGACCCCCGGCCGAGGTCCGCGCCCGGGGTGAGCAGGCCGACGTCAGGCACGGGGGGTCCCGACACGTGGATCCTGAGCCTGTCGAGACCTGGTTTCGACAGGCTCGACCGGCGGAGCGGAAGGCACCCCGTTCAGCGCCGCGCCGCTCGGGTCACGCAGGTCGAGCGGGTCCGACGGCGGGCCGGGCGCGACGCCGCGGACGACGCCGTGCACGTGGTCGGGCACGGGCTCGGGCACGTCGTGACCCGTGCCCCGGCGGGAGCTGGTGTCGGAAGAGATGTCGAGGAACACCGTCTCCCCCTCCCCCTGCAGCCGGATGTCGTGCCGCAACGAGCCGTCGGGCTCGCGCGTCGCGACGAGCGTCGCACGACGGTCCGGCTCCAGCCCGGCGAGGAACGGGTCGGCCGCGAGCGACGCGGCGGCTTCCGGGGAGTCGCGGGGCAGGTAGATCCGCGTGAACAGCCGGTCGGTGAGGCCGCGGGCGAAGACGGCCATGGCGATGACGGCGGCGTTGTCGGGCGCGGTCGGGCCGGGCTCGAGCGTGCGGAACCAGTACCCGCCCTCGCGGTCGGTGGCGGCGCGGCCCCAGCCGGTGAACGTGCCGTCGCGCAGCACGGAGCCGCTGCGCCGCACGACGGCACCGCTCGGGTCGGCGTGCCAGATCTCCAGCATGGCGTCGGGCACGGGTCGACCTGCGCCGTCGAGCACCCGCCCGTGCAGCCGCACCGCGCCGGGAGTGCCGGGCTCGACCAGCTCGTGGCCGTGCTCGTACGGCAGCGCGAAGCCGAAGAACGGGCCCACGGTCTGGCCGGGGGTCGGGCGCAGCTGCGGCATGCCCGTCGTGCTCCGCGCGCGGCCGGATCGCGTCTCGTCACTCATGGTCGTCCTCCGGCCTCGTCGTCATCGTCCCCTGGCTCGGTCCAGGTGCGCCCCGCCCCGGACAGCACGATGTCCCACCGATAGCCGGTGGACCACTCGTGCGACGTGAGCGCGTGGTCGTAGACGGCGACGAGCCGATCGCGGGCCTGCGGGTCGCGGATCGACTGGTAGATGGGGTCGAGGGCGAACAGCGGGTCGCCCGGGAAGTACATCTGCGTCACGGTGCGCTGCGTGAAGTCCGTGCCGAACAGGGAGAAGTGGATGTGCGCGGGCCGCCAGGCGTTCACGTGGTTCTTCCACGGGTACGGGCCCGGTTTGATGGTGGTGAACCGGTACCAGCCGTCGTCGTCGGTGAGGGCGCGGCCCACGCCCGTGAAGTTCGGGTCGATCGGAGCGGGGTGCTGGTCGCGTTTGTGGATGTAGCGCCCGCCCGCGTTGGCCTGCCAGATCTCGACGAGCTGGCGGCGCACGGGCCTGCCCGCGCCGTCGAGCACGCGGCCCGCGACGACCATGCGCTCGCCGATCGGCTCGCCGCTGTGCGCCGCGGTGAGGTCGGCCTCGAGGGGGCCGATGTCGCGCTCGCCGAAGACGGGCGAGAGCAGCTCGATCGTCTCCGGGTCGGCGTGCCGCAGGTCCTTGGTGGGGTGCCGCAGCAGCGAGCTGCGGTACGGCGCGAAGTCGCGACGCGGCCCGGTCTCCTCGGGCGCGCCGTCAGCACGGGGCTCGGCTGTACGGGGCTCGGCGCGGGCGTCCCGATACTCCTGGTGGCTCGCGCGGATCTCGGTGGACAGGTCGGTCTGGCTCTCGCTCACATCGCTCCTTCGGTCATGATCTGTCCCCAGCCGGTGTACCCCTCGGCGAGGAGGCGTCGCCCGGCGTCCGACGCGACGAGCGTGCGCAGCTCGGCGAGCCGGCGCCGGTGCTCGAAGCCGGACTCGCCGGGGTGCGTGTGCAGCATCCGGCTCATCCACGCGGAGAAGTGCTGTGCCCGCCAGACGCGCTCGGACACGCGGCGGCCGTACTCGTCGAGCAGGGCGTCGTCCCTCGCCGCGCCGCCCGAGCGGGACAGCCACCGGCTGAGTACGTCGTGCAGCACGACGACGTCGGCGAGCGCGAGGTTGAGCCCCTTGGCGCCGGTGGGCGGCACGGTGTGCGCGGCGTCGCCGGCGAGCAGCAGGCGGCCGTGCCGCACCGGCTCGACGACGGACGACCGGAACCGCAGCACCGAGCGCTCCTGGACGGGACCCTCGGCGAGGCGGAAGCCGTCCGGGCCGGCGACCCGGCGCTGCAGCTCGGCCCAGATGCGGTCGTCGCCCCACCCGGCGGGGTCCTCGTCCGGGTCGCACTGGAAGTACAGGCGCTGATGGGTCTCGGTGCGCTGGCTGATGAGCGCGAACCCGTGCTCCGACGCCGTGTACACCAGCTCGGGGGCGCTGCGCGGCGCCTCGACGATGACGCCGAACCAGGCATACGGGTACTCGTGCACGTAGTGCCGGCGCACGTCCTCGGGCAGGGAGTGGCGGCAGGCCGAGTGCGAGCCGTCGGCGCCGACGAGCACGTCGCACCGCAGCTCGTGCTCGCGGCCCTCGGCGTCGGTCCACCGCACCCCGGGGGTGTCGGTATGGATGTCGAGCACCTCGGTGACCGTGGCCTGCCAGCGCACGTCGCCGCCGTCGGCCGCGCGGCGGTCGGCGAGGTCGGTGAACACCTCCGTCTGCGGGTACAGCCAGACGGCGCTGCCGGTGAGGCCGTGCAGGTCGATGCGGTGGCTCTCGCCGTCGAACCGCAGCGCGATGCCGTCGTGCCGGTCGCCCTCGCGCAGCACCCGGTCCAGGCCGGCGTCGACCAGCGTGGACACCGAGCTCGCCTCGAGGATGCCCGCGCGGGTGGTCCGGTAGATCTCGTCGCGGGTGCGCGACTCGAGGACGACGTGCTCGATGCCCGACGTGTGCAGCAGGTGCGACAGCAGCAGCCCCGCCGGGCCGCCGCCCACGATCGCGACGGGGGTGCGCTCGACCTCCACCTGACTGGTCATGCCTCGCCCCCCAGGGTCAGTCCGAGCAGGTCCTCGAGCTCCGTGTGCCCGATGCCGAAGCGCTCCACGACCGTCGCACCGTCGGGGCCGACGTCGAGCACCGCGCGGTCCGCGTAGACCCGCGAGACGCAGCCGACGCCCGTGAGCGGCAGCGTGCACTCCTCGACCAGCTTGGGCGCGGCGTTCTTGGTCAGCAGGGTCATCATCACGACCGTGCGCCGGGCGCCGACGGCGAGATCCATTGCGCCGCCGACGGCGGGGACGGCGTCGGGCGCACCGGTGGACCAGTTGGCGAGGTCGCCGCGCACGGACACCTGGAACGCACCGAGCACGCAGACGTCGATGTGGCCGCCGCGCATCATCGCGAACGAGTCGGCCTGGTGAAAATATGACGCCCCGTTCAGCTCCGTGACCGGCACCTTGCCCGCGTTGATGAGCTCGGGGTCCACGTCCTCGGGGGCGGGGGCCGGGCCCATGCCGAGCATGCCGTTCTCGGTGTGCAGCGTGATGCCCGAGCCGGCCGGCAGGTGCTCGGCGACGAGCGTCGGCAGCCCGATGCCGAGGTTCACGTACGAGCCGGGCGCGATGTCGGCGGCGACGCGCGCCGCGATCTGCTCACGGGTGAGCGCGCCGGTGGCAGGCGAGGCCATCATGCCGACACCCCCGCGATCGCGGTCTCGCTCCTGAGGGCGACGACGGCCTCCACGTAGATGCCGGGCGTCACGACCACCTCCGGGTCGAGCGCGCCCGCGGGCACGACGTCGCGCACCTGGGCGACGGTCCGCGCGGCCGCGGTGGCCATCACCGGGCCGAAGTTGCGCGCCGTGCGACGGTAGACGAGGTTGCCGACCGTGTCCGCGCGGTGCGCCTTGACCAGCGCGACGTCGGCGCGGATCGGTGTCTCCAGCACCATCGGGGAGCCGTCAAGCACCCGCGTCTCCTTGCCCTCGGCGAGCGGCGTGCCGTAGCCGGTGGGCGTGAAGAACGCGCCGATGCCCGCGCCGGCCGCCCGGATCCGCTCGGCGAGGTTGCCCTGCGGCACCAGCTCCAGCTCGATGCGCCCGGACCGGTACGCGGCGTCGAAGTGCCACGAGTCCACCTGACGCGGGAACGAGCACACGATCCGGCGCACCCGGCCGTCGCGCACCAGCCGGGCGAGCGCGTCGTCGCCGTTGCCGGCGTTGTTCGACACCACGACGAGGTCTGCGGCGTCCGAGGCGAGCAGCGCCTCGATGAGCTCGACCGGCTGCCCGGCGGGGCCGAACCCGCCGATCATCACGGTCGCGCCGTCCGGCACGTCTCCCAGCGCCTCGAGCGCGGTCACCGCGACGCGCGTCATGCACTCTCCCCCCGGTCGTGGCCCGCGGCCGGGGCCACGTTCTCCAGCACGACGGCGGTGCCCTGGCCGACGCCGATGCACAGCGCCGCGACACCCCACCGCGCGCCCGACGCCTGCAGCCGCCGCGCCAGCGTGCCGAGCACGCGTGTGCCGGACGCACCCAGCGGGTGCCCGAGGGCGACCGCGCCGCCCCACGCATTAAGAATCCCCGCGTTGAGGATCCCCACGCCGTCGTCGTCGAGCTCCACGTCGATGCCCCACGCGTCGGCGCACGCGAGCGCCTGCGCGGCGAACGCTTCGTTGAGCTCGACGGCGCCCACGTCGTCCCAGGTGATCCCGGAGCGCTCCAGCGCGCGGTTCACGGCCTCGACGGGCGCGAACCCGAAGTACTGCGGCTCCCCGGCGACGGTCGCCCGGCCGGCGATGCGCGCGAGCGGCTCGAGGCCCGTGAGCGCCGCGGCTCGCTCAGACCCGATGAGCGCCGCCGACGCGCCGTCCGACAGCGGGGACGCGTTGCCGGCAGTCACCGTGCCGTCCGCCGTGTCGTCGGCAGAACCACGGAACGACGGGGCGAGCGCCGCCAGCTTCTCGAGGGACGTGTCCGGGCGGATCGCTTCGTCGCGGCGCAGGTCCGTCCCGGGGTACTGGGCCACCAGGTCGTCGTAGCGCCCGGCCTCCCAGGCGCGGGCGGCGAGAACCTGGCTGCGCAGCGCGAACGCGTCCTGCCGCTCGCGGGAGATGCCGTGCTTCTCGCGCAGCCGCTCGGTGGCCTCCCCCAGGGAAACCGTCCAGTCGGGCTCCATGCGCGGGTTCACGAGCCGCCAGCCCAGCGTGGTGGACACGAGTGCGGCGTCCCCGGCGGGGAACGCCCGCGCGGGCTTGGGCAGCACCCACGGCGCGCGGGACATCGACTCGACGCCACCCGCCACCACGACGTCTGCGTCGCCGGTCTCCACGGCCCGCGCGGCCTGCACCGCCGCCTCCAAGGACGACCCGCACAGCCGGTTCACCGTGGCGCCCGGCACGCTCAGCGGTAGCCCGGCCAGCAGCACGGCCATGCGCGCGACGTCGCGGTTCTCCTCCCCCGCGCCGTTCGCGTTGCCGAGGATCACGTCGTCGATCGCCGCCGGGTCGAGGCCCGGGGCGCGGCGTACCTGCTCGCCGACGACGAACCCGGCGAGGTCGTCGGGGCGCGCGCCCGCGAGCGCCCCGCCGTACCGGGCGAACGGCGTCCGCACGGCGTCGTACACGTACGCGTCCTGTGTCACCGGAGCCTCATCAGGTCGTCCTCGATCCGCTTCGCCGCCGCCAGCAGCGGCGGCACGATGTCGTCGCGGATCTCGGCCACGTCGCCGCGCCGCACCGGGGCGGAGGCGTTGACGGCGGCCACGACGTTCCCGCTCGCGTCGTGCAGCGGGGCCGCGACCGACCGCAGCCCGTCCTCCAGCTCCTGGTCCACGATGGCCCACCCCTGGTCGCGTACCCGGGCCAGCTCCGTGCGCAGGGCCGCGGCGCTGGTCACGGTGCGGGCGGTGAGCGCGGGCAGCTCCGCGGCGGCGAGGAACGACTCCCGCTCGTCGTCCGGCACGTGCGCGAGGATCGCGCGGCCCATCGACGTCGCGAACGCCGGGAAGCGGGTGCCCACCCGGATGGCGGCCGACATGATCCGGTGCGTCGCGACGCGCGCCACGTAGACGATGTCCGTGCCGTCGAGCACCGCGACCGACGACGACTCGCCGACCTCCTGCGACAGCTGCTCCAGGTGCGGCGCAGCGACCTCGGGCAGCGTGAGGCTGGACAGGTAGGCGTAGCCGAGGTCGAGGACGGCGGGCCGCAGCGTGAACTCCCGTCCGTTCGAGCGCACGTACCCGAGCTCGACGAGCGTGTGCAGGAACCGCCGCGCCGACGCCCGGCTCAGCCCGGTGACGCGGGCGACGTCGCTCAGCGTGAGGGCCGGCCGCTCCGCGCCGAACGCGCGGATCACCGCCAGCCCGCGGTCGAGGGACTGCACGAACTCGCCGGACCGGGCCGGGTTCTCGCCGGCAGCCTCGTCCACGCTCTCGTCCACGCTCTCGTCCACGGCCTCAGCCGGCATGGGTCAGCCTCGCGTCCGCCAGGGAGCGCACGCCCTGCTTCGCCTGCTGCACCAGCTCGTAGACGTGGGTGCGCAGCCGCGCGAACTCCGGGGCCCCGCGGGTCTCGAGCTGGTCGCGCTCGGGGCCGAGGCCCACCCGAACGTCCTCGAGGATCACGGTCGGGCGCGCGGAGAGCACGAGTACGCGCTCGCCGAGGTAGATGGCCTCGTCGATGTCGTGCGTGACGAAGACGACCGTCACCCCCAGCCGCTTCCACAGGGCCCGCACCAGGTCCTCGAGCTCGAAGCGTGTCTGGGCGTCGACGGCGGCGAACGGCTCGTCCATGAGCAGCACCTGCGGCTCGTACGCCGCGGCCCGGGCGATCGCCACCCGCTGCTGCATGCCGCCCGAGAGCTGCCACGGGTAGGAGCGGCCCACGTCCGCGAGGCCCACCGCCTCCAGCGCCTCGGCGACCAGCCGCGCCCGCTCCGCGCGGGCCACGCCCTTCTCCTTGAGCGGCAGCTCGACGTTCTGCGCCACCGTCATCCACGGGAACAGCGAGCGCCCGTACTCCTGCAGCACCACCGCCATCCCGGTCGGCGGCCCGGTGACGGGCGACCCGGCGAGCTCGACCTCGCCCGACGTCGCCGGCATCAGCCCGGCGAGGCAGCGCAGCAGCGTCGTCTTGCCCGCCCCGGACGGTCCCACCACGCACACGAACTCGCCGTCGTCGACCTGGAACGACAGTTCGGCGATCGCCTCGACGGGCTCGCCGCGCCCGGCATAGACCTTGTTCAGGCCGCGGACGTCGAGCATCGAGCTGGACGGGGTGGACGGGGTGGACGAGGTGGACGGGGTGGACGGGGTGGTCATCTAGGCACCTCCACGTTGGGACCGCAGGTACCCGTGGTACCAGGCGAGGACCGCGGCGGTCGCGATCCGGAAGACGAAGGACAGGAGCACCCCGAGCAGGCCGAGCATGATGACGCCGCTCCACATCTCGGGGATGGCGAAGCTGCGCTGGAACTGGACCACGGAGAAGCCGAGGCCGTCGCGCGCGGCGAACATCTCGCTGATCACCATGAGGATGATCGCGATCGACAGCGCCTGTCGGGCACCGGTGACGATCTGCGGGCTGGCGCCCGGCAGCATGAGCCGGCGAATGCGACCCCACCGCCCGAAGCGGAAGGCGCGCGCGGTGTCCTTGAGCACCGGGTCGAGCCCGCGCACCCCCTCGACCGTGTTGAGGAGGATGGGCCACAGCGCACCGGTCGCGATGACGAACACCCGCATCGACGTGCCCACCCCGAGGAAGAGCATGAGCACGGGCACCATGACGGGCGGCGGGATGGCCCGGAAGAACTCCAGCACCGGCTCTGCGAGCTCGCGCAGCGGCCGAATCGCGCCGATGAGCAGCCCCAGCGTCACCCCGACCACCAGGGCGACGGCGTACCCGGCGAGGAGGCGGCCGAGGCTCGGCAGGATGTCCTGCACGAAGCGGGTGTCCGCGAACGTGTCCCCGGAGAACCACGTGGGCCCGATCGTCGCGAAGATCTCCGACAGCGGCGGGTTGTAGGGCGAGACGCTGTTCGCCGTCACCGCCCACCACAGGGCGAGCAGCACCAGCGGCAGACCCACCGCCAGCAGCAGCGAGCGGAGGGCGCTCGTGACCGTACTCATGCGATCCCCCTCTCGCACGATCGCTGCGGTGCCTCGCTCCGGCACACCTCGTGCCTCGGCGTACCTCCGCGGGGGCTCCTCGCGCTCATGCCATGACCTCCCCACGCACCGACGGGTGCCAGAACAGGGCCCGGTGCTCCAGCGCGCGGGCCAGCAGGTTGACCGCCACGCCCAGCAGGCCCGTCACCACGACCAGCGCGTACATGGACGGCACGGCCCCGGACTCGCGGGCGACGGCGAGCAGCTTGCCGATGCCGGGCGTGCCGATGAGCATCTCGCCGGTGACGGTGAGGATGAGCGCCACCGCGGCACCCAGCCGCAGTCCCGTCATCACGTACGGCAGCGCCGTCGGCCACACGAGGGTGCGCACCCGGGCGAGCACCGAGAACCGGTACGACCGGGCGGTGTCGCTCGCGACCGGGTCCACGTCCTGCACGCCCGCGAGCACCTGCACCAGCACCTGCCAGAACGACGCGTACACCACCAGCAGCAGCGTGGCCTGCATGCCCGTGCCCCACAGCAGCACCGCGATCGGGATGAGCGCCACGGACGGCACCGGCCGCAGGAACTCGATCGTCGACGCGGTGACCGCGCGCAGGAACGGGACCATACCGATGACCACGCCGAGCACGACGCCCGCGACGACGCTGATCGCGAGGCCGGTGATCCACGTGACCAGCGTGTCGCCCAGGGCCACCCAGAACTCCGGCGTCTGCACGCGCTCCACCAGCGCGGCGAGGATCATCGTCGTCGTCGGCAGGAAGTCCGGGTTCACCAGGCCCGTGGCCGGCAGCAGCTGCACCAGCACGAGGAGCGCGACGACACCCGCCATGCCGAGCAGCGCCGGTCGAAGACTCGCCGGACGGTGGCCGGTCAGGCGCGGCGCGGCCGCCGTCATGGCATCAGCGCCGAGACGTCGACCGGCTCGTCGAACATGCCGTACTCGAGGCCCAGGTCGGCGAGCAGCTGCACCTGCGCCTCGTCGAGCTCGGCGGTGAAGCGGGGCATCACCATGGCGTCCTTCACCGCCGGTTCGATCTCGGTGTACGAGTCGAGCACGGCGCGCGTCTCGTCCGGGTTCTCCTCGGCGAACGTCAGCGACTTCTCCAGCGCGGCGGTGAACGCGTCCACAGTCTCCGGGTCGTCGGCGATCTGCTGGTCGGAGGTGAAGTAGGCGGCGATGAGCAGGTTCGGGTCGGTCTCCGCGAAGTTCCACACCACGGGCTCGGCCCCGGACTGCAGCGCGCGGGTGAGGTGCGGCTCGAGGATCCACGCCGCGTCGACCTGGCCGCTCTCCACCGCGGCGGGCATGTCGGGGAAGCCCATCTCGACGAACTCGACGGCGGTCGGGTCGCCGCCCGCGTCGTCCACCACCTTGCGCACCGTGGTGTCGCCGATGTTGTTGAGCGTGTTGACGGCGACCGTCTTGCCCGCGAGGTCCGCGGCCGTCTCGATCCCGGAGTCCGGCAGCGCGACGACGGCGGCGAAGTCCTTGCCCGGCTCGCCGGTCGTGAGGTTCCCGGGGGCGACGATCTTCAGGGGCAGGCCCTGCTGCGAGGCGAGCAGGAGGGACGTGACGTTGCTGAACCCGAACTGGTACTCGCCGCTCTGAACGGCGGGCACGATCGCGGCGCCGCCCTGCGCCAGCTCGAGCGTGATGTCGAGGCCCTCGTCCTCGAAGAACCCCTGCTCGACGCCCAGGTAGATGGGCGCGACGTCCACGATGGGGATGACGCCCACGGTGACGGGCGTGAGCTCGCCGTCGCCCGACGCGGTGGGGTCGGGATCCCCCGACGAACCGCCGCACGCGGCGAGGGCGAAGGCGGACGCCGCGGCGACCGCGGCGGGGACGACGCGGCGCACAGCGCTCCTCATCGGCCCAGCGATCGACATCGGACCGGCGATCGACTTCGGACCCACGCTCTTCCTTGGCACGGTGTTCTCCTTTGAATGGTCCGACCGGATCGACGGACCGTCATTGGTCCGTTCTCCGAACGAGTGTGCTGAGAGTGAACATAGTGGGCGCCGGTCGGGCCGGTCAACGGTCCCCGCGGCGACCGTGGGCGCGCGACGCGACCGCCCCTTGCCCCTGAGCCGCACCGCCCCGTTCACGCACCCGGAGGATGCGGTTCCCCCGCCGGGGGGAGGCCGGGGCGCCGGCCGCGGCGGGAACGTGGAGCCAACCCACCGAGGAGGCACCACGATGACCACCAGGTTCATCCCCCACGACGGCCCCGCACGCGAGGTCCCGACCCCCGTGCCCGCCCCGGGGAATCGAGGTTCTCGGCCACCGGGCAGGTCGCTCGGCGCCGCCTCGCTCGGCACATCGGCCGCGATGGCCGCGCTGCTCGGGTTCTTCGCCGCGCGGCCCGACGTCGACCCGTTCCGCGAGGCGGACAACACCCTCGGACACTCCCTCCTGCCCGGCCTGCCGCTCACCTGGCTGCTGCTCGCGGTGGCTCTGTTCGGCACCGCGACGGCCGCGGTCCTGCTGGCCACCGGGCGGCAGCCCTGGCGGGCGGTCACGCCGGTCGCCCTCGTCCAGGTCGCCGCGTTCGGGTTTTTCGCCCAGGGCTCCGGGACGCTCAGCGTCGCCGGCTACCTCGTCGCCCTCGCCGTGCCGGTCCTTGCGGTGTGGGCGGGGACGCAGATCTTCCGGACGCATCCCGCGTGGCGGCTCCCGCTGCTGCTCGCGGCGGTGGCCGCCGTAGTGGGGGTCGTCGTCGCGCGCGACGCGTTCGCCACCTGGCTCGGCGGCATCACGACCGGGTTCGCGCGCGAGCGGTGGAGTCCCGTCGCAGTGCTCCTCCCGCTCGCGACGGCGTCCGCCTGGGCCGGGCTCGTCCTCGTCGGCGCCTGGCGGCGTGGTTCGCTGCAGCGAGCCACCGCCTGGGTGACGCGCCACCGCCGACTCTTCACCATCGTCGCGGCACTCGGCCCGCTGCCGTACGCGCTCGCCCGGCTCACCTGGCTGACCCCATGGCCGCAGCTCGCGGGCCCCGGGGAGGAGCTCACCCTCGCCGTGCGGATCCAGGGCCTGTCGCTCTCGTCGGGAGCCTGGCTCGGCATCGTCCTCACGCTCGGCCTGATCCTGCCGTGGGGCGAACGGCTCCCCCGGTGGTTCGGGCGGCGGGCGGGGTGGCCTGTGCCGCCGGCGGCCGCGATCGTCCCCGGCGGGATCGTCGCCGTCATGCTCTGCGGCGCGGCGGTCCCGATGCTCCTCATGATGGGCGGCACCGCGGCGCTGTACTTCCCCGCGTGGTTCTGGGGGCCGGCGCTCGCACTCGCCGTCTGGGGCTACGCCGGGCGCCGGTACGGCGTCGGCACCGGGAAGGCCGACCCGGACGAGCCCGGCGCCGCCGGGGTCAGCGCACCAGCGCCTTCTCGGCCCGCTCCCGCATCTCGTCGCTGAGCCGCAGCTCGCCGACGTCGTGGGCGACCAGCAGCGCCTTCGCGACGTCGGCGAGCTCGGGCGCGCCGTCGAGCCGGTTGAACGCCCCGAACCAGTCCGTGAGGGTGACTCCGTGGGCGGGCCGGTGCACGACCTCCACGGCGTCGCCGGAGCCCAGGTCGCCGTTCTCGACCACGCGTAGGTAGGCGCCGGTCCGGTTCGCCTGGGTGAACCGGCGCACCCAGCGCGGCGGCGAGCCGAGGCGGCGGGCGAACGTCTGGCACGGCGTGCGGGGCTGCGTCACCTCGAGGAGGGACGAGCCCACGCGCCACTGCTCGCCGACGACGGCGCGGCTCACCTCGAGCCCGCGCGTGCGCAGGTTCTCGCCGAACAGTCCCGGCGTCACCTCGTACCCGAGGTCCGCCCCCCAGGCCTCGGCGTCCTCCTGGGAGTAGGCGTAGACCGCCTGGTCGAGGCCGCCGTGGTCGGCGCGGTCGGCCTGCACGTCGGCGTACAGCCCGTACGGGCGGGCCTTCACCCGGCCGTCGACGGGGCGCTTGTCGATGGCGGTGACGCCGACCGTGCCCGCATCGGGCAGGAGGGCGAACACGCGGCAGACGGCGAGGAGCTCGGGCACGGGACCATCGTCTCAGGCCCGGCTCGGTCGACGACAGCAGGGCACACCGCCGCCGTTCGCCTACGGTGGTCCCGTGAGCGAACGCACCGACCTACCCCACGTCGTCGTCGTCGGTGGAGGGTTCGGCGGGCTCGCCGCCGTGAAGGCCCTCGCCGGCGCTCCCGTCCGCGTCACGCTGATCGACCGCCGCGTCTACAACACGTTCCAGCCCCTGCTCTACCAGGTAGCGACCGGCGGGCTCAGCCCGGGCGACGTCACCTACTGGCTGCGCGGACTGCGCCTGAAGCAGAAGAACGTGCGGGTGCTGCACGAGCACCTGGTGGGCATCGACCACGACGCGCGCCGGATCCGCCTCGCCAACGACGAGACGGTCCCGTTCGACTACCTGGTGCTCGCCAACGGCGTGACCGTGAACTTCTTCGGGACGCCGGGCGCCAAGGAGAACGCGGTCGGGATGTACTCCCGCTCCCAGGCCCTGCGGATCCGCGACCAGCTGTTCATCCGGCTCGAGCGGTCGGCGTTCACCCCCGGGTCGGACGACGGGCTGCGCGTCGTCGTGGTGGGCGGCGGCGCCACCGGCGTCGAGGTCGCCGGTGCACTGGCCGAGCTGCGCACCGCCGGGCTCGCCCCCGCCTACCCGGAGATCCGCGGCGACGCCTTCGAGGTGACGGTCGTGCAGCGCGGCACCGAGGTGCTCAAGTCGTTCCACCCGAGCCTGCGCGAGTACGCGGCGAAGGAGCTGGAGCATCGCGGCGTCCGGCTGCACCTGGGCGCCGGCGTGGCCGAGGTGCAGCCCGACGCGGTCGTCCTCACCGACGGCACGCGCATCCGCTCCGACCTGACGGTCTGGTCGGCGGGCGTCGCGCCCCACCCGGAGGTGGACGACTGGGACCTGCCACGCCGCGACGGCGGTCGCATCGCCGTCGCCGCCGACCTCCAGGTCGAGGGACGGCCGGGCGTCTTCGCCGTCGGCGACATCGCGGAGCCGCCCGAGTGGCTGCCCCAGCTCGCGCAGCCCGCGATCCAGGGTGGTCAGCACGCCGCGCGGAACATCCTTGCGCTGCTCGCGGGTCGCCCGACGACGCAGGTGCGCTACCACGACAAGGGCACGATGGCGGTGGTCGGGCGTCGTGCAGCCGTCGCCGAGCTGACCCTGCCGGGCACCTCCAAGGCGCTGCGGCTCACGGCGGGGCGCGCCTGGTTGGTGTGGCTCTTCGTGCACATCATGTCGCTCGTCGGGCCCCGTAACCGCGTCACGACGCTCGCCGGCCTCCTGACCCGGTACGGCTTCCCGTTCCACCGCCGGCCGATCCCGATCGTCGGCGACGTCCCGACCGTGCGGCCCGCGAAGCCGGACTGACCCCGCTCCCCTCGCCGGGCGTCAGTCGCGAGCGCGCCGTACGCCGCGCGTCAGGGCGTAGACGGCGAGGATGACCACGACCAGACCGGCCGTCGCGGTGAGCTGGGCGCGGGCCGCCGGGTCGGACAGCATCAGCCGAGCAGGAACCCGGCCCAGCGGCCCATCGCGGCCTCGGCGTACACGGAGAACGAGCCCGAGGCGGGCATGGCCGAGGCCATCTCCGCGAGCATGCGCATGACGAGCACGACGGTCGCGCCCGCGATCGCATCACTGATGAGCACGGCGGGCCCAGCGGTGCCGATCGCCTGGCCGGAGCCGAGGAAGAGCCCGGCCCCGATGGCGGAGCCCAGGCCCATCATGGTCAGGTGCCGCGGCCGCGGCCCGTGGGCGAGGTGTGCGTCGGACGACGGCGCCGGCGTCCCCTGCTGGTCGGTGGTAGTCACAGCCGACCACGGGAACCCGGCACGGCCGCGCCGGAGGAACCCGGGCCCTACGGGACGCGGAGCTCGGTCAAGGGGTCACGACACGCGGCCCACCACGCGGGTAGGGCGCTCATCGTCGCGGTCGTCGCCGCCATGACGACGGCGACGGCGACCATGTACGACGCGTCGGGGAGCGGATGCCCTGCCCACCACAGCCAGGCAGCTCCGGCCACTGCCCCGACGCAGCCCCCGGCCACCGACAGCAGGGCGACCTGCCCCACGACGAGCGTGACGATCATCCGCCGGGTGGCGCCGAGCGCCCGTCGGCGGCCGAAGTCCCGGCGCCGGATCAGGGCCGCGCCCCAGACCACCACGGTGACGGCGCCGACCGCGGCTCCCAGGGCGCCGAGGACGACGGCACGGCTCTGCTGCGTCAGCTCGCCGTCCACCAGCGCGTAGGCGGTGGCGAGGTCCTGTGACGTCTCCACCATGAGATCCTCCGGTGGGATGTGCCGCAGCTCGCCGCGCACCAGGTCACGGACCCCCACGACGTCGGCGGCCCGGCCGGCGACGACGACGAGGGTGCTGATCGGTGCGGAGCCGTCCTCGGCGCCCGACACCGGCGGGGCGAGCAGGACCGGATCCCAGGAGCGGACGGCGTCCGGGAGGACCACCTGTCGGGAGACGAGGTACCGCGCGTCGGTGGACGGGGCCCGGAGCATGCCGCGCTCGGGCAGGCCGAGGACGTCGACGGCGAGCGGGGTCGCCCACACCTGACGGGCGCCGGCGACCTGCTCCGCCGACATCGGCGGCGCGCCCGGGAGCTCGCCGTGGACCTCCCGCACGGCGACGAGCGCTCCCGCGGGGTTGCCCGCCGCCCGGACGTCTGTTGCGGGACCGAACCCCGTGGCCGATGCCACGACGTCGTACCGCTCGAGCCGCCCGACCACGTCGGCCGTCATCGACTCGGCGCCGTCCCCGGTGGCGTGGACCGTGACGGTCCTGGTACCGACCTGTTCCATCCGGGCGAGCACCGCGGTCTGCGCCCCCTCCGCGCGCCCGGCGGTGACGAGCACCGTCGTCGTCCCGCCGAGCACCACGAGGACCGTGAGCAGCGAGACCACGCGCTGCGCCCGGACGGCGGCGAGGGCCTCGACCAGCATCGCCCGGACGAGCGCCACCCCGGGCCTCACGCCGTGCCTGCCGGGAGGCCCGCCCCGAGCCCGAGGTGGATGTCGGCCTGCGCGGCGACGGCGGGGTCGTGCGTGACGACGATGACGCAGCCGCCCGCCCGGGCGTGCTCGCGGAGCTCGGTCAGGACGACGTCGGCCGTCGCGCGGTCGAGGTTGCCGGTGGGCTCGTCGGCGAACACGACGTCCGGGTGCGACAGCAGTGCCCGGCACAGCGCGATGCGCTGGGCCTGTCCGCCCGAGACCTGGCCCGGGCGCCGGCGCAGCGGCACGTCCACGCCCACGCGGTCCATCAGCTCGGCCGCGCGCCGGGCGTGCCGCGCCGGGTCCTCGTGCCGGTACAGCGCGGACTCCACGACGTTGTCCAGGACCGTCCGGGTTGGATCGAGCACCGCGTCCTGGAAGACGAACCCGAAGCGGTGTGCGCGGATCCGGGCACGCCTCGCCGCGGACAGCCGCTCGACCGCGTACCCGTCGAGGAGGACCCGGCCACCGGTCGGGCGAGCGAGCAGCGCCAACAGGAACAGCCGGGTCGACTTGCCGCACCCCGACGGGCCGGTCAGCGCGGTGACGCTCCCGGCGGCGAAGGACGCCGACCAGCCGTCGACGACCGGCTCGCGCGCGCCCGGGTAGGTGAAGGAGAGGTCGTCGACCGCGAGCCGCAGCTCGGTCACGGGACGACCGTCCCGGTGGTGGTCCCCGCGTCCTGCGTACCGACCGGGACACGGACGCGCACTCCGGGTTCGAGTCCGTCGACGACCGCCTGTCCACCGTCGACGGCGGACACGGCGACCGGCACAGCGGTCCCGTCCGCGAGCGTGACCTGCGTCGCCCCGCTCGCGCCGACCTCGACGGCGGCGACCGGCACCGTCGTCCCCGCGGTCGGCGGCGTCACCACCACCTGGGCAGGCAGCAGCTGCTCGCCGCCGGCGGCGACGTCCTCGCAGCGACCGTCGCACACCGACGCGGCGCCCGCCGCCGGTTCGATCCGCGCGATCGCCGACATCGCGCCGACGGTCGCGTCGTCCCCCGGCCTGATCTCCCCGAGCCGGCCGGCAAGCCGAGCGTCATCCACCGTGATCTCGACCGTCATGCCCGGTTCGACCAGCTGCTGCTGTCCCTCGGGGAGGGTCATCTCGAACGTCACCTCGTCGGGGACCACGTGCCCGACGACGGCCCCCGACGACAGGCGCGTCCCGAGCGGAACGTCGGCGGCCCAGTCCGCGACGCCGGGAAGGCCGGGCACGAAGACCACCTGGCCGGCCGGAACAGCTCCCGTCACCGGGAGCCCCGCCCGCTCCTGCCACGCGCGGACCTGCTGCTCGGTCGCACTGCCGAACTCGCCCTCGGCGGGGGTGGTGCGCAGGCCGACCGTGACCAGCATCTCCTGCAGCTGCCGGACGTCGTCGCCTTCGTCGCCGCGCGACAGGTCACGGAAGACCGGCACGTCGCCGGACGCGACGACGACCGGCACGAGGTCGACCGAGTACAGCGCGTCGCCCGTGGAGACCTTCTCGCCCTGCGGCAGGAGCCGTTCGGTGAGGACGCCGTCGGCCGCGTTCACCAGGTCGACGCCGCCGGAGCGCCGGGCCGTCACGTCGAGGCGGATCGACCGCTCCACCGTGCCGTGCGCCGAGTCCACGAGTGCGTAGTCCGCGGCGGACGCCGGCACCGGCGGCGGGGCGAACACCGTCCGCAGCGCGAGGCCGAGGGCGGCCCCGGCGGCCAGGACCACGAGGGCTGCCACGACGACCCACACCACGCGTGCGCGCGGTGCGGGCCCGAGCCGTAGTCGGCTCACGCCGCCGTCCCCTGCGTCACTCCGGGCACGTCTGCTTCACCTGCGTCAGGTCGGCGGAACGGGGGAGGTCCACGAACGGCGACCACGGACCGTTCTCGCTGTGCAGGTAGTCCTCGATGTAGACGTTCAACGACGGCGGGTCGGAGATCTCGTACCCCAGGTCCTCGAGGCACGTCTGCGCGTCGACCCACCGGTGGTAGATGACGGCGATCTCGGCCCGCGACAGCGGCTCCTCGTTCAGCGGGGGGCCCGCGGTCTCCTCGCACTCGGCGAGGTCGGCTTGGAAGGCGCCCGTCTGATCACGCGGAAGCGTATCGAAGGAGATCCCGTTGGGAAGGGCCACGACGCCCTCCCAACCCTTCTCCTGCACGCACCGGACAACATCCACATACCTGCCCTCCAGCGCCGCGTCCATGTCTGCCAATTTCTTCTCCGCCGCCTCAAGATCCGCGGAGGAGAATGACTCCTCCACCACGGCATCTACAGACGATTCTGCGGAGGCGGAACTTTCGGCCGTCGTCCCCGGGGCACCACACGCACCGAGGACGACGATCGACCCGCCGAGAATCAGCCCGCCAAGCCTCGCGCGAGCGGTCACCGCTAGACCGCGCTTCGGGGGGTCGCGTAGGTCTTGGACAGGTTCAGGTCACGCGTGGTCTCGACGAGCCAGAAGCCGTCTCCACAACCGCGTGCTGACCCGTTCTTCGTCGTTGTCTTCCACGTCGTCTTGTTGTCGTACTGTCCGAAGCCGACGCCTGGCGGGTGGTGGGTGGTCAACCCGGACGAGTACGTCGTCGTACGTCCCACCTGGGTGGAGTTGCAGCCCATGTAGCCCGAATCCTTGGTGGCGGCCTGGGCCGGTGCCGCGATACCCATGACGAGCCCTACCGCGAGAAGGGGGGGAGGATTCTCCGCATTGCGTGCATCAGCAGCTCCATTGCTCTTTGTGCCGGAATGTGCGCCTCACCGTAGCGACGTTGACCCCGGCCCGCAAGGGTGAACTCCGGCCGGACGCGAGGCGTCATCCCAGGTCACGGCTCTGCAGAACGCGCTCAGCAGCGCCAGCGCCACGACGACCTCCATCAGCCGCGCCCCGCCCGGACAAACGACCAGGCGTACCCGGTGGCTTTCCCACTGACCAGCCGTGGGTTTCCTCGCTCCGTCCCCGGGGGCGCGCACCGTGTCGCGGCGAGGGTGCGGAGCGAAGGCTGGAGGCATGCCTGCGGCTCCGGCTCCGACGGCTCCGCGCACCCAGTGACTGGATCTCCATGAGACCCCTGAGACTTGTCGGCACGATATCCGCGGGACTGCTCACCACCGCGCTCGTCGCCGTCGGCGGCTTCACCGCCTACCACCACGTCGCGCTCGGCGAGGAGGCCCGGAAGCTGACGCCCGCGGGGCAGCTGGTGACGGTCGACGGCCACCAGATGTCCCTGCGCGTCGAAGGTCCGAAGAACGACGAGCCGACGGTCGTCCTCATCGCCGGGGCGGGCACGGCCGCGCCGATCTACTCGTTCAAGCCCCTCACGGACCGGCTCGACGACGACGTCCGCACGGCGGTCGTCGAGCGGTTCGGCTACGGGTACTCCGACATCGTCGACACCGAGCGTGACGTCGCCTCGGTGCTCGAGGACGACCGGGAAGCGTTACGGCTCGCGGGAGAGACGCCCCCGTACGTCCTGGCCCCGCACTCGATGGGCGGGCTGGAGGCCCTGTACTGGGCCCAGACGTACCCGGACGAGGTCGCCGCCATCGTCGGCCTCGACATGGCGGTGCCGCACTCCTACGACTCGCTCGACTTCGAGGGCGAGAAGCGGACGATGGACCTCGGGCGCAGCCTCACGTTCTTCGGCGTGTCCCGGGTCATGGGCGGCGACGATCCCGCCACCGGCCTGACCGACGACGAGCGTGCGCAGCAGGAGATGCTGACCCAGCGCAACTTCCTGAACGACTCCCAGTACGACGAAGGGCTGGCGCTGCTCGACAACGCGGCCACCGTGCAGACGGGCACGATCCCGGACGTCCCGATGCTCCTGTTCGTCTCCGACGGCACGGAGATCGGCGACTTCTGGGTCCCGGCGAGCACGCAGTTCGCCGCCGAGGCCGGAGCCCGGCTCGTCCAGCTGGATGCCGGTCACTCCGTGTTCCAGGACGAGCCGGACCTCATCGCGCAGAAGGCGACGGCGTTCACGGCGACGCCCTTCGGGTAGCCGGAGGTGCGTGCGCCTGGGCCGGTCACGTCGTCGTTCATCTCGTCGCGACGTCCCGCCGCCGGAAGCCGAGGAAGGCGAGCACGAACAGCACCGCCGCCACGGCTGCCAGCCCGCCGACGTGCGCCCAGTCGACGTCGCCGGAGAGCGGGTCGGGCACCCAGAAGAACGGCGAGATCCGGCGGGCCCAGTCGGGCAGCCCGAACAGGTCGGCGAACAGCGCCACCAGGATCGTGTACTCGAGCAGCAGCCACACCAGGGAGGTGGCCTTGGGCGCCCACGCGAACAGCGCCGCGGCCAGCCCGACGAACACCGCGAGCGCCGGCAGGTACAGCAGACCCGCCTCGGTGGCCTGGCCGAAAGTCACGTCCTCGGAGCCGGCGACGGCGGCGCCGGCGGCCAGCGCGAGGATGCCGGTGACCAGCACCACGAGGGTCCCGGCCGACGTGACGGCGACCTGGGCCCCGAGCCAGCGGCCCCGAGAGACCGGCGTCGCCAGGGCGAGCTCGGCGCGCCCCGCGTCCTCCTCCGTCTTGGCGCGCAGGGCCGCGACGATGCCATAGGCGGCGGCGCCCAGCGCGGCGTACAGGACGATGATGCCGACGAAGGCCTTGGTCACCTCGCCGTCGCCCAGGACGCTCGCATAGACCGGGTTGTCCGCGAGCAACGCGGTCATCGACGACACCTGGTTGACGATCGTGCCCGTCGCGAACCACATGAACGCGAGGCCGAGCGCCGTCCACAGCAAGGCCATGCGCTGCTGCGCCCACACGAGCGCGGACGGGCTGCGCAGGCGCGCCAGGGCGTCGGCGCGGCCGGGGCGGTCGGCGACGAGCCCGGCGCCGAAGTCGCGTCGGGACGCGAGGGACGACGCGACGAGCAGCAGCGCGACGATGGCGACGGCGCCGAGGGCGGCCGGCCACCAGCGCAGGTCCACGAAGGCCCGCATCTGCTGCGCCCACGCGATGGGCGACAGCCAGGAGACCCAGCTGCCGTGCGCCTCCTGCATGTCGCCGATGGTGCGCAGCGTGAACGCGGCGCCGAGCGCGGCGAACGAGATCCCGCTGGCCCCGCGCGAGTGCTCCGTGACCTGGGCCGCGACGAGCGCGATCGCGCCGAACGTCATGGCGCTCATCGCCACGCCGAGCGACAGCGCGACCGAGTCGACGGCCTCCAGGCCGTTGCCGACCAGCACCGCGGCGGACAGGGCGGCGACCACCAGGTTGACGAGCAGCACCACGACCAGCGCCGCGACCACCGTCGCGTGCCGCCCGACGGCCGCCGCCCGCACCAGCTCGGACCGGCTGGACTCCTCCTCCGCGCGGGTGTGCCGCACCACCTGGAGGATGCTCATGACGGCGAGCGCGAGCACCATCCACAGCACGAGCTCGTTGGAGACCGCCGCCCCGACCGTGTAGTCGTCGGTGCCGTAGCCGGGCCCGGTCATCGACACCATGGCCGGCGTCTGGACCAGCGCGGCGCGCGCCTGCATCCCGGCCGGGTCGTCCGCCATCGTCGTGTACTCGGCGATGGAGGCCACGTAGAGCGCCGGGACGGCGAGCGCCCACACGAGCAGGCGCACCCGGTCGCGGCGCAGGATGAACCGCACCAGGCTCCAGGTCCCCGTGAGCGTGGTGCCGCCGCCGGCGCGCGCGGCGGCGGGCCGGGCCGCGCGCGGGGGCGCGGCGGCGACGGCGCTCATCGCGCACCTGCCGTGCTGCCGGAGACGGCGGCGTGCTTGCCCGCGCCGTCCCCGCCGTCCCGGCCGCCTGTGGGCACGCCGTCGGCGGCGAGCTCGTCGCCGTAGTGCCGCATGAACAGCTCCTCCAGCGACGGCGGCGCGGCGGTGAACGCGTGCACGCCGAGGGCGCTGATCGCGGGCAGGAGCGTGCCCATCGTGGCGTTGTCGACGTCGAAGGTCACGCGGGTCCCGGCAGCGTCCGTCGTGGTCGCGAGGTCGTGCACGCCGGGCAGGGACGCGATCGGGGCCGGGTCGCGGTCGACGACGGCGGTGACGCTGGACCGGGTGAGGTGGCGCAGCTCGTCGAGCGTGCCGGACTCCACCGCGCGGCCGCTGCGGATGATCGTGATCGTGTCGCAGACCTTTTCCACCTCGCTGAGGATGTGGCTGCTGAGCAGCACCGACGTGCCCGCGGCCTTGGCCTCGCGCACGTACTCGGTGAACACGGCCTCCATGAGCGGGTCGAGGCCGGACGTCGGCTCGTCGAGCACGAGCAGGTCGACCTCGGTGACCAGGGCCGCGACGAGCGCGACCTTCTGCCGGTTGCCCTTGGAGTACGTACGCGCCTTCTTGGTGGGATCGAGCTCGAACCGCTCCAGCAGCTCGGCCTTGCGCCTCCTGTCCGGCGTGCCGCGCAGGCGGGCGAGGTAGTCGATCGCCTCGCCGCCCGTGAGGTTCGGCCACAGGGACACGTCGCCCGGCACGTAGGCCAGGCGGCGGTGCAGCGCGACGGCGTCGCGCCACGGGTCGCCGCCCAGTAGGCGGGCGCTGCCGGACGTCGGGCGCAACAGGCCCAGCAGCACGCGGATGGTGGTGGACTTCCCGGCGCCGTTCGGCCCCAGGAAGCCGGCCACCTGGCCGACCTCGACCGTCAGGTCCAGGCCGTCGAGGGCCTGGACGGAGCCGAAGGACTTGCGCAGGTCGTGGATCTCGATCGCCGGCGCAGACTGCGTGGTGGTCATGGTTCCTCTTCGTGGGACGGGTCCTCGTGGGACGTGTCGTCGTGGTGCATGAGCTGGAGGTAGTCGTCGAGCATGCGGGGCGTGGTGAGGAAGCCCTCGGTGAAGAGCTCGAGCATCGGCAGGTAGAGATCTGCGATGAAGCGCCGCACGGCGGCCGAGATGTCCTCGGGGTCGGACGGCGGGTCGAACGTGACCGACAGCATCAGGGCGCCGAGGGAGGAGTACACGAGGTAGCGCACTCGTGCCCGCTCGTCCCGGCTGGGCTTCACGATGCCGTCGGCGACGGCCTCGGAGGTGTACTGCTCCGCGTCGTCGACCATGTGCTCGACGAACGCCCGGCCCACGGCGCCGCCGCCCTGCAGCGACCGCAGCACGTAGCCCACCAGGGGCGCCATCTCGTCCGTCCGAGCGAGCACCTCCAACAGCTGGCCGCCGGTGGCCTTGCCCATGTTCTCCCGCTTGGTCTCCACGATCCAGGCGAGCACGCGCTCGTCGCACGCCGCGCGGAGCTTGTCCTTGGAGCCGAAGTGGTGGATGACGAGGGCCGGACTCACCCCGGCGTCCGTCGCGATGGCACGGACCGACGCCCCGAAGCCTGAGCGCGCGAAGCGCAGCACCGCGGCGTCGAGGATCCGGGCACGAGCGCTGCCGTCGGACGGCACGAACGCCGCGTCGGGGACCTCGGGAGCAGGCTGGGCTGAACGCATGTTCAACAGACTAAACACTCGTTCAGTCGCTCCGCAAGCCCCCCCCCCCCCCGACGACCGCGGCCGGCAGCCCGCGCGAGGCCTGGGGACGGGTGTGAGCCTCAGAGCCACCCCATGGCGGCCGCGATGAGCAGCTGGGTCACCAGGAAGCCTGTGACGAGGTTGAGCCACAGGAACCGCCGCCAGCCGGCGTGCGCCTCCTCGCACCGGGAGTCGGGCACGCTCCGGTAGGGGGCGATGCTCACGACGTACGGCACCACGAGGACGGCGGCGAGCGCCCCCGGCCAGCCGGCCAGGAGGACGGCGACCCCGGCCGCGGCGTAGAGGCCCATGGCCGCGCGCACGGTGCGCGCGGCGCCGAGCCACGTGGCCACCGACCCGATCCCGGCGGCGCGGTCCACCTCGACGTCCTGCACCGCGCCGAACGCCTGGGAGGCCATGCCCCACAGGAAGAAGCCCGCGAGAGCCGCCAGTACCGGGCCGGTGGGCACCCCGCCCGCCAGTGCGAGCCCGAAGACCGCGGGGCTGACGAAGTGGGTGCTCGACGTCACGGAGTCGAGCACCGGGCGCTCCTTGAACCGCAGCCCGGGCGCCGAGTATGCAACGACGGCGAAGACGCTCACGGCGAGCACCCCGGTCGACGCCGCGTCGCCCACCACCACGAGGTACGCGAGGAACGGGACGTTGCTCAGCACGGCCGACCACACGGTGAGACGGTGCCAGCGGCGCGACAGCACGACGCCCTCGATGCCGCCCTTGCGGGGGTTGCGCAGGTCCGACTCGTAGTCCCACACGTCGTTGAGGCCGTACATCAGCAGGTTGTACGGGACGAGGAAGTAGAGCGCGCCGACGACGAGCTCCGCGACCCCGGCCCGCCCGAGCCCGCCCGCCAGCACGTACGCCGCGGCGAACGGATACGCGGTGTTGACCCAGCTCACCGGGCGCGACGAGCCCACCACCTGGCGCAGCGCGGCGGCCGCCCCGCTGGGCGGCGTCGTGGTCCCGGCGCCCGCCCCCGTCGCCGTCACGCGTCCTCCTCGTCCCCGCCCGCCAGCGCCCACAGGGCCGGCAGCAGCAGCGCCGCCACGACGGGCCACGCCAGGTCCTCCACGGGCGTGAGCCACACCCGGGCGCCCAGCAGCGCGCCGTCGCCGTAGTGGAACAGGTCGGCGGCGATCATGAGGCTGTCGAAGACGATCGTCAGCGCGGTGAGCACCAGGGCGGTGAGCAGCGTCGTCGCCCACCACCGCGCGCCGAGCCTGCGCACCGCGGACGCGAGGACGGCGACAACGAGGGCGCCCGCCAGGACGGCGGCCGCGAGCCCGGCGTAGGTCACGACGCCCTCGCCCGTGCCCCGGGCGCGGCCCGAAGGGCGCGCCGGCGGAGCGTGCGCCGCAGGAGCCCGTGCAGCAGGAGGGTGACGTACAGGAGGAACAGAACGAAGAAGAGCTCCTCGAGCGGCAGGTGCGGGGCCAGCTCGACGCCGGTCATGGCGGCGCCGCCGCGGGAGTAGAAGCCCTCGGCGATCGCGACCAGGTCCCAGGCGAGGAACGCGACCGCCCCCAGGACGAGCACGGCGGCGCCGCGCACGGGCCGCGCCGACCAGAGCACCAGACGCCCCCGGCGGTCGACGAGCGCCATGCAGGCGAGGGCTCCGAGCAGGAGGCCGAGGTAGACGAACGACGTCCAGTGCAGAGGGATCACGTCCTGGGGGCGAGGGGCGGGGAGGTCACGGGCAGGGGGTCCGCGCTCGTGTCGCCGCGGACGCGCTTGACCGCGAGCTCGGCGCTGATGAGGCACATCGGCAGCCCGACGCCGGGGATGGTCGATCCCCCGGCGTGCAGCAGGCCCGCGACGCGGCGCGACCGGTTACCGGCCCGGAACATCGCGCTCTGCCGCAGCGTGTGCGCCGGGCCGAGCATGCCGCCCGACCAGGACGAGAGGTCGGCCGCGAAGTCGCCCGGGCCGACGGTGCGCCGCACGACGATCCGCTCGCGCAGGTCGGGCACGCCCGCCCACGCGGCGACCCGGTCGATCGCAGCGTCGGCGATCTCCTCCACCGCCGAGTCCCCCGCGCCGTCCTCGCCGCCGCGGCCCAGGCCGGGGTCGGCCGGGACGGGCACGAGCAGGAACAGGTTCTCGTGCCCGGCCGGGGCCACCGTCGGGTCCGTGCGGGAGGGGGCGCACACGTACAGCGACGCCGGGTCGGGCACCCGGCCGTCGGCGATCGCGCCGAAGTTCTCCTCCCAGTCCGCGGCGAAGAACAGCGAGTGGTGCGCGAGCTGCGGAACCCGGCCCCGCACACCCAGCATCACCAGGACCCCGCCCGGCCCCGGGTCGCGCCGGGACCACCAGGACGGCGACCGGTCGCGCAGGCCGGGCGGCAGGAGCTCGGTCTCGACGTGGTGCAGGTCGGCGGCGGCGACGACGACGTCGGCCGGGGCGTGATGCGTCGCCCCGGCACTGTCCACCCAGCGCACGCCGGTGACCGTCGCCCGAGGCCGGCGCGGGCCGGGGACAGGGGCCCCGTTCCGCCCCGCCCTCGGGCGGGCCTCGACGGCAGTGGTCGTGACGGCGGTCGCGCGGGCGCGGGTGCGCAGGACGGCCCCCGCGCCGACCGCGAGCGAGGCGACCGCGTCGACCACGCGGGCGAATCCCCCCAGCGGGTATCGCACGCCGCCGTCGAGATCGAGGGCGCTCATGAGGTGGTACATGCTCGGCGCCCGGTCGGGAGACGAGCCGAGGAAGACGGCAGGGTAGCCGAGCACCTGGCGCAGCCGCGCGTCCTGGAAGCTCGCCGCGACCCGCGAGCCGAGCGACGTGCCGAGCAGCGGCACGAGCCGGTGCAGCCGGGTAGCGACGTCGGGGTGCATGAAGGGGCGCCAGGAGGCGAACGTCGTGTAGAGGAAGTGCCGCAGCGCCATGTCGTAGGTGTCGTGCGCGGAGTCGAGGTACCGGTCGAGGCGCGCGCCGGCGCCGGGCTCGATCCGCTCGAAGGCGGCCACGTTGGCCCCGCGGTCGGGAGACACGTCGAGCGCGGACACGTGGCCCTCGAAGAAGACGCGGTAGGCCGGGTCGAGCCCGACCAGGTCGAGCTCGTCGTCCGCGGTCGAGCCCATGAGCCGGAACCAGTGGTCGAAGACCTCGGGCATGAGGTACCAGGACGGCCCGGTGTCGAAGCGGAAGCCGTCCCGCTCCCACGAGCCCGCCCGGCCGCCCGGGGAGTCGTGCCGCTCGAGCACCTCCACGTCGTGGCCCTCGCGCGCGAGGAGCCCCGCCGTGGCGAGGCCCGCGATCCCGGCGCCGACGACGACGACCCTCACCGGAGCACGTCCCTCGCGATCGCGCCGGCGACGAGCCGCGCCTTGACCAGGTCCGGCACCCGCACCCGGTCGCGGCGGATCGTGGCGGCGGGGGTGGCGGCCAGCCGCCGGGAGAGCTCGGCGAACAGGTCGTGCGCCACGCGGACGGCCACGCGCGAGCTGCGCGGCAGGTCGCCGATCACGGCGTCGGCGGCGCGCAGGTCGGCGTCGACATCGGCGAGCAGCCGGTCGCGGTCGGCGTCGTCGAACGCGTCGACGTCGAGCCCCGGGAAGTAGGAGCGGCCGCGCGCCTCGACGTCCTCGGCCAGGTCACGCAGGAAGTTGATCTTCTGGAACGCCGCGCCGAGGCGGGCGGCGCCCGGGGCCAGGCGGTCGTAGACCGCGTCGTCGCCCGCGACGAACACCCGGAGGCACATCAGCCCGACCACCGCGGCCGACCCGTGCACGTAGGCGGCGAAGCTGGCCTCGTCGTGCGCGGCGACGGTGAGGTCGGCGCGCATCGAGGCGAAGAACGGCGACACCAGGTCGTCGCCGATGCCGAACCGGTCCGCCGTCCGCGCGAAGGCGTGCACGACGAGGTTGCTGCTGCGGCCGCGTGGCAGGGCCCGGGCGACCTCGCTCTCGAGCTCGGTCAGCAGGTCGTCGCGCTCGGCGGCCGTGAGGTCGGGCTCGACGTCGTCGACGATCTCGTCCGCGACGCGCACGAGCGCGTAGACGTTCCGGACGTGATCGCGCACCGGGTCGCCGAGCAGCCGGCAGGCCCAGCCGAACGACGACGAGTAGGCGTCGATGACCACCGCGGCGCTGCGCACGGCGACGGCGTCGTACGTCGCGCCGGCGGTCCCGGACAGGGACTGGGCCGGGACGGTGCTCACGCAGCATCCCGGGAGTCGCCGTGGCGGAGCCCGGTGACCGGACCGGCGAGCGCCGCCAGGCCGAGCTCGGAGGCGATGGCCGTGGCGTCGCGCTCGAGGTTCGTCACGAGGCTCTCGACGGCCGCGCGGGCTCCGCACGCCACGAGGAGGTCGCGGGCGCGCCGGAGCTCCGGCTCCCCGGCGTCGGGGTCGCCCAGCACGGTGCGCAGGTCGTCCCAGGCCCACGTCCCGCGGGCGAGCACGACCAGTGCCGTGCACTTGCCCTCCCGCAGGTCGGCGGCGTTGCTCTTGCCCGTCGCTGCCGGGTCGCCGAACACGCCGTCGAGGTCGTCGCGCAGCTGGTAGGCGAGGCCGAGCGCCCGGCCGAGGCGCTGGGCGCCGGGCTCGAGGTCGTCGCGCCCGGCCAGGATCATCGCGGCCTGGAGCGGCAGCTGGAAGCTGTACACGGCGGTCTTGTGCTCGGCCGTGAGGAGCGCCTCCTCGAGGTCGGCGCACGTGCCCAGGCTGAGCCAGACGTCGGCGAGCTCGCCGTCCGCGGTGAGGTGCAGGCACTCGTCGAGCACGTCGAGGAGGCGTTCGGTCGTCGCCGGGGCGGCGCCGCAGAGCGCGATCGCACGGACGGCGCCGGCGAGGGCGAGGTCGCCGGCCAGGATGCCTGCGGCGTTGCCGTAGCCGTGCGCCTGGCGCGGGCTCGCCCCGGACTCGCGAGCACGGGCGGCGTGCGCGCCGGCGACGTTGGGCCGCCCTCGCCGGATGTCCGCGTCGTCGATCACGTCGTCGTGCACGAGGAGCGCGGTGTGGAGGAGCTCCAGGGCGGCGCCGACCCGCTCGGCGACTTCCCGCGGCTCGGGCGGCGCCGTCCCGGCGACGGTGTCGTACGCGGCGAGCAGGATCCGCGGCCGCAGCCGCTTGCCCCCCTGGCTCGTGTCGCGCAGATCCCGCCACAGCCGGGTGCCGCCCGGGCGATCGCCCGCGGCGAGCACGCGCTGGACCGCGCCCTCGATCGTGCCCTCGATCGTCGACGAGCGATGCACGGCCGCACCTCCTTCGCTTCGAATATGCCTCGCCTAGCAAGATACTAGCCACCAACGAAGTTCGCTAGGATGACGGGGTGACCCAGGTACCCACCGCGGGATCGTCCTACTGGTACGGCGAGGAGGACGCGGAACCACGCCACCTTCTCGAGGCTCTGCGGGTGTTCCGCCGCGCGGACGAGGGCATGCGCCGACGCGTCGGCCGCGACATGGGGATGAACGTCACCGATCTCCGCGCGCTCCAGCACGCCATCGCCTGCGAGGGGCGCGACGAGCCCGCGACGCCGCGCGGGCTCGCGGAGTACCTGTCGATCTCGACCGCGTCGACGACGAAGCTGATTGATCGCCTGGTCGCGTCCGGCCACCTCGAGCGGCACCCGCACCCTTCCGACCGCCGCTCGGTGGTCGTCGTCGCCTCGCCGGCCGCGCACGCCGAGGTGCGCGAGCGGCTCACCCACGTGCACGACCGCATGCTCGAGATCGCCCGAGCCGTCCCGGCGCACTGCCGGCCTGCCGTCCGGGAGTTCCTCCTGGCGATGGCGACGGAGGCCGAGGAGGAGCCCGACGACGCCGCCGGCACCGTCGTCGCCGTCGTCGCTCACCCCACCCACCTGAGGAGCGCCTCATGACCACCGGCGCCGCCACCGCTCCCACGGCGGCGAGACCCGCCAGTTCAGGTGCAGGGTGCGCCAGGCGCGATCGAGCCGCCGTCGCCGCTGGCGTCGCCCGCGGAGACACCGTGCGGAGGCCCCGACCCGCCAGGAGCGGTCCAGACGGATCCGTCGGCGAGGGCCCAGCCGGAACGCCAGGTCGAGGTCGTCGTGCACCTCCGGGTCGGCGCGGACGACGTCTCGACGGACGGCCCGCCAGGCGCTGGAGCGGACCGCCATGCACGACCCCCACAGCGCGGTGTGGCCGAGCGCAAGATGCCCGAGCAGGTAGTAGGCCCCCAGGTAGCCGACGGACGTGACGGTCCGGAGCCCGTGCGGCAGGTCGTAGAACGTGCCGGTCCCCGTGAGCGCGTCCAGGCTCGGGTCGGCGGACATGCGCTCCACGAGCGTCTGCAGCCACCGTGGTCCCGGTCGCGAGTCAGCGTCGAGGCGCGCGATGATCTGGCCCTGGGCTGCGTCGTACCCGGCCGATGCGGCGGCAGGGATCCCGACGCGCGGCTCGCTGACGACCACGGCGCCCCAGCGCCGCGCGACCGCCGCGGAGGTGTCGGTCGAGCCGTTGTCGACGACGACGATCTCCCACGGGGCGACGGTCTGGCGCGCGAGCAGGGACAGGCACACCTCCAACGCCTGCGCATCGTCGCGGACCGGCACGACCACGGACACCGTCGGTGCCGCCCCGGCCGTCACCTCCCGGCCCTCCGGCGAAGGCCCCTGCCCGCCAGGACGACTCCGGCGACGGCCGCGCCCAGCACGCCGAGCGCGAGGTCGGAGACGGTGTCCAGGTACCCGACGTCGATCCCTTCGTCGAGATGGGTGTGGCCGGCCCACTCTCCGAGCTCCCACAGGACCGCGCCGAGCGCGCCGAGCCCTGTGGTCGCCGCCACCACGCCGAGCCGGGCGCGCCTCTCGTGGGCACCGGCGGTCAGCGCCTGCCCGCGCACGAGGGCCATGCCGACCGCGGCGACGAGGGCCGTGCAGACCGCATGCATGACGAGATCGAGCCACGGCTCGGCGTCGTACCAGCCGAGCTGCGCCGCCCATGCCGCCAGCAGGAGGCTGGCGCCGAAGCAGACGTCCAGGACCGCCGAGAGGCCCAGGAACCGGGGGACGAACGTTCCGCCCAGGACGAGGAAGAACAACGCGCCCGCGACTCCTCCGAGGGCGAGGCCGCCGACCACGAGGCTGGCCACCGCAGCCGCGCGCACCACGTCGCCTGGCACGAGCGCGGTCGCGGCGGCGGTGTGGCGCCTCGGCATGCGCTCTACCCTCTCGATCCCGGTCGCGCCCCGGACACCCCGCCGACCGCACGCAGCTCGTGCACCTGGGCGACCGCCCACGGGCTCAGCGCCCAGGGCGCGAGCGTCACGAGCGCCTCGAGATCCTTCCCCGCCACCCACCGCAGCTCCATGACCTCGTCGGGACTCGGCACGGGAGCCGCCTCCACGGAGGCGAACAGGACCGGGCAGATCTCGTTCTCGACGACGCCGCCGGCGTCCACCGCGCGATAGCGGAATGACGGGAGCACCGGGTCCCCGACGGCTACCGCGCCCAGCCCGAGCTCGTGGCGGGCGTGCCGCCGGACGGCGTCCGGCAGGGACTCGCCCCGGCGGGGGTGGCCGCAGAAGGAGTTGGTCCAGACGCCGGGCCAGGTCCGCTTCGTCAGCGCCCGCCGGGTGAGGAGCACCTGGCCGTCGGGGCGGAACAGGTAGCAGGAGAAGCCGAGATGCAGGGGCGTGTCACGGGTGTGCACGGTCGCGCGCGGCGCGGTACCCACCGGCCGGCCCGCGTCGTCGAGAAGGACGACGTGGTCGTCGGCCTCAGCCGTCATCGCCGGCCCGAGCCCTCTCGCGCGGCGCGGACTGCACGCGCAGCACCAGCGCGACGCCGAGAACGATGACCGCGGCCGCCGTCGCTGCCGCGACGGTCGGCACGGACTCCGGCTCCCCCTGCGACCTGGCGACGGCCACCCAGGCCAGGCCCCACGCGATGGCCGCCGCCACCGCGATCCGGCCCCGACCCCTCACCGCCAGGGCGACCCCGATCCCGGCCACGGCCGCCAGGACCCCGATCGCCCACCAGTCCGCGGCGTCCCCGCCGTCGAACCCCGAGCCGGCGAGGGCCGCCGCGACGTTCGCCACGGTGGCCACGCAGACCCAGCCCAGGTAGAGACCGAGGGTCCCGTCGACGAGCACGCGTTCCAGCAGCCCTCCCGCCCGGGTCTGCACCAGGATCACGAAGGTGCGGGCGAGGAGGCCGAGGAGCACCACGATGACCAGCACGCTCCACCACAACCACCCGGCCTGGACCACGAGGATCCACGCCGCGTTCAGGAGCATCGTCGCGGCGACCGGGAGCCTCAGGCGGCGCTGCCTGGCGTCCGCCGCGTGCGCGGGCAGCCACTGGAACACCGTGTAGCCGGCGAGACCGAGGTAGATGACCGTCCAGATGGAGAACGCCGGCGAGGCCGGCGCCAGGAGGGTGGCGTCGGCGGCGAGGGCGCCGCCAGCGGCCTCCGCGATCGGCGTACCGCCGAACACGCCGACGCCGATCATCGACCCCGCGACGCAGATCAGGAAGCTCATCGTGACCGCGACCTGCCGCGGTCGGTCGGCGACCGGTGGGTCCACCATGGGAGCTTCTCCTCGGGTCGTCTCGTCCGGCGTCGGACCTGCCACCCTCCACGATGCCACCGCCGCACCGATATTGCTAGCCTGGCTAGTAACCGGCTCCCATGCCAGTCAGGTCAGGTGGTCACCATGACGTTCGTCGACGGGCCCGCGCCCGATGCTCCCGGCTCCGCGACCGACGGGGCGGCTCCCGGCGGCCGCGGCCCCGTCGTCCTCGTCACCGGGACCACCGGCTACATCGGCGGGCGACTGGTGCCCGAGCTGCTCGCCGCCGGCTACACGGTGCGCGTCATGGCTCGGCACCCCGAGCGGCTCACCGGGCGCGACTGGTTCGACGCCGTCGAGGTGGTCGCCGTCGACGCCACCTCCCGCACGGACCTGCGTCGGGCGCTGGCGGAGGTGGACATCGCGTACTACCTGATCCACGCCCTCGGAGAGGGACCGGGGTTCGCGGAGCGCGACCGCCGCACGGCCCGCGGGTTCGCGCTCGCCGCCGAGGAGGCGGGCCTGCGCCGCGTGGTCTACCTCGGCGGGCTGCGACCCGACGGGGAACGGCTCTCCCCCCATCTGGAGTCCCGCCGTGAGGTGGAGGAGATCCTGCTCGACGGGGCCGTCCCGACGATCACGCTCCGAGCCGCGGTGATCCTCGGCTCCGGGAGCGCCTCGTTCGAGATGATGCGTTACCTCACGGAGCGGCTGCCGGTGATGGTCGCCCCGCGGTGGGTCGACAACCGCATCCAGCCCATCGCCGTGCGCGACGTGCTGCGGTACCTCGTCGGGGCGGCGAGCCTCCCGGGAACGGTCCGCCGGGGGTTCGACATCGGCGGACCTGACGTCCTGACCTATCGCGCGATGATGCAGCGCTACGCCGCGGTCGCCGGGCTCCGCCCGCGGGTGATCCGCGCCGTCCCGGTGCTGACCCCGCGCCTGGCCAGCCTCTGGGTCGGCCTGGTCACGCCCGTGCCCCCGGCGATCGCCCGCCCGCTCGTGGAATCCCTGGTGCACGAGGTGGTGGCGCGCGAGCAGGACGTCAAGGCCTACCTCCCGGATCCTCCCGAGGGGCTCGTCGGCTTCGACGACGCGGTCGCGCTGGCCCTTGCGAGGATCCGCGACCTCGACGTGCGGACGAGCTGGGCCTCGGCGTCGACCCCCGGCGCGCCCTCCGACCCGTTGCCCGAGGACCCCGACTGGACCGGCGGCAGCCTCCTGGTCGACGACCGGTCCCGCGAGGTGGACGCGACCGGCGAGGCCCTCTGGTCGGTGATCGAGGGCATCGGCGGCGCCCGCGGCTGGTACTCCTGGCGCCTGGGATGGGTGGCCCGCGGCGTCATGGACCGCCTCTTCGGCGGGCCCGGGCTGCGGCGCGGCCGCCTGCACCCGCAGCGGCTCGCGCCCGGCGACCCGCTCGACTGGTGGCGCGTGGAGAAGGTGGTCCCGGGGCGGCTGCTGCGGCTGCGCGCCGAGATGCGCCTCCCGGGGCTGGCGTGGCTCGAGCTGTCCGTCGAGGGCGGCGGCGAGCGCCCGACGTTCCGCCAGCGCGCGATCTTCGCCCCGCGCGGCCTCCCCGGACAGCTGTACTGGTGGGCGATCAGCCCGTTCCACGGCATCGTGTTCGGCGAGATGCAGCGCAACATCGCCCGCGCGGCCGAGCAGCTCGGCGCCGCCGAAGGCAGGTGACCCGGCGGCGGCTCTTGCCTCAGTGCCTCGCTCGGCGGGCGCCGAGCGGCCCGCCGAAGACGAGCGAGATGCCGAGCACGAACCCGACGTCGTACCAGTTGCCGTTGTTGTGCACCTCGTACACCGACACCGAGTCGGTGAACAGCGAGACCACGAACGTGATCGGCAGGATCATCCCCTGCCACAGCCCCCACCAGAACCCGTACGGCCCCTGCCCGCCGACGGTCGTGGTGTCCAGCTCGGGGTTCGGCCCCGCGGCGCAGGCGGCGAGCACGAGCAGGGCGCCGGCCGCGACGACCACCGTCGTCGCGCGGCGGGGCCACCGCCGGCCTGCGGGCTGCACCGATTCCACCCCGCCACGATCGCACCGGTTCGTCGGTCGAGCCCGTCAAGCCCCGGGTTTCGACAGGCTCAACCAGCGGGGCCGGGCAGCGGGCCGGCCCCCGATCGCGACAGGGATCCAGCCCGAGGAACGGCAGCGCGAGCGGGTGTCGGCGGGTCGGGGCAGGCTGGACGGCATGCCCCGCGGAGCGGTGTTCCCCGTCGTCAACTGTCGAGACCTCGCGACGGCAGGCGAGTTCTACGTGCGCACGTTCGGGGCCGTGCGGGCCTACCAGTTCCCGCCCGACGGCGAACCCGCCTACGTGGCGCTGCGGATCGGCGCCGGCCAGGTGGCGCTCGGCGTGGGCACGGGCCCGGCGCTGTACGGCGAGATCCCGCTTCCGGCCACCGGCCACGCGGTGGACGTGTGCCTGTACGTGCCCGACCTGGACGCCGCCGTCGCGGCGGCGCCCGGCGCCGGCGGCGCGGTGGTCGTGCCCCCGGCGGAGATGCCGTGGGGCGAGCGGGTGGCGTACCTCGGCGACCCCGACGGAACTATGCTGCTGGTGATCCAGGACGATCCGGCGCAGGGCGACCCCGCCCGAGAAGAACCGGCCGGAGAAGGAGAGGGACCGTGAGCGAGACGCCGATCGAGGAGAAGACCGCGCCGCGCGTCGCGGCGCTGGACGCGCTGGTCTTCGACGCCCCGGACCCGCAGCGCTCGGCCGACTTCTGGCAGGCGCTGACGGGCGCCGAGGTCGAGCAGCAGGGGTACGGGGAGGACTGGATCACGCTGAACGCCCCGGACGGGTGGTCGCTCGCGTTCCAGCCCGCGCCCGGCCTGGTGCGCTCCGAATGGCCCGGACAGGAGCATCCGCAGCAGCTCCACCTGGACCTGCGCGTGCCAGACGTCGCGGCGGCCGCGGCGCGCGCCGTCGAGCTGGGCGCCACCGTGCTGCGCGAGAACCCGGAGTGGACCACCCTGGCCGACCCCGCCGGGCACCCCTTCGACCTGTGCCACGCCCCCGACAACGACGGGCTCACCGTCATGGGCGTGACGTTCGACGTGCCCGACGCGTCCGCGGCGGCGGCGTTCTGGTCGCGGATCCTCGGCGACCCGGTGGTGTACGACGCCGAGGGGATGGCGATGCTCGGCGGGGAACAGGCCCTGCTGTTCCAGCAGGTGGAGGGCTACAACGCCCCGCGCTGGCCCGATCCCGCGTACCCGCAGCAGCTGCACCTCGACCTGCAGATCGACCCGCAGAGCCTGGACGACGCCGAGGCGGCGGCGCTCGCCGTCGGGGCCGTGCGGCTGCCGGGCGAGGAGGCGACGTTCCGGGTGTTCGCCGACCCGGCCGGGCACCCGTTCTGCCTCTGCACGGGGTAGCGCGGCCCGATGGTTGAGCCGGCGCCGTCCTGAGCCTGTCGCAGGGGGAAACCCGGTTGCTCAGCCGGGCAGCAGCAGCGCTGGCCGGTCGGGGTGGTCCACGCGCACGACGACGTCGGCCCGCCGCTCGGGCTGCGCCTCCCGCCGGTAGCGTCCGTACGCCGCGAGGGTCCAGGCGTCGTCGAGCGGCGTGTTCCGCGTCTCGGTGGCCGGCCGGAGCGCGAGGTGCACGGCGAGGTCCACGTCGAGCCCCCGGCCCAGCGCGAGCGACCCGTCCAGCACGACGACGGTGCCGGGCGCGGCGTCGACGTAGCCCGCGCGCGTGGCGCGGTCGGTGGCCGGGTCGCGCAGCGTGGGCAGCCAGCGCCCGCGCCGCACGATGCCGGTGAGCACCTCACGGTTCAGCCCGCCGACGTCGATCCACTCGGTCAGCAGGGCGTCCGGGTCCCGTCGGCCGCGCTCCAGGCGCAGCGACGCGGGCCGCAGGAAGTCCCGCACCGCCACGCGCGCCACCGGTCGGCCCGCCGCGCGCAGCGGCTCGACGAGCGCGTCGGCGAGCTTCTCCGGGCGAGTGGACGGGTGCCCGTCGACGAGCACCCGCACCGGGCCCGGCCCGTCCAAGGAGAGGACCCGCGCCACGACGTGGTCCACCACGCCGTCCGGGGTCACGGGTTCCACGCGCACCCCGTCATGCTGCCACCCGCCGAGTGTTGTGAGCGCGGTTGGCCCTGTTTCGGGCGCGAGACGGGGCCGAACGCACGCCCACAGCACGGGCTGCGACCGTAGGCCCAGCGAGCTCAGCGGGCGTGGTCCACGCAGCGGGTCGTGGCGGGCCGCACCTCGAGTCGCGCGGCGGGGATGGGCCGGCCGCACACCTCGCACACGCCGTAGGTCCCGGCGGCCACGCGGTCCAGCGCCGCCAGCAGCGCGCGCCGCTCGGCCTCCGCCTCCCCCGCGAGCGCCGCCGCCTGCTGCCGCTCCCAGGCGAGGGTCGCGCCCTCCGGGTCGTGCTCGTCGTCGACGTTGGAGTCCCGCGCCGACTCGACCAGCCCCTCGACCGTGCGGCGCTGTGCGGCCAGCCGCGACTCCACCTCGGCCAGCCGCACCCGCAGCCGTGCCTCGGCGCTCTTCATCCAGGCAGTCTCCCACCGCAACCCGCTGGTTGAGGCTGTCGAAACCCCGCTGATGGTTTCGACAAGCTCAACCGACGAACGGGCTCGACCGGCGTGTGTCAGAGCGCCCGGTGGGTCCAGCGGCCGGCGACGAGTGTGCCGGCGACGGGCGTCCCGCGCAGGACGGCGGGGTCGCTCGCGTCGAGATCGAGCGGGTCGACGTCGAGCACGGCCAGGTCGGCCGGAGCGCCGACGGCGAGGTCCAGCGGCTGCCCGTCGACGGACGCCTCGAGGGCGGCGCGGACGTCGATCCGCTGCTCGGGGTGCCAGGGCCGCCGCCCGTCGCGGGCGCGGGTGACGGCGGCCGCGATCGCCACCCAGGGGTCGAGGGGCGCGACGGGCGCGTCGGAGCCGAGCGTGAGCGGCACGCCCGCGGCCCTCAGCTCGGCCAGCGGGAACGCGCGGTCGGCGCGCCCGGGCCACAGCTCCTCGGCGATGTCGCGGTCGTCCATCGCGTGCTCGGGCTGCACGCTCGCCGTCACACCGAGGGCGGCGAACCGCGCCACGTCCTCGCGCCGCAGCAGCTGGGCGTGCTCCACGGAGCCCCGCGCGCCGGAGGCCTCGAACGCGTCCAGGGCGAGGGCGTTCGCCCGGTCGCCGATGGCGTGGATCGCGCAGCGCAGCCCGGCGTCGTGCGCGCGGGCCATGAGCGGGGCGAGGCGGTCCGTGGCGATGTTGAGGATGCCGTGCGCGTCCGGGCCGGCCGCCCCGGCGTACGCGTCGAAGCAGTACGCGGTGAGCGTGTTGAGCGATCCGTCGCTGATCACCTTGAGCGGGCCCTGGGTGACGAGCCCGCTGGCCGGGGCGAGCGGGTCGCCGTGGCGCAGCCCGGCGTCGAGCACGGCGTCCAGGTGCTGCTCCCACACCCCGGCGCGCACCCGCAGCCCGTCCCAGCCGCCCGCGACCCGGCGGCGCCAGGTCGTGAGGTTGTCCGCCACCTCCAGGTCGACGACGCCGACCACGCCGCGCGCCGCCGCCGCCCGGGCCGCGTCCGCCACCAGGGCGTCGGACACGACGTCGTCCACCGTGACGATGCGGGGGCTCGCCGGCATCCACTCCTCCTCGCGCAGCAGCCCGGTGGGGTGATGCGCGACGCCGAGGAACCGCAGCCCCGCCGTCGAGGCCCACGCGCTGTGCAGGTCGCCGGAGAGCAGCACCACCGGGATCTCGCCGGCGACGGCGTCCAACACCGCGGCGGTGGGGCCGTCCGGCCAGGTGGCCCAGCGGAACCCGTAGCCCACCAGCGGCTGCCCGCCCTGCGGCGGAGCAGCGCGTCCGAGCCGGTCGCGCACCAGCGCGGCGGCGTGCGCGGCGCTCGTCGCCATGGACACGTCCAGCCGCTGACGCACCATCGCCCACTGCGTGAGGTGGGTGTGCGCGTCCCACAGCCCCGGCACGACGGTGCGGCCGTCCAGGTCGACCCGTTCCGCCGGTCGGGCCGCCCACGCTGGTTGAGCCTGTCGAAACCTGGTCTCGACCAGCGGATCCTGAGCCTGTCGAAGGGCGACCGGCGAGATCGCGGCGATCTTGCCGTCGTCGAGCAGCACGTCGACCGGCGCGTCGGGGCGGCCGGCGAGCCGGGCGTTCGTCAGGAGCAGCGCAGGCACGGGGCCACCGTAGACGGCGCGTGCCCGCGCGTCAGGAGCCGTCCCGGGCGAAGGTGCGCAGCGCCTCGACGACGAGGGCGTGGTCGTCGGCCTGCGCCAGGCCGGACACGGTGACGACGCCGACGATCCCCACGCCGTCCACCCGCACGGGGAACGCTCCGCCGTGCGCGGCGTACTCCTGCAGCGGCAGCTGGTGCTGCGCGCCGAAGTCCGTGCCCCTCGCCCGCGCGCGCAGGCCGACGAGGAACGACGACGCGCCGAACCGGTCCACGACGCGCACCTTGCGCGCCACCCACGAGTCGTTGTCCGGCGTCGTGCCCTCGCGCGCGGCATGGAACATCTGCTGCGGTCCCTTGCGGACGTCGACGGTGACGGCGAGGTCGCGCTCCGTCGCGAGCTCGACCAGCAGGCAGCCGAGCCGCCACGCGTCGTCGTGGGTGAACCGGGTCAGCACCAGCTCCCGCTCCTGCTGCTCGACCTCCGCGACCAGGGCTGCGACGTCTTCGGTGTTCCCCATGGCGCCAGCGTCCCACGGCGCCAGCCGCCCGGAGTGACGAACGTCATGGACGGCATATCTTGCGGTTCCGGGGGATCATTGACCAGGCGGCCCGAACGGGCTGTCCGTGTGTGTCCTCCGTGGCGCGCCGCCCTCACCAGCTCGACAAGGACGGTGCAGCTGTGGCCGATTCGCCCATGCCCCGAAACGCCCCCGCGACGACGGACGAGTCGTCGCAGATGTCGTCGGAGAAGCTCTGGAGCCGCGAGCTCGTGCTCGCGTGGATCGTGAACTTCTTCCTCGCGTTCGTCTTCTACTTCCTCATGACCACCATGGCCGTGTACGCGGTCACGCAGTTCGCCGTCGGGGAGACGGCGAGCGGCCTCGCCTCCAGCATGTTCGTCATCGGGTCCACCGTGGCGCGCCTGTTCGCGGGCAACCTCGTCGACCTCATGGGCCGGCGCAAGATCCTGCTGATCGCGCTCGTCGTCGGTGCGGTCGCCTCGGTGGCCTACCTGCCGGTGTCGTCCTTCGGCGCGCTGCTCGTGGTGCGCGCGGTGCACGGCGCGTCGTTCGCCATCGCCTCGACCGCGGCGATGGCGCTGGCGCAGTCCGTCATCCCGGCGTCGCGCCGCGGCGAGGGCACGGGCTACTTCACGCTGAGCATGACGCTCGCCACCGCGGTGGGCCCGCTGCTCGGGCTGCTCCTGGTGGACCACCTCGGCTACGGGGCCCTGTTCGTCGGGTCGGTCGTGGCCTCGGTCCTCGCGCTGGTGCTCGCCCTGTTCCTGCGCACGCGCGACGCCGCCCCCACGCCGGAGGTGCGCGCACGCCTCGTGAGGTTCCGGCCCGCCGACATGCTGCACCCCGCCGTGCTGCCCGTCGCGAGCTTCATGCTCGTCCTCGCGATCTGCTACTCCGGCGTCCTCACCTACCTGCAGCCCTACGCCGCCGAGGCAGGGCTGGCAGGCGGCGCGAGCGTCTTCTTCCTCGTGTACGCCGCGTCGATGCTGGTCACCCGGTTCTTCATGGGCCGCCTGCAGGACCGGCGCGGGGACAACGTCGTGGTCCTCGTCGCCGTGCTGGCCTTCGCCGTCGGGTTGGCCCTGCTCGGCCTCGCGACGACCGACGCGCTCGTCCTCGTCGCCGGCGTCGCGATGGGGCTGGGCTACGGCACCCTGCTCGGCGCGCTGCAGGCCGTCGCGGTGTCGAAGGTGCCGATGCCGCGGGTGGGCGTCGCCATCTCGACGCACTACTTCATGGTCGACCTCGGCATCGGCCTCGGACCCGTGCTCCTCGGCGTCCTGCTGGGCGTGACCGGGTACGGCGGCATGTACCTGGTGCTCGCCGTCGTCGCGCTGGCGTCCCTCGCCCTCTACGCGCTGGTGCACGGCCGGCACGAGCGCGCCCGGCGTGCCCGCGGGTTCCGCGCGACGACGGTCGATAGCGTCAGCGCGTGACCCGACTGGTGCTCGTCCACGGCCGCGACCTCGACGGGTTCGACCCTGACACCCTCGAGGCGGAGTGGCTCGGGGCGCTCGGCGCCGGGCTGGCTGCCGCGGGGTCGTCGTACCGGCCGGGCGACGCCGACGCGTCGTTCGTCTACTACGGCGACACCCTCGAGCACCTGGTCGGCGGCGGTACCGGCGCCGGGCCGCCGGTAGCGGTCCGCGCGGCTGTCGCCCCTGATGCCCCCGGTGCCCTCGCCGCCCTCGCCGTCGACGAGCTGCTCTTCGCGCTCGCCGTCGCGCGCGAGGTGGCGGCGGGCGCCGGACGACGGGACGACGGGGCGCGTGTCACCCCGGTCGAGGCCGAGGGCCCGTCGTCGGAGAACCTTGTGCTCGACGCGCTCGTCGAGGCGTTGGTCGCCGCCCTCGCCGTGGTGGACCGGCACGTGCCCGGCCTCAGCGGCGCCGCCGTCCTGACCCTCGCCCGGGACGTGCACGCGTACCTCCATGACGACGCCGTGCGCCGGGTGCTCGACGACGGGCTCGCGGCCGCGCTGGCTGATGCCGGGCCCGCCGTCGTCGTCGCGCACTCGCTCGGGAGCGTCGTCGCTTACTCGGTGCTCGCCGCCCGGGCAGATGGCCCCGACGTGCCGCTGCTGCTCACCCTCGGCTCGCCGCTGGGGATCCGTGCGGTGCGGGAGGCTGTCGAGGCACGCACCCCGATCGCCCTGCCCGCGGGGGTGCGGCGCTGGGTGAACGTGCGCGACCCTGGCGACCTGCTCGCCCTGACCGACCTCGATCTCACCGGCCTCGATCTCACCGGCCTCGATCTCACCGGCCTTGAGGTAGGGGAGGTCGAGAACCTGCGCGTGGACAACCTCGCGCCGTGGAACCACGCGGCCGCCGCGCGGCTCGAGGACGGCTCCTGGGCGGGCTACCTGGCCGTGCCGGCCGTCGCCGCGCTCGTCGGCGAGCACGCGCCGTAATACTCGCCGGTCGAGTGTTACGGCGTGGTGTTGCGCCGGCCGGGGAGCAGCCGCTCGAGCGCGGCGACCAGGTCGATGGAGCTGCCGTCCTTGCCGCCGGCGCCCAGCACGAGCGGGGGGCGGCGGGGCTCCAGGCGGACGCCGCGGAGCCGGTCGACGAGCGTCAGCGGCGCGGTCAGCACGTAGAACTCGCCGTCCGTGGTGACGCCGGCCGTGCGGTCCTGGCGCAGGTACCAGCCGTGCAGGGACGTGCGGGCCACCCCGCGGCCGCCGTAGCCCTTGACCTCCAGCCGCTCGGGCTCCAGGCCGGCCTCCCGCGCGGCGCGCACGAACCGGCCCAGCAGGGCCTCCGCCTGCGCGTGCTCGGCGTCCTGCCGCGCCTGCAGGAGCTCCCCCTGCACGCGCGCGGCCTCCGTGCGCTGCGCCGCCCAGTCGTCGCTCACCGGGGCAGTCTTCCACCCCGCGAGTTGTCAGGACCACAGGGACGTTCTCATGGTCCTGGCCCTGACAACTCGGGGTGGGACGGGTCAGAGCTCGCGCTCGGCGTAGGCGACGAGTGCGTCGCGCACGAAGGTGGCGCCCTCGGTCCCGCCGTAGTTCTTCGCGAACCGCGGGTCCGCGACGTACATCTCGGCGAGCCCCAGGAGGTACTCCTTCGCCGGGCGCGCCTGCTCCGACCCGGGCGTGCCGGGGACGGAGCCGAGCCACTCGGCGTGCCGGACGGCGAGGGCCTGCGCCTCGTCGGACGTCGGGTCGACGCCGCGCGACGCCGCCTCGCCCCACGCGTCGGTGAGCTCCTGCGTGCGTGCCTGGAAGGCCTTCCGGCCCTCCTCGCCGAGGCCCCGCCACCACGCGTCGCTCGTGGCATACGCGTCGGCGCCCCAGCGCTCGGTCACCTCCTCCTGGTACTGCGCGTGGTCGAAACCGTCGAGCATGTCCTCGGCCATGAGCTGTTCTCCCTTCTCGATCGCGGTCACGGTCCGCTCCACGGATGCGATCTGCCGCGACAGTCGGTCCTGCTCGGCGCGCAGCTGGTCGAGGTGGCGGCGCAGAGCGCCTGCTTCCTCGGCCTGCTCGTCGAGCATCCTGCCGATGTCGGTCAGCGGCAGGCCCAGGTCGCGCAGCAGCAGGATGCGCTGCAGCCGCCGGATCGCCGCGTCGTCGTAGCGGCGCAGCCCGGCCGTCCCGGTGCCCGACGGCGGCAGCAGGCCGATCTGGTCGTAGTGACGCAGGGTGCGGCTGCTGACGCCGGCGAGCCGGGAGACGTCCTGGATAGAACGGGTCATGACCCGACCGTAGAGGTTGACGTTGCGTCAACCGCAACCCCTGGTTCGCGGGGCCACCCGAGATCACCCCCGCGGCCCGTTGACCCGCCGCGGCGCCGGTGGGTCACTGGAGGCATGGCCCGCTCGGTCGAGACCGACTACCTGGTCGTCGGCGCCGGGGCGGCCGGGATGGCCTTCGTCGACGCGCTCGTCGACCACGACCCGACGGCCCACGCGACGCTGGTCGACCGACGCACGGCGCCCGGCGGGCACTGGCTCGACGCCTACCCGTTCGTGCGGCTGCACCAGGCGTCCCAGCTCTACGGCGTCGCCTCGACCCGGCTCGGCGGCGGCGAGGTGCAGACCTTCGGACCCGAGCGGGGCCTGCACGAGCGGGCGGACGGCGCCGAGGTGTGCGAGTACTACGCGCGGGTGCTCGCCGAGCGGCTGCTGCCGACCGGCCGGGTGGAGCTCCTCGGCGGGCACGAGTTCCACGGCGGGCGCGTCGTCGATCTCGCCACCGGCCGGGACGTCGACACGCGCGTGCGGCGACGGGTCGTCGACGCCCGGTACCTCGCGCCGTCGGTCCCCGCGCTGACGCCGCCGCCCTTCGCGGTGGAGGACGAGGCCGTCGTCATCCCGGCCGGCGCGCTGCCCGAGGTCGCCGACGCCGACCGGTACGTGGTCGTCGGGTCCGGCAAGACCGCGACCGACGCGATCGTGTGGCTGCTCACCCGCGGCGTCGACCCCGATGCGATCTGCTGGGTGCGGCCCCGCGACCCCTGGATGTTCGACCGCGCCACCATCCAGCCCGACCCGGCGGTCTTCCTCGCGATGGTGACGACGCTCATGGTCGCGGCCGGGGAGGCGGCCACCGTGGACGACCTGTTCCTCCGGCTCGAGGACGCCGGGATCATGGTCCGTGTCGACCGGACGGTCACCCCGACGATGGCGCGCACGCCCACGCTCGGGCGGTGGGAGCTCAACCTGCTGCGGTCCGTGACCGACGTGGTCCGGCTCGGCCACCTGCAGAGCGTCGCACCCGGGCGCCTGACGCTGCGCGACGGCGAGGTCACCGTGCCGCGGGGTGCCGTCGTCGTGCACTGCGCCGCCTACGGCCTGCACCAGCGGCCCGCGCTGCCGATCTGGGGCGAGCGGATGACGGTGCAGTCGGTGCGGGCCGGGTTCCCGTGCTTCGGGGCGGCCCTCGTCGGGTACGTCGAGGGCACCCGGCACGACCGGCCCGACGAGGAGAAGAACCGGCTGTGCCCGCCGACGCCGTACTGGAGCACGCCGGCGGACTGGGCGGCGCTGCAGGCCCGCGGCGCCCGGGCCACGGCCACATTCATGGCCGAGCCGGACGTCGCCGCCTGGGCCCACTCCGTGCTGCTCAACCCCGTGCGGGTGCCACCCGAGGACGCCGCGCGGCCCGAGGTGCGCGACGCCGTCGGCCGGCTCTCCCGGCACGCCGCGGCAGGGATCGCCGGGCTGGAGCGCGTGGGCAGCACGGCGCTGTGAGCTGCCCCTGTCGACCCAGTCGGCTTCAGCCGGCCAGGACCTCCCGCAGGCGCGCCGCGAACGCCGCGGGGTCGTTGTCGGGCGACCACTCGTTGGCCACGAACCCACCGTGGTCACCGGGGAAGACGACCGGTTCGACGCCGAGCGCGGCGGCCAGCGCCTCGCCGCCGCGGCGCGGCATCGTGCCATCCCCCGCCTCGCCGACGGCGGGGACCAGGCGCACCGCGGTGCGCCGCAGCGCGTCGAGGTCCGGCTCGAACCACGGCAGCGAGGCCATGTTGCCGTTCAGCAGCAGGTCGCCGCGGGAGCCGTCGTCCTCGGTGGGCAGGCCGAACGCCGCCGGGTCGGGGGCCGGCTGGGCGAGGTAGTCGTCGGTCAGCGGCTCGGACTGCATCGAGACCTGGATGAACTTCGCCATCGCCGGGCCGAATCCGTCGCGCCGGTACGTCTCCACGATGTCCTGGGTGACCTTGCGCTGGACCTCGCGGTCCTCCAGCAGCGCCCACAACGGCGGCTCGTGCGCCACGACGGTGCCCAGCTCGTCCGGGTGAGTAGTAATCCACGGGAGCACGTTGACGGCACCGCCGCTGGAGGCGAACACGTCGACCGGGCCGTCGCCGATCTGCGCCCTCGCGGCCTGCACCACGCGGCGGAAGTCGTCGGCGTGGAGCTCCACCGAGACGTCGCCGTCCGGGGCGAGCGTGCTGCGCTCCGTGCCCCGCGGGTCGTAGGTGATGACGGTGCGGTCGTCGACATGCTCCACGAGCTGCTCGAACCCCGACGCCGCCATCGGCGAACCGAGCACGAACAGCGGCGGCAGGTCGCCCGGGGTCGCCGGCCGACGCACGTCGTAGGTGAGGACGGCGCCGGGCGCGTCCACGGTGAAGGTCTGCGGCGTGCTCATTCGAGGTGCCTCCGTCGTCGTCGATGGTGCTGCCATCTTGCGTCATCCCTCTGACACGGCGGCGGCGCGGAACTCATCGGTCGGCGCGGGCCCGACGCTGGCACGCCGCTGCAGGCTATGAGCCTGCCCCCTGACGGGCGTCGTCCACAGATCGGCATCGCCGGGGCCGTCCGGGGCGACGACCGACGAAGGTCGGACCACGCCGCCCTCTCCGGGCCCTGACCGCCACCAGAAGGAGACCGACATGGCCGCCGCACCCGCGCCACCGGCACCGCGCGGAGCCCGTCCCGCTCCACCCGCCGCCCGCTTCACCCCGCCCGACCTGGTCGACCTGCACACCGCGTGGACCCGCGAGCGGGAGCTCGCCGGCCGACCCGACGCCCGGCACGACGGCGGCCCCGGCTGGTCATGCCCCGACCGGCACGGCCGGCTGCTCGACGACGGCCTCGACGTGCTGCTGGAGCCCGTGCTCGGCGCCAACGCGCAGCCGGGCTACTACCCGTTCAGCCTGCTCGACGAGCGCACCGCCGCCGGCCTGCTGGACCGGCTCCCGGAGGAGGAGCTCGCGACCCAGCGGCAGAACCTGGGCCCCACTCTCGGGTCCGTGCTGCGGGCCGTGGTGCGCCACCCGGACCGCGTGCTCGCGCAGGGGTACGTCATCGGGCCGCTGCGCTGCGACGAGCGCATCAGCGTGACCGGAGTGCTGCTGCGCACCGACCGCACTCTGCGGCTCGACCCCCGCCACGGCCCCGGATGCGGGTGCCACGAGGTGGTCACCGTGCTCGTCGACGAGCTCGGGATCGACGACCTGCATGCCCCGCCGGACGAGGTCACGCCGTGGCGGGGGGTCGGCCGCACCGACGACCCGGAGGACGGCGAGACCTGGTACCGCGTGTGGTGGGACTGATCCGGGCCTGTGGACAACTCCGGTCGCCATGCCCCCGCCCTCGCTACCGTCGTGCCCGCGCCCCGGCGCAGCCACCGACTGCCACGACCCAGGACAGGACGGGATGACCCAGCTCGACCTCGACACCACGGCCCTCGCGGCCGCCGGAGCAGACGTGGGTGGCGCCGCCTCGGCGCTGTCCGGCTCCCCCGGCCTCGCCCTCGGCGCCCTGTCCACGGCGCCGCCGGCCCAGGCCACGGGCGACGCCGGCCTCTCCGCGGATCTGGACGACCTGGCCTCCGCGTGGCGGGCCGCCCAGGAGTCGCTCGTCGGCGCGCTCGGCTCGGTCGGGTCCGGGCTCACGCGAGCGGCCGAGGTGTTCGACGGCGCGGAGCAGGTCACCGCGGACGCGCTCGCGGCGTTGCTCGGCCCTTCTGTGCCCACAGCGCCCACGGTGACCGGGGCCGGGGCCGGGGCCGGGGGTGGCGAGTGATGCTCGACGTCGAGTTCGAGCCGCTGACCGGCAGCCCGGCCGCGCTCGCGGACGCCGCCGCAGGGTCGTCACGCACGGCCGCGCGGCTGACGGACGCGCGCGGGCAACTGCTGCGGGTGCACGCCGCGCTGGAGGGTCAGCGAGGCGGCGCGGTCGCCCAGGCACGCACCCGCGTGACGGAGCTGGCCGACGACACGCAGGCCGGCGCCGGCGTGCTCGACGCCGCGGCAGCGACCCTCCGCCGGCACGCCGAAGCGCTCGGCGACGCCCAGGCAGCGGCCGAGCGGGCGATCGCCGCCCGCGCGGAGGCGCTCGCCCGCGAGCGCACCTGGCAGGCGGAGGTCGACGAGGCGCGTCGTTCCACGTGGAACGCGGCAACGCCGGGCGCGGCTGCATCGCTCGGCACCGCAAGGGCACTCGGCACGATCACGCTCGGCACGTCATCCCTCGGCTCGGCGGCGCTCGACCCCGGTGCGGCGCCCGCCCGGCTCCTGACCGCCGAGCGGGAGCTCGCCGCAGCGCGGGTGGACGTCGCCACGGCGGAGGCGCGTTGGCGTGCCGCCCGCGACGCCAAGGCGGACGCCTCCCGGCGGGCGACGGCCGCCGTGCGCGCACTCGCCGACGGCCGCGCGGTCCGCGTCGCCGTGGCCGCCGGCATGTCCGGCGCGCAGCTCCAGGCCTCGGCGGCCGAGGGCCGGCACGCCACCGCGCTCCTGCGCGTCGCCGCAGGCGGTGCCGGCGGGGCCGAGGCGGGACGCCGCACTGCCCTGACGGAACTCTTCGCCGCACGCTCCGACGACCCCGCGTTCTGGGCCGCCTTCTGGGACAGCGCGACACCGGAGCAGCTCTATCGGGCCATCGCACCAGCCGTGGACGGCCCCTTCGACATGCTCGACCCGGGGCTCGCCGACACGCTCGAGCACGGGGTCGAGCTGTGGGCCCGCTCGGCGTCACCGGAGGAGCTGCAGCAGTTCGGGCACAGCGTGGTCGACGGGGTCGAGGGCGTGCCGTTCGGGCAGGCCGGGCGCTCCGACGTCGCCGCGGCCCTCCTCCCGGCTGACCTGCCGGCGGCCGCGCACGCCGGAGCCGGCGACGCGCTCGACGCCTGGTGGGGCGACTTCCGCCTCGACGACCGGTCGCTCACTGTGATGGCACCGGTGGTCGTCGCCGTCGCCGGCGGCTATGCCGCGCACCGGCGACTCGCCTTCGACCGGCTCGCCCCCGCGGACGAGGCCCGGCTCGCCCGGTCGGCCGGGCAATGGCTCGGCACGACGCCGCGCGGCGGGTGGCCGGACGGCGGCCGCACCATCGCGCAGGCGTTCGGCACCGCGGTCGAGGTCGGCTCGACGTCCGCGGACCGGAGCGACCAGGCCCGCGCGGCGCTCCTCGTCTCGCACGCCACGCGAGTGCTGCCGGACGGCCTGCTCGCGACGCCGGCACTGGCCGGTGACGCGGCGAAGGACATTGCCCTCGCCTACGAGCCTTATCTCCCGAGCATGGGTGACGCGACCCGGGACCAGAGCCCGTCGATCCGGTGCGACGACGTAGAGCCCGCGCCGCCTCCCGGCATCGTCCGCGACGCCCGGGTGGCGGACCAGGTCGGCGACCGGGCCACCTTCGTCGTCCAACCCGAGCTCGATGCGTTCGCCCTGCGGGACGTGATCGGCGCAACCTCCCGCACCCCGGAGGCTGCCGGAGTCTGGCTCGGTGCCACCGACCGGTATGCCGCCTCGATGCTCGAGGTCACCACCTCCGGAGCCTTCGACGTGGACACCGGGCCACGGAACTCCCTGGTGCTCGAGTCGCTCAGCGACATCGGGGCCGTTGCCGGGGGGATGCAGGCGGAGACGATCGCCGCAGCCAAGGATCGCGTCGAGACCCGCGAGGCCGTCGTCTCTCTCACCGGTGTCGGTCTCGGCCTCACAGCCATCGAGCGAGGGGCCGCCGCATCGGCCGCGTCGACGATCGGCGGGACCGCCCTGTCGTTCCTGTCCACGGATGCCCCGCTTGATGATGCCCGCGAGGACGTACGGGCCACGGAGGCCGACCTGCGCGACCGGTACGCCCCCGAGATGTTCGACGCCGTGATCGCCCACGACCGAGCCCTCGGCCTGCCTCCCGACCAGGTCGAGGAACGCGGTCAGACGATCGACCCCGCAGAGAACAACTCCGAACCAGAGTCGGCGTTCGACGACACCTTCGACGACCTCTCCGAGCCTCCCGAGGAGGAATGCCGATGAGCCCGACGACGCGGCGCGTCTTCGCCGACCCCAGCGTCACACCCCTCCTGATCTTCTGCCTCGTCGCGACGGGGCTGTTCCTCTGGTTCCACGTGGGCAAGGACATGTGGCGGGACTGGCAGATCCACCGTGCGGCCCACTGGGCCCCCGAGCCGTGGGCGCTGACCGCCGACGACTTCCCCGGCCACGACGCCTTCGAGCTACCCATCGAGCGGGAGTGGATGACGCCGGTGCGCCAACGCGGGTGGAGCGTCGCGGCGATCACGCAGGAAGGCCTGGGCCCGCTTTTCTACGGCGACCGCTCCTACCGCGAGTTCGGGACCACGAGCGACGATGCATGGGAGAGCGAGGACGACAGTTTGTTCCCCACCGACGCGACCTCCGGCCTGGTCGTGGACGGGGTGCAGGTGTTCACGTACGTCACCGCGTCCCCGTACGGTTCCTACGCGACGGGTCCCGGAAGCCACAGAGCCTGGGGCCTGCAGCGCGACGCGCTCGCGGCGGAGGTCCTCCTGCAGGACGGGTTCCGGTCGAACGTCTGGAACGCGGAGGGAACGGTGCTCTCGGTCGGGTACGTCGGCCCGCAGCTGACGGGTGAAGAGATCACCGAGCTGGAGGTGGGACGCTTCGGCGCCGGTGATCCCGGGTATTTCGGTGTCACGACCCACCAGCGCGGCGAGGACGGCGAGGAGTTCCGCACCACGACGATCGCCACGGTCGTCGAGGGCTCGCTCGCGGTGGTGGGCGTCGTCGTGCCCGACGGCGTGGAGCCGGCCGCGGACCTGGAGCCGGCGCTGCTGCTGGAGCGACTGTCCGCGGAGGTGCGCGCGGACCCGCCGTCGCACACGTCCCTGATGAGGAAGGCGAAGGCATTCGGGCCGACTCGCGCACCACGAGCGAGGTGGGCAGCGTGGTCGCGGCAGAGCTTGCTGGTTGAGCCTGTCGAGACCAGGTTTCGACAGGCTCAACCAACGAGTTTCGTCAGGCTCAACCAACGAGCTCGACTGGCTCAACCAGCGAGGGTCAGCAGGTGGCGAGCAGCGCCGGCACCATCGCGGTCATGAGGTCCGACTCCAGCGTGGTGAGGTCCCGGCCGGTCAGCGCCACGGTGGCCTGACGCTCCCCGTCCGGGGAGGTCAGCGTCATGCTGAGCGTGCCGTACGAGGCGCCGTCGTGCCCGTAGAGCCACTCGCCCTCGTGGCACGGGTCGGGCAGGCGGTACACGCCCAGGCCGTAGTCCAGCTGGGTGTCACCGCCGGCCGTGCGCGGCGTGAGGACGTCCGCGACGGTCTCCGGCTCGAGCAGGTCGCCGGTGACGAGCGCCTCGGTGAACCGCTGCAGGTCGGCGGTGGTGCTGGTCACCGCGCCCGCGGCGCCGAAGCCCGTGGGGTCGAAGTGCGTCAGGGAGTACCAGCCCGAGCCGAGGTCGCCGGTGTACGCGGACTCCTGGAGGTATGGCCCGCGCAGCCCCGGCTCGTCGGGGTAGTCCGAGCGCCCCATCCCGGTGGGCCCGAAGATCCGCGTCTCGAGCAGCCGCTCGACGCTGGACCCCGTGGCTTCCTCGAGCGCCAGGCCGAGCAGCACGTAGCCGGCGTTGGAGTACGAGAAGTCGGTGCCGGGCGCGAACAGCCACGGCTGGTCGTCCATCGCCGCGAGGTGGTCGGCGACCGGGTACTCCTCGCCGAGCACCTCGAAGAACTCGTCGAAGTCCTCCGGGTCGTCCATCCGGTTCGCGACCAGGGGCCCGAGGTGGTCCGGCAGGCCCGAGCGGTGGGCGAGCAGGAGCTCGAGGGTGACGGCGTCCTCGTACTCGTCGGGGATCACGGCCGCCGCCTCCGGCACGGCGTCCACCACCGGGGTGTCGAGCGTCCAGGTGCCCTTCTGGATCTCCTGCAGGACGAGCGTCGACACCATCATCTTCGTGTTGCTCGCCACCCGGAACCCGTCGTGCGGGCGGGCCGGGGCGCGATCGCCCCGCTCGCGCTTCCCGTCGGCACCGCGCCAGTGCAGCCCCGGCGCGTCGACGCGGGCGACGACGCCCACGGGGATGCCGGCGACCGTGTCCTCGAGGGCCTGGTCCAGGCCCTTCTTCACGTCGCGCACCCCCTGCGGGGTCGCGTCGCTCGGGGCGGTGAACGTGCGGGCGCTCGCCTGCTGCTGCGCCTCCTCGGCAGCCTCCGCGACGGCACGGGCCAGCGACTGCGAGTCCTCGTCCAGGGCGGAGGAGCCCGCGGCGGGCGATGGGGGTCCCGGTTTCTGCGCGCTCGCGGGGACGGCCCCGAGGGCGAGCGGCAGCGCGAGGGCGGCAGCGATGACGGTCAGGGGTGCGCGCATGCGACGACGCATGGTGTCTCCTTCTGGTCGGTGTGCCGCCACCCTCGCAGGTCACCCGGCGAGCGCGGATCCGCCTTCCGACGGAGATTCACCGCGCCCGGCCTCCCCCTTCCGTTCGATCACGCCGGTCGATCAAGGTCGGTGAGGTCGAGCACGAAGCGGTAGCGGACGTCGCCACGAGTACGTCCGCCGTCCGGACCTGATCCGGCTGGCGACGTGGGCTCGGCTCGAACGGCGCCGCACTCTGCTGCGGGACTCCGTCCGGCGCGCGGTGCGCCCCGAGGCCGCCGGCTAACCCCGCCCAGGTTCGAGACCGGCCAGGCGCGCATCCGCCTCGTCGCGACGGCGGGTGGCCTCGTCCCGCGCCCGCTCCGCCCGCTCCCGGCGCAGCGCCGCACCCCGCAGCTCGGCCTCGACGGTCTGCGCCTCCTCGTCCAGGACCGCGAGGCGACGGCGGACGGCGTCCCGCTCGGCGTCCAGCCGGCCCGCGGCCGCCTCGATCCGCGCGACGTCGTCCGCCGCCGCCGCGCGCTCCCGCTCCGCGGCCGCCAGGTCGTCGGCGGCGTCCGCGACGTCGCGTCGCACCTGCTCGCGCACCTGCTCGCGCTCCGCCTCGGCGGTCCGATCCGAGGCCGACCGGCGGCCGCCGCTGCCCGATCCCGGGATGTCGGGCACGGCGTGCAAGTGCCGCCGCCTGCCGTCCGTATGCGGCTCGATGCCGAGCTCCTGCGGCGCGGCGACGGCGGACGCGACGTCCGCCGGATCCACCCCGGTCGCCTCGAGCGCGCCGACCAGCACCCCGGCACGCACCGCCCGTCCCGCACCGTCGTCGATCATCGCGGCGGTGAGCGTGGCCTCGACCTGCGTCGCGACGGCGTCCGACACGATGGTCCCGGCCTCGGCCGCGAGCGCCCGCGCCCGCGCGGTGACGGCCACGGTGAGCTGCCGCCGCTGCCGGGTCAGCTCACGCAGCTGGTCCCCGTCCACGCCTTCCTGGGCCGCGCGCATTGCCGCGCCGAGGTCCACGACCTGCTGCACCTGGTCCGGATCGGCGCGCACCAGATGATTGACGACCCACGCCGCCGTCGACGGCTTGCGCAGCGCCCGCACCTGCCGCGCGAGGTCGGGCTCGTCGTCGGACCGCAGCTCGGCGGCCCGCGCCTCGCGCGCCGGCACGAACCCGCCCGGGGCCAGCGCGTAGAGCTCGGTGGCGACCTCCAGCAGCGTGGGCATCCTTCGAGGGTAAAGGGGCGGCCCGCACCCGGCTCGGCGCTTAGGATCGATTCGATCCTCATGACCGACACCCCGCCGCAGAGCCGGCCCCCCGTAGCGTCCGCCGGCCGAGCGCCCGTGGACGAGCGCCGCGCGACGATCATCCTGCTCGCGATGGCGCTGTCGACGTTCCTGTTCGTCACCGTCGAGTCGCTGCCGTCCGGGCTGCTCACGCTGATGGCCCCCGACCTGGACCGCTCGACGTCGCAGATCGGCCTGCTCGTCACCGGGTACGCGGTGGTCGTGCTGCTGACCTCGATCCCGCTCGCGCACTGGACGCGGCGGGTGGCGCGGCGCTGGGTGCTGTCGGGCTGCGCCGGCCTCGCGGCCGTGGCGACGCTGTGGGCGGCGCTCGCCCCGACGTACGAGCAGCTGATGGTGGCACGGCTCGTCACCGCCGCCGCGCAGGCGCTGTTCTGGGTCGCGGTGGTGCCGGCCACGACCGGGCTGTTCCGGCCGATCGTGCGCGGCAAGGCGATGGCGCGGCTGGCGCTCGGCAACTCGCTGGCCCCGGTGCTCGGCGTCCCGGTCGGCACCTGGCTCGGCGAGCACACGTCGTGGCGGTGGACGTTCGCCGCGGTCGCCGCGCTGTCGCTGGTCGTCACGCTGGTAGTCCTCGCCCTGTTCCCCACCATTCCGCCGTCCGAGGGCGGCGCGAGCCGCGCCCCCCACCCCAACGCGCGCCGGTTCGGCTTCCAGATGGTCACGACCGGGCTGGTGCTGGCGGGCGCGTTCGGCATCATCACGTTCGTCACCCAATACCTCATCGACGTCGCCGGGTTCACCCAGGCCGACATCCCGCGGCTGCTGCTCCTGCAGGGCGCGGCGAGCGTGGTCGGCGCGATCGTCGTGGGCCGGTTCATCGACGCCTACCCCGTGGTGGTGCTCCTGGCGGGCCTCAGCGTGCTGACCGTGTCCCTGGCGGCGATGTGGGCGCTCGGCGACAACCCGGTGGCCGCCGTGACGACGCTCGCGCTGTTCGGGTTCTCCTTCTCCACCGTGCCGCCCGCCCTGTCGCACCGCGTGATGCTCGTGGCCCCGCGGTCGACCAACATGGGCGTGGCCGTGTCGTCGTCCATGTTCAACGTCGGCATCGCGGCCGGCTCCGGGCTGGGCGCGGCGCTGGTCGCCGTCGTCGGCATCCGTGCCGTGCCGCTCGCGAGCGCCGTCGCCGTGCTGCTGGCCCTGCTCGTCGCCCTCGCCGAGGAGCGCTTCAACCCGCCGCTCACCACGGCGAACACCCCCGCCCGACCCGACATGACGCAATGACTGAATCAGTGCGTCACGTCTCCGCCGACCATTGGCAGGTGGACGACACCGACCGCTGCCCCTGCGGCTCCGGGGACACGTACGGCGCGTGCTGCGGCCCGCTGCACCGCGGCGAACGACCGGCGCCGACGGCGGAGGCGCTGATGCGCTCGCGCTACAGCGCGTTCGCCGTCGGGGACGCCGCCTACCTGAGGGCTACGTGGCACCCCCGCACCCGGCCGTCGTCGCTCGACCTCGACGTCGACCAGGAGTGGCGGCGCCTCACCGTGCTCGCCACCCACGCCGGCGGCCCGTTCCACGACGGCGGCGAGGTGGAGTTCGTCGCGTCGTACCGGTCCGCGGGCACCGGCGCGCGCGGCCGGCTGCGCGAGGTGAGCCGGTTCGTCCGCGAGGGTGGGCGCTGGTTCTACGTGGACGGCGACGTCGAGGCCTGACCATCCACGTGCCGTGCGACCGGGTGGATGTCCGGGTGGATGTCCGGGTGCACGTCGGCGACGTGCAGGTCGACGGCCACCCGGTGGGCGTCGAAGTCGGTGCCGAGCACCGCCGACACGGCGTCGGCCGTGGCCCCACGCACCAGGTCGGCGGCGTCGGCGATCCGGGAGCCGAAGCGCACGCTCAGCACCACGGTGACCGACTCCAGCTCCGGGGCGGCCGCCCCCGAGGGGTCGCCGGCGGCGCATCGGACGTCCCTCACCCCGATCTCGCCGTCCGGGTCGTCGAGCGCCGCGCGCACCCGGTCGACGACGAGGCGCGTCGCGACGACGAACGGCCCGCCGGCGTGCCGGCCGGCCACGTACGCCGAGGGCCGCGCGGTCCGGAGCACCCGCGTGAGGACGGACTGCCGCGCCCGCACCCAGCCCTCGTCCGTCAGCTCGCGCAGTCCCGCGGCGGCACGGCCGAGCACGTCGTCCTGCACGTCGTCCTGCACCTCGTCCTGCACCTCGTCCTGCACCTCGTCCTGCACCTCGTCCTGCACCTCGTCCTGCGCGGTGTCGTCGCCGAGGTCACCCGTGCCCGGGTTCACCTCCATGGCTCCAACCTCCTCCCGAGGTTCTGGCGCGCCCGGTGGACCGCTCCACGCACCGCACCCACCGTCGTCGCCTGGACCTGCGCGACGTCTGCGTAGGGCATTCTCTCCACCTCGGCCAGGATCCAACAGGCCCGCTGCAGCTCGGGCAGGTCGGCCAGCGCTCCCTCCAGCGCCTCGAGCAGGTCGCGCACCCGCGCCGCGGCCGCCGGGTCGGAGGACCCGTCGGCGGGCAGGCTCTGCGGCAGCTCCTCGGCCGGGTGCCGCACGATGTCCCGCACGCGACGACGCACCGTGTTCGCGAGGATGCCGAAGAGCCAGGTTCGCACGGCCGCGTCCCCGCGGAACCGGTCGACCGACGTCCACGCCGCCACGAGCGCGTCCTGCACGCAGTCCTCGGCGGCGGTGCCGTCGCCCAGCATCCTGCGCGCGTAGCGGTACATCGCCGTCCCGTGGCGGGCAGCCAGCGCGCCAAACGCATCCTTGTCCGCGAGCCTGGCGCGACGGACCAGCTCGGCGTCGTCGTCCACCGTCGGCCATGCGACGCCCAGCACGATGTGACGCAGATCACTCTCCTCGGAGCGTGACGATCGACGGGCTGCGGGCACTCACCCAGTGTCGGAAGAAACCGCACTCGTCGCGCGACAGACGACGCACGGGGCACCGAGCACGGAGGCTGGACATGGCAGAGAGCACGCAGCAGGATGCCGCCACCCAGGGGGGGAACGACTCGGCGAACACCCGGCGACAGCCGGCCGAGCGCACCCCGAAGGGCCCGCTGGCGACCGACAAGGGCACCACCACCATCGCCGACGGCGTCGTCAGCAAGATCGCCGGTATCGCCGCGCGCGACGTGACGGGGGTGCACGGCGTCGGCGGCGGCGCAGCCCGTGCGTTCGGCTCCATCCGGGAGCGCATCCCGGGCGGCACCACCAACTACGCCCAAGGCGTCAACGTCGAGGTGGGCCAGGCCGAGGCAGCGGTCGACGTCGAGATCGTCGCCGACTACGGCGTTGCCATCGCCGACGTCGCCGAGGCGGTGCGCCGCAACGTCATCACGTCGATCGAGCGGATGACCGGGCTCAAGGTCATCGAGGTCAACGTCGACGTGAGCGACGTCTGGTTGCCCGATGAGGAGGACGAGGGCGGGCAGCAACAGCAGCAGCGGGTGCAGTGAGCGGGCCGACGCTCCCCACGCCCGCCCGCAGGTTGCACGACGCCGCCGTGGCGGTCCCGGGGGTGGCAGAGCTGAGCGGCGGACTCCTCGGTGAGGTCGCCACCTACCTGCCCGGGGACCGGGTGCCGGGCGTGCGGTTCGACGAGGACGGCGTGCACGTGCACGTCGTGGTCACCGAGGCGGGCCTGCACGACTTGCCCGGCGTGGCCGGCGCCGTGCACGAGGCCGTCCGGGAGGCGCTGCGGCGGTCCGCGGCGCAGGGCTACGACGAAGGCGAGGAAGGCCCGGCGGCGGACACGCCCGTCATCGTGCACGTGGACGACGTCGAGGCCACCGGGACGACCGGTGGCCCGGAGGTCCCGACGACCGGGACGTGGAAGGACGAGACATGAACAACCTCACCACGACAGGGCTGATCGCCGGCCTGCTGCTCGCGCTCGCCGTGACCACCGGGGGCTTCCTGGGCTTCCTCCTGGCCATCGTGCTGGGAGGGATCGGCCTCGCGGTCGGCGCGCATCTCGACGGGAGACTGGACATCGGCGCGCTCCTGGGAGGCCGGCGCCGTGGCTGACGACGACCTTGACGACGTGTCCGGCGAGGTGGCCGGCGAGGTGGCCAGCGACCCGGACGGCGGGCAGGACGCCGGGTCCGTCGCCGGCCACGTCACCGTCGCCGACCGGGTGGTGGTGAAGGTGGCGCAGCGCGCCGCCGCGGGCGTCTCGACGCGGGTGCCCGGCGGGCTGGCGGGCAGCGACCTCCCACGAGTCGACATCGAGCTCGCGGGCCTGCGGGCACGCGTGCGGGCTCAGGTCGCGTCGACCTGGCCCGAGCCGGCCGCCGACGTGGCGGCACGGGTGCGCGACGCCGTCCGCGACGAGCTCCGACGCCTGGTCGGGGTGCACGTGGACGACCTCGTGGTGACGGTGGCCGGGGTGCAGCCGCCCGCGGCAGAGATCAGGAGGGTGCGATGACGACGATCGTGGAGGGTTCCGAGCGGGCGCCCGGCGCCGGGGCGGGTGCACCGGTGCCCGCCGCGCCGCCGCATCGTTCCGCGGCCGCGGCGCGCGCCGCGAGCGTCGTGCTGGCCGTGCTGCTGATCGCAGCGGGCGTGGTCGCCGGGCAGGAGGCGCTCTCCGCGCTGTCCGTGGGGGGCCTCTTGCCCGAGGACGGATGGCTGCGGCTGACGGCGGACCGGCTGGACGGGACGACGCTGAGCTCCGGCGCGATCGGCGCCGGGGTGGCGGCGATCGTCGTCGGCGTCATCGTGCTGGCCGCGGCGTGGCGCACCGGGGCCCGCACGGCGCGGCTGCGCCACGCGCCCGGCGTGGAGCTGCGGGCCCAGGACGTCGCACGGTTGGCGTCGGCGGCGGCGGACGACGTCGACGGCGTGCTCGCCGCGGCCTCGACGGCGTCGCGCCGCAGCGTCGTGGTGCGGGTGCGGACGACCGGGGACGACGGCGTCCCGGGCGAGGTGACCGAGGTGGTCACCTCCAGGCTCGCCGTCCTGGACCCCGCCCCCCAGGTGCACGTGCACGCCGTGACCGCTGGGGGTGCGCCATGAGGACGCGCCGCCACGTCGTGGGAGCCGACCGCACGATCCTGACCGTCGTCGGCCTGGTGCTGGTGATCGGCGGGGCCGGCCTCGTCGCCCTCGCCGCGGGCTGGCTCCCCACGGGAGCCGGGCTGCCCCAGCCGGGTACGTCGTTCGACGCCTCCGTCGTCGGCGATGCGGCGGACGCGAGCTGGTGGGCCGGCGCCTGCGCCGTGGCGGCGCTGCTGCTGGTCGGCCTCGGGCTCTGGTGGTTGATCGCGCACCGGCCGGGTCCGCGCTCCGGGTCGCTGCCCCTGCCGGGCTCGCGCACCGGCGACCGGCTGCGAGTCGTTCCGGACGCTGCGACCCGGGCGGCGTCGGCCGCCCTCGAGTCGGACCCCCGCGTGCGCTCCGCGTCGCTGGGGCTGAGCCGGGAGCACGGTCAGCTCGTCCTCGTGGGACGCGTCAGGGTCGCGTCGCAGGCCGACGTCACCGCGCTGGGCACCCTCGTCGACGACGTCGCCCGCCGCACGGGTGAAGTGCTGGGGCAGGACCTCACGGCGCGGGTGCACCTCGCCGTCGCCCGCCGCGGCGCGGCGGGCCGTCGCGTCGCCTGACGCGCGTCAGGCGATGCTCTCGCGAGGCGCGACGGCCACCGGTGCGACGGCCGCCAGCGGGGACGCCGGCAGCGCGCCCCGACCGCCAGAAACCCCAGCGACTGGATGATCGACGCGATGCCTACGATGTGACATCTCCTCGTTCGAGTCGATTCACCCTTCTTTGAGCCTCAGAACCTGAGCTCAGAACGGGTAGCGCTGGACCTGCGACTGGACGGTCACCCACTGCGTCTCGGTGAACGCCTCCACGTTGGCGTCGTGCCCGCCGAACCGCGCGCCGGTGCCCGACGCCTTGGTGCCGCCGAACGGCGCCGCCGCCTCGTCGTCCACCGTCTGGTCGTTCACGTGCACGATGCCCACGTCGAGGCGGTCGGCCAGCTCGTAGCCGGCAAACGCGTCCGCGGTGAGCACCCCCACCGAGAGCCCGTACTCGGAGGCGTTGACCAGGTCCACGGCCTCGTCCACCGACGAGAACCGCAGCACGGGCGCCACCGGACCGAAGATCTCCTCCGCCCAGGCGCGGTGCTCAGGCGTGACCCCGGACAGCACGGTGGGCTCGTAGCAGAGCCCGTCGTACCGGCCGCCCGCCTCGAGCACCGCGCCCGCCGCGACGGAGTCGGTCACGATGCCGTGCACCTTGTCCCGCTGGCCCGCGTCGATGAGCGGGCCGAGCGGCGTGCCCGTGGCCGGGTCGCCCACGGGGATGTTCCGCGCCTTCTCCGTGAGCGCCGCCACATACGCGTCGTGGACGTCGGTGTGCACCAGGTGCCTGCCCGCCGTCATGCAGATCTGCCCCTGGTGCAGGAAGGTCCCCCAGGCGCCGGCGCTCGCGGCGGCCTCGACGTCGACGCCGGGCAGCACGACGAGCGCGTTGTTGCCGCCCAGCTCGAGGTGGGCCCGCTTGAGCAGCCGCCCACACCGCTCCCCGATGACGCGGCCCGCGGACGTGGAGCCGGTGAACGACAGGACCGGCACGCCCGGGTGGTCGACGAGAGCCGCGCCGGCCTCCGCGCCGCCCGGCACCACGGACAGCACGCCGGCGGGGAGCCCCGCCTCCTCGAGCACGGCCGCGAGGAACAGCCCGCCCGCGACGGCGGTGCGCGGGTCGGGCTTGAGCACGACGGCGTTGCCCAGCGCGAGCGCGGGCGCCACGGACCGCATCGCGAGGATGCCGGGGAAGTTGAACGGCGAGATGACGCCGACCACGCCCACCGAGCGCCGCCGCGCCAGCGACAACCTGGGCTGCGCCGTGCGCAGGAGCTGCCCGTACGGGACGAGGGCCGTCGCGGCGGCCAGGTGGAGCTCCGCGGACACGAGGCCCACCTCGAAGGCCGCCTTGCCCTGGCCGGAGCCCGCCTCCCGCACGAGCCAGTCCACGTACTGCGGCGTGCGCTCCGCCAGGACGGCGGCCGCGGCGCGCATGACGGCCGCGCGCTCCTCGGCCGGGCGCGCCGCCCACTCGCGCTGCGCGGACGTCGCGAGGCCCGCGGCCCGCGCGACGTCGTCGGCGCCGCCGGCAGCGACCCGCCCGATCGTCTCGCCGGTGGCGGGGTTGACTACGTCGGCCGTGGCAGCGGTGGCGGCCCACCCCCCGAGGTATGCACACCCGTCCCAGTCGGCCGGATCGAAGAACGTCATCGTCTCCCCATCTCGTCGTCCGCACTCGGACGTTAACCCACCCCGACCCCTCCTCCGTCGGCGTTTTGTGCACTAGCGTTCGCAGGACCGGGCAGCCCGTGCACGGAGGCACCATGGCAGTACTCGAGGTCGAGAGCGCCGACGCCTGGCAGGACGTCGTGAGCAACTTGTTCGTGCCCCTGAGCTGCCTCGGTTTCGAGCGGACGTTCCGCGGCCGGATGGAGCACGTCGGGCTCGACGACGGGATCTCCGTCTCTCTCGTCACGACCTGCGGCACCAGCGCGGAGCGGTCGGCCCGGCTCGCGGCGCACGCCGCGAGCGACGACCTGCACCTGTCGCTGCAGCGCTCCTCGCGCGGGCTCGTGCGCGCGAGCGGCACCGCTGTCGGGGTGCGGCCGGGCTCCGTGTCGGTCTACGCCACCGACGCCCCGTACTACCTCGACTACTCCGCGCCCCACCAGCAGCAGCTCATCGTGCAGGTCTCCCGATCCTCGCTCGGCCTGCCCGAGGGGATGCTCGACGCCGCCCGGCGCCGCCTCGCGCTGCCGGGCTCGCCCGCCGCGCGGGTGCTGTTCGGCTACGTCGCGGGCATCGTGCCCGGCCTGGGCGGCATCGCGATCGACGACGGTGCCGCGGTGGACGACGCCGGAGCCGTGGCGCGCGACCTGGCGGTGGCGATGCTGCGCACGTCCTTCGCGTCGGGGCCGGTGCTGCCGGAGACGCCGGCGGGCCTGCTCGCGGCGATCCAGGACTTCGTGCGCACGCACGCGGGCGACCCGGCGCTCGACGTCGAGCTGATCGCCCGCCGATTCTCCATGTCGCGGCGCCGGCTGTACGTGCTGTTCGGCGCGCTGGGGGCCACCCCGGGCGAGCACCTGCGATCGGTGCGGCTGGCGGCGGCCGCCACCCGGCTGAGCGACCCGACCGAGCGCCGCACCGTGGCCCAGATCGGGTCGGCCTGCGGGTTCGACGACGCGACCACGTTCACGCGGGCGTTCCGCCGCGCCTACGGCACGCTGCCGCGCGACCACCGCGCCGCGTTCCGCTGAGCCCCTGAGCCGCTGCCCGGGCCAGCGGCGGCGCGCCCGCGCATCGGCGTTCTGTGCACGGTCGCGGCACACTCCTTGAGCCGTTCGCACAGCGGACCTACGTTCGCGACACGCCCGACGACGAGGCCGGGCCCGCCGATCCCCGTCACCGTCGACGGGCGGAAGGACGTGTCACGATGCGCGGACTGCGAACCCGGACCATGGCGGCCGTGACGCTCACGGCCGCGACCGCCCTCGGCCTCGGCGCCTGCTCCGACGACGCCGGCGTGGACGACCCCTCCACGGGCCCGGGCGGCTCGAGCGGGGCCGCCGACGTCGCCGCCGCGGAGGAGTTCCTCGCTCCCTGGCTCGGCGGCACGGAGAAGGACCTGCTGATCGATGAGCCCCTCGACGCCCCCGTCGAACCCGGCACGCACGTCGTCTACCTCGACTTCGGCACGCCCGTCAGCGCCCAGATGTGGGCCAACCTGCAGGCCCCGGCCGAGCTGCTGGGGCTCACGCTGGAGCGGGTCGAGACCGGCCAGGATGCCCAGTCGATCAACGCCGCGATGAACTCGGTGGTCGAGCTCGAGCCCGACGGGATCATCAACATCACGCTGGACCCGGTCTTCTTCGAGCCGCAGCTCGCACAGCTCGAGGAGCTCGGCATCCCCATGGCCAGCGGCTCCGTGATGAACACGGAGGAGCTCGGGCTCCCCGAGGCGTTCAACGGCCCCGAGTGGATGCGGGCCAACGGCGCCGCGCTCGCCGCCGCGGCCGTCGTGCGCTCGGGCGGCGCGCAGGAGTACGCGTTCTACAACATCCCGGAGTTCCCCTTCTCCTCCTACGAGCTCGAGGGCGCGCAGGAGAAGATGACCGAGCTGTGTCCCACCTGCGAGCTGCGCGTGATCGACATCCCGATCGCCGAGCTCGGCTCCACCGCCGCCGACCGCATCGTGAGCGACCTCCAGTCCAACCCCGACACCGAGTACTTCATCGGCGCCGTCGACGAGGTGCAGATCGGCCTCGCGCAAAAGCTCGACCTGGCCGGGATCGACGTCGACGGGATCGCCATGTGGCCCGCCCCGGCCAACCTCGAGCAGGTCGCCGGCGGCCAGCAGGACGCGACGCTCGCCGTCGATCTCAACCTCATGATGTGGACGGTGCTGGACCAGCTCCTGCGCGAGATCGGCGGCCAGGACTACGCCTGGCCGGACGACCTGGTTCGCGCCCAGACCCTCACCCAGGTGATCGACACGTCGACCGTGCCGGACGACCCCGCCGTGGGGTACGTCGCGATCGAGGACTACCAGGACCGGTTCGCGGCGAACTGGCTCGTGGGCCGGTGACCGGACGTTCCGCCGGCGCCGCTCCCCTCCTGCGGGTCGCCGGGGTCGTCAAGACCTTCCCCGGCCTGGTGGCCCTCGACGAGGTGTCCCTGGATGTGAACGCCGGCGAGGTCGTCGCCGTCGTCGGCCACAACGGCTCCGGGAAGTCCACCCTGGTCAAGGTGCTCGCGGGCCTCTACGTCCCCGACGCGGGCACGATCGAGAGGGGCACGAACGAGAAGAGCGGCGCCGACGACGGGACCGCGACCGAGGTCCACTTCATCCACCAGGACCTGGCACTCGTGGGCGAGCTCAGCACCGTCGAGAACCTCACCCTGCTCGCGGGGTCCGGCGCCGCAGCGCTCGCACCCACCCCCGTCGCGGCGCCGCGGGCGCGCGCCCGCGAGCTCGTGGGGCGGTTCGGCGACGTGTTCGACGTCGACGCCCCGGTCCGCACGCTGACCCCGGCGCAGCGGGCGATCGTCGCGATCGCGCGCGCCCTGGACGGGTGGACGCACGGCCGGCATGTCGTCGTGCTCGACGAGCCCACGGAGTCGCTGCACCGCACCGAGGTCGAGGTGCTCTTCGCCGCCGTCCGACGGCTCGCGGCGGACGGCGCCGGGGTCGTGTTCATCTCCCATCGCCTCGACGAGGTGCTGGCGCTCGCGGACCGGGTGTCGGTGCTGCGCGACGGTCGCAAGGTGGCCGACGAGCCGGTCGAGGGTCTGGACCACGGCCGCCTGGTGGAACTCGTGACGGGCGAGCTCGGCACGGGTTCACTCGGCACGGGTTCACTCGGCGCCGGCTCGCACACCGCGGACGGCGCCGCCCGGCCGGGGACCCGCGCGGGCGCCGAGCCCGTGCTGCGGGCCCGGGCCCTCGCCGGCCCGGGCCTGCGGGGCCTGGACCTCGACCTGCACCCGGGCGAGGTGGTCGGCGTCGCGGGCGTGCTGGGCTCGGGCCGCGAGACGGTGCCCGCCCTCCTGTTCGGCGCGGCTCACGGCACCGCGGCGGAGCTGACCGTGCGCGGCAGGCCGTACCCGCGCCGTTCGCCGGCGGCGAGCATCCGACGGCGGATGGCGTTCGTCCCCAGCGACCGCGCCCGCGACGGGTCGACCGGGCCGATGACGGCGCGCGAGAACCTCACGCTGCCGCAGCTGCGCACGCTCACGGGGCGGCTCGGGGCGGTCGCGCGGCGTCGGGAGAACGCCGAGGCGGAGCGGCTCCTGGAGCGCTTCGACGTCGTGCCGCGGCGGCGCGAGCAGACGTTCTCGCTGTTCAGCGGCGGCAACCAGCAAAAGCTGGTGCTGGCGCGGTGGCTGCGCGACGACCCCGCCGTGCTGCTGCTCGACGAGCCCACGCAGGGCGTCGACATCGGCGCCAAGCACGCGGTCTACGCGGCCGTCGACGCCGCGGCGGCGGGCGGCGCCGCCGTACTCGTCTCCTCCTCGGAGGCCAAGGAGCTGGTGCGGTTGTGCGACAGGGTGCTCGTGCTGCGCGACGGCGAGGTCGCCGTCGAGCTCGCCGGCGGCGACCTCACGGAGCACCGCCTCGTTCGCGAGGGCTACGGCCTCGCGGGCTCGACGCAAGGAGCACCATGAACTCAGCGCTGCGCGCCTTCTCGTTCCGCAACATCAGCGCGGTCTACATCTTCGTGGCGATGTTTGTGCTGTTCTCGCTGTGGATCCCCGAGAAGTTCCTGCAGCCGGGCGTGTGGCGGTCGCTGCTCGACGCCGAGGCCCTCACCGGCCTCGCCGCGCTCGCCGCGCTGGTGCCGCTGGTCGCCGGGTCGCTCAACCTCGCCGTCGGCGCCCAGGTGGGCTTCTCGGCCATCCTGTCGGCCTGGTTCCTCGCCCGGGCGGGCCTGCCGATCGCGGTCCAGCTACCGCTGGTGGTGTTCGTCGGCGCGGTTATCGGCCTGGTCACCGGGCTGATCATCACGCGGCTGCGCGTCGAGTCGATCATCGCGACCCTCGGCGCCAGCTCGATCCTGCTCGCCGGGATGGCCTGGGTCTCGGACAGCCGGCAGATCCTCGACCTCGGCCCCGACTACCGCGCGATCGCCACGACCGACCTCCTCGGCGTGACCGTGCCGGTGTACGTGCTGCTCGCCGTCGCGCTGGTCACCTGGTACGTGCTGGAACGCACCCCGGCGGGGCGACGCACGTACGCGACGGGATTCAACGCGGACTCGGCGCGCCTGGCCGGCGTGCGGGTCCAGCGCGTGCGGGTCGCAACGCTCGTCGCGGGCGGGGCCGTCGCCGCTCTGGCGGGCGCGCTGCTGACCAGCCGGATCAACGCCGGCGACCCGACGGTCGGGCCGAGCTTCCTGCTGCCCGCCCTGACCGCCGTCTTCCTCGGTTCGACGCAGTTCCGCGGCGGCCGGTTCAACGTGTGGGGCACGATCGTGGCGATGTACGTCCTGGCCGTCGGGATCAAGGGGCTACAGCTCGCCGGGTCCCCGGCCTGGGTGAACGACCTGTTCTACGGCGTCGCCCTGATCCTCGCGACCGCGCTGTCCCGCTGGAAGGCCGCCGCCCGCGAGACGGCGGCGATCCGGCGGGCGACGCGCTTCCTGCGCAGGCCCACGGCCGGCCTGCGAGCCAGCCCGCCAGGCGGTCCGGCCGGTCGGTGACGATCTCGTCGACGCCGAGGGTGACGGCCGCCGCCCAGTGCTCGGGCTCGTTCAGCGTCCAGACGGCGGCCGCGAGCCCGCAGGTCCAGGCACCACGACCTCGCTGTCGACCGTGAGCCGCCTGCGCCCCCGACCGTGGCCGGGTCGGCCCCCTCGATGACGATCTGCTCCAGCGCCTCGTTGAGCAGCAGCAGGCGCCGGGCACGAACACGCGCTACGTCACCGGGCGGCGCGTGGACCGCGCCCGCCGGCTGCTGCTGGAGGGCAGGACGCCCGCGGACGCGGCCGTCGAGGCGGGGTCCCACGACCAGTCGCACCTGACGCGGCACTTCCGTCGCGTGCTCAGTACGACGCCGGGCGCGTTCGCCGCGTGGCGGTTGTCGCGTGGCGGTTGTCGCGTGGCGGTTGTCGCGTGGCGGTTGTCGCGTGGCGGTTGTCGCGTGGCGGCCGGCGGGCCGTCAGCGCAGGCCGCGCCGGCGCTCGGACGTCCCCATCCCCCAGCGCACGGCACGGACGGCGACCGCGCCGGCGGGGCCCCCGCACGCGCGCCGGAACGGGGTGCCGACGCCGAGGGCATCGCGGGCCCAGCCGGGGAGCAGCGCGACGGCGCCCGCGGCGAGCAGGCCGTACGGCGCGCGGGCCGAGCGCGGCAGCGGCGGCTCGCGCAGCATGAAGTCCGCGGCGTCGAGCGCCGCGGGCGTGGCCTCGAGCTCAGGGCGGTAGGCCGTGATCGTCTCGCGCAGCTCGGCCACCGTCTCCGGCACGACGACGGCGCCCAGCGCCCGTGCGATGCGGGCGGACTGCGCCACGTACTCGTCGGCCTCGCCGGCGGCGAGCGGGCGCTCGCCGTAGCGGGTGTGTGCGGCGAGGAACGAGTCCGCCTCCGCGGCGTGCACCCAGGTGAGCAGGTGCGGGTCGCCCGCGCGGTACGGGCGGCCGTCCGGGGCCTTGCCGCGCACCCGCTCGTGCACCCCGCGGACGCGGTCGATCATCGCCTCCGCGTCGTCGGTCGTGGCGAACGTGGTGGTGGCGATGAAGGTGGACGTGCGCGCCAGCCGGCCCCACGGGTCGCCGCGGTAGCCCGAGTGCCCCGCCACGCCCGCCATCGCCAGCGGGTGCAGCGACTGCAGCAGCAGCGCCCGCAGCCCGCCCACGAACATCGACGCGTCCCCGTGCACCCGGCCGATCGGGCTGTCCGGGGTGAACCATCGCGGCCCTGGCGTGAGGTGGATGCGGTCGCGGTTGGCATGCCCGTCCGGCCCGGCGACCTTGAGGAAGAGGGCGTCGCCGACCTTGGCCCGCACCGATTCCACGGGTTTCGTCGCCGTCGTCATGCGGCCAGTATCGCCCCCGCTCAGACGTCCATCGGGGTGAGCACCGCGATGCGCCACCCGTCGTCCGTCGTCATGTCGCGTTCGGTCGTCATGTCGTGGCCTCCCTCGTTGGTGGCGCCGTCGATGTCGAGCCCACACAGGGCCGCAGACACCGTCACACGAACGCGCTGATCCCGGTGATCGCGCGGCCGACGACGAGGTGGTTGATCTCGTCCGTGCCCTCGAACGTGTAGATCGCCTCGGCGTCGGCGAAGAACCGCGCGACCCCGGCGTCGAGGGTGATGCCGTTGCCGCCGCACACCTCGCGGGCGAGCGCGACGGTCTCACGCGTGCGCCGCGCGATCCACCCCTTGGCGAGCGCGGCGTCCGCGTCGGAGAACCCCGGCGCGTCGACGGTGCCGGCGTCGGCGAGCTGCGACAGCCGCACCGCCATGCCGAGCGACGCGGTGAGGTTCCCGAGCATCGCCGCCAGCTTGGCCTGCACCAGCTGGAACGACGCGATCGGCCGCCCGAACTGCTCCCGCCGGGTCGTGTACGCGAGCGCCGCCCGGTAGGCGCCGGCCTGCGCCCCGGCCGCGAGCCACGCGACGTCGGTGCGCATGGCACGCAGCAGGCGGTTGACGTCGCGGAACGACTCGACCCGCTGCAACCGCATCGACTCCGACACGCGCACGCCGTCGAGCGTCACGTGCCCGTTGGGGACGATGCGGACCGCGGTCTTGCGCCCGATGGTCTCGACGGTGACGCCCGGGGCGCGACGGTCGACGAGGAACGCCATGACCCGACCGTCCGCGGCACCCTCGGAGCGGTCCTTGGCGAAGACGCAGAGCAGGTCCGCGCGCCCCGCTCCCCCGATCCACCGCTTCGCGCCCGTGAGGGTCCAGGTGTCGTCCTTGCTGTCCCGGACGGCCGCGGTCTCGAGCCCGCGCGCGACGTCGCTGCCGTGGTCGGGCTCGGTGAGCGCGAAGGCGCCCCAGGTGCTCCAGTCGCGGACGGCCGGGTCCCAACGGTCGACCTGCTCCGGCGACCCGCCGCGCAGCACCGCGTTGCGGAACAGCCACCCGTGCCCGCCGAAGAGCACCGCCGTCGAGACGTCCGTGCGCGCCAGCTCGAAGGTGCGGAAGCCGGCGAACAGCGCCGACGGCTCGGGTGGCGTCGTGGCGCCCCCCGGCTCCGGCGGGTCCATCAGCCGCAGCCCGGCGAGCGTGTCGCGCAGGGCCGGCGGGCACTCCGCGCGCTCCCACCAGTCGTCGACGTGCGGCGCCACGTCGCGCTCCAGCGCGTCGCGCAGCCGGCGCAGCACTGCGCGCTCGGCGCCGGTCAGCAGCAGCTCGTAGTCGTAGGGGTCGACGTCGGCGTACAGCCGGTCGTCGGTCACCTCATCCTGCCGCGTGTCCCTCGAGCTGCTCGTCATCGCGGCCGCCTCAGGCGTAGAAGCGCGCGAGCCAGGTGGCGACGACCGCTGGCTTGGTGCCGCCGTCCACCTCGATCACGGCCTCCACGGCGAGCTGGTGCCCGCCCGCGACTGCGGTCACCTCGCGCACCGTCGCGGCCATGCGCACGCGGGAGCCCACCGGCACGGGCGCCGGGAAGCGCACGCGGTCGAGGCCGTAGTTGACCTTGGTGCCCACGCCCTCGACCTGCAGCAGCTCCTCGGAGAACGGCACCACCAGCGACAGCGTGAGGTAGCCGTGCGCGATCGGGCCGCCGAACGGGCCGGCCGCCGCGCGCTCCGGGTCCGTGTGGATCCACTGGTGGTCGTCGGTGGCGTCGGCGAACAGGTTCACCTGCTCCTGTGTGACCTCACGGTAGGCGGTGACGCCCAGGTCGGCGCCGGCCAGGGACTCGATCTCGGCGTACGGGACGGTGGTGGTCATGCGGTCTCCATCGTGTCGGTGCCGGTCTCGGTCTCGAAGCGCTCGCGGAGAGCGTGCTTGCGGAGCTTGCCCGTCGCGGTGCGCGGCAGCTCGGGGCACAGCACCACGTGCTGGGGGATCTTGTAGCGGGCCAGCCGGTCGGCCAGTGCCTCCCGGACGCGGGCCGCGGCGACCTCGGGCGTGAGGCCCGCGCCCTCGGCGGGGACGACGAACGCGCAGCCCACCTCGCCCCACCGCTCGTCGGGCACCCCGACGACGGCGACCTCCGCGACGCCGGGGACCTCGAGGAGCGCGTTCTCCACCTCGGCCGGGTACACGTTCTCGCCGCCGGAGATGTACATGTCCTTGAGCCGGTCGCGCACGAAGACGTACCCGTCGACGTCCACGGTGGCGAGGTCACCGGTGCGGTACCACCCGTCGGCGAGGACGGCGGCGCTGGCCTCGGGGTTCTGCCAGTAGCCCGCCATGACGTTCGGCCCCTGGGCGATCACCTCGCCGATCTCGCCGGGGGCGGCGTCGGTGCCGTCGCCGCGCACCACGCGCCCCTCCACCCAGAAGTGCGGGCGGCCGGCCGAGCCGGGCTTCCGCGCGGCGTCCTCGGCGGTGAGCAGGAAGACGCCGGGCGCTGTCTCCGTCATGCCGAAGCCCTGCAGGATGCCGACGCCGCGCCCGGCCCACGCCCGCAGCGTGCGGTCGGGCAGCGGCGAGCCGCCCACATACACGTTGCGCAGGCTGGAGACGTCGGTCGTGGCGAAGTCCTCGTGCCGGGCGAGCAGGTCGAGCATGGTCGGCACCGCGAACATGCTGGTGGCCCGCTCGGCCCCGATCGCGCGCAGCACCCGCTCGGGCCGGAACTGCTGCTGCAGCACGATCCGCCCGCCCTTGAGGAACGTCGGCATGGCCAGCATGTTGAGCCCCGCCACGTGGAACAGCGGCGCGAACGCCAGCGCGACGTCGTCGTGCACCACGTCGGAGTCGACCAGCACCGAGAAGTACTGGAAGCTCAGCGAGCCGTGCGTGTGGACGGCGCCCTTGGGACGGCCGGTGGTGCCCGAGGTGTACATGATCAGGGCCGGGTCGTCCCAGGAGACGGGCTCGTCGATCTCGGCCTCGGCCGCCGTCGCGAGGAGCCGCTCGTAGTCGACGGCGCCCGCCACCTCGGGTCCGGCCGGATCGGCGTCGACCGCCACCCAGGCGCCGACCCCGTCCAGCGCGGGCGCGACGCGCACCGCCAGCTCCGCGTGCTCGCGCCCGTGCACGACCACGCAGGCGCCGCAGTCGCGCAGCACGTACTCGACCTCGTCGGACGCGAGCCGCGCGTTGACGACCACCCAGATCGCTCCGAGCTGCGCGGTCGCGAAGAACGTCTCCAGCAGCGCCGGGTGGTTGAACCCGACGTACGCGATGCGATCGCCCTTCTGGACGCCTGCGGCCCGCAGCGCGTTCGCGAGCCGGCGCGTGCGGCGCTCCACGTCCGCGTAGGTGAACGAGCGGTCGCCGAACGAGATCGCCGTCCGCCCCGCCGTGTTCTTCAGGCGGCGGCGGGGCCACGACCCGATGCCGAGGTCACGCACGGCCGGCCCCGGCGAGGCCGAGCACCCGCAGCGCGTTGTCCTTGAGGATCTTGGGCCGCACGTCGTCCTTGACGTCGAGGGCGGCGAAGTCGCGCCGCCAGCGGTCCGGCGTGAGCAGCGGGAAGTCGGAGCCGAAGAGCACCTTGTCCTGCAGCAGGCTGTTCGCCTGCCGCACCAGGGCCTCGGGGAAGTACTTCGGCGACCAGCCCGACAGGTCGATGTACGCGTTGCCCTTGTGCGTCGCGACGGCGATCGCCTCGTCCTGCCACGGCACGGACGGGTGCGCCATGATCACCGTGAGCTGCGGGAACGTGCCCGCGACGACGTCGAGCAGCATCGGGTTCGACAGGCCGAGCCGCAGCCCGTTGCCGCCGGGCATGCCCGCGCCGATGCCGGTCTGGCCGGTGTGGAAGAGGGCGGGCACGCCCGCAGCGGAGATGGCTTCGTAGAGCGGGAACCAGCGTTCCTCCGACGGGTCGAAGCCCTGCAGGGTGGGGTGGAACTTCATGCCCCGAACGCCCAGGTCGTCGAGCTGGCGGCGGGCCTCGTCGAGGGCGTCGGGGCGGCGCGGGTCCACCGAGCCGAAGGGGATGAGCACGTCGGCGTTCGCGGCCGCGCCCGCGACGAGGTCGTCCACGCTGTTGGGCGCGTGGCCGAGCTCGGTCGTGGCGTCGACGGTGAAGACCACGGCGGCCGTGGCGCGCTCCCGGTAGTGGGCCGCGGTCTCGTCGACGGTGGGCCGCTCGGTGGGGGCGCGGAAGTAGCGGGCGGCGGCCTCGATCACCTCGCGCGGCAGGGAGTGGCGGCCGTCGTGGTCCTTCTCCACGTGCACGTGGACGTCGACGGCGTCGATCGCGTCGACGTCGACCGCGCACTCGTACCGCGCCACGTGACGTGTCACGTCACACCCCCGGCGCCGGCGGCTCGGGGAACTTCTGCCCGACCGTCTGCAGGTGCGGGCCGACGACCGAGCCGAAGTCCTGCGCGAGCTCGTCCGCCGTCCAGCCGCCGTCGGCGAGCGCGACGACCGCCTCCTGCGGGTGCGTCCACAGCGCGAGGCGGTCGCCGCCGACGCCGATCGCCTGGCCGGTCACCGACGCCGCGGCTTCCGAGGCGAGGAACGCGACCAGGCCCGCGACGTCGTCCGGGCCGCCGAAGCCGAGCGCCCGGCGCGCGAAGGGCGGCATCGGCTCACCACGCTGCGCTGCCTCGACGAACGGGCGGAAGAACGGGACCGTCTCCGTCATCGCCGTTGCCGCGACGGGCACGATCGCGTTGACCGTGATGTCGGCGCGCGCGAGCTCCAACGCCCAGGTGCGGACCATGCCGACGATGCCGGCTTTTGCCGCGGCATAGTTGGTCTGGCCGAAGTTGCCGCGCTGACCGGTGGGAGAGCCGACGCAGACGATGCGGCCGCCCTCGCCCTGCTGCCGTAGATGGGTCGCGGCCTCGCGCACGCAGGTGAAGGTGCCGCGCAGGTGCACGCCGATGACGGTGTCGAAATCGTCGTCCGACATCTTCCACAGCACGCCGTCGCGCAGCACTCCCGCGTTCGTCACGAGGACGTCGAGCCGGCCGAACGCGTCCACGGCGGCCGCCACGAGCTCCTGTGCCGTGGCCGTCGGACCCACCGGCGCGACCACCGCGACCGCCCGGCCCCCGGCGTCCTCCACCCGGGCGACCGCCGCCTTTGCGACGTCGTCGTCGACGTCGTTCACGACCACCGCGGCGCCGCGGCGCGCGAGCTCGGTGGCGTAGGCGAGGCCGAGCCCCCTGCCGCTGCCCGTGACGATCGCGACCTTGCCGTCCAGGCTGACGTTCCCGCTGGCCATGCACTCCCCCGGTCATCGTCGACTGCAACGTCGCTATGACGTCGTTGCGCCGTCGACCGCGTCGTCGAGGCGTGCTGCCAGCGTGGCCCCGGATAGTGAGGATGTCAATCATTGTGATTCTCAATGATCGCGGGTAGCGTCGACGACGTGACAGGCATCCACCGGCTCGGCCGGGAGAACATCGGGCTGCTGCTCGCGCTGTCCAGCGGACGGGCGGTCGCCGCGGCTCGCGAGGCGCTGGTGCCGCACGAGCTCAACGCCCGCTCGTACTCGTTGCTGGAGCAGCTTGTGCTCTCCCACGGCGTGAGCCAGCGCGAGCTCGCGGACGCGCTCGCACTCGACCCGAGCCAGATCGTCGCGCTGGTGGACAACCTCGAGAGGCGCGGGCTCGCCGAGCGGCGCCCGCACCGGGCCGACCGCCGGCAGAAGTCTGTCGTCGCCACCGCCGCCGGAGCGGACCTGTACGTCGAGGCCCGACGTCGGGTCGAGGGGTCGCTCGACGAGCTGCTCGGCGACCTGTCCACCGACGAGCGCGCCGTGCTCGCCGACCTGCTGCACCGGATCGCGCGTCCGGCGTCGGGCGCGCTGGAGGACGTCGGCTGACGCCCTCCGCTCACCTCGACGAAGGGGAAGCATCATGCGCACAAAGACGTGTGCTCTGGCCGTGGGGGCCGTCGCGGCCCTGATCCTGTCGGGCTGCTCGGGCGGCGACGCCGGCGGCGATGGCGGCGGTGGCGAGTCGGAGGGCGGCACCACCGCCGTGACCGTGGGCGTGCTGCCCATCGTGCCGAGTGCCGCGCTGCAGCTCGGCATCGACGAGGGGATCTTCGAGGAGCACGGCTTCGACGTGACGCTCGAGTCCGGGCAGGGCGGGGCGGCCCTGCTGCCGGCGGTGGTGTCGCAGCAGATGGAGTTCGCGATCTCCAACCCGCTGAGCGTCATGCTGGCGCAGGAGCAGGGCCTCGACGTCCAGCTCGTCACCGGGTACTCGCACTCCAAGGCCGAGGGCGACGACGTCACCAGCGTGTGGGCGGCGCCCGACTCGGGCATCGAGCGGCCGGCCGACCTGGCCGGCAAGACCGTGGCCGTCAACACCCTCAAGACCATGGGCGAGGTGTCGATCCGCGAGATCGTCACGCAGGACGGCGGCGACGGCGCGAGCGTCGAGTTCGTCGAGATGGGCTTCCCGGACATGCCCGCCGCGCTCGACGGCGGCGACGTCGACGCCGTGTGGGTGCCCGAGCCGTTCCAGACTCAGCTCAAGGAGGGCGGCAACACCCTCGTGTCGTACAACTACCAGGAGGTGTTCCCCGGCGTCATGACGATGGGCGTCATCACCTCCGGCGCGCTGGCCGAGAAGGACCCCGAGATGGTGGAGGAGTTCACCGCCGCCGTCGACGAGGTCACCGCGTACGCGCAGGAGAACCCAGACGCCGTGGCCACCTCGCTGGCGGGGTTCCTGGAGATGCCGGAGGACGTCGCCGGGTCGCTGGTGATGGAGGACTTCCGCTCCGACATCGACGCCGACGCCATGCAGACGCTGTCCGACCTGTCCGTCGAGGACGGCATCCTGTCGCAGCCGGTCGACATGGGGACGTTCCTGCCGGGCGAGTAGCCCGGCGCCTCGTCAGGCGACGCGCAACCGGGCGTACGCCTCCTCGAGCACGCCGTCGAGACGACTGCGTGCCGTGCCGAGCTGCTCGATCTGCGCATCGATCCGGGCCCTCTCCCGCTCGAGCCGTTCGACCATCGCCGGCGACGTCGTCCCGGAGTACACGCAGGGCAGCAGCCCGAGGACGTCGTCGCTGGACAGGCCGGCGCCGAACAGCTGCTGGATCAGCACTACCCGCTCCACCGCATCTGGCCGATACAGCCGCTGGCCGCCGGAGGATCGCTCCGACGCCAACATGCCCCGGGTCTCGTAGTACCGCAGCGACCGCACGCTCACGGCGGTGCGCCGCGCGAGGTCGCCGATCTTCAGCTGCTCCATCCCGTCCACGCCTCCCACTTGCACCTGACATTGATGTCAGCTTCTAGTGTGCCGTACATGAACACACACGGATCCACCGCACTGGTCACCGGCGCAAACCGCGGGCTCGGCCGCGTCTTCGTCCAGGAGCTGCTCGCCCGCGGCGCCCGCAAGGTCTATGCCACCGCGCGCGACGTTGAAGCCATCGACGTACCGGACGGGGACGGCCGCGTCCAGCCGCTGCGCCTCGACATCACCGACCCCGACCAGGTCGCCGCCGTCGCGGCGGCCGCCCAGGACGTCGACCTGCTCGTCAACAACGCCGGCATCGCCACCGCGCAGAACTTGCTCACCGGCGATCCCGCCCTGATCCGTGCCGAGCTGGACACCAATTTTTTCGGGACGCTCGACGTCACCCGCGCCTTCGCGCCGATCCTCGGCCGCAACGGCGGCGGCGCGATCGTCAACGTCCTGTCCCTGCTGTCGTTCCGCACGTTCCCGGGCAACGGCTCCTACGCCGTGGCCAAGGCGGCCGAGTGGCAGCTCACCAACAGCACGCGGCTGGAGCTCGCCTCGCAGGGGACGCAGGTGCTCGGTGTGCACCTCTCGTCCACCGACACCGACATGATGGCCGGCTGGGACATCCCCAAGAACGACCCGCTCGACGTCGTCCGCCTCACCCTCGACGCGCTCGAAGCCGGCGAGCTCGAGGCGCTCGACCCCGACTCCAGCACCGTCAAGGCGCTGCTCGACCTGCCTCCGGAGAAGCTGTACGCCGACTTCCTCTGATGCGAACGTCTCTGCCCGTCGGTCATCGGGGAGTGATGACTGACGGGCAGAGACGGTTGTCGGGGGCTGTGCCAGAACACCTGCACCTGGTCGTGGCCGGCTTCGTCGTCGTTGTCACCGGATGGCCTGGAGGACGCCGCTGATGACGAGCGCGGTGGCCGTGGTCCATGCGACGATCGCGGCCGCCTGCCAGATGAGGATGCGGACCTTGCCGACGCCCGAGGCAGCGAGCATCGTGGCCGTGAACTGGGTCGGCAGCAGCGCGGGCCCGAGCAGGCTCACGCCCGGTACGCCGTAGCGTTCGTAGGCGCGCTGGAACTTCGCCCGGCGCGCGGAGCTGCGAGCTTCATCGGGCTCCATGGCCGGTGCTGACTCCATGGCGGACCAGCCGCCGACCGTCGCGCCGACCCGTGCCTGGGCGTTCGCACGATGCCGGGTGACGACGGCGTTGCGCGCACCGGAACCGAGCAGCACCAGCGCCGCCACACTGAGGAAGTTGCCGATCATCGCTGCAACGGCAGCGACGACCGGGTGGATGCCGCCGAGGATGCCGATCGCCACGCCACCTTCGCCCTCGATGAAGGGGATGGCGCCCGCGGCCGCCACGATCAGCGGCTGCACGAGCTCGGGCACCTGGCCCATGAGGTTCTGGAGGGTTTCGACGAGGTCCATGATCTGCTCCTGTGGTTCGTGGGTCGGGGTGACCCCCGTGCTGACTCCAGTCCACCGTTCGCGCGCGCAGCGCGTAAGTGTCCGTTGTCAGCAGCTTCTGGGCACTTCGCACGCCGCACCCGTGACATGTGTCATGCCCCCCGTCGCCTGATGAGCCGCTAGCGTCACGACCCATGACCTACGCGAACGTCGGCACGCTCGGCACAGCCCCCGGACGGCGCGACGAGCTCGTCGCGCACCTCACGCAACGCAGTACGGAGCTGGCGGACGCGGGCTGCCTGCTCTACGAGGTCGGCGTCAGCGACGACCAGCCGGACACGGTGTTCGTCGCCGAGCTGTGGATATCGGCGGAGGCACACCGCGCGTCGTTGCAGCTGCCCGCCGTGCAGGCGTCGATCGCCGCGGCCCGCCCGCTGCTGTCGGGCGACTTCGGCGGGTTCGACTTCACCGTCGTCGGCTCGCCGCTGAGGGGCTGACCGATGCCGGACGAGCGCACCGCCGTCGTGATCGGCGGCGGCATCGGCGGCCTGGCGTCGGGCGTGGCGCTGGCCCGCCAAGGGTGGGACGTCACGGTCATCGAGCGTGCGACGTCGCTGGACCCGGTGGGCGCGGGGATCGCCGTCGCGCCGAACGCCGTGCGGTCGCTGGACGCGCTGGGCGTCGGGGACGCGACGCGCGACCTGGCCGCGCTGCAGGGCGAGGTCGGCCTGCGCAGCCCGGACGGGCGGTGGCTGCTGCGCGGCCGGGCGGAGGAGTCGACGTCGCTGTTCGGCGACCGCACGCTGCTGCTGCACCGCGCACAGCTGGTCGGCCTGCTCGCGGACGCCCTCCCCGCCGGGTCACTGCGCCTCGGCACGAGCGCCGTCGTCACCGATCCGGGCACGACGTCGCGGCCCGCGCGGATCACGACCCCGGACGGCGACCTCGACGCGGACCTCGTGGTCGCGGCCGACGGCATCGGGTCGGCCACCCGCACCCGCTGGTGGGCGGGCGCTCCGGCGCCGGTGCCGGGCGGGTCGACGGCGTGGCGATTCGTCACCCCGCCGGTGCCGGGCGTCGTCGGCTCGGAGACCTGGGGTCGGGGGATCGTCGTGGGCGTCGCGCCGCTCGCCGACGGGCAGGTCTACGCGTACGCGTCGGTAGCCGAGGCCGCGGGCGTGCCCCGAGACCTCGACGAGCTGCGGGCCCGGCTCGCCGGCTGGCACGACCCGATTCCCGCGCTCCTGGCGTCGGTCGACGACACCGCGGTGCTGCGGCACGAGCTGCGCCACCTGCCCGCTCCCCCGGCGTCCCTCGCGGCGGGGCGGGTCGCGCTCGTCGGCGACGCCGCCCACGCGATGCTGCCGAACCTCGGGCAGGGCGGGTGCCAGGCGATCGAGGACGCGGTGGTGCTGGGCGCACGCGTGCACCCACGCGACGACGTGGCGGCGGCGCTGCAGCGCTGGTCGGCCGAGCGGCGGCCGCGGGTTCAGCGGGTGATGCGGATGTCGGCGCGGGTCGCCGGGCCCACCCTGTGGACGTCGGCGGCCGCCACCGGCGTTCGCGACACGGGAATGCGCGCCCTCGGCCGTTGGACGGAATCGCTCGGTGCCCGGGCCTTGCGGCCCGTGATGAGCTGGCACCCGCCCAGCAGCTGAGCCGCCACCTGCGGCGACGTCGTTGTCCACAGACTCCGAGTCAACCATCTGACGGATTGCCCTACAGTGACCGCGACGTCACCGCCGACAGGAGCCCCGTCATGACCCGCACCCGGGCCATCCTCGCCGCCACCTCCATCGCCGCCGCACTGCTCGTCGCCGGCTGCGACGGCGACGCGCCCGCGCCGCCGTCGCCCGAGCCGACCGCCACCAGCGCGAGCCCTGATGCCTCGTCGTCACCGTCGCCGACATCCAGCTCTGTCGTCGTCGCGCCAGAGCGGCCGAAGGCGATGGACGACGACGGTCCCGCCGGCGCCGAAGCCGCCGCGGTCTACTTCCTCGAGCTCGACGACTACATCATGAAGACGGGCGACACGGCGGAGTATGAAGCGATGTCCCACAAGGATTGTTCGCATTGCAATACGCGCCTCGACCAAGCGAAGGAGATTGCCGAGCGCGGCGATCGATGGGAGGGCGGCGTCATCCGAGCCCACGTGCTCCATACCTACGAGCAGGATGCTGCCACCGGAATCTGGCCGATGGACGTTAAGGTCACGGTGGCTCCGGTAACTGTCACGGATACCTCCGGGAAAGAGGTGTTCACCGACGCTGCCGATGTCACCGAATCTCGAGTCGAAATCGCTCGCCGTGACGGCCAGTGGGTCGTCCTCGAAGTCCGAGAGAATCACGCGCCGTGAAAGCTCATCGGTGGGCAGTCAGTGTCGCCGCGACCATGGCCTTGTTTGCAGCAATTCCTGCGGTTCACGCTGGCGCAGAGCAGCTATCAACCGGACCCGACTCGGGCCGGGATTATGGCGGCTTCGCGGACGCCAACTCCAAAGAGGTCGGAGTTGACGCCAGTTCAAGTGCCTGGAACGACAACGCCGACGGTCGTGAACCTGCGGACGACGAACCCAAGGACCTCTACGCCCGCGCCGACGCGGTGACGTGCGGGACGCTGGGCGACCTGGACTCCCTCAGCGGCATCGTGACCGCCCCCGGCGCGTGCCCCGACGGCAAGGACGTCGCGGAGATCATCGTCCCGTGCGACGAGAGCGAGTACGCGCTCGACGCGCTCTGGGTGCGGCGCGTCCAGGAGGACGGCTCGTACGGCGACGCGGAGCAGCTGTCGGACGACGAGTGCATCACCCCCGCGGACATCGCCGCCCAGGCCCGCCGCGAGTTCAAGTCGATGAAGATCGCCGCGCCGGAGGTGACGGTGCAGGGCAACCCGCCGATGGTGGTGAACGTGCACTACCCGGCGTACACGTCGGGCACGCCGCAGGACCGGCAGGTCACGCTGCTGGGTGTGCCGGTCGTCATCCGCGCGGAGCCGACGGAGTTCACGTGGGACTTCGACGACCCGTACTCGCCGGGCGGCAGCACCCTCACGACCACCGACCCCGGCCGGCCCTGGCACGACGGCGACCCCCTGCCCGACGCCACCTGGGTGGGGCACACCTACAGCCGCCTGGGCACGCCCGGCGCGGACGCCGGCACCGACGTGGACGACAACGGCAACGTGTACCGCACCGGCGTCGCGGTCTTGCTCACCACCACCTGGCAGGGCCGCTTCCGCGTTCAGGGGACCAGCACGTGGACCGACATCGCCGGCACGATCTCTACGACGAGCACCACGGGTCCCACCACCGTCACCGAGGTGCGAACCCACCTGGTCTGCGACGACCTCGAGGGCAGCACCTCCTGCTGAATCGCGCCGCCGGCACCACAGGTGCGGTGCGGGCTGCAGATGCCCGACGCCGTCGTCCTCGCCACCGCGCTCCACCTGGACGGCGCGGTGGCCACTTTCGACGACGCCCTCCGTCGTGCGGCCGAGACCCAGGGAGTCCTGCACAGCTTCACCGTAAGGTGACCGGTCGTCCCCCCCGGAGCCGCGCATCCGCCGGGCGCCCGTCGTCGTCGGAGTCCAGATACCGGACGATCCGCGCGACGGCTTCGCGCCCGGCGCGGTTCGCCCCCACGGTGGAGGCCGACGGCCCGTAGCCCACGAGGTGCACCCGCGGCTCGCCGTCCACCTGGGTGGAGTCCATCCGGATGCCGCCGCCCGGGGCGCGCAGCTGGAGCGGCCGCAGATGGTCCAGGGCGGCGCGGAAGCCGGTGTTCCAGAAGATGACGTCCACGGCGAGCGTCTCACCGTCGGCGGACACGACGCCGTCAGGCACGATCCGCGTGAACATCGGACGGCGCTGGAGCACGCCGCGAGCCTCGGCCGCGAGCAGCCGCGGCGTGCGGATCAGCCCAGTCACGGACACGACGCTCAGCGGTGGCAGGCCCTCGCGCACGCGGTCGGCGACCATCGCGACGGCGTGCGACCCGTCGTCGGGCCCGAACTCGTCGCGCCAGACCGGCTCGCGCCGCGTGAACCAGAAGGTCTGCGCCACGTGCGAGACCTCCTCGAGCAGCTGCACGGCGGAGATCCCGCCGCCGACGACGGCCACCCGCTCCCCGGCGAAGTCCTCGGCGCGCACGTAGTCGGCCGTGTGCAGCTGGCGTCCGCGGAACGTCTCCTGGCCCGGGTAGCGCGGCCAGAACGGCTTGGACCAGGTGCCCGTCGCGTTGACCATCGCCCGGGCGGCGATCACCCCCGACGTCCCCCGACCCTCCCAGCGCACCACCAGGTCGTCGTCTCCTCCGTCAGCGCCGTCCGCCCGCTCGACGCGGCGCACCCGCACCGGCCGCGCGACGGCGAGGCCCAGCTCGTCCTCGTAGTCGCCGAAGTAGGCGGGCAGCACGTCGGCGCTCGCGGCCTCGGGCTCGACGTCCGGCTGCTCGATGCCGGGCAGGTCGTAGATGCCGTTGACCGTGCTCATCCGCAGCGAGCGCCAGCGGTGCCGCCACGCGCCGCCGGGGCCGTCCTCGGCGTCGAGGACCACGAACGTGCGACGGGCCGCGCCGTCGACACCCGGCTGCGCACCCGCGGGCACGAACCCGCGGCGCCGCAGGTGATAGGCCACGGACAGCCCCGCCTGGCCCGCGCCGATGACGACGACGTCGGCCACGGTGGGCAGCACGTCGGTCGGGGTCATGACCACGAGAACGCCGGTCCGGCCTGCAGTCTTCCCTCGCGCCGCATGGAGGGCGCCACCGCGGAGGGCACGCCACCGCGGTCATCGTCCGGATCGTAGGCTGGCGGGGTGTCGGACACCGGAATCCCGGCGGCCCTCTGCGGCGCGACCACCTGCCGGATCACCACTCGCGGGCGCGTCAGCGGCGCGGCGCATGCGGTGACGGTCTGGTTCGCACCGGTTGGCACTCGGCTGTACGTCGCGGTGCGCGGAGGGCCTCGCAGCGACTGGCTCCAGAACGCACTCGCGCAGCAGCGGGTGGGCGTGAGCCGACGCAGCAGCTCATGGTCAGCCGCCGCGACGCTCGTCAGCGATCCAGACGAGAGCCGTCGTGCCGTCGAGGCGTTCGCCGCCAAGTACGCCCGGCACGGCTCGATCATCCGCGCCTGGCGCGCCGACGCTCCCACCTTCGCGCGGCTCGACCTCGACGTGTGACCTCCTGGCACCCGCCACGACGGGGATGATCGCCCTCGGCGAACCCGGAAATTGAGTCGAGGGCGCTCAAGTTGAACCCTTCAGCAGCACCCACCTGGAGGAGGACAGCATGACCACCACCCTGACCCGTACCCCGTTCGCCGACGCCTGGCTCCGCGACCTGTGGACGCCGCGTCTCGCGACCGAGAGCCCCGTGCCCGCGGCCGACGTGTACCGCGACGGCGAGGACCTCGTCGCCCGCCTCGACCTGCCGGGCGTGAACCCGGCCGAGGACGTCACCGTCGAGGTCGAGGGCCGCAAGCTCGTCGTGCGCGGCGAGCGCAAGGACCAGCGCACGGAGGAGTCCGAGGGCCGCCGCATCTCGGAGGTCCGCTTCGGCTCGTTCCGTCGCGTCGTCACGCTGCCGAAGGCCGTGGACGGCGACGCCGTCCGCGCGACCTACGACGCGGGCGTCCTGACAGTGACCGTGGCCGGCGTCTTCGCCGGCACCGCGCCGCAGCGCGTCGAGGTCACCACCGCCGCCTGAGGCGGAGGTGCAGCGAAGGGTGGGGGCCGAGGAACGAGGCCCTCGCCCGCAGCGGAACCGCAGACTCGGGCGGCCGACACCACCGCCGCCTGAGGCGGAGGTGCAGCGAAGGGTGAGGGCCGAGGAACGAGGTCTCGCCCGCAGCGGAACCGCAGACTCGGGCGGCCGACAACACCGCCGCCTGATCGCTCAGGCGCACGCCCGACGGCGTCCGGTCGCTTCCGCGACCCGGGCGCCGTCTGCATGTCCGGTGTCACGTCTCCGACCCCCACCCCGTCGTGGTGTCAGAACCGACGACGATGAGGGAGAGACGATGTCTGAGAAGAACATCAGCAAGGTCGTGGTGATCGGCGGCGGGTACGCCGGTGTGATGACGGCCAACCGGCTGACCAAGCGCGACGACGTGACGGTGACCCTGATCAACGCCCGCCCGCAGTTCGTGGAGCGGATCCGCCTGCACCAGCGGGTGGCGGGCTCGAACGACGCGGTCGTGAGCTACGACGAGATCCTGGCCGACGGCGTGCGGCTGACGGTCGGCACCGTGGACCGGATCGACGCGCCCGCGCGCCGGGTGACCCTGGCCGACGGCGGCACGGTCGGCTACGACTACCTCGTGTACGCGGTGGGCAGTACCAGCGCCGATCCGAGCGTGCCGGGGGCGGCCGAGCACGCGTATCCGCTCGCCAGCCTGGAGGAGGCGGACCGGCTGATGCCGGCGCTCGACGCCGTGGGTCGCTCGGCCGCGATCACCGTGGTCGGCGCGGGTCCGTCCGGCCTCGAGACCGCCACCGAGCTGGCGGAGCAGGGCCGACGCGTGACGCTGGTCGGCGGCGACGTGCTCGGCCCGTACCTGCATCCGAAGGGACGCGAGGTCGTCGCCGCGACGCTCGCCCGCCTCGGCGTCACCGTGCTGGCGGGCCCGTCGGCCACGGTCACCGAGGTGACGGCCGACGTCGTGCGGCTCGCCGACGGGCGCGAGATCCCCGGCGACGTGACGATCTGGACCGCGGGGTTCCGCGCGCCGGACCTCGCCGCGCGCAGCGGCCTGAGCACCGACGCCGCGGGCCGCCTGCTCACGGACGAGACGCTGACCAGCGTGGACGACGACCGCATCGTCGCCGCCGGCGACTCGGCCGCGCCGTCCGACCGGCCGTTCCGCATGAGCTGCCAGGCCGCGGGGCAGCTCGGCGGGGTGGCCGGCGACACGGTGCTCGCCAAGATCGCGGGCGAGGAGCCCGCACCCGCCGCGGTCGGCTTCCTCGGCCAGTGCCTCAGCCTCGGCCGCAGCGCCGGCCTCTTCCAGTTCGCCCGGCGCAACGACGACCCCGTGAGCCTCTACCTCGGCGGCCGCCTGGCCGCCAGGCTCGGCGCGGGGCTCAAGGAGCTCGTCTGCTGGAGCACCGTCAAGCAGCTCACCTGGGAGGCCCGAAAGCCTGGGCTGGTGCGGTTCCCGTCGTTCATGGCCGACCCGCGACGTCGCCAGGTGCTGAGCGAGCAGGCCGCGCCCGAGCGGGCCGACGTCGTCCGGGTTGCCTAGGTCGCGCCCCGCCGGCTCAGGCGGGCACGGGGTCACGACCGGCCGAGCCTGGTCATCTGGTCCTCGATCCGCCGGAGTCGCGACTGCATCGCGCCCAGCAGCTCGGGGCACCCCGCCCACTCCGGGACCTCCCCGACGGCGCAGGGCAGCACGTAGGCGATGTCCTCGGACGACAGGCCCGCGCCGAGCAGATGCCAGATCTGCCTGACCCGCAGTACGGCGTCCTCGCCGTACTCGCGATAGCCGTACGCGCCGCGGTCGGCGTCCAGGAGGCCCTGCGACCCGTAGTAGCGCAGCTGGTGGGCGCGGACTCCCGTCCGACGGCTCAGCTCCCCGATCCGCATCCCGCTCCCCCTTGACCTTCACACCGGTATGAACGTCGACGATGCACGGCCCTGCTCACGACGGCCGGTGTCGACGCCGCGGCATACGCCCCGTTCGCGCAGCAGATCGCGGCCGGGGTGGCCGGGTGGCTGCCCGGGTACGCCGCCCAGATCGACCGCGGTTCGTTCCCCGCCGAGATCTCGGCCCTGGAGACCGACGCACGCGCAATGTCGCACCTGGTCGAGGAGAGCGAGGCGGCGGGTGTGAACGCCGAGCTGCCGAGGCTGATCAAGGCGATGGCCGACCGCGCGATCGCCGCAGGGCACGGCGCCGAGCAGTACCCCGTGCTCATCGAGGAGTTCAGCAAGCCGTCGACGGCCGACCGGGAGCCCCGGCTCCGGCCCTAGCCCTCGAGCGCGTCCCACAGGACCCGCACCGCCTTCGGCCGGACGCCCAGCATCAACCCGTCAAAGCCGACAGCCGGTAGCGTGCCCGGCATGGCAGAGAGCTCCCCGAGGGCCCGGGATCACGTACGGCTGCGCGACGACGTCCGCCCGGGCGAGGAGGACAGGGCGTACCTGCCCGGCATGAGCAGCGCCTGGAAGATGCCCTGGTACGACGTGCAGAGCTGGTGGCGTCGCGCCGGCCGCCTGCACCGCCGCACGGTCGAGCTCGCGGGCATCACCGGCGGCCAGCACGTGCTCGACGTCGGCTGCGGCACCGGCAACCTCACGCTCGCCGTGCTGCGCACCGTGCCCGACGCCGTCGTCACCGGCCTCGACCCCGACGGCGCCGCGCTCCGCCGTGCGGCGCGCAAGGCCCGGCGGCGCAGGGTGGGCCGCACCGGCGACCTCACGCTCGTCCGCGGGTTCGCCGACCGGCTGCCCGCCGCCGACGCGAGCCTCGACCACGTCCTCTCCTCGCTCGCGCTGCACCACGTGCCGCTGGACGAGAAGGAGCGGTTCGCGGCCGAGCTCGTCCGCGTGCTCCGCCCCGGCGGCCGGGTCACCATCGCCGACCTCGACGCACCCGGGGGCCACGGGCACGGCGGCGGCCACGGGCACGGCGGCGGTCACGGGCACGGCGGTCACCCGCACGGGCACGGGGGCGAGATCGGCAGCAACCAGCACCGCGAGGACAACGCCGACGGCGGCATCCAGCGGCTGCTCACGGACGCCGGCCTGGTCGACGCCCGCGAGGTGGGCCGCACGACCTTCATGGACACGCCGGTCATGTGGGTCCAGGCCGGCCGCCCCTGAGCGGTTCCGCCGTCAGGCGGATCCCTGCGGCGCGAACTGCGACAGCACCAGCTCGGCCCCCTGCGGGTCGCGCACCACCGCGCGGCGCTCCCACTCGTCGTCCTTCGTCGACAGCACGGTGCCGCCCGCCGCCCGCGCGGCGTCGGCCGAGGCGTCGCGGTCCGCGATCGCGAAGACGACCGACCACCGGGCCGGGCCGTCGGTGTGCTGGATCCCGGCGACGGCGTCGGCGAAGCCAGGCGGCGCAAACCCCACCTGACGCTCGAAGATGTCGGGGTCGGAGGTGGCGGCCAGGTGGTCGCCGTACCCCGGCACGCGGGCCATACCGATCGCTAGCTCCGGGTCCACCTCCCAGCCGAGGAGCGCCCCGTAGAACGCGACGGCGCCGTCGCGGTCGGAGGTCTCGAGGTTGCTGAAGTTCCACGTGCCCGGCGCGTTGACCACCTGCGCTCCGAGCCGGTACCCGGCCTGCCACAGGCGGCCCGGCGCACCCTGGGGGTCGACGATGCGCGCCATCCACCCCGCGACGTGGCCGGGCGGGCCCACGGGCTGGGCCGCCGAGGCGACGACCCCGCCCAGCTCGGCGACCCGCGCGGCCGCCGCGTCGGCGTCGTCCACGGCGAGGTAGGTGTGCCACTCCGTCCCGCCCTCGAACCCCGGGTCGGGGCTGGCGATCCCGGCGATCGCCGTATCGTCGGTGCCGTCCCACGACGCCACGACGTACCTCCCGGGCGCCCCGGGCGGCAGCTTGTCCGTGAACGTCCAGCCGAACAGTGCGCCGTAGAACGCGATCGCGGCGTCCACGTCCGGCGTCTCGAGGTCGATCCAGCTGGGTACCCCGTGCGGGTAGGTGTGTGACGTCATGCCTCCAGGCTGCTCCGCGCCACCGACATCGAGCCCGACATCGAGCCCCGCAGGTCGCCGATCCCGCCCTCGAGCATCGCCAGGGCCGAGCGCGTGAGGCGGCGGACGTCCTGATCGAGCTCGGCCACCCGGTCGTCGTCGAGCACGCGGCGGCGCACGTGCAGGAGGAGGGCGCGCTGCACGCCGACCAGCGCGGCGGCGGCCGTGCGGGCGAGCACGTCGACCTCGTCGTCCTCGGACGGGGTATGAGCCACCGTGCCCCGGGGCGCCCCGCCCGTTCCACGCCCCGCCTCCGCGGCGAGCTGCACCGCCAGGGCGTCAGTGTACCGGTCGGTGGCCTGCCGCTCGCGCGCCTGGAGCGCGGGGCTCGCGGCGACGACCCTGTGCAGGGTACGCAACCGCTCCGCCGCGCCCGGTTCCCCGGCCGAGGCCTGGGCGACGAGTCCGCCGGAGGCCGTCAGGGCGCGTTCGACGGCCGCGACCACGGTCTCTCCTTCTGCCCGCCCCGCGACGGTGGCGACCAGCCGGTCGCCGAACTCGTCGAGCCGCGGGAAGAACAGGTCCTCCTTGCCGCGGACGTAGTTGAACACCGTCGCGGGCGCGACCCCCGCGTCCCGAGCGATCTGCTGCACGGTCACGTCGTCGTAGCCGTGATCGGCGAACAGCCGCCACGCCGCGTCGAGGATCGCGCGCCGCGTGCGCTCCTTCTTCTCGTCCCGCAGTCCCACTCATCCACTCCTCGTCCGAGCCTGTACGGAAGTCTAGATCCAGACTAGTTTTAGAGTTACTCTAATTTTAGACCGACTCGAAGATTTGGAGACAGCCGATGCGGATCAGCATCAACCTCACCGACCAGTCCTGGCAGGGAACGGCGCCGACGGCGATCGCCGATGTCGCGCGCCGCGCCGAGGACGCCGGCGTCGACACGCTCTGGCTCCCCGACCACCTCGTCCAGGCCGACCCCACGGTCCCGGCGGACCACGACGACCAGCTGGAGGCGTTCACGACCCTCGGCCACCTCGCCGCGCTCACGTCGCGCGTGCGGCTGGGCACGATGGTGGCCGCGGCGACGTTCCGCGCCCCGGCCCTACTGGTCAAGGCCGTGACTACGCTCGACGTGCTCAGCGGCGGGCGCGCGTGGCTCGGCGTCGGCGCGGGCCACCACGGCGGCGAGGCCGCGGACATGGGTCTCGACCTGCCCGCCACCGGGGCTCGGATGGACCGGCTCGCCGACGTCCTTCGCCTCGCCCGCCGGATGTGGGCGGGCGACGAGAGCCCGTTCGTCGGCAGCGGCGGCCTCCGCCTCGAGCGCCCGCAGTGCCGGCCGGGTCCGGTGCACGAGGGTGGACCGCCGATCCTCGTCGGCGGCGCCGGCGAGCGCCGCACCCTGCGGCTCGTCGCCGAGCACGCCGACGCGTGCAACGTCTTCGACATCCCCGACGAGGGCGCGACGGTGCGGCACAAGCTCGCCGTCCTCGCCGCGCACTGCGCCGACGTCGGCCGCGACGTCGCGGACCTCGACCGCTCGCTCAGCGCGCGCCTGACGCCGGGCGAGCCCGCGGACAGCCTGGTGCGCCGGGCCGAGGCCGCCGCCGCATGGGGCATCACCCACCTCGTGCTCATCACCCCGGAGCCGTGGGGCGCGGCCGCGCTCGACGCCGTCGGGCGGGCCGTCGCCGAGGTCGCGACGCTCGAGGCCACGGTGCCGCAGCCCCTCGGCCGCTGACCGGCACGCTCAGAACGGCACGCTCAGAACGGCACGCCGCAGCGCAGGACGACGTTGGCGTACGGCGTCGCCTCGCCGGTGCGCACCACGAGCGCGGCGCCGGCGCTCAGCTCCTTGAGCCGCTCGTGCGGCACCGCGGACGGCTCGAGGCCGCGCGTCGTGACCCACCGCTCGACGACCGTGCCACGCGCCTCGTCCGCGATCGTGGACGCCTCGACGACGAGCTCGTCCAGCAGCGCGTCGAGCACCTGCTCGAACGTCGGGACCCCGGGCACGAGCGCGAGGTCGACGACGGCGACGGCGACCTCGCCGCCGCGCGGCAGCGGCAGCCCGCGGTCGGCGACGACGACGCGGTGGGTGTGCCCGAGCCGCGCGACCTCCCGGGCCAGGTCAGCGTGCAGGATCCCGCCGCGCTTCACTCCGGTACCCCCGACTCGCGGCGGCCCGAGCCGCCCGGCGTCACTTGACGAAGTCGGCGACGTTGTCCGCCGTCACCGTCTCGACGGGCACGGGGATCTCGGCGTCGACGCTCTCCCCCGCGAGCACCTTCGACATCACCTCGACGGCCTGCTTGCCCAGCTCCACGGGCTGCTGGGCGATCGTCGCGATCATCGTGCCGTCCTGCACGGCGGCCAGGCCGTCGTCGGTGCCGTCGAAGCCGACGACGGCGACGTCATCGCCCGCGCGGTCGCCGAGCGCCTGGACGGCACCGAGCGCCATCTCGTCGTTCTCGGCGAAGACGGCCGCCGCGTCCGGGTGCGACTGCAGCAGGTTGGTCGCGACGTCGAGCGCCTCCGCACGGTCGAAGTTGGCCGTCTGCGTGGCCACGACCTCGATGTCCGGGTAAGCCTCCAGGCCCTCGGCGAAGCCCTGGCCGCGGTCACGGCTCGCGGACGTGCCGGCCACGCCCTGCAGCACGATCACCTCGCCCTTCTCCCCGATCGTGGCGGCGAGCGCGTCGGCGGCCTGCTTCCCGCCCGCGACGTTGTCGCTCGAGACGAGGGAGCCCACCTCGGCACCGTTGACGGCCCGGTCGACGGCGACCACGGGGATGTCGGCCTGGATCGCGGGCCCGATGCCGGCGCCCGCGGCGTCGGAGTCGACCGGGTTGATGATGAGGCCCTCGGCGCCGCCGGTGACGGAGTTCGCCACCTGGTTGGCCTCGGTCGTCGAGTCGTTCTGCGCGTCGACCACCTCGAGCTCGATGCCGAGCTCGTCGGCGGCGGCCTGCGCGCCGTCGCGCACGTCGACGAAGAACGGGTTGTTCAGCGTGGACAGCGACAGGGTGACGGACTTGCCCTCGGCGGCGCCTTCGCCCTCGTCGCCCGATCCGCCGTCGCCGCCCCCGGTGTCCCGGTTACAGGCCGCGAGCGTGAGCGCGAGCGTCGTGCCGAGCGCGACGGTGGCCGTGAGGCGGCCGGTGCGTGTGATGCGGTTCCGCAGCATGGTTCTGCTCCCTGGGTGTGGGTGGGCGTGTGGGGTGTCAGTGGCGGGTGTTCTTGCGGCGCAGCACGTCGATCCCGACCGCGACCGCGATGACCACGCCGATCACGACCTGCTGCCAGAACGACGACACGTTCATGAGGTTCAAACCGTTGCGGATGACGGCGAGGATCAGGGCGCCGACGAGCGTGCCGGACACGCGGCCGACGCCCCCGGCGAGCGACGCGCCGCCGATGACGACCGCCGCGATCGCGTCCAGCTCGTAGCCCGCGCCGGCCTGCGGCTGCGCGGACGTGAGCCGACCGGCGAGCAGCATGCCCGCGAGCCCGGCGTACAGACCGGAGAGCGTGAAGACGGTGACGAGGACCCGGCGGACGCGGATGCCGGACAGCCGCGCCGCCTCGACGTTGCCGCCGACCGCGTACATCTCGCGCCCGACGACGGTCCGGTTGAGGATCAGCGACGCCACGAGGCCCGCGACGACCAGCACGAGGATGGGCACGGGGACGCCGACCACCGTGCTGCCGAGGAACGACACCTCGGACGCCGTCGCGATCGGGCGCCCGTCCGAGACGACGAGGGTGAGCCCGCGCGCGACCGACAGCATCGCCAGGGTCGCGATGAACGACGGCAGCCGGCCGTAGGCGACGGCCAGCCCGGAGACGGCGCCGGTTACCGCGCCGGTCGCGAGGCCGGCCACCACCGCGAGCCATCCCGGCATGCCGGCCGAGGCGTACGACCAGGCGGAGATCATGCCGGCCAGCGCCGCCACCGACCCGACAGAGAGGTCGATGCCGCCGGCCACGATGACGAAGGTCATGCCGAACGCGAGCACCGCGATGGTGGAGGCCTGGATGCCGATGTTCAGCAGGTTGGTTCCGGTGAGGAAGTCCGGGGTCGCGATGAACAGCGCGAGGCACAGCACGACGAGCCCGACCAGGGCGCCGTTCTCCGCGAGGAACCTGCCGACCCGGGCGCGTCCCCGGCGCGGGGCAGTGGTGGTGGCGGTGGTCATGACTCAGCTCCTTCGGCGCGGTCCTCGGCGTCCCGGTCGACGTCCCGGACCGCGAGGGACATGACCCCGTCCTGCGTGGCGCCCTCGGCGGGCAGCTCGCCCGCGAGGTGGCCGCCGCTCATCACGAGGATCCGGTCGCTCATGCCGAGCACCTCGGGCAGGTCGCTCGAGACCATGACGACGGCCCCGCCGGCGGCGGTGACAGAGTTGACGAACTCGTAGATCTCGACGCGGGCGCCGACGTCGACGCCTCGGGTCGGCTCGTCGAGCAGGAGCACGCGCGACCCGGCGAGCACCCAGCGCCCGAGGACGACCTTCTGCTGGTTGCCGCCCGACAGGTCGCCGACCACCTGGTCGACGTCGCGCATCCGCACCCGCAGGCGCTCGGACACTGATCCCGCCCGCCGGCGCTGGCCGGCGCGGTCGACGAGCCCGGCCCGCGCGGTGGACCGCAGCGTGGCGTACCCGAGGTTCTCCGCCACCGACGCGCCGAGCACCAGGCCCTGGGACTTGCGGTCCTCGGGGACGTGCCCGACGCCGGCGTGGATCGCGCCCGCGACGTCCTTGCGCCGCAGCCGGCGCCCCCCGACCCGCACCGTGCCCGCGTCGTACGGGTCGGCACCCGCGATCGAGCGCAACAGCTCCGTGCGACCCGCGCCGACGAGGCCCGCGACGCCCACCACCTCGCCCGCGCGGGCCTGGAACGTCACGCCCTCGAGCACCCCGGCGCGCGTCAGGCCCTGCACGTCGAGCAGCACGTCGGCCGGGCCCTCGTACTCCCGGCGACGTGGGAACTGGTCGTCGATGTCGCGGCCCACCATGAGCCGCACGAGCTCCGGCTCCGGCGTGCTCGCGGGCACCTCGTCGACGAGTCGCCCGTCGCGCAGCACGCTGACGCTGTCGCCGATCTCTGCGATCTCGTCCAGGTGGTGGCTGATGAAGACCATCGCCACGCCCGCCTCGCGCAGCTCCCGCACCACGCGGAAGAGCTGGTCGATCTCCGTCCGCGTCAGCGCCGCCGTCGGCTCGTCGAGCACGAGGATGCGCGCGTCGAGGCTCAGCGCCTTCGCGATCTCCACGAGCTGCTGACGTGCCACGCCGAGCTCGCCCACCTGGTGGTCGGGGTGGACGTCGAGCCCGATGCGGTCGAGCCAGCGGCGGGCCGTGGCGCGCATCGCCCTCCGGTCCAGCAGCCCACCGCGCTGCGGCATGCGCCCGAGCGAGATGTTCTCGGCCACCGACATGCTCGGCACGAGGTTGAGCTCCTGGTGGATGGTCCCGATCCCCAGCGCCTCCGCGGCCCGGACATCCGGCAGCGACACCTCGGCGCCGTCGACGACGATGCGGCCGCCGTCCGGCTGGTAGATGCCGGACATCATCTTGATGAGCGTCGACTTGCCGGCGCCGTTCTCGCCGAGCAGCACCTGCACGCGGCCGGGCCGCACGTGCACGGTCACGTCGTCGACCACGGTGACCGGGCCGAACGTCTTGGTCACGCCCTCGAGCGAGAGCACCGGGGTCATGCGGACCTCCTGGCGGGCCCGGTGGACCCGCGCACGACGAGATGGGCGGGCAGGACCGTCGACGCCGCCCGGCGCCCGGCGAGCAGCTCGCGCACGGCGTCGGCGGCGAGCGCCCCCATCCGTGCCGGGTCGTGCGCGACGACGGTGAGGGGCGGGGTGACGAGCGAGAACGCGGGCAGGTCGTCGTACCCGACGAGGGAGACGTCATCCCCCACCCGGACCCCGCGCTCGCGCAGCACCTCGAGGGCACCGAGCGTCATGGGCGAGTCCGCGGCGACGATCGCCGTGGGCGGGACGTCGAGGTCGAGCAGGCGGCGTGCCCCGGAGACCCCGCTCGCATACTGGAAGTCGCCCTGGGCGACCAGCGCCGGGTCCGGGTCGAGTCCCGCCGCGGCCGCCGCCTCGTGGAACGCACGCAGGCGCTCGCGCCCGGTGGACGTCTGCTGGGGGCCGGCGATGAGCCCGACGCGCCGGTGTCCGAGCCGCACGAGGTGGTCCACCACCTCGTGCATGCCCGTGCGGTTGTCGGAGGTGATGCTCGGGACGAGCGCCCCGCCGGCGCCGGCATCGCCATCCAGGTCCTCGAGCGTGCGGTCCACGAACACGATGGGGATGCCGATCCCGAGGATCTCGCGCAGCGTCCCGGAGCCGTCGCCCTGCGGGGCGATGACCATCGCGTCGACCCGCTGCGAGACGAGGAGGTCGAGGTAGCGGTCCTGCTGCTGGACGGACTCGTCGGCGTTGCACACGAGCGTCGCGATGCCGGCCCGGAGCGCGCGGCTCTCCACGGCGTACGCGATCTCGGCGAAGAACGGGTTGCGCACGTCCGAGAGCAGGATCCCGATCGTGCCGGTGCGGGTCCTGCGCAGCGAGGCCGCCCGGGCGTCCGGGCGGTAGCCGAGCGCCTGCACCGCCTCCTCCACCCGGGCCCGTGCCGTGGGCGACGTGGCCGGGTGCCCGGACAGCACGCGCGAGGCGGTCGCGACGGAGACCTCTGCCTGCGCCGCGACGTCGCGGATGGTCACCGACCGCATCCCGGCCTCCCACCGTGTTGGTTGAATCTGTCGAAACCCGCTGGTTGAGCCTGCCGAAAACCCGCTGGTTGAGCCTGTCGAAACCCGCTGGTTGAGCGTGTCGAAACCCGCTGGTTGAGCGTGTCGAAACCCGCTGGTTGAGCCTGTCGAAACCCGTGCAACCGTTTCCATGGAATCGGTTACACGATCGTGTCATGCCCGGTCGCGCCCGGGCAAGGCAGCCGCCCGAGTGCCGCGCCCCACGCGCTCCAGGTACATTGTCGCGGGCGACCGGCCCCCCTGACCTGGCACTTCGCGACTCCCTTCGCGACGAAGCCCCCAACCCCCGAGGAGACCCGCACCGTGCACCGCCTCCGCACCAGCACGCGCATCGCCCCGCCCGTGATCGCCTTCCTCCTCGTGACCGGGGTGGCCGCACCCCTGCTCGACGCGGCCCAGGGCGCACTGGGGCTGGGCGTCGACCTGGTCCGCCTCACCATGTTCGCGACGGTGGTCGGCGCCGCGGCCGTATGGGCCGTCTGGCCCCACACGCGCACTGCCCTCGACGTCTCTCGGACGGACACCGGGCGGGCGGTCGGGCTCGCCACCGTCCTCGCGCTGGCGGTGGCCGCGGTGCTCCTCGTGCTCGACCTCGCCGAGGGCGACCGGTGGTCCGTGCTCGATCCGTCGACGCTGTCCGCACCGCTGGTCGTGGTCCTCGTGGTCCAGGTGGTGGCTGCGGCCGCCGAGGAGGTCGGCTGGCGCGGCGTCGTCCAGCCCCTCCTGGAGCGGCGGTTCTCGCTGCTCCTGTCCGGCGTCGTCACGGGCCTGCTGTTCGGGCTGGGGCACGTCTACATGCTGGCCGACGGGGGAGCGGTCGTGTACGCGACATTCGTCCTGTCCGCCGTGGGCCTCTCCGTGCTGCTCGCCGTCCTCACCACGGGCCGCTCGCTCGTCGCGCGCGTCGTGATCGGCACTGTCTTCCACTGGCTGATCAACGTCGTGATCCTGCTGCTCTTCTCGGACGGCGACGCGTCGCTGCTGTGGACGGCGAACCTGGCCGTCGCGTTCGTCGCCGTGGCCCTCGTGACGCTCGCGCTCCGCCGGCAGTTCACCCGCCGTTGACGCGCGTGTCACGGGCAACCCCTACCGTGGGCCGCGTGACCCTGCGACGACGCACCCTCACCACCGCCACGGCCCTGGCCGCGGCTCTCGCAGGGCGGCGCCGACCCGGCGCGCTACCGGTACGCGTACACCGCGCCGTCGAACACGGGGATCAGCATCGACATGCACCGCCGCTGACCACATCGCTGGTTGAGCTTGTCGAAACCCGCTGGTTGAGCCTGTCGAAACCCGCTGGTTGAGCTTGTCGAAACCCGCTGGTTGAGCTTGTCGAAACCCGCTGGTTGAGCTTGTCGAAACCGGGTTTCGACAAGCTCAACCAACGGCGGGCCGGGTTTCGACAAGCTCAACCAACGGCGGGCCGGATTTCGACAAGCTCAACCAACGGCGGGCCGGATTTCGACAGGCTCAACCAACGGCGGGCCGGGTTTCGACAAGCTCAACCAGTGAGATCAGGGCGTGAGCACCCGCGCGGTCTTCTGGGCGCGCACGCTCAGCTCGGCCGCCTTGAAGGCGTGCTCCTGCGTCATCGCGTTCTCGGTGCGCTCCAGGGAGTCGAGGATGAGCTGCCCGAAGAAGGGGAAGCCGACCTGGCCGTTCGCGACCAGGTGGTGCTCGCCCTCGCCGTCGACCAGGAACACGTGCCCGCCGCCCTCGCCGGTGGCGACGTTGGCGTACTTGCGCAGCTCGATGTACCCGTCGGTGCCGAGGATGAACGTGCGGCCGTCGCCCCAGGTGCTCAGGCCGTCCGGCGTGAACCAGTCGACGCGGCAGTACCCGGTGGCGCCGTTGTCCATGACGATGCCGGCCTCGCCGAAGTCGTCCAGCTCCGGGTGGTCCGGGTGGTGGTAGTTCGCGATCGCGGCGTGGCTGACCTCGGCGTCCTTCGCCCCCGCGTAGTGCAGCATCTGCTCGAAGTTGTGGCTGCCGATGTCGCAGAGGATGCCGCCATACTTCTCCTTCTCGAAGAACCAGTCCGGGCGGCCGGTGCCGAGCCGGTGCGGGCCCATGCCCATCACCTGCAGCACCCGCCCGATCGCGCCCCGGTCGATGAGCTGGTCGGCCAGCACGGCCGCCTCGACGTGGATGCGCTCCGAGTAGTAGACGGCGTACTTGCGCCCGGTGCGCGCGGTGGCCTCGCGGGCCGCCTCGAGCTGCTCGAGCGTCGTCAGCGGCGCCTTGTCCGTGAAGTAGTCCTTGCCCGCCTCCATGACGCGCAGCCCGAGCGCCGCCCGCTCGGAGGTCACCGCGGCGCCCGCGACGAGGCGCACCTCGTCGTCGTCAAGGATCTCGGCCTCGCTGCGCGCGACGCGCACGTCGGGGAACTTGGTACGCATCACCTCGACCTTGGCGGGGTCCGGGTCGTACACCCACTTCAGCGTGCCGCCCGCGCCGGCCAGCCCCTCGCACATGCCGTACACGTGCCCGTGGTCGAGGCTGGACGCGGCGAACGCGAACTCGCCCCGCTCCACCACCGGCGCGGGCACCGGGTCCGGCGCGTAGGCGGCGCCGCTCGCCGCGCCCGTGCTCCGGTTGCTCGTCGTGCTCATGCTTCGCTCGTCGCGTTCATGCCTTGGCTCCCACCGTGATCGCGCCCGGCAGCTCGCCGACCGACGCCGTCTTGGAGAAGAAGTGCGGGGCCCGCTCGACGAGGGTGCCCGTGCGATAGAACGGGTCGTCGGGGCCCAGGGGCAGGTCGACGGTGCGACGCTCGATGCCCGCCTCGTAGATGGCCGTCACCAGCTCGATCGCGCGGCGCCCGTCCTCGCCGTCCACGGCGGGACGGCGGCGCTGCCGCACCGCGTCGAGCATGTCGCCGATCTGCCCGGCGTGCCCGGTGTGCGCCAGCGGCCGGTGCGCGGCCGCGACGGCCTCGATCTCGGCCTTGCGGCCCACGTCGCCCTCGTCCGCCGGGAAGCCGTTGGGGTTCGCGAGCTCCGCCTCGACCTTCCACGGCTGCGAGACCCGCGCGTCGCGGCCCTGCACGACGATCGCCTGCTCCTCGCCGTGGGACACCACCGAGGCGGTGACCTCGGCCAGCGCCCGGTCGTACTGCAGCACGCTCACCGACAGGTCCTCGACCTCGGCGTTCTCGTGCGCCGTGTTGGCGAGCACCGACGTCACGGCCCGCGGGGAGCCGAGCATCCACAGGGTCATGTCGAGGTGATGGATGGCGTGGTTGAGGGTGCAGCCGCCGCCCTCGCTCTCCCACGTGCCGCGCCACCACAGGTCGTAGTACTCGGTGCCGCGCCACCAGGCGGAGCTGACCTGCGCGTGCGTGACCGGGCCGGCGAGGCCCGAGTCCAGCACCTCCTTGAGTGTGGCGATGTCGTCGCGGAAGCGGTTCTGCGCGACGACGGACAGCAGCCGGCCGTGCTCGCGCGCGGCCGTGATCATCGCGTCGCACTCCTCGAGGGAGAGGGCCATCGGCTTCTCGACCAGCACGTCGACGCCGGCGCGCAGGACGGCGATCGCGAGGGCGGCGTGGGTGGACGGCGGCGTCGCGACGCTGACGAGGTCGAGGTTCTCCGCGGCGAGCATCGCGTCCTCGTCCTCGTACACGCGGGCACCGTCGAGGCCGAGCTCGGCGCGCACGGCCGCGGCCCGGCCGGGCGCGATGTCGCACAGCGCGACGATCTCGCACTCCTGCCCGAAGCGCTGATAGGCGTCGATGTGCGCTCGGGAGATCCCGCCCGTGCCGACGATCCCGATGGTGAGCATGGTTCCTCCGATGGAACGGCATGATACGTATCATGTGAACGAAGATCAGAGTGGCCGCAGGGCGCGGACATGTCAAGACGGCGAGCGACGGAGGCCATACTGTGGCGGTGCCGAACCCCCCGACCAGCCGCGACGTCGCCCGCCTCGCCGGGGTGTCGCAGGCGGCGGTCTCCTACGCGCTCACCGGCCGCGGCACCATCTCCGCGGCCACGCGCGAGCGCGTGCTGCAGGTGGCCGAGTCGATCGGGTACCGCCCCAACCTGGCGGCCCGCTCCATGCGCACGCGGCGGTCCGGCCGGCTCGCCGTCGTGACCGGCACGACCCTCGACACCCAGCTCCGGGTGCTCACGGGCGCGAGCGAGGTCGCCGAGGCCGCGGGCTACGCGACCGAGACGCACACCATCGACGGCACCGTCGAGGAGCGCACCGCCCGAGTGCGCGACCTCGCGGCGAGCCGCCAGTACGAGGGGGTCCTCACCCTCGTGCCCTTGCTCCCCGAGGCCCTCTCCGCGGAGTCGTCGCCCGAGGGCACGGCGCCCGTCGTGGCCGAGGCCACCTTCGACGAGCAGATGCGCAGCCTCGGCGACCTCGCCGAAGCGAGCGCGATCGAGGTGTTCGTCCGGGCGCTCGCCGCCGCCGGCTGGCGCCGGTTCGTGCACGTCGGCGGCCCGGAGCAGTACGCCTCCGCCCGCGCCCGCCGCGACGTCTACCTCGCGACGGTGGCGAGCCTCGGCCCCGAGGCCGAGTCGCTCGGCGTGTTCGGGGGCGAGTGGTCAGGGGAGTCGGGCCGCTGCGCGATCCACGAGCTCCCCGACGACGCGCCGCCCTTCGCGGTGATCGCCGCCAACGACGTGCTCGCCGCCGGCGTGCTGCGCGGGGCGGCCGAGCGCGGCTGGTCCGTGCCCGGCAACCTCGTCGTCACGGGCTGGGACGACTTCGAGATCGGCGCCTACATGTCCCCGTCGCTCACCACCGTGGCCGTCGACTTCGCGGAGGCCGGCCGCAACGCGATGCGCGTGCTGGTCGCCGCCGTGCGCGGCGAGCCCCGACCCCCCGCCGGGGGGCCGATCCACCGCGTCGTCTGGCGCGAGTCCACGGGCGGGGAGCCCGCTGGTTGAGCCTGTCGAAACCCGCGTTGAGCCTCTGGTGCGCCCGTGGCCGCCATCCAGCAGAAGTCCGAAAGGCGACTGGGGTGCGTTGAGCCGGGCCACCCACGGCCCCGGCCCTCGCCGGCTGGGTGGCGCGGTCCAGGACATAGGAGGCAGGCGGACGATTGGCTGACCTCGTCGTTCGGGCTGGGCCGGGAGGATGGCGCGCGAGGGGCTGTCGAGTACGCCCGTCGTCGACGGCTCGAGGCGGAGTGTGCTTCCAGGAGTGGTCGGGCGGTGTCGTGGGTCAGGTTGCGGGAGACGAGCGATGGGGGTGCGGGCTACGCGACGTCGGGCCGCGTCATCAGCGGTGACGCGAGGTGCAACGCCAGGCTGGGGCCGGTCAGGGGCACGACGTTCCACGTCGCGACCGCCGTCCCCGCGCCGGCGTCGACCACCAGCCGGACCCGGTGCGGGGTGGTGATGACGTAGAGGTCAGCGACGAACGCATGGCCCTGCCAGGCGCCGGCCGCGACGACCGGGCGGCCGAGCGGGGAGCTCTCCCGCCACTCGCCGTGGCCGACCTCGACGTCGAGGGACGACCCGAGGTGCACGAGCCACCCGCCGTCCACGGGATCGACGACCACCGTGGTGCCGTCGGGCAGGGCAGAGTCCTCGGCGGGGGCGTCGACCCTCGCCTCGACGAAGCGCCCGGGTTCGGCCGAGCCCTGCGGTGGCGCGAGCGACAGCCGCCGCGACCGCTCGGCGAGGGCGTCGTCGTCCTGACCGCTGTCGGCGTGATCCAGGCCGGGCAGAAGGTACTCCCAGATCGGATCGAGCACGGTCTCGCCGCCCTGCGTGAGGGCGCTGGTCACGACGACGACGAGATCGTGCGACGGCACGACCACGCACAGCTGACCGAACGAGCCTTCGCCGCGAAACCCGTGCCGCGACATCCAGAACTGGTAGCCGTACCCGCACCGCGTGTCGGGGTTGTCCGACCAGCCCTCGACCTGCTGCGTCTCGATGTGGCGTCCGGTCGCGAGCTCCACCCACTCGCGCGGGACGAGCTGCCGGTCGCCCCGACGCCCGCCGCGCAACAGCAGCTCGCCGAAGGCGGCGACGGCCTCGGTCGTGAGGTGCAGACCGTGGAAGCCGAACGCAGCGCCGCTCGCCACCCGGTCCCATTCGGCGTGGTCGACGCCCATCGGCGTGAAGAGGCGCTCGTCGAGCAGCTCCGGCAGGCCGCGGCCGGTGACTTGTTCGACCATCCGGGCCAGGACATAGGTGGTGGCGTTGTCGTAGGCGTGCCGCGTCCCCTCGGCCTCGGGGAACGGCACGCGCAGGAAGCCCCTGGTCAGGTCGTCCGGTTCCAGCTGCCACGCCTCGGCGAGGCTGTCCGTGTCGTGCCCGGTCGTCATGGACAGCAGGTGGTGCACGGTGAGGCGGCGGCCCTGCTCCGAGATGTCGGAGGGGACGTGATCGGGCAGCACGTCGACCACCCGATCGTCGAGCGAGAGGAGCCCGTCGGCGATCGCGAGCCCCACGGCGACCGAGGTGAACGACTTGGTGAGCGAGTAGAGCAGGTGCGGGCGCTCGGCCGAGTAGGGCGCCCACCAGCCCTCGGCGACGACGTGGCCGTGGCGCACGACCATGACGGAGTGGCACTCGACGGACTCCGCTTCGAGCCGGTCCAGCAGCGCGGCCACGGCACGGGACGACACCCCCGTGGCAGCCGGCGTCGACCGCGGCAGCAGGGCGCGTGGCGAAGGCATCCCCGCACCCTAGCGAGCCCGGCCACGTGAGTGGTCAGGTTTTCGACGACGTCGGCACGCGCACCAGCGCGGCATGTTCGACAGATGTTCAACACAGTCCTACGCTGTACGCATGTCGCAGAGCACCGTCGGCTTCCGCCCGTCCGCCGAGGAACGTCGCATCCTCGAGAACATCGCCCGCACGGGCATGTCCACCAGCGACGCGCTGCGCCGCGGTCTGCACCTCGTCGCGCACGAGCGGTGGCTCGACCAGGCGCGCGCCGACGCCGAGAAGCTGCGCGACGAAAACCTGAACGACGAGCCGGACGGCTGGTGATCCGCGGCGCCGTCTACCGGGTCGACCTCGGAACCCCGCGCGGCCACGAGCAGGGCGGTCGCCGGCTGGGACTCGTGCTGTCGCCCTCGGAGATGAGCTGGCCGGTCGCGACCGTCGTGCCCACCTCGACCAGCGCCCACCCGGCGACGTTCCGCCCCGAGCTCATGATCGGCGGGCAGCAGACGCTGTTCCTCGTCGACCAGATCCGGACCGTGGACACCGACTACGTCGTCGGCGAGCCCGTCGACTACCTGCACCACAGCGAGCTCGCCATCGTCGAGCAGGCCGTGATCCACTACCTCGGCCTCGTGTGACGAGCGCTCCGGCACCCCGTCGTCCGGTCTCGCCGCTCGAGGCTCACGGCGCCCCACGTCGCTCGGGCTGTCCCCCCAGGTTGCCAGGAGGCGTGCACCGTGTCGGCCCCGTCATGCTCCACGCGACGCTGATCGCATGTTCTTCGGACGAGGTACCCGATCGGTGTCCCGTACGTTCCTGGCGCTGACCTCCGTCGTCGCGGTCGGCCTGAGCGCCGCGTGCGGCGCGGGGCGCCGTGCAGTCGGTGACGCCGGTGGAGGACCTGTCGGCGGCCGAGGTCTCGGCCCGGCTGCGCGACGCGGAGGTCGATCCGGGCGAGGTGCGCTACGGCGTGACGGCGTACCGGGTCGTGTACAGCACGATCGGCGTGGAGGGCGCGCCCACGACGGCGAGCCAGCTAGTCGCGTTCCCCCAGAACGACGAGAGCGACCTGGGGGTCGTGTCGTGGCTCCACGGCACCACGGTGTACCGGGGTGACGCCGCCTCGGTGAACGAGGCGTCCACCGACCGGGCCGCGACGCTGCTGCTCGCCTCGACCGGCCGTGCGGTCTCCGCCCCGGACTACCTGGGTCTGGGGGAAGGCCCGGGCAACCACCCGTATGGGCACCCGGAGGCGACGGTCTCGGTGTCGCTGGACGCCCTGCGGTCGGCGCGGGAGCTGGCCGAGCGGCACCACCTGACGTTCGACGAAGAGGTGCGGGTCGGCGGCTTCTCCCAGGGCGGGCCGGCCACGATGCTGCTCGGGCGGGCGCTCCAGGAGGGCGCCGACCCCGCGTTCGAGCTGGGCGGGCTCGCCCCGATCTCCGGGCCGTTCGACCTGAGCCGGTTCGAGGCGGACGCCGCCGACGACAAGATCGCGATGGCCGCGCTCTACCTGGTCTACTTCTCGACGGCCGGGGATCGCCTGTACGACCTCTACGACACGCCGGAGCAGGCGTTCCGCGAGCCGTACGCCGCCCAGGTGGAGGAGCTGCTCGACGGCGACCACCGCACGCAGGAGATCGCCGCCCCGCTGCCACCGGCGTCCGCGGACCTGTTCACCGACGAGTTCCTCGAGTCGATGCGTCACCCCACCGGGATCCTGCGGCAGAAGCTGCGCGTCATGGACACGACCTGCGACTGGCGCCCTGAGGTCCCCGTGCACCTCTTCCACGCCTCGGGCGACCAGGACGTCGCCATCGAGCACGCCCGGCACTGCCAGCGGCAGCTGACGGCGCAGGGCGCCGACCAGCAGCTGACCGACGTCGGCGACGTCGACCACAACGGCACCGTGCGCGCGGCGCTGCCGCAGGTGGCGCGCGCGTTCAGCCCGGGTGCGTGAACGAGCGGGTCAGCCGTCGAGGCGGTAGTACGCGGCGAGGCGGGCCAGGCCCTCGTCGATGCCGACGGCGGGCGTCCAGCACAGGTCGGCGCGGGTCGCCCGCTGGTCGAACCAGTGCGCGGTGGACAGCTGCTCGGCGAGGAACCGCGTCATGGGCGGCTCGTCGTCGCCCGGGCGCACCCGCCACACGGCCTCGGCCAGCCCGCCCGCCGCGCGCGCAACCGGCGCGGGCACCCGCCACGCCGGCGGGCGCACCCCCGCCGCCCGGCAGATGCCCGTCAGCAGGTCCGCGACCGTGCGCGGCTCGCCGTTCGTCAGCACGTACGCGCGCCCGTGCACCTCAGGCGCGCGGTCGAGCGCGGCGACGATCCCATCGGCGGCGTTGTCGATGTAGGTGGTGTCGATGAGCGCGGCGCCGTGCCCCAGCAGGGGCAGCCTGCCGCGCGCGGCCCGGTCCACCACCCGCTGCACGAGCTGCGTGTCCCCCGGCCCCCACACGATGTGCGGGCGGACGGCGACCACGCTCGTCCCGGCGGGCCCGCCATCGAGAGACAGGGCGGACAGCTCCGCCACCGCCTTGGTCCGCGCGTACTCGCCCCGGGCGTGCTCCGGGTCGGCGGGCTCGGCCCCGACCCCCGTCAGCGAGGTTCCGGCGTGCGCCACCGACGGCGACGACACCTGCACGAAGCGCGGCACCCCGGCCCGAGCGGCGGCCTCGAGCAGCCGGCGGGTGCCGCCCACGTTCACGGCCTCGAACTCGGCCGGGTCCCCCGCGAGGGACACCTTGGCCGCGAGGTGCACGACGGCGTCCACGCCGGCCAGGGCGCGTTCCACGGCGTCGGCGTCGGTCACCGACCCCTCGACGTCGAGGGCCCCCGCGACGCCGGACGGGCGCCGCTGCAGGGTGCGCACCGGCTCGCCGCGGTCCACGAGGACCCGCGCGACCGCGCCGCCGAGCAGCCCGGAGGCGCCCGTGACCAGCACCGTCACGGCGCCGCCACCCGGCCGCCGGCCAGCACGCCGTCCGCCCAGGCGGCGAGCCGGGCGCGGTCGATCTTGGAGTTGTGCCGCACGTCGGTGGGCATCGACGGCACCACCAGCACCGCGGCGAGCGGGACGGGCGACGCGGCCCGCACGGCGGCGCCGAGCTCCTCCGGCGCGAGGCCGGGACGGCGCGCCCCGGCGACGGTCTCCACGACGGCGACCGGCTGCTGCAGCCCCGCCGGCCCCACGCCGACGACCGCCGCGCGGCGCACCTGCGGCACCCGCTCCACGTGCTGCTCGGGCCCGACGGGCGCGAGCGGGCCGGACGTCGTGGTGAGCACGTGCGCGAGCCGCCCCTCGATCCACAGCCGCCCCTCGGCGTCGATGTGCCCGACGTCGCCGGTGCGGTGCCAGCGCCCGGGCGGGGTGTCCCGCTCGGCGGCGAGGTCGGTGAGCCAGAGCCGGTCGTACCGCTCCTTGAGGTGCGGCGCCCGGACGAGCACCTCGCCCAGTACGCCCGGGGTCGCGGCCGGCTCGCCCGTCGCGGCCCCGTCGTCGTCCAGCGCGCTGACGAGCACCTCGCCGCCACCGACCGGCCGCCCGACGCAGACGCCGTCGTCGGGCGCGGACGCGGCGGCCCGGATGCCGTCGAGCGTGACGTCCGTGACGAGCAGGCACTCCGTCATCCCGTACGGGGTGTGCGCGGTCGCGGCGGGCATGAGGTCGGCGGCCGAGCCGAGCAGCTCCGCGCCGATCGGCGCCCCCGTCGACAGGAACGTCCGTACCCGCGCGAGGGCGGCCCGGTCCGCGTCGTCGAGCGCGCCCGCGGTGGCGACCACGTGGAGGATCGCCGCCGGGGAGAGGAAGACGATGTCGCCGTCGGACGCGCGCACGGCGTCGGCGACCGCCCGCGCGGTGAGGGTCCGGGGCGCGGACACGTCCATGCGCGGCGTCACCGAGCGGGTGCCGAGGGCCGGGCCCAGCAGCGCGAACGGCGCGAAGCCCGTCACCAGCCCCGTCTCGGGCCCGACGTCGAAGTGGTCGCGCAGCACGTCGCGCAGCGCCGACAGCTCGGCCTGCGTGTAGACGACGCCCTTCGCGGGCCCGGTCGACCCGGAGGTGAACAGCACGGCGGCCTCGTCGTGCGGCCCGGGCTCGGGCGGCAGGTCGTGACCCTCGCCCGCCCGCGCGACGTCGATCAGCTCGTGCGCCACCCCGAGCGCCCGCCGGACCACGGGGCCGAGCGGTTCGGCGGAGATCCGCACCCCCGGCCAGCCGAGCGCCCGCGCCGCCGCCAGCCCCGGTCGCTGCGCCACCACGAACTGCGGCCACGCCCCCCGCTGCGCGCGGGTCAGTCCGCGCACCCCCAGCCCGGCGTCCGCCACCACGACGACGGCCCCGATCCGCAGGCACGCGTACACCAGCGCGGTCAGCGTCGGCCCCGGCTGCACCAGCAGCGACACCCGGTCCCCGCGCCGCACCCCGATCCCGTACAGCCCGGCGGCGACCCGCCGCACCTGCCGCGACAGCGCCCGCCAGCTCACCGTGAGCGGCCCGCCGTCCGCGCCGTCGGTCGTCATGTCCAGCACAGCGGGCGACCCGTCCGAGGCGCGCGAGTCGAGCGCGGCCCACAGCGGGGTTTCGACAGGCTCGACCGGCGGCTTCGTCGGTCGAGCGGACGGCGACGCGGTCCACGAGGCGGAGGAATCGGGGGGCTCGGGCACGGAAGTAGAAGTTCCCGAAGTGGAGGGCCCTTTGGGGCCCGTGAACGCATCCGTGCCCGAGCCCGCCGATCCCTCCGCCGGCCGCAAGACAACCGACGGAAGCCATGCGAGCACGGTCGACGCGACGTCGACGTCCTCCGCGAGAAGATGCCCGGCGCCGGCGAACCGGTGCACGCGCGCGTGCGGCATCCGGTGCACGAGGTCGTCGAGGTACCGGTCGGAGAACACGGGGTCCCGCGGGCCCCACAGCAGGAGCGCGGGCACGGTGAGCTTGGCGACGCCCGCGGCGATGCGGTCGAGCTCGGGCCGGCTGGGGTGGCCCGGCGCGGCGGGGATGTCGGCGACGAACCCCTCGATGCCACCGCGCTCGTCGGCCGCGCGGTACGGCAGCCTGTAGGCGTCGGCGACGTCATGCGGCAGGGCGGGGTGCGCCAGACGCAGGGTGGTCTCGAGGAACGCGCGGGTGGTGCGGGTGCCGAGCGGCAGCACCGGGCCGGCGAGCGCGAGGCGCAGGGGTGCGGGGATCGGCACGTCGTCGGGCTGGTGGACGGCGGTGTTGAGCAGCGCGACGCCGGCGAGCTGCTCGGGGTGGTCGACGGCCCAGCCGAGCGAGACGACGCCGCCCCAGTCGTGGCCGAGCGTCACGACGGGGCCGTCCAGCCCGAGCGCGTCGGTGAACGCCGCCAGATCTGCGACGCGCCGCGCGAGCGGCCGGTGCTCGCCCGTCCGGCCGGACAGCCCCATCTCCAGCTGGTCGACCGCCACGACGCGCCAGCCGGCGTCGCCCGCGGACCTGACGAGCCGCCGCCACAGGTACGACCAGGTGGGGTTGCCGTGCACCGCCAGCACCGTGCCGGCGGGGTCGACGCCCCGCGAGCGCAGCTCGGCGAGGTTGTCGAGGTAGTGCCACTGCCCGCCACGGGCGTCGTCGAGCACGTGGCTGAACCGCGGGTCGAGCCCGGGCAGCCCCGGCGGCACGGTGTCCGCACCCCGCGTCACGGGGACCGTCACCACGCGAGCTCCAGCATCGCGGTGTTGATGCCGGAGCCGACGCCCATGAGCAGCACGCGGTCGCCGGCGGTCAGGGAGTCCTGCTGCCCGGCGAGCGTGATCGGCACCGAGGCCGGGCCCACGTTGCCGAGGGTCGGATAGGTCACCGGCACCCGCGACCGGTCGAGCCCGACGGCCTCGACGATCGCGTCGGTGTGCACGCGCGAGACCTGGTGGGTGACGTACCGGTCCATGGAGGCCCAGTCCCAGTCGGAGACGGCGTCCTTCCAGGCGTCCACCACGAGCTCGAGGCCGCCGTCGAGCAGCGCCTTCGCGTCGGTGAACATGCCGTCGGTGCTGCCGACGCACAGGTCGTGGAACCGGGTCGCGGCGCGCGACACGCCGCCCAGCACGCGATGCCCCTCCGGGTGCTCGTCCGCACGCCCGAGGACGGCGGCGGCCGACCCCGAGCCGAGGGTGAGGGAGGCGAACTCCTGCATGAACTCGGAGCGCCCCCGGTCCTCGGCGAGCAGCCGCTCGATCGTGCGGTCGTGGATGAGGTCGGCGTCCTCGCCGTCCACCACGACGGCGTACCGGATCTGCCCGGAATCGATCATCGTCGCCGCCAGGCTCATGCCGTTGATGAAGCCGAGGCACGCGTTCGCGATGTCGAAGTTCACGGCCGACGACGGCAGCCCGAGCCCGTGGTGCAGCCGCACCGCGACCGACGGCTCCAGGTGCCTGCGCGTCACCGAGGTGTTGATCAGCAGGCCGACGTCGCTGGGGTCGACCCCGGCCGTGCCGAGCGCTTCGTGCCCAGCGGCGATCGTCGCGGTGTCCGAGTCCTCGCCCGGCGCCCAGGCGCGTCGCTCGGTCACGCCGGCCACACGCTCCAGCAGCGTGGACGGCAGGCGTAGTCGCCGCAGGGCAGGACCGAGCCTCGCCTGCACATCGGCGGAGGTGCGGACCCCGGAGGGGAGCCTGCTCGCGACCGACAGCAACGAGACGTTGGTGAACCTGGTGGTGGCGTTCCCTGTCACACGAGCTCCAAGAGGCCGGGTACACCGGCACGACGACGGTAGGTCGGGGCCGGCATGGCGTCGCCGCCCCCGGACAGTGCCGGCGGCACATCTCCTAACCTTCCGCCCCCCAGGGGTCTGACGCACGACGCCGGCGCACGGTTCCCGGGTGAGGTGTGGCGTCGCCCACGCCCGCGGGGGCGTCCCGGCCGTTGCCGCGTCGACGCCGCGCCTACCCTAGGCGCGTGACCGACCCGCGCAGGACCGCCCCACAGCTCCCGCCGTTCGCCTCCGACAACTATGCGCCCGCCCACCCGGACGTCCTCGCTGCCGTCGCCGCGGCCAACGACGGGTACGCCGTCTCGTACGGGGACGACCCGTGGACGGCGCGGCTGGACGCCCGCGTGCGCGAGGTCTTCGGTGCGGGGGCGCTCGCGTTCCCGGTGCTCAACGGCACGGGCGCGAACGTCGTGTCGCTCACCGCGCTGTCCCCCCGCTGGGGCGGCGTCGTCGTGTCCGACGTCGCGCACGTCAACACCGACGAGAACGGCGCGCCCGAGCGGGTGGGCGGCCTCAAGCTGCTCGCGTGCCCGTCCGTCGACGGGCGGATCACGCCGGACGACGTCGCGCGCTGGGCCGGCCAGCGGGACGACGTGCACCGCGCGCACCCGGCGGTACTGTCGCTCACCCAGTCCACCGAGCTGGGCACCGTGTACGCGCTCGACGACCTGCGGGCGCTGACCCACGTGGCGCACGCCCTGGGAATGGCGGTGCACGTGGACGGCTCGCGGCTGGCGAACGCGGCCGCAGCGCTCGGCTGCTCGCTGCGGGCGCTGACCACCGACGCCGGGGTCGACGTCGTCTCCCTCGGCGCCGCGAAGAACGGCGGCATGCTCGGCGAGGCCGTCCTCGTGCTCGGGCCCGACGACGCGCCCGACCCGGCGTCCGCCCGCTCGCGGGAGGCCGCCGCGGCCGCCGTCCCGTACCTGCGCAAGTCGACGATGCAGCTCGCGTCCAAGACGCGGTTCGTCTCCGCCCAGCTCCTCGCGCTGCTCGGCGAGCCCTCCTCGCCGGTTGAGCCTGTCGACATCGACTCGCTGGTCGAGCCCGTCGAAACCCGCCCGCTGGTCGAGCCCGTCGAAACCCCGCCGCTCTGGTGGCGCAACGCCGCGCACGCGAACGCGATGGCTGCGCGGCTGCGCGACGGGCTGTCGGAGCTCGCGCCGCAGGTGCGCGTCACCCGCCCCACCGAGGCCAACGCCGTCTTCGCGACGCTCCCCCGCGCCGCCGCGGACCGGCTGCGCGCCGTCTCGCGCTTCTACGACTGGGCCGACGGCGAGTCGCCAGACCGCGTCGAGGTGCGGCTCATGTGCGCCTGGGACACCGCGCCGGAGTCCGTCGACGCGTTCGTCTCCGCGGCGGCCGACCTCGCCGGTTGAGCTTGCCGCTCGCCGGTTGAGCCTGTCGAAACCTGGTTTCGACAGGCTCAACCGGCGTGCGTGGTTTCGACAGGCTCCACCGGCGACGCGTCGTAGTCGTCGAGGTCGCGCAACCGGCGGACCGGGCTGAGCCCCACGATGACCGGGCCGGCCAGCAGCACGAAGGCCGAGCCGAGCAGCACCGCCCGGTTACCGAGCTGCGCGGCGAGCACGCCGGCCGCCAGCGACCCGAGCGGGATCATGCCCCAGGAGACGAACCGCACGGTGGCCATCACGCGCGAGAGCAGCTCCGGCGGGCTGGCCACCTGCCGGTAGGTGCGCGTCACGACGCTCCCCGGCACCACGGACGCCCCGAACACGAGCGTGCCGAGCGCGAAGCAGAGCCACCCGACGGGGCCGGCGCCGAGGGGGATCAGCAGGGCGCCGGCGAACCCGAACAGCCCGTCGAAGAGCAGCACCCGCGCGGAGCCGAACCGTCGCACCAGCCACGGCGTCGCCACCGCCGCGAGCAGCGACCCCACGCCGTCGGCGGCGAGCAGCACGCCCACCATGGCGGGCGGCGCGTCCAGGTCACGCACCAGGTAGAGCGCGAACAGCCCGGCCTGGACCCCGCACACGAGGTTGACCACGCACGCCCACCAGGTGGCGGGCGCCATCACCGGGTGGCGCACCACGAACCGCCAGCCCTCGGCGATCATCGCCCGCATCCCGGGGCGCTCCTCGCCGGCGGCGAGCGCGGGCTCCCGCCGCTCCGGCAGCCGGGTCAGCAGCAGCGCCGAGGCGAGATACGACACGACGTCGACCAGCAGCGCCGGCACCGCGCCCACGGCCTGGACCAGCAGCCCGCCGGCGGACGGGCCGCCGAGCTGCGTCGCGGCCTGCGTGCCGGAGACGAGGCTGTTGCGGCTCGTGAGCTCGTGCTGCGGCACCACGGTGGGCAGGAACGTCGTGTTGGCGGTGAAGAAGAACACCTCGGCCACGTTGACCGCGAGCGCCGCGAGCACGAGGTGGGTGAGCGTGAGCTCCCCCAGCCACCAGACCAGCGGCACCGTGAGTATCGCGGCCGCCCGCACCAGGTCCGCCACCACCTGCGTGGCCCGCAGCGGCAGCCGGTGCACGATCGCGCCCGCAGGCAGGCCGAGCACGATCCAGGCGAGGTACGACGACGCGGCCAGCACGCCGGTCTCGATCGGCCCGGCGTGCAGCACGGCGACGGCCGTCAGCGGCAGTGCGACGGCGGTGACCGCCGTGCCGACGCCGCTGGCGGTGCTCGCGGTCCAGTAGGTCCAGAACGGTCGGGCGCCTGGGGCCACCGTCCGCCTCCCTCGATCGTTGTAAGTTCCAATTTGGAACTCTATATGAACGACGACTCCTGGACGTACGCCCGGCCCGACGAGAGGATGACCCCCATGCGCCGCGAGGACCTTGCCGACAGCGACTGCGGCATCGCCCAGTCCCTCGGCGTCGTCGGCGACTGGCAGAGCCTGCTGATCGTGCGCGAGGCCGCCGCCGGCGTCACCCGGTTCGAGGGCTTCGCCCGCGAGCTCGGGCTCTCCCGCCGCGCCCTCACCGAGCGGCTCGGCCAGCTCGTGGAGCACGGCGTGCTGGAGAAGGTGCCGTACTCCGAACGGCCGCCGCGTCACGACTACCGCCTCACCGCGCAGGGCGAGGGGCTGCTGCCGGTGCTGATCGCGCTCCAGGAGTGGGGCACGCGGTTCGTCATGGGCGACGGCGAGCTGAGCGGCGCGCTGGGCGACGGCGACCTCGCGCGGGTGCGCGCCCTCCAGGGGACGCGCGTGCCCGACGTCGAGCTCACGGCGCACGACGGCTCCCGCGTGACGCTCGTCGACCCCGACCGCTGGACGGCGCTGTTCTTCTTTCCCGGCGCGTACGCGCCGGGCACCCACGGCTACCCGCCGCGCTGGGGCGAGGTGCCGGGCACCAGCGGCTGCACGCTCGAGTGCGTCACCTACGGGCGGCGGCACGCCGCCCTGGAGGCGGCGGGGGCGCGCGTCCTCGGCGTCAGCACCCAGCACCCGGAGCAGCAGGCCGCGTTCGCCGCGCACGCCGGGCTGCCGTACCGGCTCGCGTCGGACCAGGACGGCCTCGCGGCCTCCGCCCTGCGCCTGCCCGTGTTCCGCGCGGGCGGGGCGGACCGGCTCAAGCGCGTCACGCTGCTGGTCGACCCGGGCGGCATCGTGCGGCACGTGCAGGCGCCCGTGACCGACCCGGCGCAGTCGGTCGACGACGTGCTCGCCCTCGTCCGCGGGCTTCGGACGGCGACGCCGCGTTAGGGTCGGGTGCGAGCACCGGAGCCGGCGGAAGGACCCCCCACATGACCAGCCCCACGAGCCCGACCAGTCCCACCGAACCGGCAGGACCCCACAGCCCCCACGTCGCCGAGGCGTCGATCCACGTGACCCAGCCGCCCCCTCGCGTGTGGGCCGAGCTCATGCACCCCGGCGCGCGGTGGATGCTGGGCGCGAACATCGAGACCGACTTCCAGCCGGGCAGCCCGATCACGTTCGAGGGCCGCTTCTTCGGCCGCCAGTTCGCCGACAAGGGCATGGTGATCGCCGTCGAGCGCCCGCACCTGCTGCACTTCACCCACTTCTCGCCGCTCGGCGACCTCGAGGACCTGCCGGAGAACTACCACGAGATTCGCATTACTCTCGCACCGGACGAGACGGGTACGGTCGTGTCCGTGAGGCAAGAGAACATCGACACGGCACAGCACGCGACCAACTCCCAGGCGCACTGGCAGGACGCTCTCCGCACCCTGGCCCATCGGGATGGCGCGCCTGCCCGGCACGCGTGACCCCCGCACCCCGCCGCTGGCTGAGCGTGTCGAAACCACGCCGGTTGAGCCTGTCGAAACCACGCCGGTTGAGCCTGTCGAAACCACGCCGGTTGAGCCTGTCGAAACCTGGTTTCGACAAGCTCAACCAGCGGTTCGCGTCGCTGGCCGGCGCGCTGGCCGTCGTGACGATGCTGGCAGCGTGCTCCGGCGCCGGCACCGAACCCTCCCCGGGGTCGGGCTCGTCGTCGAGCGCACCCGCGGCTGACTCGCCGTCCGCCGCGCCGACGGCGTCCGGCACGCCGTCCCCGACGCCCTCGCCCACCGAGGAAGCCCCCGACGACGTGCTCGCCGGCTGGTCGCTGGAGGAGAAGGTGGGCCAGCTGCTCATGGTCGGGGTGTCGGTGAGCGAACCGGCCGCCGTCAGCGCCGACTCCGTGCGCGAGAAGCACGTGGGCAACGTCTTCCTGCACGGACGCAGCGAGGCGGGGGTGGAGGCCACCCGCGACCTCGTGGACGAGTACACCGCCCTGGTCTCCGAGCGCTCCACGCACGGCACGCCGCTGCTGGTCGCGACCGACCAGGAGGGCGGTCTGGTCCAGGTGCTGCGCGGCCCCGGATTCAGCGAGATCCCGAAGGCCACCGAGCAGGCCACCTGGAAGGCCGCCACCCTGCAGGACCGGGCGCGCGGCTGGGGCGACGAGCTCGCCGCGGCGGGCGTCAACCTCAACCTGGCCCCGGTGATCGACGTCGTCGACGAGGGCGACGCGGCGAACAACCCGCCCATCGGGGCCTTCGGGCGCAACTACGGGTTCACGCCGGAGTCCGTGCTGCGGTCGGCGACGGCGTTCGGTGACGGCATGACCGACGCGGGGGTCGCGCCCGTGTTCAAGCACTTCCCGGGGCTCGGCCGCGTCACGGCCAACACCGACACGGACGCCGACGTCGTGGACGACGTCACCACCACGGACGACCCGTCCGTGCAGGTCTACGCCGACGTGATCGACGACGGCGCCCCGTACGTCATGATGTCCACCGCCGTCTACGAGCGCATCGACCCCGACGCCCCCGCCGCGTTCTCCCCGGTGGTGGTGGGCGACCTGCTGCGCGACGAGCTCGGCTTCGACGGCGTCGTCATGACCGACGACCTGTCCGCCGCCGCCCAGGTGCAGGGCTGGTCGCCCGGCGAGCGGGCGGTCGCCGCCGTGGACGCCGGGGTGGACATCGTGCTCGCCTCCGCCGACCCGAGCGTCGCGCCCGAGATGGCGGACGCGCTGGTGGCGAAGGCTGGCGAGGACCCCGAGTTCGCCGAGAAGGTGGACGAGTCCGCGCGGCGGGTGCTGGCGGCCAAGGCCTCGCTCGACGACTGACCCCGGCACCGCAACGTGCGTGCCCGTTCCCCCGCGGTTGGAGGCAGTGGTCCGCCGTCGGCGAACGTCGTTGACCGGGGTGACGCGGAGGTCTTGGCTGACCGGATGACGAGCTCACCCGGCACCCCTCCCCCCGTCCCGGACCCCTCGCAGCTGCGGCAGGTCGCGTCCTCGTTCGGCGGCGACGCCGAGAGCTACGACCGCGCCCGGCCGCGCTACCCCGACGCCCTGATCGCGGCGATCGCCGAGGCCGCCGGCCGGGTCGCACCGGGCGGGCAGGCGCCCCGGGTGCTCGATGTCGGCGTGGGCACCGGCATCGTCGCGCGCCAGCTGCGCGCGGCGGGCTGCGAGTTGCTCGGGGTGGACGTCGACGAGCGCATGGCCGAGATAGCGCGCCGCGACGGGATCGACGTCGAGGTCGCCACCATCGAGGACTGGGACCCGGCCGGGCGCGTCTTCGACGCCGTGACCGCGGGCCAGACCTGGCACTGGGTCGACGCGAAGGCCGGCGCCGCGCGGGCCGCCGAGGCCCTGCGCCCCGGCGGCGAGCTCACGGTGTTCTGGAACGGGGGCGACCCGCCCGCGGACCTGGCGGCCGCGTTCGCCGCCGTGTACCAGGAGGTGCTACCCGGGTCCCCGATGGCCGCCGCCGGGACGCTCTCGGCAGCCGAGGGGTACGCGCGGATTGTCGCCACCGCCGCCGCGGGCGTGCGGGCCGCCGGCAGCTTCACCGAGCCGCGCGAGCACCGCTACCCCTGGGAGCGCACCTACACCCGCGAGGAGTGGCTGGACCTGGTGCCCACCACCGGACTGATGACCCGCCTCCCCGCCGACCAGCTGCGCGCGGTGCTCGACGGCCTCGGCGCCGCGATCGACGCCGACGGCGGCAGCTTCGTGCAGCGGGGCGTCACGCTCGCGCTCAGCGCAGCACGCGTCTGACGGCGCACCGCCCCAGCGGGGGCAGGGCCGGCCGACGGGCCCCGGCCCCGGCGTCGGTCTGCAACTCGGAGTTGTCACCGTTCCGGTTGGGCGTTCGCCGACGCGATCTCCACTGTCGGCTCCTCGCGCTCGTCGAGCGTGACGGCGTTCTTGGCATGGTCCACAGACTCCTCCGAGGCCGGGCCGCCCGGGTTCTCGGTGGCGAGGGCCTGGTTGGCGGCGACGAACGGTCGCAACCGCCGCTACCCGGCCTTCGCCGGGATCCTCAGCACGTTCATGCAGGACGGCTACGACCTGGACTTGGACCAGCTGTTCGAGCTCGGACTGCACTTGCTCCTCGACGGCATCACCACACGTCTCGGCAGACCATAGCTCCGACGAGATTTCGTGCGAGCTCACTCGCCGTCGCGTTCACCCTCGTACCGGGAACTTGTCGCTCAGTGCCCGCCGGAGACGAGGAAGACGATCCCGAAGGCGATCGCGCCGACCACGACGCCCAGGCACGCGATGGCGCCGGCGAGGCGGGCCGGCGTCGGGCGGGGGATCGAGATCGCGCGGGACCCACCGTCCGCCGCATCCGCCGCACCGTCCTGAGCCGGTCGAAGGGTGCCGGGGATGGCGGCCGGCGCCTCCGGGGGCGTGGTGCCGGCCAGCAGGCGCAGCCCGAGGGCGAACAGCGCGGGGATGCCGGCGCCGATGATCAGCCCGGCCACGACCACCTGGCCCAGGGCGCCCCACTCGATGAAGTTCATGCTCCCACCTTCTGGTTCGACGGGGCTGCCACGGTGCCGACGGCCTCGACGGCCGGCCCGACGGAGGACGCGGTCGCGGTGGCGGGCACCGGCCCGACCCGCTCGCCGCCGGCCTCGCCCGTGGTCGCGGCGACGGGCTCCACGGAGGCGCCCTTCTCCTCGTCCCAGGCCTCGTTGACGTTGTTGTGGTCCACCGGCCTGCGGCGCGACGCGAGCCAGATGGCCACGGACACGACCACCAGCAGCACGAAGACGGCGATCGTGCCGGCGGTGCCGCCGATCGACGACTCGAGCCAGTGGCACAGCGCGCCGACGAGCCCGGCCGCGGGGAGGGTGACCAGCCAGGCGACGAACATGCGCCCGGCGACGCTCCAGCGCACCTTTGCCCCCGGCATGCCGACACCGGAGCCGAGCACGGACCCGGTCGCGACGTGCGTCGTCGACAGCGAGAAGCCGAAGTGGCTGGACAGGAGGATGACGGCGGCGGACGACGTCTCGGCGGCCATGCCCTGCCGGGTGTCGATCTCCACGAGCCCCTTGCCGAGCGTGCGGATGACCCGCCAGCCGCCCAGGTAGGTGCCCATCGCCATCGCGACGGCGCAGGCGAGGATCACCCAGAACGGGACGCCGGAGTCGGCCGGCACGGCCCCGCCGGCGATGAGCGCGAGCAGGATGATGCCCATCGACTTCTGCGCGTCGTTGGTGCCGTGCGCCAGGGAGACGAGCGACGCGGAGCCGATCTGGCCCCAGCGGAAGCTGCGGCTCGTCACCTCCTGCGGCACGCCGCGGGTCAGGCGGGCTACGAGCCATGTGCCCACGCCTGCCACCGCGATCGCGACGAGCGGGGCGATCAGGGCGGGCACCAGCACCTTGGAGATGACGCCGGTCCACAGCACGCCGGACGTGCCGACGGCGGCCAGCACCGCGCCGACCATGCCGCCCACCAGCGCGTGCGAGGAGCTCGACGGGATGCCGAACAGCCAGGTGATGAGGTTCCAGACGATGCCGCCGACCAGCCCGGCGAGGACCACCGGGAGGGTGATGACGCCGGCATCGACGATGCCCTTGGCGATCGTGGCGGCGACGGCGAGGGAGAGGAACGCCCCGACGAGGTTGAGGACGGCGGACAGCGCGACGGCGGTCCGGGGCTTGAGGGCTCGGGTGGCGATGGAGGTGGCCATCGCGTTGCCCGTGTCGTGGAACCCGTTCGTGAAGTCGAACGCGAGGGCCGTCACGACGACGAGCACGAGCAGAAGCGTCTCGGTCACGTCATCCATCGTGGGGGGTGATCCTGAGCGTTGACGACCAACGGTGGGCCGACAGGTGAACTGTTCGAGGACTGTTCACCTGCTGTTCATCTTGCCTGGAGCACGTCCAACGTCCAGGCGTGCTCGAAGGCGATCTCCTCCCAGCGCGCGTACCGGCCGGACACGCCCCCGTGCCCGGCCGACATCTCGATCTTCAGCAGCGCAGGGGCGCCCGCGGCCCGCAGGCGGGCCACCCACTTGGCGGGCTCCACGTACAGCACGCGGGTGTCGTGCAGCGACGTGGTCGCGAGGATCTGCGGGTAGGCGGACGCGGCGCGCCGTCCTGAGCTCGTCGAAGGGTCCGGCACGTTCTCGTACGGGGTGTACGCCTTCATCCGGGCGTACACCTGAGCGTCGTGCAGCGGGTCGCCCCACTCGTCCCACTCCACCACGGTCAGCGGCAGCGTCGGGTCGAGCATCGACGTCAGGGCGTCGACGAACGGCACCCCGGCGAGCACGCCCGCGAACAGCTGGGGTGCCAGGTTGACCGCCACGCCCACCGTGAGGCCGCCCGCGCTGCCGCCGTCGGCCACCATCCGCTCGGGCGCCGTCCAGCCCGTCTCCACCAGGTGCCGCCCGCAGGCGACGAAGTCGGTGAACGTGTGCGTCTTGTGCTCCAGCTTGCCGTCGTCGTACCAGTGCCGGCCCAGCTCGCCGCCGCCGCGCACGTGCGCCACGGCGAACACGACGCCGCGGTCGAGCAGGCTCAGCCGGGGCACCGAGAAGTACGGGTCGATACTCACCTCGTAGGCGCCGTACCCGTACAACAGCAGCGGCGCGGGCTCGGCGCGGGTGCCCGAGCCGTCCAGGGTCACCGCGTCCCGACGCCACACCAGGCTGATCGGCACCCGCGTGCCGTCCTCGGCCATGGCCCACTCCCGCCGCTGCACGTAGTCGGCCGGGTCGTAGCCGCCGAGCACGGGCTGCTGCTTGCGCACATGTCGCTCGCCCGTGGCGAGGTCCACGTCCACCACCGTGGTCGGAGTGACGAACGACGTGTGCTGCACCCGCAGCAGCGGCTGCTCCCACGCGGGGTTCGCGTCCACGAACACGGAGAACAGCGGCTCGTCGACGTCGATCTCCTCCGCCTCCCACGCGCCGTCGGCCGCGCGCTGCGCCGCCCGCTCGAGGTCGACGACGGCGACCCGCGGCAGCGCCTCGCGCCGCAGGCTCAGCACCGCGTGGCGGGCGAACGCGTCGACGCCCTCGAGCCGCACGTCGGGGTCGTGCGGCACGACGACGCGCGCTGCCGCGGGGTCGAGCGGGGCCGTCGCCCCGTCGTCGCCCGCCGTGGGCACGTCCGCCACGACGAGCTCGAAGTTCTCCGCCCCGTCGTTGTGCAGCACGAGCAGCACGTCCCTGGTGCCGACCATGCGGTCGGAGCCCGTCCCGTCGCCCGGACGGGCCCCCACCCCCTGGTCGGCCGACGAGTCCGCCTGGTCGTTGCCGGCAGTCGTGGGGAGGACGGCGTGCTCGACGGTGTACTCGACGCCGTCGCGGCGCGCCCACACCACCCGGGGCTCGCCCGTCGGGTCGGCGGCGTCCAGCAGCAGCGCCTCGCTCGTCGTCTTCGACCCGACCTCGATCACCAGGAAGCGGCGCGAGCGCGTCAGCCCGACACCCACCCAGAACCGCTCGTCCGGCTCCTCGAGCACGAGCACGTCGTCCGCGGCCGGCGTGCCCACCCGGTGCCGCCACACCTGGTGGGGGCGCCAGGCGTCGTCCACCGTCAGGTAGAAGACGTGCGAGCCGTCCGGCGTGAGCACCGCGCCGGGGAAGGTGTTCTCGACCACGTCGGGCAGGTCCTCGCCCGTGGTCAGGTCCCGCAGCCGGAGCGTGAACCGCTCGTCGCCCGTGGTATCCACCGCGTACGCGAGCCGCGTCCCGTCCTGGGACACGTCGAACGTGCCGAGGGAGAAGAAGTCGTGGCCCTCGGCGGCCACGTTCTGGTCGAGCAGCACCTGCTCGCCGGCCGGCACGGTGCCCGCGTCGATCAGCGGCGGCGCCCACTCCCCCGCCGCGGGCACGCGCGCGTGGATCGGGTACTGCCGCCCCTCCTGGGTGCGCGTGTAGTACCAGGAGCCGTCGAGCCGCACCGGCACAGACAGGTCGGTCTCGAGCGTGCGCCCCTTGATCTCGTCGAAGACCGCCTGGCGCAGCGGCGCCAGGTGCGCCAGCCGGGCCTGCGTCCACGCGTTCTCGGCCTCGAGGTGGGCCAGCACGTCGGGCGAGTTCTTGTCGCGCAGCCACTCGTAGTCGTCCACGACGTCGTCGCCATGGTGCGACCGGATGGTCGGGCGGCGCTCCGCCACCGGCGCCTGCGCGGGGGCCGTCGCTGCGTCCGTCACGGCGTCCGTCACGGCGTCTGCCTGCGGGGTCGTCTGCGGGGTCGTCGCTGGGTCGACGTCGGGGTCGGCTGGGGGCGTCAGGTCGTCGGGCACCCGGCCAGCCTAGGTCCCGACCGCAACGCCGGGGTTGACGCCGGGGTCGGTGCCCCGGGCCCATCCCGCGATGCAGGACTGTGACCTGGATCTGTCATTTCTGTCACATTTTCGTCGCTACACTCGCGGCACGCTCGCGAAACCCCGCGGATACATGGGCCCTTTAGGGTCCCTGCATCGACGGGGCGAGCGGGTGGAACCTGGGCTCGCCCAGGGAACGACACCGATCTGACGGAGGACCCGCCCGATGACGACGGACCGACCCAGTAGGGCAACCGTGCTGTGCCGCACCGTGGCAGTGCTCGCGATCGCCCTCGTACCAACGGTGCTCGCCACGCCACCAGCTCAGGCGAGCCCCGGCGCGAACACCGAGGCGCACGCCGCCGCCGCAACCGCCGGCGACAGCGACACCCCGACCGACTGCCAGCCGGACGACACGACCGCGTGCGTCGCCGTCCTCGTCCTGAACGAGCAGAACGACCGGATCGCGGGCGCCGAGGCGACCATCGCCGGCCCGGGCGACTTCAGCGCATCCGTCACGACGACGGCGGACGCCCTCACGTCCGTGGCGGTGCCCGAGGTCGGTCGGTACACGATCACGATCGACCCCGCCTCGCTCCCCGCCGACGAGCAGCTCCCCGAGGGGGCGTCCACCGAGCTCCAGGTCACCGCGCAGACCGGCGGCACGGCCCGCGCCGCGTTCCGGCTCGGCGCCGCGGCCGAAGCGCCGAGCCCGTCGTCCGAGGCGACCAGCTCCGCGCCCGCCGAGGGCGGGACCGACGCCGACTCGGGCACCGGAACCACCACGGAGGGCGAGGGCGTCAGCACGGCACCGGAGGGCGACGCCTCCCAACAGGCCATCACCTGGGCCCAGGTGTGGCAGCAGTTCGGCTCCGGCATCCGCTTCGGCCTGCTGCTGGCCCTCGCCTCCATCGGGCTGAACCTCATCTTCGGCACCACCGGGCTGTCGAACTTCGCGCACGGCGAGCAGTTCGCGCTCGGCGCCGCGGTCGGCTTCATCACCATCAACCAGATGGGGATGTCGATCTGGCTCGGCGGTCTGCTCACCATCGCGATCTGCGCGTTCACCGGACTCGCGCAGGACGCCGGGATCTGGCGCCCGCTACGACGGCGCGGCACACCGGTGATGCAGATGATGATCGTCTCCATCGGGCTGTCGATCACCCTGCAGTACGTCATCCAGCTCCTCATCGGCGGCGGGTCCGAGCGCATCCTGGGCGCCAACCCACGGCCGCTGAACATCGCGGGGATCACGCTCAGCACCACGTCGTGGATCTCGATGGCGGTCGCCCTCGTGTGCCTCGTGGGCTTCGCGTTCTTCCTCACCCGCACCCGGCTGGGACGGGCCACCCGCGCTGTGTCGGACAACCCGGCGCTCGCCGCGACCACCGGCATCGATCCCGACAAGGTCGTGCGCATCGTGTGGATCGTGGCGACCGGCTTCGCCGCCCTCGCCGGCCTCATGTGGGGCATCTCGTTCGGGTCGTTCAACTGGCAGCTCGGGGTGCAGCTACTGCTTCTGATGTTCGCGGCGGTCACCCTCGGCGGCCTCGGCACCGCGTTCGGCGCGCTCGTCGGGTCGATCCTCATCGGGCTCGTCGTCGAGCTGTCCAACCTCGTGATCCAGAGCGACCTGCGCTACGCGTCCGCGCTCGTGATCCTCATCCTCGTGCTCCTGATCAGGCCGCAGGGCATTCTTGGCCGCCGCGAGCGGATCGGCTGAAGGGAGACCCATCATGGACGAGTTCCTCAGAATCCTCACCCAGTCGCTGGCCGAGCTCATCGCGCCCACCACGGCCGCCTACGCCATCGCCGCGATCGGCCTCAACCTGCACTTCGGGTACACGGGCCTGCTCAACATGGGCCAGGCCGGCTTCATGCTGCTCGGCGCCTACGGCTTCGGCATCGCGACGATCGCCGGCGCCCCGTTCTTCCTCGCGCTGCTGGTCGCCCTCGCGGCCGGCCTGCTCTTCGCGCTGCTCCTCGGTATCCCGACGCTCCAGCTCCGGGGCGACTACCTCGCGATCGTCACCATCTCCGCCGCCGAGATCATCCGCTGGATCGGCCGGTCCACCTGGCTGCAGGAGTGGACCGGCGGCGCGTCCGGCCTGCAGGGCCGCAACTTCAAGGGCACCTTCCAGGACCTGTCCCCGCTGCCCGACGGGCGCACCGTCATCGGGCCGCTGGAGTACATCAACACGGGCTCCGACTCGTGGTGGACACGGATCTTCGCGTGGGGGCTCGTCGCCGTCGTGCTGCTCTTCGTCTGGCTCATCACCCGCAGCCCCTGGGGCCGCGTGCTCAAGGGCATCCGCGAGGACGAGGACGCCGTGCGCGCCCTGGGCAAGAACGTCTACTCGTACAAGCTCCAGTCGCTCGTGCTCGGCGGCATGCTGGGTGCACTCGGCGGCGTGCTCTACGTGCTGCCGCTCACGATCGCGCCGGACGCGATGGGGCGCACGATGACGTTCTTCACCTGGACCGTCCTGCTATTGGGCGGAGCGGCCACGGTGTTCGGGCCGGTTCTCGGTTCGATGGTCTTCTTCGGCGCGTACATGCTCATGCGCACCGGCATGCGCGCCCTCGCGGAGAACACCGGCGTGGGCGACGTCATCACCACCACCAACGTGGAGCAGATCGGCGGCATGCTGGTCGGTCTCACGCTGATGCTCCTGGTGATCTTCCGGCCACAGGGCATCCTCGGGAACAAGAAGGAGCTGGCCTTCAATGTCCGCTGACGAGACCCCCACCCAGACTGCGCCGGACGCCACGCCCGAGCCCACCCCCGCGCCCGACTCGGTGGTCGACGCCGCCGCGGCGGCCGCGCAGGAGCCGAACTCCGCCGTCGCCGTCGAGGCCCGCGGCGAGCTGGCCCAGGTCGAGCCCAAGGTCGGCGTCGCAAAGCCCGACGCCATCCTCGTCGCCGACGACGTCGTCCGCCGCTTCGGCGGCATGACCGCCGTCGACGTCAAGCACCTGGAGGTGCAGCGGGGCGCCATCACCGCGCTCATCGGCCCCAACGGCGCCGGCAAGACGACGTTCTTCAACCTGCTCACCGGGTTCGACACCCCGCAGAGCGGCACCTGGAGCTTCGAGGGTCGCTCGCTGCAGGGCAAGGGTGGCGCGCGCGTCGCCAAGGCCGGGATGGTGCGCACCTTCCAGCTCACCAAGGCCCTGTCGCGGCTCACGGTGCTGCAGAACATGCTGCTCGCCGAACCGAAGAACCCCGGCGAGCGGTTCTGGCTGTCGTGGCTGCCGTTCACCTGGCAGGCGCACGAGAAGGCCGCCACCGAGAGGGCGATGGAGATCCTCGCCCGGTTCACGCTGGATGCGAAGGCCGCCGACTACGCCGGGTCGCTGTCGGGCGGGCAGCGCAAGCTGCTCGAGATGGCCCGTGCCCTGATGACGAACCCCACGATCATCATGCTCGACGAGCCGATGGCGGGCGTGAACCCCGCGCTCGTGCAGTCGCTGCTGGGGCACGTGCAGGCGCTGCGTGACGAGGGCATGACGGTCCTCTTCGTGGAACACGACATGCACGCCGTGCGGCACATCTCCGACTGGGTGGTGGTGATGGCCGAGGGCCGGATCGTCGCCGAAGGGCCGCCGGCGACGGTGATGCATGACCAGGCCGTCGTCGACGCCTACCTGGGGGCCCACCACGACACCGACCTCGGGGACGACTCGCTGCTCGACCCCGAGATCCTGGCCCGGCTCGAGGCCGAGGAGGAGAAGCGATGAGCGACACCTCGATCCTGCCCGGGGAGACCGCGACCGGCGCCCCGAAGGACAAGGAGCTGCTGCTGCGGGCCGACAACCTCGTGGCCGGCTACATCCCGGGCGTGAACATCCTCGACGGGTGCTCGATCGAGGTCGCCAAGGGCGAGCTGGTCGGCATCATCGGGCCCAACGGAGCCGGCAAGTCCACGCTGCTCAAGGCCCTGTTCGGGCTGGTGAAGGTCTACTCCGGCACCGTGACCCTCGAGGGTCAGGACATCACCGGCATGAAGGCGAACTCCCTCGTGGCGCGCGGCGTCGGGTTCGTGCCGCAGACGAACAACGTCTTCCCGTCGTTGTCCGTCGAGGAGAACATGCGTATGGGCGTCTACCTGCGGCCCAAGGTGTTCGAGGAGCGCTGGTCGTTCATCGGCGACCTGTTCCCCGTGCTGCACGACCGGCGCAACCAGCGGGCGGGCGCCATGTCGGGCGGCGAGCGGCAGATGGTCGCGATGGCCCGAGCGCTCATGATGAACCCGTCCGTGCTGCTGCTCGACGAGCCGTCCGCCGGCCTGTCCCCCGTCCGCCAGGACGAGACGTTCCTGCGCACGCGCATGATCAACAAGGCCGGCGTCTCGGTGATCATGGTCGAGCAGAACGCCCGCCGCTGCCTGCAGATCTGCGACCGCGGCTACGTCCTCGACCAGGGCAAGGACGCCTACACCGGCACCGGCCGGCAGCTACAGGCAGACCCGAAGGTCATCTCCCTGTACCTCGGCACCCTCGCTGAGGAGCCGTCGTGACCCACCCGGCGAGATAGTTCGAGTCTGGCCGAGGTAGTTCGGATTTCGGCGAGGTAGTTCGGAATTCGGCGAGGTAGTTCGGGTGAGCACGACGACGGCGGTGGAAGCTCCGCGGAGCTCCCACCGCCGTCGTCATTCCACCTGGCTCACCGACCCGGGCGTGGCCTCAGGCCGTCAACCCGAGGATGCTGCGTCTGCGCCCCACCCGGTACGCGGCCCGAAGTCGCTGCTCCAGGGCGATGGGGTCGCCCAGGTCCTCCCAGCGCACGCGCACGACGATCCACCCAGCGGCCTCGAGCGACTGCTGCCTCGCTGCTTCCGCACGACGCACGGCGTCCGGGTCGCCGTGCTCGTCGCCGGAGTACTTGATCGCCCCGTCGAACTCCACGGCGACACGCACGACCTCCCAACCGAGGTCGACGAAGACCGTCCCCTGCGCCGTCGCCACCTCGATCTGGCAGTCCGCCCGTGGGAGCCCGGCGTCGGAGGCGACGAGCCGTGTCACCGTCTCGCCCGGCGATCCCGACCGCGGATCGCACAGGTCGAGGACGCCGCGGGCCTGCACCACACCCCGCTTGCCACGCGACGCCGACATGATGCGTGAGACCTCGTCGAGGTCGGCACCGAGCCGGGCCAACGAGTCGCACACGACGAGCGCGCCGTCCCGCGGCAGGCTGCGGATGCAGTCGACGAGCGTGCGAGCGAGCGACGTCACCGGCATGCCGCGCACGGTCGCCCGGTCCGCGACGGGAAGAGTCGTGTGGTGCCGCCGCACCAGTGGCTCGGCCTCCTCGTCGACGTGCGGGTTCCACTCCCGCGTGACGTGGACCAGCGACGGTGTGCGATAGAGCCAGGCCCCGTGCAGCAGCGCGGCGGTCGTGTGGCTGAACCACAGGGGTGCGGTCGTCCCGTCGACGAGCCCTCGCACCTGCGTCAGGATCGTTTCCTCGAACGTCCGCTCGACCTCGCCCGGCAGGAAGACTCCGCGAAGGCGCTCGACCACCCCGACCGCGAGCCGGTCCGCGACCGTGCCGGCGTCAACGCGGGAGAGGTCGAGGGCGAGCGGCACGATCGGCGGGTGTTCGACGTCCGCCGAGCGCATGCCGCCCAGCGGAGAGCCGGTGGCGTTCATTGCGTCCACGATCCCGGCGATCCGGCGGATCGCCGGGAGGTGCTCGGCTTCTCTCATGGACCGACGATGATCCAGGGACGACGTCGGGCGGGCCACCGGACGCTGACCTGTGGAAACTGCAAGCCTGGGGGCAGCGTCGCACCCCGCCGTCCCGAGAACGCGACGCGAACTACCTCGGCGAGATCTGGACTACCTCGCGGGGTTCGTAACTACCTCGCGGGAATCTGGACTACCTCGGCGGACGACGACGGCCCGGGCGCTGGTTGAGCGCCCGGGCCGTCGTGCCGTGCGGTGGTGCTGTGGGGTCGCCGGTCAGGAGCTCGGCCCCGACCGCCGAGGTGTCACTCGGTGGTGCCCTCGATCTCCCGCTCGAACGTGTAGGTGTTGTCGGGGCCGTACTGGTAGATCCCGATGAACGCCGAGGACGGGTCGTTGGCGTCGTTGAGCGGCCCGATGCCGGACTTGCCGACGTAGTTGATCTCGTCGCCCGCCTCGAGCGCCTTCACGCCCTCCTCGAACGAGTTGACCTCCTTGCTGCCCTCTTCGGCACCGGAGACGGCCCGGATGTTCTTCGAGATCGTGGCGCCGTCGGTGGCGCCGCCCCTCACCGCGGCCAGCGCGGCGAGGACGGTCGCGTCGTACGACTCCGCCGAGTACGAGAAGTCGTTGAGCTCGCCGTCCTCGTTCTCGGAGTACCAGGCCTTGAGCTCCTCGCGGAACGTCTCGTCGGCCTGCGCCCCCGGCAGAGTGCCCTTGACGCCCTCGAGGGTGCCCGGGTCGAACTGGTCGCCGTAGTTGGACAGGTTCCCGTCGACGAAGTAGGTGTTCCCGGCGAAGTCCCACCCCTGCGAGACGAGCTCGTTGACGATCGCGACGGTCTCCTCGAAGGCGATGACCGAGATCGCGTCGGGCTTCTGCGCGAGCAGGTCGGTCACCTGGGCTCCGAAGTTGGTCTCACCCGGGGCGAACTCGTGGCCCTGGCCGGTGCCGCCGTAGACGACTTCGCAGCCACCGGCCTTGACGGCCTCCTCGACCACGTCGCGCAGACCGGTGCCGTATGCCTCGTTCTGCACGAGGAAACCGATCTTGCAGTGGCCGTCGTCCAGGAGGAGGGAGGCGTGCGCCGCACCCTGCACCGTGTCCGGCGGGGCCGTGCGGGCGAAGAAGTCGCCGTACCCGGAGAGGTCCGCCGCGGTGTTCGCGGGCGAGATCAGCATGACCCCGGCCTCCTCGAACGTGTCGACCACGCCGAGGGTCACCGCGGAGGACGCGGCACCGATCACGGCCGAGACGCCCTTGCCGATGAGGTCAGTCGCCGTGCTGCTCGCGACGGACAGGTCCGTGCTGTCGCCGGAGTCGCCCCACTCGACGGTGACGTCCTCGCCGAGGACACCCCCGCCGGAGTTGATGTCGTCGATCGCGAGGCCGACGCCCGCGATCTCGGGCGGGCCGAGGAACGCGAGGGTGCCGGTGACCGGGAGGATCGTGCCGATCTTCAGGGGTTCGGCCGAACCCTCGCTGCCCTCGTCGTCGCCGCCGCCGCCGTCGGAGGAGGCACAGGCGGTGAGGCCAAGGCTGAGTACCGCCGCGAGGGCGAAGCCCCGGGCGACCGTGCTGCGTCGGATCATGCTGTTCCCCTTTTGGAGGTAGGACATTCGCGCGGCTCAACACCGCATTCAGTGCCGCTGAACGTAGCGAGACTGTATGTCGCGTACGTGTCGCGCGGGTCACTCGCAACAGATCGTGACGAACCTGTTACCTGCGTCACACTGGCATATCCGGGGGCGCGCCGATAGACCCCGGAACGCGGGTCGCGACGCTCGGTTCAGTCGCGGAACTGCGTGAACGACGCCGTCGCAGGGTCGGCACCCGTGCGCCCGGCGACGCCGGACTCGAGCGCGTCGATCTGTGCCACCTGCTCCGCCGACAGCTCGAAGGTGAAGAGGTCCAGGTTGGAGGCCTGACGGTCCGCCGACAGCGACTTCGGGATCACGATGCGGCCCTGCTGCACGGCCCAGCGCAGCACCACCTGCGCCGGCGTGACGCCGAGGTCGGCGGCCGCGGTGACGACAGCGGGGGCGTCGAGGTCGGCGCCCCGCCCGAGCGGGGAGTACGCCTCCACGGCGATCCCGAGCTCACGGCAGCGCTGCTGGAGCGGCACCTGCTGGAACGTCGGGTGCACCTCGATCTGGTTCACCGCCGGGACGACGTCGGCCGCGGCGACGAGCCGGTCGAGCTGCTCCACCAGGAAGTTCGACACCCCGATCGCACGCACCGCTCCGTCGGCGAGCAGCTTCTCGAAGGCGCGCCACGTCTCGACGTACAGGTCGCGGCTCGGGACCGGCCAGTGGATCAGGTAGAGGTCCACCTGGTCGACGCCGAGCGCCCGGCGCGAGCCCTCGAACGCACGCAGCGCCGCCTCGTAGCCCTGGTCGCCGTTGCGCAACTTGGTGGTGACGAACACCTCCTCGCGCGGCAGCCCCGACGCGCGCAGCGCCGCGCCGACCCCGGCTTCGTTGTAGTAGGCGGCCGCGGTGTCGACGTGGCGATATCCCAGCTCCAGCGCCTGCTCGACGTTGGCCTGGGTGCCGTCGTCGGGAACCTGGAAGACGCCGAGGCCGACCTGCGGGATCTGGATGCCACCGGCGAGGTGGACGGGCGGGACAGGTGAGGTGGTCATGACCCCTTTCTATCGGCCGGGACGCCTGTCTGCGCCGCACGTGCTCACCCTGTGGACGTCCTGAGCGGGAACACTGGTGCCTATGCGCGCGCTCGCGTACCGTTGTGCCTGTTGCAGTGCCTCGCTCGTACCGGACGGTCATCCCGTCTGCGCCACGGTGGCCGTGTCGTCAGGATTGACGCAGCCTCCCGGCGGACCTTGGTTTCAAGAGTTGACGACGATTCACCGTGATGCGCGATCTCGACGGTCGAGGTCGTCGACACCTCTTGAAGGAGTAAGCATGGCCACCGGAACCGTGAAGTGGTTCAACAGCGAGAAGGGCTTCGGCTTCATCGCCCCCGAGGACGGCTCGGCTGACGTGTTCGTCCACTTCTCCGCGATCCAGTCCCAGGGCTACCGGTCCCTGGACGAGGAGCAGCGCGTCGAGTTCGACGTGACACAGGGGCCCAAGGGCCCGCAGGCGGAGAACGTCCGCCCGCTCTGATCTCGTCTCTCGGTCGGCTGACGCCGGCCGCGTGAGGCGCACGGCCCGTGCCCCGCTCGTCGGGGTGCGGGCCGTCGTCATTCCCGGACGAAGCATGGGAACGCGCGTCCGGCCACGGTCGTTGACCCGTCATGGGATTCCTCGACCGACTTCTCGGCAGGGCTCGCGACGAGCGCTCGTACCACGGCGTGCCCGGCCGGCCCGGGTACGAGCAGCCAGCCACGGGTGAGGCGCCCGGCAAGTACGGCTACGCGCCCGCGCCCGGGCAGCAGCCCGCCGGCCGCCCCGGCTCCGCGACCCCGGTCGCCCACCGCGACCCGGACGAGGTGGCCGTCGAGCGGTACCGCTACCTGCTGCGCACCGCCCCGCCGGACGCGGTGGAGCAGGCGCACGCGGAGGCGTTCGCCCGCCTCACGCCGGAACAGCGGCGACGCGTGCTCAGCGAGCTGGGGTCGACGGTGCCCGAGTCGGAGCGCGCGACCTCCGACGACCCGCAGTCGCTCGCCCGCATGGCGACGCGTGCGGAGATGCGCAACCCGGGCACGCTCGAGCAGTCGTTCCGCGGCCAGGGCGCGGACGGCGGCGCTCCCGGCGCCCGCGGCCTCGGCTTTGGCTCGATGGTCGGCTCGAGCCTGTTGGGCACGGTGGCCGGCGTCGTCATCGGCTCCGCCGTGGCGAACGCCATCTTCGGCCCTGCGTTCGGCGACCCCTCGCAGGACTTCGCCGGCGACGCGGGGGCCGAAGGAAGCGGGTCCGGCGGTGAGGGCGGCGACGCCGGAGCGGACGCCGGCGCCGGGGATCCCGGGTACACGGAGGCGGCGGGCGCGGACCCGGGGTACGGCGCGGACCCGGGTGGCGACGCCGGCGGGTTCGGCGACTTCGGGGGCGGCGACTTCGGGGGCGGCGACTTCGGCGGCTTCTGACCCTCGTCGGTCGAGCCTGTCGAGACCACGCTCCGGGTTTCGACAAGCTCAACCAGCGGGGTTTCGACAAGCTCAACCAGCGGGGTTTCGACAAGCTCAACCAGCGGGGTTTCGACAGGCTCAACCAGCGGCGCAGAGCCCGAGGAACGCGCCGAGCCGGCCCAGGCCCTCGGCGCTGTGCGGCAGGTAGTCCGTCAGCGCCGGGGACCGTACGACGATCGCGCACCACTGCCCGCGGGAGACCGCCACGTTGATCCGGTGGCGCGAGAGCAGGAAGCCGGTGCCGCGCGGCACGTCCTGCGGGGAGGACGCGGCGAGCGTCACGATCGCCACCGGCGCCTCGGTGCCCTGGAACCGGTCGACCGTGCCGACTCGCACGCCCGCGAGCCCGGCGCCCTCGAGCGCGCGCCGCACGGCCCAGACCTGGGCGTTGTAGGCGGCGAGCACCACGACGTCGCGCGGCTCCAGGGGCCGTGCCGGCTCCCCGGCGCCGGGTACCCAGGCGCGGCCGACGATCTCGGTCACCTGCCGCACCACTTCTGCGGCCTCCTGGGGCGAGGCGACGCCGTTGCCGGAGTGCTCCACGGGCACGTGGTGGACACCGGGGGCCACGCCCTCCAGCCGCCGGCCGGACGCGGTGTCGTGGGCGCGCAGCCGCCCCTCGTAGGCAAGCTGGGACACCGCCTCGCACAGCTCGGGGTGCATACGCCACGACCGCGCCAGGAAGTACCCCAGCCCGGGCGGGAGCACGTCGTGCCCATCCGCGAGCCACCCGAGCGCCGACCGGTCCACGGGCTCCGGGTGCCGGCCCCGGCTGACCTGCGGCAGCTGCTGCGGGTCGCCCAGGAGCAGCAGCCGCTGTGCCGACCGAGCTACGGCGATCGTGGACGCGAGGGAGAACTGCCCGGCCTCGTCCACCACCAGCAGGTCCAGCCCGCCGTCGGGCCAGCGGTCCGGGTGCGCGAAGTCCCAGGCCGTGCCCCCGACCATGCTCGCGCCCCGCCCGGAGAACTCCGCCAGGTCCTCCCCCGACAGCTCGGCGCAGACGGCCGTGGGTGAGGGGCCGTCGGCCTGCCGCTTCTTGGCGACGCGCTCGGCGGGCACGCCCGCCTTCTCGACGACGGCGCGCAGCATGTTCTCGACGGCGGCGTGCGACTGCGCCACGACGCCCACCCGCCAGCCCTCCGCGACGAGCGCGGCGATCACGTGCGAGCCCACGTGCGTCTTGCCGGTGCCGGGCGGGCCCTGCACGGCGAGGTAGGAGCGGTCGAGGTCGCGCGTCGCGGTCAGGATCGCGGCCGTGAAGTCGTCGTCGACGACGTCGGGCAGCGCGCCCCCGCCGGCCACGCGCGGGGGGCGCCGGCGCAGCAGGTCCGTGGCCGGGCCGTCGGGCAGCGTGCGGTCGACGTCCCAGCGCGAGAGCGCCGCCTGCGCCACGTCCTCGAGCGCCTGCTCCTGCGGGTCTGCGCGCGGCCCGCTCGACGGCGTGAGCGCCATCGGCAGCTCCGGGAAGGTCTCGGCGCCCACGCGCACCTGCTCGCGCAGCACCAGCACGTCCCGCTCGCCGCCGGGCGTCTCACGACGCGAGGCCTCGAGGATCAGCCCGCCCCCGTGGAAGCCCCGCACCGCGTTGGCCGGGACGGTCACCGCGGCCGGCGCCGGCGCGTCGTAGAGCACGAACGGCGCCGCCCCCACCACGAGCTCGGACCCCTCGGGCAGCCGCCCGACCAGCTCCATGACGCGCGACGACGCGCGCCGCCCGTCCTCGACCGCCCAGTCCTGGACCACCGTGGCGCGTTCCACGTGGAACGTGTTGCGGCGACCCTGCCACTCGTCCGTCGGCAGCTCGAGCCGGGAGTAGTGCTCGTGCCAGAACGGCTTGCTCTCCCGGCGCCAGTAGCCCAGCGATGCCCCGATCATCGCCAACCCCTGGGCCTCGTCGTCCCGGATGCCACGGTCCTCGCCGGCCCGCTCCCGGATCTCGGCCTCCAGCGCGAGCCGCCGCTCCCGTGCCTCGCGGGCCGCCGCCTGCCGCGGCGTCTCCTCGGCGGGGGGCATGGTCTCGACAGGCTCGACCGACGAGTCGGGGGGCATGGTCTCGACAGGCTCGACCGACGAGTCGGGGGGCATGGTCTCGAC
>NZ_JCAIUJ010000005.1:0-111856 GCF_059445465.1 Isoptericola sp. Y541 | reverse complement strand
GGCTCGACCGACGAGTCGGGGGGCATGGTCTCGACAGGCTCGACCGACGAGTCGGGGGGCACGGTCTCGACAGGCTCGACCGACGAGTCGGGGGGCATGGTCTCGACAGGCTCGACCGACGAGTCGGGGGGCATGGTCTCGACGGGCTCGACCGACGAGTCGGGGGGCATGGTCTCGACAGGCTCGACCGACGAGTCGGGGGGCATGGTCTCGCCGGGCTCGACCGACGATGCCGCGTCGACGACGTCGGCCGCGCAGCGCAGCCAGTCCAGCAGCCGCAGCGTGGAGAGGCAGTCGTAGCGGTTGTAGTCGGCGATGCCGCGCAGCAGGGCGTCGGCCTCCTCCGTCCGCCCGGCGTCGCGCAGTGCCGTGAACTCGGCGTACGCCACGACGGACGCCGCCGCGGTGGTGACGTCGCCCGAGCGCAGCTCGTCGCCCATGTACAGCGGCTCGAGCTTCTTGATGGACTTGGACCGGTTCGAGATCCGCAGCGAGGACCGGACGACGGCGTAGAGGTCCACGAGCACGCCGTCGCGCAGCAGCTGGTCCACCTCCTCCTCGTACACCCCGTGCCGGGCGGCGATGGACAGCAGGTGCACGCGCTCGTACGACGCGTAGTGGTAGACGTGCAGGTCCGGGTACCGGCGCCGACGGTCGGCGAGGTAGTCGACGAAGTCGATCAGCGCCTGCCGCTCCTGGGGCAGGTCGTGCGCCCAGAAGGCGCGGAACGGCGGCGCGCCCCCATCGGACATGCCGTCGGACGCCGGGCGCTCGACCAGCCCGAAGAGGTAGTCGAGGCCGGTCTGCGCGCCCCACTGCTCGCCCTGCGGGTCCGACCACAGGGGGTCTCCCTCGAAGTCGAAGAACACGTCGCCCGGGCTGGGCGGCGGCAGCCGGCGCACGAGCGAGGTTTCCGGGAGCGACCACCGGATGGTGGCGGGCCGGCCGTGGTCGTCGTACGCGACCTCGCCGTCGCCGGGGCTGGTCCCGAGCTGGAGCCGTGCCTGGTCGCGCAGCCGCTCGAAGCTCCGGGCGGGCATGCCCGCGGGCGGCTCCTCGGCCGCGGCGAGAGCGTCGATCGTCGTGATCCCGCCCGCGACGAGCCGCGCCCGCTGCGCCTCGTAGACGCCGCCGACGAGGAGCACGTCGCGGTGGGCGGCCGCCTGCTCCGCGCACGCGGCACAACGCCCGCAGGCGGTGAACCGCTCGTCGCCCCAGGCGAGCGGGCCGTCGTCGGCCCGGTGCTCGGCCACGACGGTGCGCAGCCGAGCGCTCCGCTGGTGCAGCACGGGCAGCAGCTCGGCCAGGCGGTGGCTGGTGGTGACGCGCGTGCCGAGCACGAGGTGCACGGCGTCGGTCGGGTCCACGTGGGCCGCCACGAGCTGGTCGGCGTACGCGGCGAGCTGGAGCAGCGCCGTCACCTTGGCCCGGCGCGCGAGCTTCGTGTCGAGGACGGCGTAGCGCGGCATCGCCGCCGCGGCGTGCCCGCCCGGGCGTCCCGGCCCGACCTCGGGGTCGCCCAGCGGGTCGCGCAGCAGGAAGTCGGCGCGACCGTGGAAGTCGCCGTCGAAGAACGTCGCCTGCGAGACGACGTCGGCCCCCGCCTCGATCGCCGCGAGCGTGGCGCCGTGCGCGGCCTCGAGCTGGTCGCGCGTCGGGCGCCCGACCGGCGGCACCTCGACGACTCCCCCGCCACCGCCCGGAGCGGCACGCCCGTACCGGGCCACGTAGTCGTCGAGCACCCGGCGCTCGTGCGCGGCGCCGAGCGCCGCCGTCCGGGCGAGCATCGCGTCGTCCTCGTGCTCGCCCCGCGGGACGCGTCCGAGCAGCTCGTCGAGGCGGTGCAGCAGCCGGAACTCGCACTCGGCGGCCACGACGAGGTCGCTCGCGGAGTGCACCACGGTGGGCTCGGCCGTGAGCGTGGAGGTGGGCAGAGCCGCGTCCAGGAGGAACATGCCCCCGGTCTACCAGCGGCGACCGACACCGCCGCGCCACCCGCCTTCCAGCACGCGATCCCTCGCGGCATCGGGATCGGCCTCTCGTCTGCCCGGCTCGAGGTGCAGCGCATCGCTGGGGCGCGCGCGACCTGGCCGGGCCGACGGGCGTACCCCGTCGCGTACGCCGGGTTCCGGGCGCCCCCGGTGGTGGCGGCGGTCACACCGCCGTTCACGACGGCGAAGCTCTTCGGCGTCCTCGTGGTGCTCGGCGTCGTCGCGACCGGCGTCGTCGTGGCGCACTACCGCAGCACCTCCCGGGGGGCCGACACCGGGGTGCAGCCCCCGGCCTGACGAGCCGGCGGGGACCTCTCTCCGTCGTAGGGCGGTGGTCGCGCGACGGCCGACATGGACCGGAGCGCCCGGTTTCCGCCATAGTAGGGGCCGCTCGACGACGGAGGAGTGTCATGGCTGTGCGTTTCAACCCGCCCCCGGGGTGGCGGGTGCCCCCGGGGTTCCGGCCCGACGCCGGGTGGGGCCCCGACCCTGCGTGGCCGCCCGCGCCCCCCGGGTGGGACTACTGGGTCGACGACCAGGCGGCCGCACGCCCGGCCCGCCCCGAGTCGCCGGCCGAGGCGACCACGATCATGGCGCCCATCCGCGCCGCGGCCTCCGCCCCGTCCGCGACGCCGCCGCCCGCCGCGACCGTGACGTACGGCGAGCCGGTCGCGACGCTCGCGCCGCCGCCTCCCCCGCCGCCGCCGGCGGTGCCTTCCGTCGGCCCGCTCGGCGGCTCGCTGGAGGGCGGTCGCGAGTCGGCCTCGCCGGTCTCGGCGGCGCTGCGCACCGTGGGCGACAAGCTCCGCGACGCCGGCGACCGCCGCAGCGCGCAGCGCGCGCAGCGCGCGCAGGACGCCGCCGCGGCAGCCGCGGCCGCTGGCGCGCCACCCCGCGCCGGGGCGACGCGCACCGCCAGGCCCGCGCGCCCGTCGAGCATGCTCATCACCGGCGTGGCCGTGGCCTGCCTCGCCTTCGGCTGCATCCTCGGGGTCACGGTCTCGATGATGCGCAGCTCCGACGCCGCGCAGGCGCTCGTCGACGCCGACCGCAAGGTCGCCGCGGCCGAGGCGAAGGAGGCCGAGGCCACCGAGGCGAACGAGAAGCTGGTCGCCCAGCGGGCCGACGTCGAGAAGCGTGAGCAGGAGCTGAAGGAGCGGGAGAAGGCGGCCGAGGCCCAGGAGACCGAGCTCGCCTCCAAGCAGCAGCAGCTCGCCGACCAGCAGTCGCAGGCCGACCAGCAGCAACAGGAACAACAGCAGCAGGAGGAGCCTCAGGAGGGCGCCGCGTGGTTCTACTGGGACTGCAACGCCGCGCGCGAGGCCGGCGCCGCCCCCATCCAGAACGGCCAGCCCGCCTACCGCGGCGCGCTCGACGCCAACGGCAACGGCATCGCCTGCGAGGAAGGGGAATAGGCCCTCAGCGCGTCCAGGGCAGGCGCAGCTGCCCGGCGACCAGCTCCACCAGGCGCACCGAGTCCGCGTCGGCGGGTTCGAGCCCGATGACGTCGCGCTCGGCGGCCGAGAGGTCGCCCGGGCAGTAGGCGCGTTTGACGTGCACCGCGACGTCGTCCTTCGCCGGGTCCGCGCACGCGAGCTCGATGGGCTCCCCCACCGGTTCCCAGTAGCTCAGTGCGACGTCGGCCTTCTCGCCCTCGCAGGTCGCGGTAGCGGCGGCCTCGTGCGCACTGCCCTCGGCGTAGAACACGTACGTGCCAGGGTCAAGGGGGCCCGGGATCTCCCCGGCCCACTCCGGGACCTGGGTCGCGGCGACCCCGCGCCACGCCGCCTCGAGCCCTTCCAGGAAGTGCGACCACTCCGTGCCGGTGCCCGGGGACGCGAAGTACGCCCCCGTGGTCGGCGGGTTCCTCGCGTCCTCCCGCGCCCGGGCCACGACCCCGTCCGCCATCTCGGAGGTGATCCCCTGCCCGTCGACGGACGGGTCGGCGGCACGAGGGTCGAAGGCGATCGTGCGTTCCGCCGCGAAGGAGACGTCGGGCTCCTCCGGCACGACCACCCGGTCGGCCCACATCACGATCGGCGTGACGGTCTCCCTGCGCCAGGTCACGTCGACGAGCCGCGGGACGCACGCGCTCACGGGCTCGGGCTCGGGCGCGGCCGACGTGATCGCCGTCGCGGGCCCGACGGCGCCGCGGTCGTCGCGCAGCGCCGGAAGCTGCTGCGCCCCCACGCCCACGACCGCGAGCGCGGCCACGCACCCGGCGGTCGCGGCGGCGCGGTGGCGCACCGTCTTGCGGCGGCTCGAGCGCAGGGCGACCTCCAGGTCGAGGGTGGACGGCGGGACGTCGGCGGTGGCACGCCGCAGCCGCGCGACCAGCTCGTCGTCGGACGGCCGGTCGTCGGACGTCGGGTCCGGCATCGGGGAACGGCTCATCGCGTGCCTCCCAGGGCATCGAGGTCGAGGATCGCGCGCAGGTGGGCGAGGGCGCGGGAGGAGGTGGACTTCACGGTGCCGCGGGGGATGCCGAGCTCCCGCGCCACCTCCTCCTCGGACAGGCCGATCAAGTGCCGCAGCACCACGACCCGGCGCTGCCGCAACGGCAGCAGGAGGAGCGCCCGGACCACGGCGTCGCGCTCCTCGACCACCCGCGTCCCGGGCGTGCCGGACGCAGGCAGGCCCGAGCGGTTCGCCGCGTCGGGGAGGAGGTCGGGGCCGGTGAGCACCTCGCGGCGGGTGCGACGCCAGTTGTCGATCCGCAGGTTCGCGAGCACCCGGCGGGCGTAGGCGAGCGGGTCGCCCGCCCGCGCTCGGGACCACGACCGGTAGGTGCGTTCGAACGTCTGCTGCACCAGCTCCTCGGCACGGTGCCGGTCGCCGCACAGCAGGTAGGCGGTGCGGTGCAGCGGGTCTGCCGCCGCGGCCATGAACGCCGTGAACTCCGCGTTGCGGCTCGCGTGCGTCACGCGCACGTCGACGAACGGCACGTCGTGCCGCCGGTCAGGCAGGGTGCCGGCGGCAGCGGCGGCGTCGCTCGTGGTGGTCACGACCGGTACACGCAGCAACCGCCGCGAAGGTTCCACCGGGTTGCGACGACGTCGGGCAGGGTCGCGGCCGACCTCAGCCGATCGTGACCCTCGCCGTCGCGCCGTCGGTGAACGTCACCTCGGCGGTGTCGCCGAGCGACGCCTCGCCCGGCGCCCAGGCCGCCCACCAGCCGTCCTGCACGGTCGCACGGACTCGTTCGCCGGACTCGTCCACGAGCTCGACGGCGACGACGTCGGCGCCGGCCTGTCCGTAAGCGGAGCTGAGCGCGCCGTCGCCCGTGTCGCCCTCGGACCACGAGGCCGTGCCGGACTGCAGGGAGGTCACCTCGCGCGCGCCGGGCTCCGCCGGCGCGGACTCCAGCACCGCGTCGCCCGTCACGACATCGCTCGCACCCGACGCCTGGGTCGTGACCAGGCACTCCCCGACCGCCGTGTCGCCGGTGAGCAGCACGTAGGTGTAGTCGCCACGCTCCTCGGCGAGCACCGGGCTGATCGGTACGTCCGCGACCTGCGGCCCGTCCGCGCCCTCGGAGATCTGGTGCGCACTCGTGTCGCACGCGGAGGCCCGCTCGGTGGCGTCGGCGGCGGACAGCACGGTGGGGGTCGCCGTCCAGCTCGCGTACGCGGCGGGCGCGCCCAGGTCGGTCACGGTCGCCACGACCGCGACCACCACGACGGCCGCCGCAGCGGCCCCCGCGAGGACGGCCGGGCGCGGGGTGCGCCGGATCGGCGTCGCCGACCGCGGCGAGCCGAGGATGGCCAGCAGGGCCTCGTCGTCGGCCCGGCCGGGGGCCTCGATGTCGTGTGCGGGGTCGAGGCCGGCGAGCTCGACCATCATCGGGGACTTCATCGCGCCTCCTGGAGCTTCTGCAGCACGCTGGCCGTGTCGGCCGGCAGGCCGGAGAAGGCCAGCAGCCGCTTGCGGGCCCTGGTCAGACGGACGGAGAAGGTGGAAGGCCGGCACCCGAGGACGCGCGCGCCCTCCACGGTGGTGAGCCCGTCCCACGCGACCAGCGCGATGACCTCTCGGTCGGCGTCGGAGAGCATCCCCCACGCGCGCCGCAGGTCGGCCCGGTCGGCCGCGAGATCGGCGGTGCCTTGCTTGGCCGGCTCGGGCTCGCGCTCGAGCCGGACGCCGAGCGCCCGCCAGCGCCCGTGGGTGCGCAGGTGGGTGGCCAGCACGTTCCGGGCGACGCCGAACAACCACGGCTTCGGGTCGTCGGGAACGTCGGCGAGCCGGCGCCACGCGACCAGGAAAGTCTCGGAGACGACGTCGTCCACGAGGGCGGGATCCACCCGGCGCGCCACGAATCTCGTGACCGCCTCGTGCTGATCCACCCACATCTGCGTCAGCAGCTCGCGGGCACGTGCGTCGTCCACCTCAGACCCTTCCGTCCTACCACTGGAGTTGCCGGCAACCCCCCGAGTGCTACACGGTAGTCATCGCGAGGGGTCGACGACGGTGCCGCCACAGCGCGCCGGAGCCCAACCAAGGAGTGACATGAGCCGAGGCAGAACCGTCCACAGAAACATCGCCGCAGGTCTGGGCGTCACCGTGCTGGCGTTGGGGCTGTCGCTCGGTGCCGCGACAACGTCACAGGCCACAGCCGGTGCGTCCGAGCAGGTGGAGAACCTCCCCGGGGTGCCCGCGCCCGGCAGCGCCGCGAGCGACTGGGAGGCCTGGGCCGCGCAGGAGCGGGCCGACGCCGAGGCCACCGACTGGGAGGCCGACGCTGCCGCCCGCGGGTGCACGCTGAAGGACGTCACGATCTCCGACGAGGTCGACGCCGACTACAACGCCGCGATGGGCGCCCCCGCCGACCTGGCCACGCACCGCGTGGACCTCCTGGAGAGCTGCGACGACACGGCGACGAAGGCCGCCGGGGCAGCCGGCGCCTCGCCCCTCAGCCTCCCCGCGGGCGACCAGTGCGAGACGACGTCGGGCCCCGGCACCATGTGCCTCACCAAGAGCAGCGGGCGCATCTACGCGTCGTGGAAGTACCGCGGGTCCGGCTCGGTGCGCGGCTTCGTGCGCATCTACCGCGTCTCCTCGAGCGCGAACGGCTGCCCCACCGGCACCACCTGGCTCACGGGCGGCAGCGCCACCTGGGACAGCGGCGACACCCGCACCATCTCCAAGACCCGCACGTCGGCCGGCGGCTACTCCGCGCACATCTGGAAGAAGGTCACCATCGGCCACAAGGACTGGGGTGGCGCCTGCGCCACGCTCTGAGGCTGATCGGTGACCAGCGACCAGCTCGGGGTGGCGATCTTCTGCCTGTGGACGGCGGTACTCCTCGCCGTCCCTGCGGCCACGGTCGTCCTCGCCCTGCGTCGGTACGGGCGCCTGACCCCCACTCAGCTGGCCGTGACCGGGGCGGCCACCGCCGTGCTGGCGGTCGGGTGGTGGCTCAGCCTGTCGCCCGTCGTCGTGGACGGGACCACGTGCATGTCGGGGTCGGCCGCTGCCGGGCTCCTGGACGACAGCCTCGACATGACCGACCAGGCGATCCCCGAGGCCGCGCGGCTCGCGTGCCGTGGCCTGGCGCGACAGATCGTCGGCGGGTGGGCCGCCGCCGGGGCAGCCGCCTTCGCCCTGTGGTTCGTCACCCTGGTCCGCAAGCCGCGGCGGACACCCGCGTCCCCGGCCGTGGGGGCCGCCTCCTGACGACGGCCTCAGAGCACGTGTGCGAGGAAGTCCTGCAGCCGCGGCTCGTTGGGGTTGTCCAGCACGTCGGCGGGTGAGCCCTCCTCGACGATCGCGCCGTCGTCCATGAAGACGACGTGGTCGGCGACCTCGCGGGCGAAGCCGATCTCGTGCGTCACGACGATCATCGTCATGCCGGACCGCGCCAGGTCCTGCATGACCGCGAGCACCTCGCCCACCAGCTCCGGGTCGAGCGCGGAGGTGGGCTCGTCGAAGAGCATGAGCTCCGGGTCCATCGCGAGCGCCCGCGCGATGGCGACGCGCTGCTGCTGGCCGCCGGACAGCTGCGCCGGGTAGAACTGCGCCCGGTCGCCGAGGCCCACCCGGTCCAGCAGCTCGAGGGCTCTGCGCCGGGCCTCCGCCCGGGACAGCCCGCGCACCTGCACGGGCGCCTCCATGACGTTCTCCAGCGCCGTCTTGTGCGGGAACAGGTGGAAGCGCTGGAAGACCATCCCGATCCGGGAGCGCTGCTTGGCGATCACCTTGGGGTGCAGGCGGTGCAGCACGCCCTTGGCGTCGCGGCGGTAGCCCATGAGATCGCCGTCCACCTGGACGGAGCCGGCGGTGATCTCCTCGAGCTCGTTGACGCAGCGCAGCAGCGTGGACTTGCCGGAGCCGGACGGCCCGAGGACGACGGTGACGGAGCCGCGCGCGACGTCGAGGTCGATGCCCTTGAGCACGTGGACGGCGTCGTGGCCGCGGCCGAACACCTTGTGCACGTCGCGCACCTCGACCATCGGTTCCTGAGCCTGTCGAAGGGCGACAGGCTCGACCGGCGAAGATCCGGTCACGGGGTCACCTCCAGGAAGGGGTCGTCCTTGGTGGTGCCGGACGCGCCGATGAGAGCCTGCTTGCTGGGCCTGCCCCCGCCGCGCGGGCCGCGACCGCCGCGGCGACGGGTCGCGCCGCCGTCGAACCCGCGGCCGTAGTACCGCTCCAGGTAGTGCTGGCCGATCATGAGGACCGACGTGATGAGCAGGTACCAGAGCGCGGCGACGATGAGCAGCGGGATGGGCTGGAAGATGCGGTTGCCGATCGCGTTGGTGGCGTAGGTGAGCTCCAGCGTGAACGGCACGGCCAGCACCAGCGACGTCGTCTTGAGCATGGAGATCGTCTCGTTGCCGGTGGGCGGCACGATGACGCGCATCGCCTGCGGCAGCACGATACGGCGCAGGATCTTGCCGTCCTTCATGCCCAGCGCCTTGGCGGCCTCCGTCTGGCCCGGGTCCACCGACGAGAGGCCGGCGCGCACGATCTCCGCGAGGTAGGCCGACTCGTTGAGCGCGAGGCCGAGCAGCGCCGCCCAGAACGCCGTGATGACGTCCTGCGTGGTGAACGTGAGGAACTCCGGGCCGAACGGCACGCCCAGGCTCAGGCGCGGGTACAGCACCGACAGCAGGCCCCAGAACACCAGCTGGGTGTAGATCGGGGTGCCGCGGAAGAACCAGATCCAGAACCAGGACACCCCGCGCATCACGGGGTTGTCGCTGCGCCGCATCACGGCGAGCATCACCGCCAGCACGATGGCGAGCACCATCGAGCCGAACGTCAGGACGAGCGTCCAGCCCACGCCGCGCACGACGACGACGTCGCGCAGGTAGAGCCAGACGGTGTCCCAGCGGAATTTTGGGTTGGTGACGAGCGCGTTGACCGCCATCGCCACGAGGACGAGGACGATCGCGGCCGACACCCACCGGCCCGGCCGGGGGACCGGCCGGGCGTGGAGGGGTTCGGGCATCTGGTCGGGCACAGACTCAGCCTGCCGGGTTCAGCTCGGCCGTGTCGAGCACGGCCGCGCCGGAGCCCCAGGTGTCGGCCACCTGGGCGAGCACGCCGTCATCCATGAGCTTCTGCAGCCCGGCCTGCACGGCCCGGGCGAGCTCGGTGTCGCCCTTCGCGACGACGGCGCCGTACGGGGCGGCGTCCGTGACCTCGCCGAGCTCCTCGACGGTGCCGCCCGTCTGCTCGACGGCGTAGGCGATGATCGGCGAGTCGGCGTACATCGCCTGCAGCTTGCCGCCCGTGAGGTTGGTGGTGACATCGGCCTGCGAGTCGTAGGGCAGCACGTCCACGGCGTCCTCGCCCTTGTCGGTGCACTCCTGGCTGATGGCCGCGAGCTCGTCCTGCTGGATGGTGCCGGTCTGCACGCCCACGGTGACGCCGCAGAGCTCGTCGGGCGATACGCCCTCGGGGTTCCCCTTCGCCACTGCGAACTGCGAGCCGGCGGTGAAGTAGCTGACCATGTCGACCGTCTTCAGCCGCTCGGGGGTGACGGTGAAGGCGGAGAAGCCGACCTCGTACTTGGAGCCGATCGCCGGGATGATCGAGTCGAAGCCGGCGTTCTGCACCTCGAGCTCCAGCCCCATCGTCTTCGCGAGCGCCGTCGCGATGTCGATGTCGAGGCCGACCGGCGTCGTGCCGTCGGCGTCGACGAACTCCACCGGCGCGTACTCGAGGTTGGAGCCGACGCTGAGCTTGCCGTCCTCGGCCACGGCCTCGGGGACCAGCGCGGCGATCCCGTCGTCCTTCTCGATGGCGTCGAGGTCGACCGCGGCGGCCGACGCGCTGTCGGAGGCGGCCGGGTCAGATCCGAGGTCCTGCGAGGCCGTGGTGCAGCCGGTGAGGGCGAGGGCGGCGACGGCCGAGGTGACGACGGTCGCCACGAGGGCGGGGCGGGTGCGCATGATGGGCTCCGGGGGTGGTGCGACTGGTCAATGCATGATTATTCCGCCGATTGCATGATTCTCCAAACCGGCTGGTGACGGGTGCGGGTACCGTCGGCGCGATGTCCACCACCTCGCTCGCCCTCGTCCTGGCCGCCGCGGTCCTCCACGCGGTGTGGAACGTGGCCGCCAAGCGCGTGGTCGGGGACTCGCGCGTCTTCGTGTGGCTGTACGGCACTGCGTCGGCGGTGCTGTGGCTGCCCGTCGGGCTGGTCATCCTCGCGCGCGAGGGCTGGCCGGACATGGGGGCACTGGTCGGCGCCGCCGCGGTCTCGGGCGTGCTGCACAACCTCTACGGCGTCGTGCTGAACACCGGCTACAGCCGTGCCGACCTCGGGATCGTCTACCCGACGGCGCGCGGGACGGGGCCCTTGCTCACGATGGCGGTCGCGCTCGTCTTCCTCGGCGAGCACGTCGACACGATCCACGTGGTCGGCGGCCTGGTCGTCATCGCCGGCGTGGCGGTGGTCGCGAGCTCCGGCGCCTCCGGGGTGGACGCGGCCCGCGGCCTCGTCGGCGTGCGCTGGGGGCTCGCCACCGGCACCGCCATCGCCGCCTACACGCTGTGGGACGGCCACGCCGTCACCTCCCTGGGCCTTGATCCCGTGGCCTACTTCGCGTTCAACGCGGTCTGGCAGTCGCTCACGCTCGCCCCGATCCTGCGGGACCGGGGACGGCGGGCCGAGGTGGTCCGCATGAGCCGGCGGCACGTCAAGGAGATCGTCCTCGTCGCCGTCCTGTCGCCACTGGCCTACATCCTGGTGCTCGTCGCGATGCAGACGACCCCCGTCGCCCTCGTCGCCCCGGCCCGCGAGTCGAGCATCGTCATCGGCACGCTGCTGGCGTGGTGGCTCTTCCGCGAGCAGCGCCCGGCGGTCAAGATCGTGGGGTCGCTCGTCGTGCTGGGCGGGATCGTGCTCCTGTCGCTCCCGGCGTGACATCTCACCCTCCGTCCGACATGCCGGGCACCGAGGGCGTCCCTATGCTCCGAGCATGATCAGATTCCTCGCCCGGATGGCGGCCTTCCTGCTCGCGGCCGCGGTGGGCATCCTGCTGACCGCGTGGATCTTCGTGTCGTTCGACCTGGAGACCTTCTCCATCAACTGGTCCGAGCCCCTGGGCTTCGTCCTCGCGGTCGTCATCTTCGCGCTGGCGCAGGCGATCATCGCGCCGTTCCTCGCGAGCGTCGCACGCAACAGCGCGCCCGCGTTCCTCGGCGGCGTCGGCCTGGTCTCGACGTTCGTCGCGCTGATCGTCGCCGTCCTCATCACCGACGGCCTCGAGATCTCCGGCGTCGCCGGCTGGATCATCGGCCCGGTCATCGTGTGGGTGTTGGGCATGATCGCGGCGTTCCTGCTGCCGTTCGTGCTGCTCAAGAAGGGCACGGAGAAGGTCCGCGAGAACCGCGCGGACTGACCGCCTTCGGTGGCCTGCGGCATCTGTCAGGTGTCGCGCTCGGGGATGGCCTCGTCCTCGCGGTGGTCGTCGTCGCCGCCGGGCGGGAAGTCCCCCCGCTCCGGACGTGCGCGCAGGGCGACGATGCTGACGACCAGCCCGCCCCAGATGATCACGAGGGACAGGACCATGAGAGCGATCGCGGGGCCGGTCATCGCGAGGCCTCCTTCGTCGCGGCGGCCACCGGCGGGTACGGCGGCCACGGGGTGAACACGTCCGGGCTGCGCTTCCACCGCGTCGCGGTCAGGACGACGGCGCCGGCCACGATCACCACGATCGTGCCCCACCCCGCGTACAGCAGGTAGCCCTCGTCGTAGTCCTCGTAGGGGTTCTGGACGAGGTCCACGATGCGCGAGACCAGCATGTACGCCAGCACGGCGGGTACGACCGCCCCCACGCACACGTACCACCAGCGGCCCACCTGGAACGTCGAGATCGCGTTCATGTGGTACCTCAGCTCGGGGCCGGTACGCAGCACCCAGACGAGGAAGATGCACATGAGCACGGCGGACGCGACGATGCCGACGTTGTTGGACCAGTTGTCGATGGTGTCCAGCGCGATGAGGCCGGTCGTCGTGGAGAACCCGACGATCGACAGCACGGCCGCCACGATCCCGATGCCGACGACGGCGCCGCGGCGGGTCAGGCCGAACTTCTCCTGGAACGACGCGGAGACCACCTGCAGGATCGAGATCAGCGACGTGAACCCGGCCATCGCCAGCGACCCGAAGAACAGGGCGCCGAACAGGGCGCCGGCCGGCATCTGGGAGACCACGGCGGGGAAGGTGATGAAGGACAGCGTGGGCCCCGAGATGCCCTCGATATCGGCCACGGCCACGCCCTGCTCGTGCGCCAGGAAGCCGAGGGCGGCGAACACGCCGATGCCGGCGAGCATCTCGAACCCGGAGTTGGAGAACGCCACCACGAGCCCCGGGGACGTCAGGTTGGCCCGGCGCTTCCGGTAGGAGGCGTAGGTGATCATGATGCCGAAGGCGACGGAGAGGGAGAAGAAGATCTGCCCGTAGGCGGCGATCCACACGTTCGGGTCGCTCAGCGCGCCCCAGTCCGGCGTGAACAGCGCGTTCAGCCCGTCGGTCGCGCCGTCGAGGAAGACGGCCCGTACGACCAGCACCGCGAATGCGATCACCAGCAGCGGCAGGAACACCACGTTCGCCTTCTCGATGCCCTTGGCCACACCGCCCGCGAGGACGGCGATCGTGGCGACCCAGACCAGCACCAGCGGGATCAGCACGGCCGGGACGAAGTCGAGGGAGAACCAGGCCCCGCCGTTCGCGGTGTCCGACAGCTGGAGGTACTCGCCGGTGAAGAAGCCCGCCGTGTCGTCGCCCCACCGCAGGTCGAACGAGTAGACGAAGAAGCTGAGCGCCCACGCGATGATCGCCGCGTAGTAGATGGAGATGACGAAGCAGATCATCACCTGGAACCAGCCGAGGCCCTCCAGCCACCGCCGCACCCGGCGCAGCGCCGTCGGGGGGCCGCCGCGGAAGCGGTGGCCCAGCGCGTAGTCGAGGAAGAGGATCGGGATGCCCGCGGTCAGCAGCGCGATCACGTATGGCACCAGGAAGGCGCCACCGCCGTTCTCGTACGCGACGCCGGGGAACCGCCAGATGTTGCCCAGGCCCACGGCGGAGCCGATCGCGGACAGGATGAACCCCAGCTGCCCGCTGAACTGCTCACGGGGGGGCTGGGTATCTGTGGATGTTGCGCTCACGGGTGACGAACCTCCATGGTGCTCACCGTCGCGTCAGACGTGTCTCACCGCCGATGGTCCCTCAGAATCGTCGATCGAGCCTGTCGAGACCAGGGTTTCGACAGGCTCAACCAGCGGGGAGTGGTCGACAGGCTCAGGAGGGCGCAGGCTCAGCCGGCGAGCAGCCGCCCCACGAGCCCGCCGCGCAGCCGGCCCTCGGGGTCGAATCGCCCCGCGAGCTCGCGGAAGTCGTCGAACCGCGGGTACAGCGCCGCCATCTCCTGCGGGGCGAGCACGCTGACCTTGCCCCAGTGCGGACGCGCCCCGAGCGGGAGCAGCGCCGCCTCGACGGCGGGCAGCACGGCCCGCACCGCGTCCTCCTGCGGCAGCCAGGTGAAGTGAAAGCCGACGGAGGGTTCGTCGAACGGGCTGAGCCATAGGTCGTCCGCGGCGATCGTGCGGATCTCGCTCGTCTGGAGCAGCGGGGCCACCTGCGATCCGAGCCGGCGCATCGCCTCGATGGCCACGACGGCGTTGCGGCGCGGCAGCAGGTACTCGGACTGCACCTCGTCGCCCGCGGACGGCGTGAACTCCAGACGGAAGTGGCTGAGCCGCTCGTTCCACGAGCCCGGGACGCCGAGCTGCTCCGTGCACGCCGACGGGTCCACGCCCGGCAGCGGGTGCACCGCGACGTCCGACCAGCGCAGGAACTGCGGCGCCAGGCCGCGCACCTCGGGGCGCCGGCCGCCGTCGGCCCCTGCCACGGACTTGAACCACACGTGCCGCACCGCCGGCTCGTCCCAGCTGGTGAACGCGCTCACCGAGTACGCGGCGGAGGCGATGGCGTCGAAGTTCGCGAGGTAGGTGTCCCACGGCACGTCGGCCGCCACGTCCTGCCGCACGGTGAACGCCGGGACGGTGCGCAGCTCCACGCGCGTCACGATCCCCAGCGCGCCCAGCGAGACCACCGTGCCGGCGAAGACGTCCGGGTCGCTCGCGCGCGTGATGCGGCGCAGCTCGCCGCCGGGCGTCATGATCTCGAGGCCCTCGACGGCGCCCGCAAGGCTCGGATTGGCGTCGCCCGAGCCGTGCGTCGCCGTGGCGACGGCGCCGGCCACCGAGATGTGCGGCAGGGAGGCCAGGTTGCCCAGCGCCCGCCCCGTCGCGTGCAGCGCGCGGGACACCTCGCCGTAGCGCAGGCCCGCGTTCACCGACACGACCTCGTTCTCCGGCCCGCCGTCCACCGGCACCGGGTCCACCGCCGGGCGGCCGTCGTCGAGCGCATCCACCTGCACGTGGACGCCGTCGGTGTCCGCCACGTCGTTGAACGAGTGGCGCGACCCGAGGGCGCGCACCTGCCCGGCGCCCTCGAGGACGTCGGCCAGCTCCTCGAGCGACGTCGGTCGGACGACGGAGGATGCGGCGTACATGAAGTTCCCGGCCCAGTTGCGATGCACGGCCCTACCCTGCCATCCCCCCGGCCGCGCCGAGGTACGCCTCGAGGTCGGCGACGGCGGCGTCCAGCGCGGCCCGCTCGGCCACAGTCGGGTCGCGCAGCCACTGCACGTCGACGGCGGCACCGCGGCCCGAGGGCGCCGGCCAGCGCCAGCGCCCGGCGACGACGCCGTCCACTGCCACGCAGTGCACGTACGCGCCGGCGCGGTCCTGGGGCGGCAGGGCCGGGTCGAACACCACGTGCCGGGTCTCGCGGTACGACATGAGCAGCTCGTCATAGGCCTGCAGCAGGTCGACGACGGGCTCGTCGTCGCCGGCGTCCTCGTCCCCCTCGCCGAAGCCAGGGTCGGGCCGCTCCGCGACGGTGCCGGCCGTGCCGACGAGCGTCAGCCCTTCGAGGTCCCCGGCGCCCGGCACCTGCACCACCTCCCCCGCGTCGACCAGGGCGGCGAGGGCGGGCGTGAGGTCACGGACGGTCACGTCGCTCCACAGCCGCAGGTCGTTCACCGTGGCGAAGGCGCGGCCGGGCAGGTAGCGGCGCCACAGCTCGACGGTGGCGGCCTCCGCGTCGAAGCGCTCGCCCAGCGGCCCGTACCCGGCGGGCACCCGGTCGTCGAACGTCGCGTACGACTGGTGCTGATACGGCTTCCCGGCCGGCGGCGGGCCGCTGATCACGAGCTGTTGCAGCTCGGCGTGCATGAGCATCTGGGTGAACGCCAGGCCGGGAGCGTCTGGCGCAAGGACGCCGCGCGCGAGCAGCTCGTCCTTGATCTCCGCGCGGGTCCGCGGGCCGTCCGACACCGAGGCGGCGACGGCGTCGGTGCCCGGACCGAGGTCGCCCAGGTCCCACGACCGCTCCGTGGACGCCATCAGACGCGCAATGCGCGGCGCGGTCAACTCGAGCAGCCAGCGCGCGTCGGCGGGCCGCACCAGGTGCCAGGTGGGGCGCAGCGCGTGCGTACGCAGCACCAGCCCGTCGGTGAGGGCCGCGTTGGCGGCAGCACGGTCGGGGCGCGACGACGGCGCCACCCGACGCGACAGCCCCCACAGGGCCGGCTGGAGCTCCTGGCCCTGCACGGCCAGCTGGGCGCCGACCACGGCGGGAAGGTCGGGCAGGTGCCCGCCCCGCAGCCCCGTCGCACGGAGGCGCGCCGCACGGACGGCCTCCGGGTGGAGCTCCACCCGGGTCAGCCGAGCCGGCCGGCGGACTCGGACTCGGTCAGGGGAATGCGGCCGCCCATGCCCACCATCTCCAGCACCTCGGCCACCGCGTCCGAAGGCTGGAACAGGCTCACGGGTGTCCCCGACTCCTGGCCGAGCATGTACACCTGCAGGATGAACGCGACTCCGGAGGAGTCGATGAACGAGACGTCCCGGGTGTCCAGGACGATGGGGTGGGTCGTACCCCGGGCGGCGAGCGCCGCCATCGCGTCGCTCGCGGCCTCCCGCAGCGCGGCGTCGACCTCGCCCCACAGGGTGAGGACGGTGGCCTCGTCGGTGGTGCGCGACGCGATGCCGGAGTTCGGCCCGGGGTCGTTGCTGGTGTCGATGTCCATGTGCTTGTGCTGCTCCCCGTGGCGTGGTGCCGGTCGGCGCGCGGACGCCGTCTGTGTCCTCTCGGTACAGCGGGCGGCCCGCGTCGAGTGTTCCCCCGTCAGGCGGATTCGTCCAGCATCCGGTCACTCTGACGGGTCGATGTGCTCGTCGGTCCAGGGTCGTCCAGGTCGGTGACGTCCGCGACCCGGGCGTCGAGCACGCGCACCAGCTCGGCGCCGTCGACCGTCGCGGACACCCCGTGCCCGCCGGCCCCGATCGACACCTGGCCGGCCTCCGGGATCCGCGAGTCGGCGACCACCGGCCAGGCGGTGAGCGAGCCGAACGGCGTGATCGTGCCCCGCTCGTAGCCCGTGACGTCGCGCGCCACGTTCCGGTCCGGCATCGACAGCCGGGACACGCCGAGCAGAGCGCGCAGCCGCGGCCACGAGATCGTGCGGTCACCGGGCACGAGGACGAACAGGTAGTCGCCCTCGCCGCGGCGCACCACCAGCGTCTTGATCACCTGGGACGGCGAGATGCCGCGAGCGCTCGCCGCCTCCTGCAGCGAACCCACCGGGCCGTGCCGTGCGATCTCGAACGCGATCCCCGACTGCTCCAACGCCTCGCGCGTGCGCCGCTCGCCCGGCGTCTCCGCCGCGGAAGAGGTGGTCGTCACTCGTCGCCCGGGCCGGTCGACACGACGAGGGTCACGGTGGAACCCGCGTCCACGCTCTCCTCGGTGCCGGGCTCGATCCGCACGACGACGCCCTTCGGCTCCTCGTCGCTGGTCGCCTTGACCACGTTCCATGTGAGCCCGGCGTCCTCCAGGATCTGCTGCGCGGTCTCCAGGTCCTCGCCTACGAGGCTATCCGGCACCTCAACCTGCTCCGGCGGCGGCGGCCCGGTCGAGACGGCGACGGTCACGGTAGAACCGACGTCCACGCTCGTCCCGGCGGCGGGATCCGTCGAGACGACGTCGCCTGCCTCCTGCTCGCTGCTGGCGTCCTCGACCACCGTCACCTCGAGGCCGGCGTCCTTCAGCGCCTGCGTCGCGGACGCCTTCTCCTTGCCGACGACGTCCGGCACGGTGACCTGCTCCGGCTGCGGCGGGCCGGTCGAGACGGTGACCGTCACGGTGGAACCCTGCTTCACCCTCGTCCCGGCGGCGGGATCCGTCGAGACGACGTCGCCTGCTTCCTGCTTGGTGCTGGGCTCCTCGACCACCGTGACATCGAGCCCGGCGTTCTTCAGGTCCTGCGTCGCGGACGTCTCGCCCTTGCCGACGACATTCGGCACCGCGACCTTCTCCGGCACCTGCTCCGGGCCGCTCGAGACGACGAGGGTGACGGTCGTCCCCTTCGACACCTTCGTACCGGCGCCCTGGGTCGTCAGGACCTGGCCCTTGCGCTCGTCACTGGCCACCGTCCTCGTCGTCACCTTGAGCCCAAGCTTCCCGAGCTGCTGCTTCGCCGTGGCAAGGCTCTTGCCGGCGACGTCCGGCACGGTGACCTTCTGCTTCCCGGTCTCCCCCGGCTTGGTGTCGCCGCCCTTGTCCGGCGTCGTGCCGCCCTTGCTCGGATTCGACCCCTTGTCCTTGCCCGAGCCCTTCTGGACCGACGTCGAGTTCCCGACGGCCTTACTCGGCGCCTTGCTGTCCTTGGCCCGGTCCTTCTCCTTGGTGCGCTCGGCGACCGTGTCCGGCGTGTCCCCGCTGCCGCCACCGGCGCCCCAGGAGTCGACGTCGTCCGCGTTCCAGGCACGGTCGGGGATCGGCCCGGCGGCGAAGAACTCGAAGTGCCACGGCTCGGGCTTCGAGCCGGTGAACCGTGCCCAGGACGGGTTGTCCCACCCGTAGTCCGGCGCGTGCACGCGCATCCACGTGTACTCGGCCGACGTGCCGGTCGAGATCGGGGTCGAGAGGTCGACGGCGAGACCCCAGCCGTGGTTCGAGGTACCGGGCGTCGCCGCGAGGTAGCCCTTCGTGGCCTTGAGGCGAACCTGCGAGTCGTAGGTGCGGTACGAGTCCGTCATCGGGATCGGGACGCCGAACTCCTTCTCGTACTCGGCGCTGAGGGCCGTGAGCTGCTCGGCCGCGTCGCAGCGCAGCATGTGGCCCGGGGCGAAGTCGAGGGGGCACAGCGCCGACGTGGGGATCTGCCCGTTGGCGTAGCCCGCCGTGCTGTTCCCGTACTTGTCGACCACCTGGAGCAGGCCCGCCGTCAGCGTCGCCCGAGCCGCGGTCGTCCCGTCCGCGCCGGCCGGCAGGATGCCGGCCTCGAGGGTCGTCATCGCCGGGTCGAGCAGCGTGGCCAGCCGGGTCGCGGCGACCAGGACGTCGTCGAACGTCACGGCCTCCCCGTCGTGCGTCACGAGGTCCCCGGCGTCGACGGCGGCCTCGGCGTCCACCGCGCCCGGCCCCGTGGGGACGTCGCGCGCGACGCTCGTGACCTCGACGTCCTCGGCGACCTCGGCGACCGACGACGGCTCGGCCGGCTCGGCCGGCTCGGGAACCGTCTTCAGGGCGACGGGCGTCGGCACCGTGTGGTCCGCCGCGGCGAAGGGCTGCTCGGCGGTCTTCTCGGCCTCCTGCGCCAGGTAGGTGCTCAGGAGCATGCCGAGCTCGGCGGCCGCCTGCTCCACCTGCGGGGTCACCTTGCGGCCCGCGTCCTTCGCGGCGATCTCCGCCCGCTCGAGGACGCCCAGCACCTCCGCGATCGTCGTCGGGCCGCCCGAGGTGGAGGTGCCGACGACCCCGACCGAGACGCCCTCGCCCACCTGGCTGCCCGCGCCGAACTCCGGCGAGCCCTGGTCCGCGGAGATCGCGTCGTCGCCGATCTCGCTCCCCGGCAGGCCCGCGACCGGGGCGGCGAGGAAGCCGGCGGCGAGCACGCACGAGGCGGTCACCGTGGCGAGCTGCCTCCCGAACCGGCGGCGCCGGGCTCCCGTTTCCGCTGTGTCGGCGCGCGCGCCCAGGCCGGTGCCCATCGAAGACCTCACGACGACGAACCTCCCCCATCGGCACTGCTCAGGCGCTCGGATCTTGTCACACCCTGGTGCCGTCGTGTGACACAGGCGACAGGATCGTCCCTCCACTGTGCGCCGAGCGCCGAGGACATGCCACCCCTGGCGGCAAGAGTTCACATGGCGCTCGTCCACGCATCATCGAGGGAGCCCGCGGCAACCGCCCTGATACCCGGGCACCGCGCCGCCGTACGCGAGGGCAGACTGGCAGACATGACCACCGTCGACCTCAACAGCGACCTCGGCGAGGGCTTCGGCCGGTGGACCCTCGGCGACGACGAGGCGATGCTCGGCATCGTGTCGTCGGCCAACGTGGCCTGCGGCTTCCACGCCGGCGACCCGGCGTCGATCCGCCGCACCGTGCGCCTGGCCGCCGCGCGCGGCGTCGCGGTCGGGGCCCACGTCGGCTACCGCGACCTGGCGGGCTTCGGCCGCCGCGCCATCGACGTCCCGTCCGAGGAGCTGCGCGCGGACGTGATCTACCAGATCGGCGCACTACAGGCCCTCGCCGTCACCGAGGGCACGCGCGTCACGTACGTCAAGCCGCACGGCGCCCTCTACACCGCGTCCGCGGTGGACGCGCGGGTGGCGGCCGACGTCGCCGCGGCGGCCGCGGCCGTCGACCCGTCGCTGGTGCTGCTCGGGCTGCCCGGCACCCGCTCGCTCGAGGCGGCCGAGGCCGCCGGGCTGCGCGTCGCCGCCGAGGCGTTCGCCGACCGCGCGTACACGCCGTCCGGCACGCTCCTCCCCCGGGGCGAGCCGGGCGCAGTCCTGCACGACCCCGACGTCGTGGCCCGCCGCATGCTGCGGCTCGTCGCCGAGGGTGTGGTCGAGGCGGCCGACGGGACGACGGTCACCGTGCGCGCCGAGTCCGTGTGCGTGCACGGCGACTCCCCCGGCGCCGTCGCGATGGCGCGGCGCATCCGCGAGGTCTTCGACGCCGAGGGCGTGCGGCTCGCCCCGTTCGCGCCCGCCGCGCCGCTCGCGGAGGCCTGACGGTGCGCGTGCTGCCCGCGCGCGACGACGCCGTGCTCGTCGAGCTGGACGACCTCGCCCAGGCGCTCGCGCTGCACGCTTCGCTCGCCGCACGGCCGGTGCCCGGCGTCGGGCAGACCGTGCCGGGCGCGCGCACCCTGCTCGTGCCGTTCGACCCGTGGCACCTCCCGGGGCGCGAGCTCGCCGCCGTCCTCCGCGACCGGATCCTGGTCGAGCCCGGCGAGACCCCGCGGCACGGTCCCGACCCGTCGACAGGCTCAGGACGGCGCACGCTCGACCGGCGCGGAACCACCCTCGTCGAGATCCCCACCGTGTACGACGGCGAGGACCTCGCCGACGTCGCCGACCTGCTCGGCTGGGGCACGGAGGAGGTGGTGCGCCGCCACGCCGCCGCGTCGTGGGTGGTGGGGTTCGTCGGCTTCGCGCCGGGGTTCGCCTACCTCACGGGGGACGACGAGGGGCTGGTCGTGCCCCGGCGGGACAGCCCGCGCACCCGGGTGCCCGCCGGCTCCGTGGCGCTCGCCGGGCCCTACTCCGGCGTCTACCCGCGCGCGAGCCCCGGCGGCTGGCAGCTCGTGGGGCGCACGGACGTCGTGACCTGGGACCCCGACCGCGACCCACCCACGCCCTGGGCGCCCGGCGACCGCGTCCGCTTCATCGCCGTGCGGGAGTCTGTCCGCGCGGCCGCCCGCACGGCGGCCGAGCCTGTCGGAACCACCCGACGGGCCGGTGCCGCCCCTTCGACCGACTCAGGCCGGCGCGGGCTCGATCACCGAGGCGGCGGGCTCGAGGTCCTGGCGCCGGGCCTCCAGGCGCTGGTGCAGGACCTCGGCCGCCCGGGCCTCGCCCACCTCGGCGTGTCCGCGTCCGGGGCAGCGGACCCGCGCAGCCTGCGCGCGGCGAACCGCGCCGTGGGGAACCCGGCGGGCGCGGCGGCGATCGAGGCGGCCGGCGGAGGGCTGCGGCTGCGCGCCCGTGGTTCGGTGGTGGTGGCGCTCGCCGGCGCGGACGCGGGCGCGGTCGTGCGCCCCGCCGGCGACGACGCCCGGCCGACGCCCGTCGCGCGGCCGTTCCGCCTGGACGACGGCGCCGAGCTCGAGCTCGGCGCGCCCGCCCGCGGCTGGCGGACCTACGTCGCGGTGCGCGGCGAGATCGACGTCCCGCCCGTGCTCGGGTCCCGCGCCACGGACGTCCTCGCCCACCTCGGCCCGGACCCCCTCTCCCCGGGCACCCTCCTCCGCTGTGGGCCCGGAGATGGCCCACCCTGTGCGGGAGGAAGGGGCCATCTCGATGCTCACAGCGGACCGGTGGGTGCCGTCGCGGTGGGCGACGTCGGTGCCCCCGACGCCGCCGCGCTCCCCGCGCCCGGCGAGGTCACGACGCTCCCGCTCGTGCTCGGCCCGCACGACGACTGGTTCGACGCCGCCGCCGTGGAGCTGCTGCGCCGCCAGGAGTGGGAGGTCACCGCGCGCTCCGACCGGGTGGGGCTGAGGCTTGGTCCGTCGGCAGGATCGGCGGGCGCCCGCCCGCTCGAGCGCGCGGCCTCGGCCCGGGAACGCGAGCTGCCCAGCGAGGGCTGCGTGACCGGCGCGCTGCAGGTGCCGCCCGACGGGTGGCCCGTGCTGTTCGGCGCCGACCACCCGCTCACCGGCGGCTACCCCGTGGTCGGGGCCGTGCCGTCCACGCACCTGTGGCTGCTCGGCCAGCTCCCCGGCGGGGCGCTGGTGCGCTTCGCCTAGGCCCGCTCGTCCGCGAGCGCCCCGACGCCGGCGAGCACGCGCCCGATGCCGAACTGCAGGGCGTCGTCTCGGGTGGTCGCGGACGTCTCCGCGAACGCGGCCACCGTCAGCGGGTAGGTGTCGGCGCGTTCGGCCAGGATCGGCGCGAGCCGCGCGGCCAGGTCCGCCTCCGGCGCCGGCCCGCTCACCTGCTGCCGCACAGTCGACATGACGTGCCCGACGAGCAGGGCGAGCGTGTCGAGCTTCTCCGCTCCGGTGAGCGGCAGGCCGGCGATCGCGGCCAGCCCGGCCTCGTACCAGGAGAGCTCCGCCGGGCCGGGGGCGTGCGGCCGCTGCGCGAGCTCCACGCACCAGGGGTGGGCGAGGGCGCGCGCGTGCACGCTGTCGGCCCAGTCCGTCAGAGCGGCACGCCAGTCCGTGCCGCCGACCTCGGGCGCCTCACCGAGCGCCAGGTCGAGCATCAGCGAGTCCAGCTCAACCCGCCCGGGCACGTAGCGGTAGAGCGCCATCTTGGTGGTGCCGAGGCGCTCGGCGACGCTCTGCATCGTGACGGCGTCGAGGCCGCGGGCGTCGGCGATCTCCACCCCGGCCGCGGCGACGCCCTCCACGGTGAAGCGAGGCTTCGGCCCCCGCCGCACGGGCGCTGAGCGTCGCCACAGGAGCGCGACGACGTCGTCCTCTGTGGTCGTCGGGGAGTTCGGTGCGCTCATCGGTTCCCTCCAAAAAGATTATTGCGTCCATCGTACGCGGTGCCCTACTGTGTCTACAGGACGCGATTAATGGAGGGGCATCATGGCCACCACGAAGATCCTCATCTCGGGCGCGAGCATCGCCGGCCCGGCGCTCGCGCGCTGGCTGGGCCGCAACGGCTTCGACGTCACGGTCGTCGAGAAGGCGCCCGCACCCCGGCCCGGCGGGCAGGCCGTCGACTTCAAGGGCCGCACGCACCACGACGTGCTGACCCGCATGGGGATCCTCGACGACGTCCGTGCGCGCCAGACCGCCAAGACGGACTGGCGCATGGTCGACGCGCACGACCGGGTCCGCGCAGTGATCCCCGGCGAGTTCATCGGCGGCGACGTCGAGATCCTGCGCGGCGACCTCGCCGGCATCCTGCTGGAGCACAGCGCCGCCGACGCGGAGTACGTGTACGGCGACGAGATCGTCGCGATGGGCGAGGCGACGGCCGGGGTGCAGGTCTCCTTCGCGCACCGGCAGAGCGAGCGCTTCGACCTCGTGATCGGGGCGGACGGCATGCACTCCGCCGTGCGGCGGCTCGCGTTCGGCCCCGAGGAGGAGTTCGTGCAGAACCTCGGGTACTACTACGCGGTCGCGGGGGCGAACGCGCCGCTCGACGACCTTGAGACCCGGCTGCCGGACGGCCGCGGCGTCGCCTACGGGTACAACACACCCGGGCGGCTGGCGCTGCTGGGCGGCCAGAAGGCGCCGAGCCTGTTCGTCTTCAGCGCGCCGGGTGCCCGAGGTCAGGGCCCTGCCTATGACCGCCACGACGTCGCCTCCCAGCGCGCGTTCCTCGAGGCTGCCTTCGACGGCGTCGGGTGGCGCGTCCCCGCCGCGCTCGCCGCCGCCCGCGAGGCGCCCGATTTCTACCTCGACGCGCTGGCCCGCACCCGCATGACGTCGTCGACGCGCGGGCGGGTGGCCCTCGTCGGCGACGCCGGGCACGCGAACACGCTCGGCGGCTTCGGCACCGGGCTCTCCCTCGTCGGCGCCTACGTGCTCGCGGGCGAGCTGGTCGCCGCGCATGGCGACCACGCGGTGGCGTTCGCGGCCTACGACCGCCGCATGCGGAAGCCGACCAAGGTCGCGCGGTCGGGAAACGCCGGCCCGTTCCTGGCGCCGCAGTCGCCCGCGCGCCTCCGGATGCGGGACTGGAGCTTCACCACCCGGTGGGCGTACCGCTCGATGCTGTGGATGACCGACACCTTCGCCACCGACGACACGATCCCGGTGTACGGCCTGCGCTGACGCCGCCGTCCCGCCTGCGAGGAGGGTCACGGCGCACCACACTCATGGGGTGGCGCAGCACATCGAGGACTACGGGATCATCGGGGACCTACACACCACAGCCCTCGTCGGCAGGGACGGCTCGATCGGCTGGCTGTGCCTACCCCGCCTGGACTCGCCCGCCTGCTTCGCGGCGCTGCTCGGCGGGCCGGAGCACGGGTTCTGGCGGTTGTCACCGGCGAGCGGCGGGCCGTGCACCACCCGGCGCTACCGCGGGGACACCCTCGTCCTGGAGAGCGAGTGGACCACGCCTGACGGGACGGTCCGCGTCATCGACCTCATGCCGCCCCGCGACGGCGTGCCCGACGTCGTGCGCATCGTCGAGGGCGTGAGCGGGCGCGTGAGCATGGCGACCGAGCTACGGCCGCGGTTCGACTACGGGTCGGTCGCGCCGTGGACCACGATCGACGGCACCGACATCTCGACGGTCGCCGGCCCCGACGCCCTGCAGCTCGACACCCCGGTCGAGGTCGTGCACGAGGAGCGCTCCGTCCGGGCCCGGTTCGAGGTGTCCGCGGGCCAGCGGGTCCCGTTCGTCCTCACGTACCACCCGTCGTACCGGCCCCGTCCGCGCACCGAGAACGCCGACCGTGCCCAGCGCGAGACCGAAGGCTTCTGGACCGAGTGGGTGTCCCGGGCCCGCTACCGCGGACGCTGGGAGGACGCGGTACGGCGCTCGCTCGTGACGCTCAAGGCCCTGACGTACGCACCCAGCGGAGGTATCTTCGCCGCGGCGACGACGTCGCTGCCCGAGCAGCTCGGCGGCACCCGCAACTGGGACTACCGCTTCTGCTGGCTGCGCGACGCCACGTTCACGCTGCAGGCGCTGCTCGGCACCGGCTACGTGGCCGAGGCGCGCGCGTGGCGCGAGTGGCTGCTGCGGGCGATCGCCGGCGACCCGGCCGACCTGCAGATCATGTACGGCATCGACGGCCGGCGTCGTATCCCCGAGCTCACCATCGACTGGCTGCCGGGCTACGAGGGCTCGGCGCCCGTGCGCGTCGGCAACGCGGCGGCCGAGCAGTTCCAGCTCGACGTGTGGGGCGAGGTGCTCGACAGCCTGCACGTCGGCCGCGAGGCGGGGCTCGCGCCCACCGACGACGCGTGGGCGCTGCAGCGCACGCTGCTCGACTTCCTCGAGGGGCACTGGGACGACCTCGACAACGGCCTGTGGGAGGTGCGGGGCCCGCGGCGCGCCTTCGTGCACTCGAGGGTCATGGCCTGGGCCGGCGTCGACCGGGCCGCCCGAGCCGTGGAGGCGTACGGGCTCGACGGGCCGGCGCCCCGCTGGCGCGGCCTCGCCGAGACCATCCACGCCGACGTGTGCCGTCGCGGTTACGACCGGGACCGCAACACCTTCACCCAGTTCTACGGCTCCGACGGGCTCGACGCCGCACTCCTGCTGATCCCGAAGGTCGGGTTCCTGCCGTGGGACGACCCGCGTGTCCTCGGTACGGTCGACGCCGTGCAGCGCGAGCTGACCGAGGACGGGCTGCTCCTGCGCTACCAGACCCACCTCGACGACCGCGTCGACGGCCTCCCGGGGCGCGAGGGCACGTTCGTGGCCTGCAGCTTCTGGCTGGTCGACGCGCTGCACGGCATCGGCCGGGAGGACGAGGCGGTCGCGCTCTTCGAGCGCCTGCTGACGCTGCGCAACGACCTGGGCCTGCTCAGCGAGGAGTACGACCCGCGCACCTCGCGCCAGCTGGGCAACGTGCCGCAGGCGTTCAGCCACGTGGGGCTCGTCAACGCCGCGCGCACGCTGCGCGGCTCCGGAGGGGACTCCACCACACAGGAGGACGACCGATGAGAGCACTGACCGTCGTGCCGGAGCAGGCCGGCTCGCTCGCCGTGACGGACGTACCGGACCCCCGGCCGGAGGCCGGGGAGCTCCTCGTCGACGGGATCGCCGTCGGCGTGTGCGCCACCGACCGCGAGATCGCCGCCGGGGAGTACGGGACGCCACCGCCGGGGCGCGACCGGCTGGTCCTCGGGCACGAGTCCCTCGGCCGAGTGCGCGACGCGCCGGCGGGCAGCGGCTTCTCGCCGGGCGACCTCGTGGTCGGCGTCGTGCGACGCCCCGACCCGGAACCGTGCGGCGCGTGCGCGAGGGGCCAGTTCGACATGTGCCGCAACGGTCGGTACACCGAACGGGGCATCAAGGGCCTCGACGGGTACGCGAGCCAGACCTGGACGGTCGAGGCCGACTACGCCGTCCGCCTCGACCCCGCGCTCGAGGAGGTCGGCATGCTGCTGGAACCCACGACCGTCGTGGTCAAGGCATGGGAACAGGTGTGGGCCGTGGGCGAACGCGCGTGGTTCGAGCCACGGACCGCCCTGGTGACCGGGGCCGGGCCGATCGGCTTGCTGGCCGCGCTGATCGGCGTCCAGCAGGGCCTCGAGGTGCACGTGCTGGACCGCGTCACCACCGGCCCCAAGCCGGACCTGGTGCGCGATCTCGGCGCCGTCTACCACAGCGCGTCCGTCGACGAGATCGCGGACGACGTGCAGCCCGACGTCGTGATCGAGGCGACCGGCGCGAGCTCCGTCGTGCTCGAGGCCCTGTCCGCGACCGGGACCTACGGGGTCACGTGCCTGACGAGCGTCACGCCCACCGGACGTCACCTGCGGTTCGACGCGGGGGCGGCCAACCGGGAGATCGTGCTCGAGAACGACGCCGTCGTCGGGTCGGTCAACGCCAACCTCGGGCACTACCGCGAGGGGGCGGAGGTGCTCGCCCGCACCGACCCGGACTGGCTGCGGCGCCTCGTCACCCGCCGGCTGCCCCTCGAGCGGGCCGCGGAGGCGTTCACCCCGAGCGACGACGTGAAGGTCGTCGTCGACCTCGGGTGAGGGCGGGTGAGGGCGGGTGAGGGGCGGGTGAGAGCCCGGCGGGTTCGACCGCCGGGCCCTCACCGGCGGCGTCAGGCGCGCGTCCCGGCCTCCGCCAGCTCGCGTCCGTCCTGCCCACCGGACTCCCCTGGGCCGGTCGAAGGGTCGTCCTGCGCGGCGTCGGTCGCCTCGGCGCCCTCGGCGTCGTCGTCCTCGAAGAGGTTCTCCGCCGACGCGGCGCGGAACTGCTCGAGGTCGAGGATGCCCTCACGCTTGGCGACGATGGCCGGCACCAGCGTCTGGCCCGCGACGTTCACCGCGGTGCGGCCCATGTCGAGGATCGGGTCGACGGCGAGCAGCAGGCCCACGCCCGCGAGCGGCAGCCCGAGGGTGGACAGCGTCAGGGTCAGCATGACCATGGCGCCGGTGAGGCCCGCCGTCGCGGCGGAGCCCACGACCGACACGAACGCGATGAGCAGGTAGTCGCCGACCGACAGGTCGACGCCGAAGATCTGCGCGACGAAGATCGCGGAGATCGCCGGGTAGATCGAGGCGCAGCCGTCCATCTTGGTGGTGGCACCCAGCGGCACCGCGAACGACGCGTATTCGCTCGGCACGCCGAGGTTGCGCTCCGTGACGCGCTGCGTCACCGGCATCGTGCCCACCGAGGATCGGGAGACGAACCCGAGCTGGATCGCGGGCCACGCGCCCTTGAACCAGGCGATGACGCCGAGGCCGTTGACCTTGAGCAGCACCGGGTAGACGACGAACAGCACGAGCGCGAGGCCCACGTAGATCGCCACCGCGAACGACCCGAGCGAACGCAGCGACTCCCAGCCGTACGCGGCGACCGCGTTGCCGATGAGGCCCATCGTGCCCAGCGGGGCGAGGCGGATGATCCACCACAGCACCTTCTGCACGATGGAGAGCGCCGAGCGGTTGAACGCGAGGAACGGGTCGGCCTTGGCGCCGGACTTCAGCGCGGCGATGCCGATGACGAGCGCGACCACGAGGATCTGCAGCACGTTGAAGCTGATGCCGGTCTCGGCGCTCAGCGCGCCGTCCGCGCCGGCCTCGACCGAGGTCGAGGCGCCCAGGCCCAGCACGTTGGTCGGGATGAGGCCGTTGAGGAAGTCCAGCCAGGTGCCGGTGCTGGACGGCGCGGCGCCGTCAGCGGTGGACAGGGACGTGTTGTGGCCGGGCTGGAAGATCAGGCCCAGGCCGATGCCGATCGCCACGGAGATCGCGGCGGTGATCGCGAACCAGAGCAGCGTCTGGCCGGCCAGGCGGGCGGCGTTGGTGACGGTGCGCAGGTTGGCGATCGACGCGACGATCGCGGTGAAGATCAGCGGCGGCACCACGGCCTTGAGCAGCGTGACGAACGACGAGCCGATGGTGTCGAGCGTCGTGGTGAGCCCGTTCGGCGTCTCACCATCCGCCTGCGGGCCCATGGACAGCGCGAGCCAGCCGAGCAGCACGCCCAGGCCGAGGCCCAGCAAGATCTGGACCGAGAACGACGGGAAGCGCAGACCCTTGCGGGCGCGGGGTTCCGCGCCGGGGATCTTGGCGGTTGCGGAGGACACGAGGAAACCTTTCGCCTGGGCGCCGCCGTACGGCGCCAGTGGGTGGGCGGACGTCGCCCACGAGGGGTGTGGATCGGGGGGCAGGAGGTGCCCGGCGCAGCAGTGCCCGACGGGCCAGCGCAGGCGCGACCGCCGACGACGGCGTCGGCGGGTCAGCGAAGGGTCAGCGACACAGCGCGCTGGCGACGCGACCGAAGTCGACGTCGAGGCGCGCGATGAGGAGGTGCCTCACGGGGACGCTGCAGGCCACGGGTGCTCCCAGAACGATCGAGAATCGGGGTGATCAGGCGACCGGATTGATCGACATGATCGAAGGGACGTATCGAATCCACGAATTCCGCACCCTAGCAGGGACACGACGCGCCGCCCAGAGGGTGTGAGCCGCCTCATGTCCGCCGTACGGTCGCCACGTGACCGACGCCTCCCTGCCCCACGACCCCCTCTGGCCTCGAGCGGGCGGGTGGCCTGCGACGACGCCTGACAAGTCGCCCGCCGACCTCGCCCTGCTCGGCGTCCCCACCTGGCGCACGTCGTTGTCGCCGACGGGCGCGCACGCCACGCCCGCCGCCGTGCGCGACGCCCTGCGCCGCTACAGCCCCGCGCTGATGTCTCGTCGGTCGAGCCTGTCGAGACCACACCCGCCGGTCGAGCAGGAGCACGTCGACCCGGACGAGCTCGCCGTCGTCGACCACGGCGACGTCAGCGAGCCCGACGGCCCGGACGGCGAGGCCCGCGCCCGGGCCGCCGTCGCCGACGCGCTGGCGGGTGCGCGCGCCGTCGTCGCGCTCGGCGGCGACAACGCCCTGACCGTCCCGGTCGCACTCGGTGCGTGGGGCGAGGACCTCTCGACCGCCGGGCTGATCACCCTCGACGCACACTTCGACCTGCGCGACGGCGTGTCCAACGGCTCCCCCGTGCGGCGGCTGATCGAGGCGGGCCTGGACCCGGCGCGGATCGTCCAGATCGGCATCGCAGACTTCGCGAACTCGGCGGCCTACGCGCGCCGGGCGCGGGACCTCGGCATCACCGTCGTGACGCTCGACGACCTGCGACGGCTGCTCCACCGCAACGGCCCGGGCCGGCTCGACGCCGTCGTCCGCAAGGCCCTCACCGTCGCCGGGGCCGCGGGCGGGCCGATCCACCTGGACGTCGACGTCGACGTCTGCGACCGCTCCGTCGCCCCCGGCTGCCCCGCGAGCGTGCCCGGCGGCCTCGCGGCCTGGGAGCTGCGCGCACTCGTCCGCGAGATCGTCAGCGACCCGCGCGTCCGGTCCGTCGACATCGCCGAGGTGGACGCCACCGCCGACGCCCCCGACGGCCGCACCGTCCGCCTCGCCGCCCTCTGCGTCCTGGAGGTCCTCGCCGGCCTCGCCCACCGCCGAGGTAGTCCAGAACTCGGCGAGGTAGTCCAAGACCCGGCGAGGTAGTCCAAGACCCGGCGAGGTAGTTCCGTTCTCCGCGAGGTAGTCCGAAAATCGGCGAGGTAGTTCCGCGGCGGCGAGACGACGACGGTGGGGGCCAAGCTGAACTACCTCGCGGAGCACGGAACTACCTCGACGGGTGCCCGTCCTTCCAGACGGCGTGCACCAGCGGGACGCCGGGGCGGTAGGCGAGGTGGGTGCGCGACGGCGCGTCGAGGACGACGACGTCGGCGCGGGCGCCGGGCGCGAGGTGCCCGACGTCGTCGCGGCGCAGCGCACGGGCCCCGCCGGCGGTCGCGGCCCAGACGGCCTCGGCGACAGTCATGCCCATCTCGCGAACCGCGAGCACCACCATGAGCGGCATCGAGCTCGTGTACGACGAACCGGGGTTGCAGTCGCTGGCCAGCGCGACGACGGCGCCCGCGTCGAGCAGCCGCCGGGCGTCGGGGTACGGCTGCCGGGTGGAGAACTCGACGCCGGGCAGCAGCGTGGCGACAGTCCCCTGCCCGGCCCCGTCCGAGCCTGCCCATGACCCCGCGAGCGCCGCGACGTCGTCGTCGGACAGGTACGTGCAGTGGTCGACGGCGGCCGCGCCGAGGTCGACGGCGAGCCGCACGCCCTCGCCGGGGCCGAGCTGGTTGGCGTGCACCCGCACGCCGAGCCCGGCGGCCGCGCCGGCCTCCAGCACGCGGCGGGCCTGCTCGGGGGTGAAGGCGCCCTTCTCGCAGAAGACGTCGACCCACCGAGCGTGCGGGGCGCACGCGGCGAGCATGTCGCCGCAGACCAGGTCGACGTACGCGTCGGCGCGCCCGTCGAACTCGGCGGGCACCACGTGCGCGCCGAGGAACGTCACCTCCTCGGTGACCTCCCCCGCGATGCGTACCGCGCGCTCCTCGTCGGCCACGGTGAGGCCGTAGCCGCTCTTCACCTCGAGCGTGGTCGTGCCCTGGGCCAGCGCCTCCGCGACGTGCCGCGCCAGGCCGGCCCGCAGCTCGTCGTCGGACGCCGCCCGCGTGGCGGCGACGGTGGTGCGGATGCCACCCGCCGCGTACGGGCGGCCGGCCATGCGGGCCTCGAACTCGGCCGACCGGTCGCCCGCGAAGACGAGGTGGGTGTGGCTGTCCACGAACCCGGGCACGACGGCGCGCCCCTCCACCCCGACGACGCGGTCGGGTGCGCGGCCGAGCGCCTCCTCGACGCCCTCCGCGCACGAGCGCTCCGGGCCGGCCCACGCGACGCGGCCGCCGTCGAGCAGGAGTGCGGCGTCGCGCACGACGCCTGCCGGTTCGCCGTCGACCCCGAGCGACGGGGAGTTGGCGGTCAGCTCGCCGATCCCGAGGATCAGGGTCGCCGGGTGCGATCCTCCCGGGTGCTCCACCTCGCGCACGGTCACGCCTCCCGCTCGGGGTCCACGCCCTCCAGCATGGGCACGCGCAACCCGCCACGCTCGGCGGCGCGGGCGGCGTCGTCGTACCCGGCGTCGACGTGCCGCAGGACGCCGAGCCCCGGGTCGTTGGACAGCACCCGCGCGAGCTTCTGCGCCGCGAGCGGCGTGCCGTCCGCGACGGACACCTGCCCGGCGTGGATCGACCGCCCCATCCCGACACCGCCGCCCTGGTGCAGCGACACCCACGTGGCGCCCGACGACGCGGCGGTGAGCGCGTTGAGCAGCGGCCAGTCGGCGATGGCGTCGGAGCCGTCGGCCATGCCCTCCGTCTCCCGGTACGGCGAAGCGACGGACCCGGAGTCGAGGTGGTCACGACCGATGACGAGCGGCGCGCGCACCTCCCCCGAGGCCACGAGGTCGTTGAACGCCAGGCCGGCGCGGTCGCGCTCGCCGTGCCCGAGCCAGCAGATCCGCGCCGGCAGCCCCTGGAACGCGACGCGCTCCTGGGCGGCGCGGATCCAGCGGTGCAGGTGGTCGTCGTCGAACAGGTCCAGCACCGCGCGGTCCGTGGCGGCGATGTCGCGCGGGTCGCCGGAGAGCGCGGCCCACCGGAACGGCCCCTTGCCCTCCGCGAACAGGGGCCGGATGTACGCGGGGACGAAGCCGGGGAAGTCGAAGGCTCGGTCGAAGCCTCCGCGGCGCGCCTCGTCGCGGATCGAGTTGCCGTAGTCGAACACCTCCGCGCCCGCGTCAAGGAAGCCGACCATGCCCTCCACGTGCCGCGCCATCGACTCGCGCGCCCGGTCGGTGAACTCCTCGGGCTTGGCGGCGGCGTAGTCGGCCCACTCCTCGACGGAGACGCCGAGCGGCAGGTACGAGAGCGGGTCGTGCGCCGACGTCTGGTCGGTGACGACGTCGACCTCGACGCCGCGCTTGAGCAGCTCCGGCACCACGTGCGCGCTGTTGCCGACCACGCCGACGGACAACGCGCGCCTCTGCGTGCGCGCCGCCTCGACCCGGCGGACGGCGTCGTCCAGGTCGTCGGCCACCTCGTCGAGGTAGCGCTCGCGCACGCGGCGCTCCAGGCGCGAGCGGTCGACGTCGACCACCAGGCACACGCCACCGTTGAGCGTGACGGCGAGCGGTTGGGCGCCGCCCATGCCGCCGCAGCCGCCGGTGAGGGTGAGCGTGCCGGCGAGCGTCCCGCCGAACTTCTTCACCGCCACCGCGGCGAGGGTCTCGTACGTGCCCTGGAGGATGCCCTGCGCGCCGATGTAGATCCACGAGCCGGCCGTCATCTGCCCGTACATCGTCAGGCCCTGCGCCTCGAGCCGACGGAACTCGGGCCACGTCGCCCAGTCCCCCACGAGGTTGCTGTTGGCGATCAGCACCCGCGGCGCCCACTCGTGGGTGCGCAGCACGCCGACGGGCTTGCCGGACTGGACGAGCAGCGTCTCGTCGTCGGCGAGCGTCGTGAGGGTGCGGACGATGGCGTGGTAGCTCGGCCAGTCGCGCGCGGCGCGGCCGGTGCCGCCGTAGACGACGAGGTCGTCGGGGCGCTCCGCCACCTCCGGGTCCAGGTTGTTCATGAGCATCCGCAGCGGGGCCTCGGTCTGCCAGCTGCGGGCGGTGAGCGTCGTGCCGCGCGGCGCGCGCACGGGGACGGGGGTCCCCCGGTCGTAGGACATGGCGTGGGACATCGTCGTCTCCTTCAGCGAGGGGTCAGTGGAGCGGGCCGACGGCGGCGCTCGCGGCCCCGACGACCTCGCCGTCGGCGACGAGCCGCGTCACCGCGTCGATCTCGGGGGCGAGGAATCGGTCCGGGCCCGGCCCGGGGACGGCGCGGCGCAGCAGGTCGTGCACGGCCCTCGTTCCTCGCAGCGACCTGTCAGGACCAGGCCCAGGAATACCTACGCGTGGCCCTGACAACTCTGAGGCCTGAGAGTTGTCAGGATCACGCGCGGAAATACCCTCATGTGGCCCTGACAACTGGGCGAGGCGGAGGTCGAGGGCGCGCGCGGCGGTCATGAGCTCGATGGCGAGCACGCGGCCGAGCCCGTCGACCGACCGGCGCAGCTTGCGCGCCGCGGCCCAGCCCATGGAGACGTGGTCCTCCTGCATCGCCGACGACGGGATGGAGTCGACGCTCGCCGGCGCGGCGAGGCGCTTGAGCTCCGAGACGATCCCGGCCGCCGTGTACTGGGCGATCATCAGCCCGGAGTCGACGCCCGGGTCGTCGGCGAGGAAGGCGGGCAGCCCCTCGTTGCGCGCGACGTCGAGGAACCGGTCGGTGCGCCGCTCGCTCATGGACGCGACGTCGGCCGCCGCGATGGCGAGGAAGTCCAGCACGTACGCGACGGGCGCCCCGTGGAAGTTGCCGTTGGACTCGACCCGCCCGTCCACCGTGACGACGGGGTTGTCGATGGCCGATGCCAGCTCGCGGCCGGCGACGGTCGATGCGTGGTCGACGGTGTCCCGCGCCGCGCCGTGCACCTGCGGGGCGCAGCGCAGCGAGTACGCGTCCTGCACCCGCGTGCACTCGGGCCGCCCGTCGGCGTCGAGGGTGCGATGGCTCGCCACGACCGGCGAGCCCGCGAGCAGCGCGCGCAGGTTCGCGGCCGACGCCGCCTGGCCGGGGTGCGGGCGCATGCCGACCAGGTCCGCGGCGAACGGCGCGTCAGAGCCGAGCAGCGCCTCCACGCTGGACGCGGCCGCGACGTCCGCCGTCGCGAGCAGGCGCCGTAGGTCGTCGAGGGCGAGGCACAGCATCCCGAGCATGCCGTCGGTGCCGTTGATGAGGGCGAGGCCTTCCTTCTCGCGCAGCTCCAGCGGCGCGATGCCCGCGGCCGCGAGCGCCTCCCCGCCGTCCCGCAGCTCCCCGTCGGCGTCGCGCGCCCGACCCTCGCCGAGCGCGGCGAGCGCGACGTGCGCCAGCGGCGCCAGGTCTCCCGAGCATCCGAGCGAACCGTACTCGTGCACGACGGGCGTGACCTGCGCGTTCAGCATCGCCGCGTACGTCTCCGCCACGACGGGCCGCGCGCCCGTGCGACCGGTGGCGAGGGTGGCGAGCCGCAGCAGCTGCAGGGCCCGCACCACCTCGCGCTCCACCTCGGGGCCGGCGCCGGCGGCGTGCGAGCGCACCAGGCTCAGCTGTAGCTGAGCCCGCTTCTCGGTGGGGATGTGCCGGCGGGCGAGCGCGCCGAACCCGGTGGACACGCCGTAGTGCGGGCGGTCGTCGTCGGCCAGGGACTCGACGACGGCGCGGCTTGCAGCCATCGCGGCCAGCGCTCGGTCGGTGAGGCGCACGGGCGCGCCGCGGCGAGCGACGTCGACCACGTCCTCGATCGTCAGCGGCCCTTCGCCCACCTCGACCACCCGGAGCGCGCGGTCGGGCGTGGGGGAAGGACCCGCCGTCGGGCCCGGAGCAGGGCGGCCGGGGACGGCCGCGGGGTGTGTCGACGCTGTCATCTCGCCAGCACACACCGCGGCACGGCGCCCCCGACAGGGCGGCGACGGAGGTTCCGTCTGGGATCCCAGACGGGCCCCCCGACGTCACCGGCGCGAACCCACCTCGCTGACGTTCCCAGCCCTGTCGATCGCCCGGTACTGGAGGGTGATGCTGCGACCCGGCAGGTCGAAGACGGGCCGACCGCCCGTGTCGGACCACGGGGTCGTGATGTCCCGCCGACCCGCCTCGATCCGGTAGCGGAACTGGACCCTCGCGACTCCGGAGACCTCGTCGGTCGCCTCGATCCGGACGAGGAACCGCGAGCGCGTGCGCTCGGCGGTGACCTCCGGCGGGGTTTGATCGATCTTGATCCTGATCCTCGTCCGTTCCGAGACGTTGCCGGCCGCGTCGGTCGCACGCGCGACCACCCGGTAGACCCCGTCGTCCTCGAGCACCAGCGGGCCGTCCTGCTCGGCGAAGTCCCCGCCGTTGACCCTGACCTCCACCAGGGGGTCCGGGTCCTGGTCGTCGGTCGCCGAGAACTCCAGGCTCACCGGCGTCGTGTACCAGCCCCGCCTGCCGTCCGGGTCCTCCGGGTCGGCCGTGATCTCGACGCTCGGTGCCGTCGTGTCCGCGGGCACGACCAGCTCGCCGGTCGCCCGGATGTCGGCGGACGAGCTACCGACGAGCAGGGGCACCGTCCCGGTGGGCGTCACCCACTCGCCGGCGTCGACGTCCCAGTACTGCAGGGACCTGCGGTCGATCGGGACCTCCACCTCGGCGCTCTCGCCGGGCTCGAGGCTGACGCGCTCGAAGCCCGCCAGCGCGAGGTCGGGTGTCTCCACGGCGTCGGTGGGCAGATTCCCCACGTAGGCCTGGACGACCTCGGTGGCGGCGGCGGCACCCGTGTTGGTCACGGTCGCCGTCGCGGTGGTCGCGACGGGATCCGTGCCCTGCGGATCCACGGGCGGCGCGGACACGGCGTCCTCGTACCCGAACGAGGTGTACGACAGCCCGTGGCCGAACGGGAACAGGGGCGTGGCCCCGTGCTCGATGTAGGCCTTGTACCCCACGTAGATGCCGTCGGTGTACTCGGTGGTCGGATCCACCTCGTCGATCTGCAGGAACGGATCCTTGATGCCGACCTCCTCGAGCTGGTCCTGGTCGACCGGGAACGTGACGGGCAGCTTCCCGGAGGGTGCGACGTCGCCGAAGAGCACGGCGGCGACGGACTCGCCCTGCGTCTGGCCCGGATACCAGGCCTCGAGCACGGCCTCGACGTCGTCGAGCCATGGCATCGTGACCGGGCCGCTGGTGGCCAGCACGACGATCGTGTTGTCGTTGACCTCGGAGACCGCCTCGATCAGCGCGTCCTGGTCCTCCGGCAGGGTCAGCGTGCCGCGATCGGCAGCCTCGCCGGTGTAGTCGCGAGCGACGACGACCGCCGTGTCGGCCTCCGCCGCGGCCTCGACCGCCTCGTCGATCGTGGGGTTCGCGATCTCACCTTCCGGCGGGGTCCAGCCGAACCGGATCATCGCACCGGGCTGGTCGTTCAGGCCGCCGTTGAACTGGTTGGGAGCGTTCGTCTCGTAGCTCACCTCGACGAAGTACTCCTCGCCCTCCTCGAGGTCGACGGACACCGACTGGGTGCCGTAGGTCGTCCCCGGGTCGTCGAGGAGCTGCTCCCGGTCCACCAGCAGCTTCGCCCTGCCGAGGTGGCTGAGCGACAGCTCGTAGGTGCCCGTCGCCGGGGCGGTCAGGGTGCCGCTCCAGACCACCGAGATCGGCTGCACGGCGAACTGCGTGCCGGGGCTGGGCACCTGGGAGGTGTTGATCGTGTCCTGGGAGATGCCGCTCCGCCAGTCCACCTGCTCGTCGGTGCGGATGAGCTCCGGCTGCCCGGGGAACCCGGTGCCCAGGAAGTAGAAGCCGCTCAGGCCCTGCTCGTCCGCGCCGCTCGAGGGAGTGAGGACCGACGACGGCACCGGCACAGGTCCGGGCAGCGTGCCGGACAACGACACGGGGTCGGTGCCCTGCGCATAGGTGACGTCGGTCTCGGCCCGCTCGGTGATCCCGTCGAGGATCGTGGTCAGCTGCGCGGGGTACTGGATCGCGCCGCTGCCACCGCCGTCGATGTAGTGGTCCGCGTCGGCGCCGATCACGGCGATCGACCCGTCGCTCTCGTCCAGCGGGAGGGCGTCGTCGTTCGCCAGCAGCACCGCCGACTCGTCGCCGACGCTGCGAGCGACCGCGGAGTGCTCGTCGATCGCCTCCTGGTCCAGCGGTGTGGACTCCGGCTGGGGGTACTCGAAGGAACCCGGGGGCGGGTTGTCGATGATGCCGAACGCGAAGAACGTGCGCAGCACGCGCCGCGCGGCGTCGGTCACCCGTTCCTCGGAGACGAGGCCGTCCTGCACCGCCTGCACGAGGTTCTCACCGGAGTACTGCACGTCCGGCCCCGCCACGTCCAGGCCCGCCTCGTAGTCCTCGAACGAGTGCACGGCGTTGAAGTCCGACGACACGTAGCCCTTGAACCCGAGCTGGTCCTTGAGGATCCCGTTGAGCAGCTCGTCGTTGCCGCACGAGTACTCCCCGTTGACCTTGTTGAAGGCGCACATCACGGACCCGGCATCGGCATCCTGCACCACCTTCTCCCAGGGCCTGGTGTACACCTCCTGCAGGGGTCTCTCGTCGATGACCGCGTCGACGTGGCCGCGTCGGGTCTCCTGGTTGTTCAGGTTGTAGTGCTTGACGATGGTGTAGACCTCCTCGCTCTGCGTGCCGCTGGTCTGGGCTGCGGCGATGGACCCACTGACCAGCGGGTCCTCACCGAAGGCCTCCCACATGCGGCCGTTGAGCGGGGTCGTGAGCAGGTCCATCGTCGGCCCTGCCAGCCCGTTGAAGCCGAAGTACCGGGTCTCGTTGCCCGCGACTGCCCCGTAGGCGTCCGCCGCGTCGGTGTTGAACGTGGAGGCGAGCGCGATGCCGACGGGCAGCGCAGTCGACTCCGTGTCGGTCGTCGCGACGCCGCAGCAGCCGTCCTTGCCCCGGATGCCGGGGACTCCGTACTCCGGCAGCCCCGGCCCTCCGGACTGGATGAGGACCGTCGCCTTCTCCTCCAGGGTCAGCTCGGCCACCAGGAGGTCGGCGCGTTCGTCCGGCGACAGGGAGGTGTCCATCCAGGGTTCGTCATCGACGGCGGCGATCGCTGGTGCTGTCAGCCCGAAGCTCATCACCCCCGCCACCGTCAGTGCGGCCATCGTCTTTGAGGTCAGGCTTCGTGTCTTCATGTCCGTCCAGATCGTCTGGAGGCGGCGGCATCGTTGTCGGTGTCGTCAACCCGAGGCGGTGCCCGGCCCGCTCGTTCAGCGGCGTGCCGCGCGTGGGGAGACTTCACCTCGACGATACAAAGGGGGTGCTGGCCTCACAAGCCAACTGAGGGAAGCTCTTGATATCCTCAGGACACCGTTCTCTGCTCGAACCGCACGAGGTCCACGGCGGCGTAGGAGTCGGTCGGTTCGCCGGTGCCGTCGCGGGGCCAGGTCTCGAGATCGACCGGCCCGGACAGGTCGGAGCCCACCGTCATGACGAGGGTGACGAAGAACGGCTGGTCGAAGGGCCAACCGCCCGCCGCCCGTGGGTCGGAGGCCTCGGCCACCTGGTACTCCTGCCCGTCGATCGCCCACGCGATACGCGACGGCTCCCAGTCCAGCGTGTGCTCCGCCCACCGGTCCACGAGCGACGGGACGTTCCCGGTGGCGGAGATGGGGGAGCCGCCCGAGTAGCCGGGGCCGTGGATCGAGGCGAAGGGCGAGTCCGGTCGGGCCAGCGCGACCTCGGTGGCGTCGATCTCGCCGCACGCCGGCCAGCCGACCTCGTCGATGTCCTCGCCGTACAGGGCGACGGCGAACCCGATCCCGGTGCCGGGCCCCAGCAGCTGGCGCGTGGTGAGGCGCCCGTAGGGGCCGACGGTCAGCTTGCCCTTCGACGAGACGCTCCCTGCGACGAAGCCGTAGCCGTCGCGGCCCGACGCCCGAGCGCGCAGGACGAGGTTCCCGTCCTCGACCGACACCAGCGCGGGGTCGTTGTACTGCAGCTCGCCGAGGTCGCGGTTGCCGCCGTAGTCCGCGGGGGTCCACACCGCCGTGTCCAGGCCCTCGGTGAAGTCGTCCTGCCACACGACCGTCCACTCGCCCGCGGAGGCCTCCGCCTGCGACGACGCCGATGCGGAGGGCGACTCGCGCCCGCCGCCCGGTGAGCAGCCCGCAGCGCCGGCCACGAGGCCGAGTGCGCCGAACCTGAGAAAGGCCCGGCGGGACGGCGCGGCGTGCGGTGACGACTCCACGAGCACCCCCAGGGCTGCACGGCCATCAGAGCTGCAAGCACTGTAGCTCCGGCATCGGCGGCCCACCCGAGCGGCTGCGCCGATCTCGCCCCGGGCCCTACCGTGACGTCCATGGCAGAGCCGCTCCGACCCGCCGCTCGACCGCACCCGGCGTGCCCCTCGCGCTCCGACGTGCCGCGATGAGCGACGTGCCCGCCGCGCGCCAGGCCGTGCGCGTGCTCGCCTACCTCGCCGCGCAGGCCGGGCCGTCTCCCGCGGCGGCGGTCGCACAGCACCTGGGTCTGCCGCGCTCCACCGTCTACCACCTGCTGTCGGTGCTGGTCGACGAGGGGTTCGTGACGCACCTGCCGGAGGAGCACCGGTACGGCCTCGGCACGGCGTCGCTGTCCCTCGGCTCGGCGTACGCGCGGCAGGCTCCGCTCGCCCGGCTGGCGCGGCCGGTGGTCGCACGGCTGGTGGAGACGACGGGCGAGAGCGCGCACCTCGCCGTCCTCCACGGGCGCGAGGTGCTGTACCTGGTGGAGCAGCGGGCGCCGCACCGGCCGTCGCTCGTGACCGACGTCGACGTCCGGCTCCCCAGCCATCTCACCGCCAGCGGCCGGGCGGTGCTCGCGTTGCTGCCCGTCGCGCAGGTGCGGGCCCTGTTCCCGACGCCGGCCACGCTCGCGGACCGCACCGGCGTCGGGCCGCGCACGTTGCGCGACCTACGGGAGGTGCTGCGCGACGTGCGCCGGCGCGGCCACGCCACGGAGGACGGCGAGGTCACGACCGGCCTCGCGTCGGTCGCGCACGCCGCGCTCGACCACATGGGCTACCCGGTGGCGGGCGTGGCGCTGACCTTCTGGTCCGACGACGTCGACGACGGGCGCCGCGGCGAGCTCGCGCGGTCCGCAGGCCGGGCGGCTGCCGAGATCAGCCGCCGCCTGGGCGCCCGCTGACCCTGCTTCGCCAACCTCGGCAGGGCATGTCGTGGCCGGGCCTACCGGAACGCGGTCACGTGCTGCCGGGCCCACTCGGCGAACGATCGGGCCGGGCGGCCGAGCACCCGCGCCACGTCCGGGCTCACCTGCTGCTCGTCGGGCGTCGGCTCGCCGAGGATCGCCAGGGTGGTCTCGACGACCGGCGCGGGCATGAACGCGAGCAGCTGCTCCCGGGCTTCCTCGCGGGTCTGCTCGACGAACGCCACGGGCTCCCCGAGCGCCGCACCGATCGCCTCGGCACGCTGCCGCGGCGTCGTCGTCTCCGGGCCGGTCAGCTCGTACTCCCGGCCGGCGTGGCCGGGCTCGCGCAGCGCGGCCGCGGCGACCTCCGCGATGTCCGCCGGGTCGACGGTCGGCAGCCCGACGTCCGCGAACGGGGCGGCGACCGTGCGGGAGCGGCGCACCGGCTCCGCCCAGGCGAAGGCGTTCGAGTCGAAGCCACCGGGCCGCAGGACGGTCCAGTCCATGCCCGAGCCGCGGACCGCGTCCTCGAAGGCCCGGCCGGTGCCGCCGTGGGACGCCGAGCCCGGCCGCGTGCGGACCCCCTGGGACGACAGCAGCACGACCTGGGTCACGCCGCCGGCCTTGGCCGCGTCGAGCACCTGCTGCGGGTCCACCGCGGAGGCGCTGGGCCCGCCGTCCTGCAGGAAGAGCGCGCGGGCGCCGTCGAGCACGGGCCGCAGGCTCTCCGCGACCGTGAGGTCGGCCCGACGGTGCGCGACGCCGAGCGGGACGAGGTTGGGCGAGATCCCGCGCGAGGTCGCGACGACCTCCTCGTCCCCCGGGGCGAGCAGCCGCACGAGCTCCGCGCCGACGTTCCCGGTCGCTCCTGTCACGACGATCATGGTGATCTCCCTGTGCTGGTCGGTCGAAGGCCCGTGATCGGGCGACTCGTGGGACGCTAACAACGTGGAGATAGTAGGTACCTACAGGAAAGTATCGGCGGGCTCGGCGACGGGCGGGCGCGCGGCGCCCGCGGGCACCGACCCCGGGCAGGCATGCCCGATCTCGCCAGTCGTGGACATCGTCTTCAGCCGGTGGACCACGCCGATCCTGTGGTCCCTCCATACCTACGGCCGGCACCGGTTCGTCGAGCTGGAGCGCCGGATCGACCGGATCACGCCCAAGGTCCTCACCCAGCGGCTGCGGCAGCTGGAGCGCGACGGGCTCGTCGTGCGCACCTACTACGCGGAGGTTCCCCCGCGCGTGGAGTACGAGATCAGCGACCTCGGGCGCAGCCTCGCCCCCCTCTTCGCCGGGCTCGCCGACTGGGCGGGGGAAAACCTGCCGACCGTCGATCGTGCACGGACGGAGTATGACGAGGCGGGCCGGCCCTCCCCGTGACCGGCCCGGACACGCGCCGGCGACCCCCACTGTGTGCAAGATCTCCACAGCATCTGTGGAGAACGGCCTGTGGGAGCGTGACCGCGCAGGGCAGAATCGGCCCATGACGTCAGCGACGACATCGACGAAGGGTAAGACGACGACCCGTCTTGCCGCAGCGAGCCTGCTCGCACTCGCCCTGATGCTCGGCGCCTGTTCCGCCCCCGCCGACGTCGAACGGTTCATCGCCGACGCGCAGAGCCAGGCCGAAGCCATCGAGGACGACCTGCAGCGACTGGAGGAGCAGGTGTCCGGGCTCCCCGCCGCACTGAGCGGAGACGTCACGGACGCCGTCGCCTCCGCGACCGCCGCCACCGATGAGGCCCGCGCGGCGCTCCAGAAGGCCAAGGACTCGAAGGACGGCGCGGTCGTCGCCCTGGAGGACGCCCAGGTGGCGCTCGAGGCGGCTTCCGCCGAGGTCAAGCACGTGACCGGCGAGGCCGCCGACGCCGGCGCCGGGGACGTGTCGCGGCTGCTCGGCAACCTGCAGGAGCAGATCGACGCCCTGCGCGGCGAGACGGAGAACGCCGCGACCTGACCACACCGATCGCGGGCTCAGTCCGGGTCGCTCGGGTCCAGCGGCAGGTGGTGGTCGAGGTTGGTGACGCCGCGGCGCCAGTAGCCCGAGATCGAGACCTGCTCCGCCGGCAGGCCCAGCTCCCGCCGCAGGTAGCGGCGCACGGGCACGAGGTCGCCGGCCTCGCCGAGCCCGACGACGAGCTCGTCGTCCTCCAGTCCGCCGAGCGAGCGCACGGCCTCCTCCACCTGTCCCGGGCCGTCGGTGCGGTAAAGGATCTCGACGGTGGCGCGGCCCAGCTCGTCCTCGACGTGCGCGTCGTCGACGTCGTCGCCGATCTCGACGATCGCCGTCACGGGCACGTCCGGCCCGACGGCCGCGACCCAACGTGCCAGGGCGGGCAGGCCGGTCTCATCACCGACGAGGGTGAGCCGCCCGACCCCCTCCGGCACGCCGACGCTGCCGCGCGGCCCGGCGAGCACCAGCTCGTCGCCCTCGGCGGCCCGCGCCGCCCACACGGACGCCGGCCCGTCGTCGCCGTGCAGCACCCAGTCGACGTCGGCCTCGGCGACTCCGTCGGTGCCGTCGGCCGTCCGCGTGGCGCGCACCGTGTAGTCGCGCGAGATCGAGACGCCGCCCGTGGGCCGCTGCAGCCCGCCGTCGGCCGCCAGGGTCGGGGCGTGTAGCTCGCCCGTGGCGGGGTCGGGCAGGAAGACCTTGGCGTGGTCCTCCGGGCCGGGCGCCTGCAGCGCCGCGAGCGACGTCGGCGCGGCGGGGTCGGCGCCCTCGACGTCGCGGAACGTGGTGCGGCGCAGCGAGCCGCTCAGCTCACGGACGGCGTGCACGCGCACGCGGCGGGGGACCAGGTCGAAGCGGGTGCGGGGTCGGGTGAGCACCCGTCGATTCCATCACGCCCGCGCCGGCCTCGACGGGGCCGGGTGCCGGACGACGACCAGCCGTGCCCTGTGGGCGGCGCCGCCTAGCCTCGCGACCATGACCGATACGACTCCGGTGCTCGCGGGTCCCGACATCACCGGCCGAGGCCGCTCCCTCAACCCCTTCGTCATCGTCGACGGCGCTGCCGACCTCATCGCGTTCTGCGAGGACGTCTTCGGTGCCCAGGAGAACATCGAAGCCCGGGCCGCCACCCCCGCGGGGTCGCTCATCCATGCCGAGGTCCGGGTCGGGGACTCGCTGCTGCTCCTGGCCGACGTCCAGGAGGGCTGGCCCGTCCGGCCGGCTTCTTTCAGCTCTGGGTCTCCGACCTCGACGTCGTGCTCAACCCGGCCGGGGAGCGGGGAGCTCGGGTGGTCACGCCACCCAGTCCGTTCTACGGCGAGCTCACCCTCGCCCGGATGGCGGACCCCTGGGGGAACCTGTGGTGGCTCTACGCTCCGACGCCGGGCCAGGCGGACCCCGTGCCACACTGGGACGGAGGGTCGGACGTCGTCTTCCGGACCCTGGACGAGCACCTGCGCTCGACCTCGCGCTGACGCCGCGCGCGCGGCTCAGCCGAAGAAGACCCGCAGGTCGGCGACGACGTCGTCCGGCACCTCCATCGCCGCGAAGTGGCCGCCGCGCGGGAACTCCGACCAGTGCTCGATGCGCGCGTTGTCGCGCTCGGCGAGGCTGCGGATCGTCTGGAAGTCGTCCTTGAAGACGGCGACGCCGAGGCGGCCGGTGCTCACGACGGGCTCCGCCCCGGAGCGCTGCTCCGCGTAGTGGTACCGCGCTGCCGTGGCGTAGGTGTTGGTGAGCCAGTACAGCGTGGCCTGCGCCAGCACCTGCTCCGGCGTCACCAGCGAGGTGCCGTTGCCGAAATTCTCGAACAGCTCGGAGTAGGCCAGCGTGGCGACCGGCGAGTCCGCCAGGCCCGCCGCGACGGTCTGCGGCCGCGACGCGTTCATGGCGTTGTACCCGCCCACCGACTGGAACCACTGCGCGTGCCCCAGCGCCGCGTACTCCTTCGGGCCGAAGTCGTCCATCTCCCCCGGCGCGCCGGTCGGGAAGGAGAAGAGGTGCAGCACGTGCGCCCCGAGGAAGCCCTCCGGGTCGAGGATCGCCAGCTCGCGGGAGATCATCGCGCCGCCGTCGCTGCCGTGGATGCCGTAGGAGTCGTAACCGAGGCCGCGCATCAGGGCGTCGTAGGTGCGGGCCACCCGGGCCATGGTCCAGTCCGCGCCGACCAACGGCGTCGAGAAGCCGAAGCCGGGCATCGAGGGGATGACCAGGTGGAACGCGTCCTCGGCGCGACCGCCGTGGGCGACGGGGTCGACGAGCGGGTCGATCATGTCGAGGAAGTCGAGCACGGAGCCCGGGTAGGTGTGCGCCAGCAGCAGCGGCGTCGCGTCGGCGTGCGGGGAGCGCACGTGCAGGAAGTGCAGGGGCTGCCCGTCGATCTCGGTGGTGAAGGCCGGGGAGTCGTTCAGCCGGGCCTCGATCGCGCGCCAGTCGAAGCCCTTCCAGCGCTCGACCATGTCGCGCAGATAGGACTCCGGCGTGCCGTACTCCCACGAGTCGCCGGGGGCGGCGGGGGCGAAGCGGGTGTGCTCGAGGCGCCGGGCCAGGTCGTCCAGGTCGGCCTGGGGAACGTGGACGGTGAAGGGGCTGAGCTCGAGGCCGGTCGTGGTGTTCATGGCGTCTCTCCCGGGTCCGTTGCGGGGCGGCTGCCTCGCTGATATGTCCGACACTACGAGCGGTTCAGGAACGGTTCTTTCCGCTATTCTCGACCTCTTCGGACGAGTTTCGGGAGGACATCGATGGGCTCCACGTCGGCGCGGATGCTCGCCCTCCTCGGGCTGCTCCAGTCCCGGCCGGACTGGTCGGGCGCGGAGCTCGCGAGCCGCCTCGACGTCACCGGCCGCACGGTGCGCAACGACGTCGCGCGGCTGCGCGAGCTGGGCTACCCGGTCGACGCCGTGCGCGGCCCGGGCGGGCGCTACCGGCTCGGCGCCGGCGCGCGGCTGCCCCCGCTGCTGCTCGACGACGCCGAGGCGGTCGCGGTAGCGGTCGCCCTGCGCGCCGCGACGGCGACGGCGGGGTTCGAGGAGTCCGGGCAGTCGGCGCTGACCAAGCTCGAGCAGGTGATGCCCGATCGGCTGCGCCGGCGGCTGTCCGCCATCCGCGACGCGAGCACCACCGGTCCGGAGAACACCGGGTCCAACGTCGAGGACCCGGCGGTCGACTCGGCCACCCTGGCCGGCGTCGCCGACGCGATCCGCGACCACCGGGGCCTTCGCTGCCTCTACCGCGACGAGCCCGTGGAGCTCGAGCCCTACCACCTGGTGTCCTGGCAGCGCCGCTGGTTCCTGGTGGCCCGGACGGTCGGGGGCGACGCCGCCACCGGCACCTGGGCCCCGTACCGCGTCGACTGGCTCCGGCTACGCACGCCCGGCGGGCGCCGCTTCAGCCCGGCCGAGTTCCCGGGCGACTACTCGGAGTTCGTGGTGCAGGAGGTCGCGCGCACGGGCTGGGCGGTGCACGCCCGCATCACGGTGGACGCGTCGGCTGCGGACGTGCTGGCGCGCATCAACCCCGCCGTCGGCACGGTCGAGGCGCTGCCGGACGGGCGCAGCGTGCTCGTGACCGGCGGCGACAGCGTCGAGGTCGTCGCGGTCTGGATCGGCATGCTGGGGCTCGACTTCCACGTCGCCGAGCCGCCAGCCCTCGTGGAGCACCTGCGGGCGCTGTCCGCGCGCTACGCCGGCGCGGTCGCCGGTCGAGCCGTCGTTCGTCGGTCGAGCATGCGTACGTCGGTCGGGCCAACGCCGTCCTGAGCCCGTCGAAGGGTCGAGACCACGAACCAGGTTTCGGCAAACTCAACCGGCGAGTGGCGGGGCGATGGTGGCGCTGCGGCCCCGGCTCCGCGACACTGGCCTGGTGACCGATCCGTACCAGCCCGGCGAGCCGTATCAGCAGCCGGGCCAGCAGCCGCAGCAGCAGCCCCAGCCCGGATACGCCCAGCCGGGATACACCCAGCCCGGCCCGCCGCAGCAGGGTTACCCGCAGCAGGGCTATCCGCAGCAGGGGCAGCCCCCGCCACCGCCCGGCTATCCCTACCCCGGGTACGCGCCCGAGCCCCCCGGCCGGACGATGGGCATCGTGGGCTTCGTCCTGGCCTTCGTGATCGCGCCCGCCGGGATCGTCGTGTCCGCGATGGCGCTGTCGGAGTCGAAGCGGGCCGGCGTCGACAACCCCCTGGGCAAGTGGGGCCTGTGGCTGTCCATCATCTTCACGTCGATCGCGGTGCTGTACTTCCTGTTCATCATGCTGTTCATGGTGGGCGGGTTCCTCAGCGTGTTCTCCAACGTCCCGCCGTACTCGGACTACTCGGCCGGCCTCAGCACGGTCTGACCTTCGCTACGTCAGCACCCGCAGCGGCGCCCCCGCCGCCCAGGCGGCGACGTCCTCGACGGCCTGGGCGTAGAACGTCTCGTAGGTGGCCTCGGTGACGTAGCCGAGGTGCGGGGTCAGCACCGTACGCGGCGCGGACCGCAGCGGATGGTCGGCGGGCAGCGGCTCGACGTCGTACACGTCGAGGCCGGCGCCGGCGATCCGGCCGTCGTGCAGGGCGGCGAGCAGGGCGTCCGTGTCCACGAGCGGCCCGCGCGAGGTGTTGACGAGGTAGGCGGCCGGCTTCATCCGCGCGAGGTCGCCCCACCCGACGATGCCGACGCTGCGCGGGCTCAGCTTGTAGTGCACGGTCACGACGTCCGACGTCGCGAAGAGCTCGTCCTTCGGCACCGCGCGCACGCCGGCCTCGGCCGCGCGGGCGGCGTCGAGGTGCGTGCTCCACGCGACCACGTCCATGTCGAACGCGAGGCCGATCCGCGCGACCTTCGACCCGAGGCGGCCGAGCCCGACGACGCCCAGCCGGCGACCCGCCAGGTCGGCGCCCACCGTGTGCTGCCAGCCGCCGTCGCGGACGGCCCGGTCCTCGGCCGGCACGTGCCGCAGCAGGGCGAGGATCAGCGCCCACGCGAGCTCGGGCGTGGCGTTCGAGGGCGAGTCGGTGCCGCACACGACGACGCCGCGCTCGCGGGCGGCCGCCAGGTCGATCGAGGCGTTCGCGCGCCCGGTCGTGACGAGCAGCCGCAGGTCGGGCAGGCGCGCGAGCCGGTCGGCGGTGAACGGCGTCCGCTCCCGCATCGCGACCACGACGGCGTAGCCCGCGAGCGCCGCGACCACCGCGTCGTCGTCGGGCAGGGGTCGGTCGAGGAAGTCGACCTCGGCCCCCAGGCTCGCCCAGTCGGCGAACCGGTGGGCGACCTGCTGATAGTCGTCCAGGACGGCGACGCGCACGATGCTCCTCCTTGTCGTGGGTGGGGTGATGTTCGGTGGTGGGGTGCTCGGACGACCTCCGCGTCACGCCTGGTGGGCGACCTCGAGGTTCGCCTCGGCGACGAGCTCGAGCAACCGGGCCGCGGTCGGTTCCGCCGTCGCCGACGAGACGGCACCGACCACCCACTCCGGCGTCTCGTCCACGGGAAGCTCCAGCACGGCCAGGCCCGCGGCCTGCGGCTTCGCCGCGACGTGCTGCGGCACGATGGCGATGCCCAGGCCTCGCTGCACGAAGTCGAGCAGCGTGTGGACGTCGTCCACGCTCATCCCCACCCGGCGCTCGAGGCGGCGCTCGGCGAACGCGGCGTCGACGAGCTGCCGCACGGCCCACGGCTCCCGGAAGTCGACGAAGTCGCGGTCGGCGAGGTCCCGCCAGGCCACCACGGACGCCGCGGCGAGCGGGTCCGTCGGGTGCGTCAGCACGACGACCGGCCGGCGGCCGAGCTCGAGGCACCGCAGCGGGCCGAGGCGCTCGGTCGTGGCCACGAACGCGACGTCGAGCTCGCCGCCCCGCACCTGCGCGGTGAGCTCGCGCGACCCGGCCTGGGTGAACTGCACGTCCACGAGCGGGTAGCGCAGCCGGAACCGCTCGAGCAGCGGCGCGACGTCGACCACCCCGAGGCACTGCTCGGCGCCGAGCCGGAGCCGTCCCGAGAGCTGGTGGCTGGCGCGGACCACCGCGTCGCGGCCCGCCGCGGCCTGCGTGAGCATCCGCCGCGCGAAGGGCAGCAGGGCGCGGCCCGCGTCCGTGAGGCCGACCTGACGGGTGGTGCGGAGGAACAGGGGCGCGCCGAGCTCACGCTCGAGGTTCCGGATCGCCGCCGAGAGCCCGGACTGCGTGACCCCGCACAGCGCGGCGGCCCGGGTGAAGTGGCCCTCCTCCGCGACCGCGACGAGGTACTCCATCTGGCGAAGCTCCATTGATCACTCCCACTGCTGGAACGCATGACTTCTAGTTGTTGGACTCATCAACCCAGGCCTTCCTATCGTCGGAGGCACCGTCGCGGCAAGGGGGCGTGGAACCTCGGGCATCCGGGAGCCGCGCCCTCGCACCACCGACCGCCGCGCCCACATCGAGGAGAACCATGAGAACCGTCCCCCTGGGCCCCGCCGGCCGCCAGGTCCCGAACGTCGTGCTCGGCCTCATGCGCATCGCGCAGCTGGACGACGACGCCGTCCGCGAGCTCGTGCGCACCGCGCGCGACGCCGGCATCGACTTCATCGACCACGCCGACGTCTACGGCGACGAGCTGCACGGCTGCGAGCGCCGGTTCGCCGAGGCCATGCAGCTCACGCCGGCCGAGCGCGACCAGCTCACCATCCAGTCCAAGGCCGGCATCGTGCGCGAGGGGCCGTACTTCGACTACTCGTACGAGCACCTGGTCTCCTCGGTCGAGGGCTCGCTGCAGGCCCTGGGCACCGACCGCCTCGACGTGCTGCTGCTGCACCGCCCCGACGCCCTCGTGGAGCCGGACGAGGTGGCCCGCGCGTTCGACGAGCTGGAGGCCTCCGGCAAGGTGCGTGCGTTCGGCGTCTCCAACCACACACCGGGCCAGATCGAGCTGCTCAAGAAGTCCGTCCGCCAGCCGCTCGTCGCGAACCAGCTCCAGCTGTCGATCACGCACGCGCCGATCGTCGCGCAGGGCGTGGCGGCCAACATGGCCGGCGAGGACCAGTCGCTCACCCTCGACGGCGGCGGGATCCTCGACTACTGCCGCCTGCACGACATCACCGTGCAGGCCTGGTCGCCGTTCCAGGCCGGGTTCTTCACCGGGGTGTTCCTCGGCTCGGCGGACTACCCGGAGCTCAACGCCGTGATCGACCGCCTCGCGGCGAAGTACGACGTGCCCGCGATCGCGATCGCCGTTGCCTGGATCACGCGCCACCCGGCCGGCATGCAGGTGGTGCTCGGCACGACGACGCCGGAGCGCGTCGCGGGCGCGGCGCAGGGATCGGACCTCCCGCTCACCCGCGCTGAGTGGTACGAGCTGTTCCGCGCGGCGGGCTACCGCGTGCCCTGACGCCGGGGCGCCCCGCTCAGCGCTCCGGCACGGGCACGCCGGCGGTGCGGAGCCGTGCCTCCGTGAGCGCGGTCAGCCGGGCCGCGATCGGGGCCTGGTGCTCGCGATGGTTGTTGATCACCTGGTACCGGGCGGAGGCGCGGGACCACGCCTGCATCGGCTGGGCCCGCGGATCCCCCAGCAGAGCGGGGTGGGCGAGGAAATGGTCGGCCATCGCGGCCGCGAGCTCCTCGATCCTCGGGTCGTCCGGCGCCCAGGCCTCGGCCTCCATGCTGCGCCGGGTCAGCTCGACGAACCGGGCATCGTCGAGCCGGAGCTCGAGCTGGGTGAGGAAGCCGTCGAAGCCCTCGGGGATCAGGGCACGGGTGAGCACCAGGGCTTCCCGCTGGGCGGCGACGTACTCGGGGCCGAAGCCGAGCCCCGGCAGCCGGTCGAGGACCGCGCACGCCCGGTCGGGGAGCAGTGCCCGATCGTCGACCAGCCGGTGCAGGTTGTCGCGACGCACGACCAGGTCGTCGATCCGGTCGGAGAGGCGCTGCTCGACGTCGTCGAGGGCGGCAGCGAACCGCTCGGGGTCGGCGTCGAGCATGGGCGCGATCTCGGCCAGCGGCACGCCGGCGGTCGCCAGTGTCCGGACCTGGACCAGGCGTAGCAGGTCGTCCGACCCGTATCGCCGGTAACCGGAGCCGTCGCGGCCCGGTTCGTCGACGAGCCCGTGCCGGTGGTAGTGCCGCACGGTCTTCACCGTGACGCCGACGAAGGCCGCGGCCAGGCCGATCGTGAGCCCGCGGGTGGTGTGGGTCATGTGTTCACTGTGCCGGTCGACGTGCCGGTCGACGTGCCGGTCGACGTGCCGGTCAACCGAGAGGCGACCTCGCGGACGGCCTCGGCGACGGCCGGCGAGTCCTTGCGCAGGATCGAGCCGTGGTTGCTCGCGACCTTGGCGCTCACGGCGAGGTTCGCGTTGCGGGCCAGCAGCGGGTCGAGGGTCGCGCGCATCTGCTCCTGCAGGTCGTCGCGGCTGCCCACCGCCTCCCCGGAGGCGACGACGTAGCGCACCGGCACGGTCAGCCCCACGAGGAGCGGCTCGAGCGCGGCGTGGAGCAGGTGGGACTCGATGGCGAGCTCCGCGTGCATCTCGGCGGAGAACCGGGCGGCCAGGCCGAGCGGGCGGGCCACCGGCATCATCGGCTTCATCCGCGTGAACACCTTCCGGATCTCGTCGTGGCCGGCCTCGTCGGTCCAGCCGACCGGGTACGGGCCGTCGACGCCGATCACACCCGCGGCGCGGTCCGGGTTCCGGCTGGCCCAGTGCACCCCCAGGAGTGCCCCGTACGACCAGCCCACCAGCAGCGGCCGCTCCACGCCCCGCGCCGCGAGCACCGCGTCGATGTCGCGGACGCACGCCTCGAACGAGTAGTCGGCCGCTCCCTTCGACCGGCCTCGGGCCCGCTCGTCGAAGGTGATGTGGCGGAAGCCGGGGCCGAGGTCGGCGACGACCCGCCGCCAGTGCCGCTGCGAGGCGTACGAGCCGTTGAGGTAGACCACGGGGATGCCGGGGCCGCCGGAGTCCGTGACGGCCAGGGCCGTGTCGTCGATCGGGACCATGCCGGTCCACGCGGAACGGGACGGGCCCATGGAGTTCCGGCCCTCATCTGTCAGGTTCTGGGTGCTCATGCGATCACCGTTCACCCTGACCTTGGGTCAAGGTCAACACCATTGCCACAACCGCCCGCGGGGGCCGGGTCTACAGGGGCCGCGCCCGGCAACCCGACGATGACTGGATCGATCTCCCCAAGCCTCGGCGCGGCCGCCCAGCGGCGCTCAGAGTCCGGCGGATCAAGCAGGGCGCCGATCGGCATCGATCTGTGTCAATATAGAAGCATGTCGATACAGCAGGTTCATGAGGTCGTCATCGTCGGTTCGGGTCCCGCCGGCTATACCGCCCTCGACGCCCAGTCGTACCGCAGTGCCTTCATCGACGTCGAGAGCCCGGCCGCTCTCGAGGGCGCGCCCACCGCGCCCAACCCTGACGGTCTCCCCGTGGCGCTGGAGGAGGTCCGATGAGCGAGTCCTCGACCGCGCAGGCCACCTCGCGGCGGCTGTCCACGCTCGACCGCTGGCTGCCGGTGTGGATCGGGCTGGCGATGGTCGCCGGACTCGTCCTGGGACGCTTCGTCCCCGCACTGTCGGAGGTGTTGGCGTCGATGGAGGTCGGCGGCATCTCGGTGCCGATCGCGCTCGGCCTGCTGGTGATGATGTACCCGGTACTGGCAAAGGTCCGCTACGACAAGGTTGCTGCCGTCACCGGGGACAAGAAGTTGTTGGTCAGCTCGCTGCTGCTGAACTGGTTCGTCGGGCCGGCCCTGATGTTCGCCCTGGCCTGGACGTTCCTGCCGGACCTGCCCGAGTACCGCACCGGCCTGATCATCGTCGGCCTGGCGCGCTGCATCGCGATGGTCGTGATCTGGAACGACCTGGCGTGCGGGGACCGGGAGGCCGCCACCGTCCTGGTGGCGATCAACTCCGTGTTCCAGGTCGTCGCCTTCTCGCTGCTGGGCTACTTCTACCTGACCGTGCTGCCCGGCTGGCTCGGCCTCGACACCCAGGGCCTGGACATCTCGATCGGGCAGATCGCGCTCAACGTGCTCGTCTTCCTCGGCATCCCGCTCGTCGCGGGCTTCGCCTCCCGCTGGGTCGGGGAGCGCGCCAGGGGCCGCGACTGGTACGAGGAGAAGTTCGTCCCCCGGATCGGGCCGTGGGCGCTGTACGGGCTGCTGTTCACGATCGTGCTGCTCTTCGCCCTGCAGGGCGAGGCCGTGACCTCGAACCCGCTCGACGTCGCCCGCATCGCGCTGCCGCTGCTGGTCTACTTCGCCGTCATGTGGGGCCTCGGGATGGTCGCGGGGCGGGCGTTGCGCCTGGGGTACGCCCGCACGACGACGCTGGCCTTCACCGCGGCGGGCAACAACTTCGAGCTCGCCATTGCCGTAGCCATCGGCACCTTCGGCGCCACGTCCGGGCAGGCGCTTGCGGGCGTGGTCGGGCCGCTCATCGAGGTCCCCGTGCTGGTGGGCCTGGTCTACGTGTCCCTGTGGGTCGCACGGCGCTGGTTCGCCGTCGACCCCTACGCCACCGGCTCGGCCGGCGGCGTCCCTCGCGAGCTGGACGAGGTGAGGTCATGACCACCACCGAGACGACCGGCGCGGCCCTGCCGCTGGCGGTGCGCGACCCCGACTGCGGGCCGCGGATCGAGGCGCACGCGATCGGCACCGAGGCTGCGAGCATGGTCGCGACCACGCTCAAGGCACTGGCCGAGCCGCTGCGGCTACGCATGCTGTCGTTCATCGCCACCGCCCCGGCCGGTGAGGCGTGCGTGTGCGACCTGGCCGAGCTGACCGACGTCTCCCAGCCGACCGTCTCCCATCACCTCAAGGTGCTGCGCGATGTCGGCGTGCTCGCCTCCGAGCGGCGCGGCACCTGGGTCTGGTACCGCATCACCCCCGGCTTCAAGGCTGCGATCAGCACCCTGCTCGAGTCGTTCGCCCCGGCATCCCTGAATGCCCTGGGCGAGCACCCGCAGCTGTCCGGGCTCGAGGACGCCGACGCCGCGCTCGACCACCTCGCCGCCGACCTCGCCGCCACGCATCCGGACCTGGCTCCCGACACGGTGCTGCGCACCGTGCGCGAGTCGTACACCGCCCTGGCCCGGTCGGCCAAGGTCTCCGCCCACCTGCTCACCCTCGCCGAACGGTTCGCCCGCCAGCGCCTCGCCGACCTGGCCCGCGAGGCGACCCGGAGTGCCGGCACCGGTCCCGTGACCGCACCCCAGGTGCTGTTCGTGTGCGTCGGCAACGCGGGCCGCTCCCAGCTCGCCGCCGCGCTCGTGCGCCACTACGCCGGCGACCGGGTGACGGTCCGCTCCGCCGGGTCCACCCCGGCCGGCGACGTCCACCCCGCCGTGCGCCCCGAGCTGGTCGCACTCGGAGCCGTCGAGCCGTTCCCCAAGCCGCTGACGGACGACGCCGTCCGCGCCGCCGACGTCGTGATCACCATGGGCTGCGGCGACGTGTGCCCGATCCTGCCCGGCAAGCGGTACGAGGACTGGCTCGTCGGTGACCCCGCCCTCGCCTCGCCCGCCGGGGTCGCCGCCATCCGCGCCGAGCTCGACACCCGAGTACGCGCCCTGCTCACCGGCCTGCTGCCCGACCTCGACCTGCCCACGCCCTGACGACGGAGATTCTCATGACCGACACCACCGCGCCGTCCGCGCTGTTCGTCTGCGTCCACAACGCCGGCCGCTCCCAGATGGCCGCGGGCTTCCTGCACGCGCTGTCCGGCGGCGCCGTCGAGGTCCGGTCCGCCGGCTCGATGCCCGCCGACCGCATCAACCCCGTCGCCGTCGAGGCGATGGCCGAGGCAGGCATCGACATCACCGCCGAGCAGCCCAAGGTCCTCACCACGGACGCCGTGCAGGCCTCGGACGTCGTCATCACCATGGGCTGCGGCGACGCCTGCCCGATCTTCCCCGGCAAGCGCTACGAGGACTGGCAGCTCGACGACCCCGCCGGCCAGGGACTCGACGCCGTGCGCCCCATCCGCGACGACATCGAGCGGCGCGTGCGCGAGCTGCTCGCGTCCCTCGGCGTCGATCCCGTCACCGCAGGTTGAGCTTGTCGTAACCGAACCTGCTGGTTGAGCCTGTCGAAACCCGGTTCGGGTCTCGACAGGCTCGACCGACGAACCGGCTCAGCCCTCGTCGCCGTCGCCCGAGCGTCCGTGCACGACGCCGGAGGCGAACCCGATCCCGGCGGGGGCGCCGACCCCGAGGGTGACGAGCTGCGGTTCTGCGGGGGCGCTCCCGCAGCACGACCCGGCCGCGGCCTCGCCGTCCGCCTCCAGGGCGAGGTCGCTGGAGCACACCCCGGTGGCCGGCAGGTTGAGCTCGACCGCGTCGGCACCCACCCTGTCTCCCGCCAGCGCAGCGGCGACAGACCGCACCTGCTCATAGCCGGTCGCGAGCAGGAACGTCGGCGCCCGACCGTAGGACTTCATGCCCGCCAGGTAGAAGCCGTCGTCCGGGTGGGCGAGCACGGCCTCGCCGTGCGGCGGCACGGTGCCGCAGGAGTGCTGGTTCGGGTCGATCAGCGGCGCCAGCGCGCTCGGCGCCTCGACCACGGGGTCGAGGTCGAGCCGCACCTCCCGCAGCATGCCCAGGTCGGGGCGGAAGCCGGTGGCGTTCACGATCGCGTGCACGTCCAGCGTCAGCGGCTCGTCCTTGGCCGTGCCGAGCACCTGCACCGAGCCCTCACCCGGCACCAGCTGCTCGATCGACACCCGGGTCAGCAGGCGCAGCCGCCCGGCATCGACGGCCTCCTTGAGGCGCGTGCCCAGCAGCCCGCGGGCGGGCAGCTCGTCGTCGGTGCCGCCGCCGAACAGCCGCCGTGCGGACCCGCCGCGGATCGCCCAGGTGACGGTCGTACCCGGCGTGGTCTCCGCGAGCGCGACCAGGCTCAGCAGGGTGTTCGCCGCGGAGTGCCCCATGCCCACCACCAGCGTGTGCTTCCCGGCGAACCGGTCGCGGGCGGCGCCCAGCACGTCCGGCAGCGGGCCGGTCACGAACGGCGCCGCCTCGGCCTCGCCCGCGGCCGGTAGGCCGGAGACCCCGAGCGGGTTGGAGGTGTCGTACGTCCCGGAGGCGTCGATCACGGCGCGGGCGAGGATGTCGGCGACCCGGCCTTCGTCGTCCAGGGTGCGGACCCGGAAGCCGCGCCGCTCACGGCCGAGCGAGCGCGTCTTGTCCGCCCCGTCTCGCGCCACGGCGAGGACGCGCGTCCCCGTACGCAGCCGCGACGAGATCTCCCCGGTCGCGGCCAGCGGTGCGAGGTAGTCGCGCACGAGCTCGTGGCCGGTCGGCAACGCGTCCAGGTCAGGCTCGGTCCAGCCCGTGGGCTCGAGCAGGCGCCGCGCCGCCGCATCGACGTCGTACCGCCACGGCGAGAAGAGGCGCACGTGCCCCCACGACGCGATCGCCGCACCGGCGTCCGTCCCGGCCTCCAGCACCAGCGGTTCCAGCCCACGCTCCAGCAGGTGCGCCGCTGCCGCCAGACCCACCGGGCCCGCGCCGATCACGACCACCGGCATCTCGTCCCGAGCAACCTCGCTCATCACCACTCCTCACATCGAGAATCATCGATACGCCGATACTGGGGCACCCATCGACAGTTGTCAATATATGCGAGAATGAGGCCATGACCACGACCGTGCCCCTGCCTCTCGCCGCCCCCGTCGCGGACGGCGGCTGCTGCGCGCCCGCGCTCACCCAGGCGGTCGAGCCCGAGGTCGCGCGGGAGCTGGCCCGGTCGTTCAAGGCCCTCGCCGACCCGAACCGCGTCCAGCTGCTGGCGATCGTCGCCACCCAGCCCGGCACCGAGGCCTGCGTCTGCGACCTCACCGAGCCCGTCGGCCTGTCCCAGCCGACCGTCAGCCACCACCTCAAGATCCTCGTCGAGGCGGGCCTGCTCGAGCGCGAGCAGCGCGGCCGCTGGGCCTACTACTCCCTCGCACCCGGCGCCCTCGCCGGCCTGATCGGGTCGCTGTCGGCAGCGACGCGGTTCGGCGCCTAGTCCGAACCGCGTCGAGGCTGTCCGGTTCCGGCCTGACACGTCCTGGTTGATCGTGTCCTCGCCGCTCCCGCGCGGCCGGTAGCCCCGGGCCGAACCAATCACCTTGCGGTGCTTGAGAGAATAGGACGTCGTGAGCACCGAGCCCAGCCCCGCCCCGCAGCCGTCGTCGGACGACGGCGGTGCGCGCCGACCCCGCCGACGGGGTCGTGGGCGCGGCAATGCCTCCGGTTCGGGCCAGTCGAGCGGCCGGTCGAGCGGCCGTCCCTCCGCCCGGCAGCAGGGCCCGCGCCGCGTCAGCCGCGAGCAGCTCGCGAAGGCGGCCGCGCGCCGCGCCGCCGTCGAGGTGCCGCCCATCGTCTACCCCGAGCAGCTGCCGGTCTCGGCGCGCCGGGAGGACATCGCCGCCGCGATCCGCGACCACCAGGTCGTCATCCTCGCGGGCGAGACCGGCTCGGGCAAGACGACGCAGCTGCCGAAGATCCTGCTGGAGCTCGGCCGCGGCCGGAAGGGCCAGATCGGGCACACGCAGCCCCGCCGGATCGCGGCGCGCAGCGTCGCCGAGCGCGTCGCGGAGGAGCTCGGCACCGAGCTGGGCGGCATCGTCGGCTACCAGGTGCGCTTCACGGACACGTCGTCCGAGGAGACGCTGGTCAAGGTCATGACCGACGGCATCCTGCTGGCCCAGATCCAGCGGGACCCGGAACTGCTCGCCTACGACACGATCATCATCGACGAGGCGCACGAGCGGTCGCTCAACATCGACTTCCTGCTCGGCTACCTGTCCCGCCTGCTGCCGCGCCGGCCGGACCTCAAGGTCATCATCACCTCCGCGACCATCGACTCCGAGCGGTTCGCGGCGCACTTCTCGCCTGCGTCCTTGGAGCGTTGGGCCGGGGCAGAGCGGACGGTGGAGGCCGAGCGCAGCGAGGCATCCGCCGGGAGCGGAGCGCAGGACCAGAGCGACCGCGAGTTGGCGCCCGTCGTCGAGGTCACCGGGCGCACCTATCCGGTCGAGATCCGCTGGCGCCCGCTGGTTGAGCCTGTCGAAACCCAGGGAGCGAAGAGGAAGGTCTCGACAGGCTCGACCGGCGGCGGGGAGAAGGACCTCGTCACCGGCATCGTCGAGGCCTGCGACGAGCTGATGCGCGAGGGCCCAGGCGACATCCTCGTGTTCCTGTCGGGCGAGCGGGAGATCCACGACGCCGCCGACGCGCTCGAGGGACACCTCAAGGAGCGGGTCCGCGACCCGAAGCACCCGCAGCACGTGGAGATCCTGCCGTTGTACTCGCGGCTGTCCGCGGCCGAGCAGCACCGCGTATTCCAGTCCCACCCGGGCCGGCGGATCGTGCTCTCGACCAACGTCGCCGAGACGTCGCTGACCGTGCCGGGCATCCATTACGTCGTCGACCCGGGCACCGCCCGCATCTCGCGCTACTCCAAGGCGACCAAGGTGCAGCGGCTCCCGATCGAGCCGATCAGCCAGGCGAGCGCCAACCAGCGCTCCGGGCGCTCGGGCCGCGTCGCGGACGGCGTCGCGATCCGCCTCTACTCGCAGGAGGACTTCGAGAGCCGCCCCGAGTTCACCGAGCCCGAGATCCTGCGCACGTCGCTCGCGTCCGTGCTGCTGCAGATGATCTCCGTCGGCGTCGTGAAGACCCCCGACGACGTCGCGCGCTTCCCGTTCGTCGAGCCCCCGGACACACGCGCCGTGCGCGACGGCGTCCAGCTCCTCACCGAGCTCGGCGCCCTCGAGACGCGCGACGGCGCCACCCGCCTCACCGACGTCGGTCGCACCCTCGCGCAGCTCCCGATGGACCCGCGCCTGGCGCGCATGATCGTCGAGGGCGCCAAGCGCGGCGTCGCGCGCGAGGTCGCGATCATCGCCGCCGTCCTGTCCATCCAGGACCCGCGCGAGCGCCCCACCGAGACCCGCGCCCAGGCCGACCAGCTGCACGCCCGGTTCACCGACCCCCGCTCCGACTTCCTCACGTACCTCAACCTGTGGGAGTACGTGCGCGAGCAGCAGCACGAGATGGGCTCGTCCGCGTTCCGACGGATGTGCAAGGCGGAGTACCTCAACTTCCTGCGCATCCGTGAGTGGCAGGACGTCGTGTCCCAGCTGCGCGAGATGAGCAAGCCGCTCGGCATCGACATGTCGTTCAAGCCCCGGGTGTCCTCGTCGGTCGAGCTTGTCGAGACCAGTGGTGGTTCGCCGGTTGAGCCTGTCGAAACCAGCGACACCGACCTCAAGCACGACTGGGACGGCGACACCATCCACCAGTCGCTGCTGGCCGGGCTGCTCAGCCAGATCGGCATGCAGGAGGCCGGCGAGATCAAGGCGTCGTCGGTGGCACACCTGCGCGGCGAGGCCCGCGCCCGCGCGCTGCGGCAGGCGGCGAAGCGCGCGCGCAACGAGTACCTGGGCGCCCGCGGCGCGCGGTTCGCCATCTTCCCCGGCTCGCCGCTGAGCAAGAAGCCGCCGGAGTGGATCATGGCCGGAGAGCTCGTCGAGACCTCCCGGCTGTGGGCGCGCGACGTCGCGCGCATCCAGCCCGAGTGGGCCGAGGAGCTCGCGGGTCCGCTCGCCAAGCACACCTACTCCGACCCGCACTGGTCCACCAAGCAGGGCGCGGCCATGGCCACCGAGAAGGTGCTGCTGTACGGGGTGCCGATCGTCGCCGACCGCCCCGTGCTCTTCGCCAAGATCGACGCCGAGGCCGCGCGCGAGATGTTCGTGCGGCACGCGCTCGTCGAGGGGCAGTGGACCACCCACCACCGATTCTTCGCCGAGAACCGGCGCCTCCTCGCCGAGGCGGAGGAGCTCGAGGCGCGCTCGCGTCGGCGTGGCCTCGTCGCCTCCGAGGACGACCTGTTCGCGTTCTACGACGAGCGCGTGCCCGCGTCCGTCGTCAGCGCCGCCCACTTCGACGGCTGGTGGAAGCAGGCGCAGCGCGAGACGCCCGATCTGCTCACGTTCACGCTCGACCAGCTCGTCGACGCCGACTCCGTGGACACCGACGCGTTCCCCGAGACGTGGACCCAGGGCGAGGTCACCCTGCCGCTGACCTATCAGTTCTCCCCCGGCAGCGCCGCCGACGGCGTCACCGTGCACATCCCGCTGTCGATCCTCAACCGCGTCGCCCCCGAGGGCTTCGACTGGATGGTGCCCGGCCTGCTCGACGAGCTGTGCGTCGCGACCATCCGCTCCCTGCCCAAGGCCGTGCGCGTGCAGCTCGTGCCCGCGCCCGACGTCGGGCACGCCGTCGCCGACTGGCTGCGCGCGAACACGCCGTCGTGGGACGACATGACCCGCGCCGGCGACATGGCCTCGCCGTTCCACGTGGAGTTCACGCGCGCCGTGCGCGCCCTGCGCGACGTCGACATCCCCGACGACGTGTGGGACGCCGAACGCACCGAGCGCCTGCCCGCCCACCTGCGCATGACCTTCCGCGTCGAGGACAACTCGTCGGTCGAGCCTGTCGAGACCACGAAGCGCACGAGCAAGGACCGCAAGCGCAAGCAGCCCGCCGCACCGATCGCCGTCGACGAGTCCAAGGACCTGCTCGCGCTGCAGAGGCGGCTCGCGTCGCGGTCCGAGGCGGCTGTCCGGGCTGCTGTGAAGGGCGCCGTCGGCCTGGCCCTCGAGGAGGCCCGTCGCGTGTCGTTGGTTGAGCCTGTCGAAACCACATCGTCGGTCGAACCCGCTTCGTCGGTCGCCCTTCGACAGGCTCAGGACCCGCGTGTCGAGACCCGGGGTTCGGCAGGCTCAACCGGCGGGATGGCCGTGGTGGCGGAGCGGTCCGGGCTGACGACCTGGCCCTCGGGTCTGGCGGACGGCGCCCTGCCCGACTCGGTGTCGACAGACCTCGGGGGCGGCGTCGTCGTGCGCGGCTACCCGGCCCTGGTCGAGGAGGAGGACGCGAAGCGGAAGCCGAGCGTGGCGCTGCGCGTGCTGGCCGACGTCGCCGGTCGGGACGCCCGGCACGCGCGCGGGGTACGGCGGCTGCTGCTGTCCGAAGCGGCGCTGCAGACGGGGCGCATCACGTCGCGGTGGACGTCGTCGCAGTCGCTGACGCTCGCCGCCGCGCCGTACCGGAATACCGAGGCCCTGGTGGCCGACCTGCAGCTCGCGGCCGTGATCGCGCTGACCAGCCCGGACGGCGAGAAGGCGCCGGGCACTCCGGCCGGGGTTTCGACCCTTCGACAGGCTCAGGACGGCGCTGGCTCAACCATCGATGCCGCGAGGATCCGGGACGCCGAGGCGTACGCGGCGGCCGTCGCGTTCGTGCGGCGGCACCTGGAGGACGAGGTGCACCGGATCGTCGGGCACGTCGTCGCCGCGCTGACCGCGTGGCGCACAGTCGAGGGCGAGGTCCGCTCGTCGTCGTCGCTCGCGCTGCTCAACACGCTGCAGGACATCCGCGACCACGTGGCCGGGCTGATCCACGACGGCTTCATCTCCCAGACGCCGCCGCGGCGCGTGCCGCACCTGGTGCGCTACCTGCGCGCCGCGTCCTACCGCCTGGACAAGGCGCAGACCAACCCCGCGCGCGACGCCGAGCTGGCCTGGCGCGTCCACGACGTCGTCGAGGCCTACGACAAGGCCCGCGCTGCCTACGCCGCCGGGCCCGCCGACCCTGCCCGCGCCGCCGAGCTCGCCGACGTGCGCTGGCTGATCGAGGAGTTGCGCGTCTCGCTGTTCGCCCAGCAGCTCGGCACCGACGGCGCCGTCAGCGAGAAGCGCATCCGCAAGATCCTCAGCCCCAGCGGCTGGTGATCATTCCTGGTGAAGGCTCGCCGTCACCAGGGTGACCAGCACACTCCTCTTCCTTTTCGGATCTGGGAGGTTGAGAACCCCGCCGCAGCGATGGTGGCGGCCGGTGCGCCCAGCGCAATGGCGCAGGACGACGACGCCGCCAGTGGCAAGTGTGTCCAGATCGCGGTCGCCCATGGCATCGGGCCGCTCGACGGCAACTGGCCGACAGATTGAGTGGAAGACCTTAAAGTGCCTGTCATGACCCTCGACCGCCGCGCATGGATGCGCGTCCTCCTGTCCGTCGTCATCGGTCTAGCGGTCGGCTCGTTCATCGGCCACTACATCTACGACTCGATCGTCTCGTGGGTGCCCCTGGCCTTTGGCGTCGCGTGGGCAGGGTTCGAAGTACAGCGCATCCGGCAGGCTCAGGCTCGAGCGGGTAGGCCCCCGCAGAACACGTGACCCAGTGAGAACGAGGGCCCGCTGACCGCAGATGCGGTCAGCGGGCCTTTCGCTTGCCACGGTCGCGTACCCACTCAGGCGGCCCGAGTCGCGAGCGGGCTTGGCGGATGATTTATGGCCCTACTCACGAGGGTGACCAGCGCCCTGCTCTTCAGCCCGCGTTCCAGTCCGGAGACATCGGGAGTTGGTCAGCGGTCAGAACTGCCGGTCCGCGACGTTGACGCGGGTGGCCGCCATGAGATGGCGCGACAGGCGCGAGGGGGAAACGGGGCCTGCTGGAGCCTGCATCAACTGTTCCAGCGGTGTACTCGGGTCGGCCAGGTAGATCTGGGTGTATGCCTCCGACTCCGGCTCGAACCGCCACGCGTCGGCCAGCGCGCCGGCGTCCACGGTCAGGAAACCCAGCTGGTCGATCAATTCTGCAGCTTCGGTCTTCGACGTGTCGTCGTCGCCTGCGATCGGCAGGGCAGTGCGGTCGTCGGCGGTGGCCGGGCGAGCCAGCTGCGGGATGTGTGGGGCGACGATGTTGCTGAACGCCTTGACCAGGCGCGCTCCGGCGAAGTGCTCCTGGACGAGCTCGCCACAGGTAACTTCGCCGTTGTCCAGGCGTGCAACACGCCCATCGCGGTAGGGGTAGTAGTTCGTCGTGTCCAGGACAACCTTGCCATCGAACAGGTGCGGGTCCAGTGCCTCGATCGCCGTCAGCGGGACCGCGAGCACGACGTGGTCACCGGCGGCAGCGGCTTGGTCCACGGTCCCGGCAGATGCGAGGGGGCCGAGCTCGTCGATCAGGCCGGCTAGGGTCTGCGGCCCGCGCGAGTTGGCGACCACGACGGGGATCCCCGCCTTGACGGCCAGCCGTGCTACGGCAGACCCGATGCTTCCACTACCGACGATTCCCAGCGTGCTCATGCACCCGACCGTACAACGTGCCTGAAGGCCGGCTCAGCGACGAAGCCGCCGCGAGATCAGGGCCGCGGCCACGAGGCCTAGAACGACGCTCGCCACCCAGACGACGTCGTACAACCAGGCCTGCATGACCGGGGCAAGGACGCTGATCAGAGCGCCGAGCACGAACGTGAGGCCGACGGTTGTCACGCCGAAGACCACCACCGACGTCACGATCGTGACGGTCTGCGCGTCCCGCTCGCCCTGGCTCTTCATTCGGGCATTGTGGTCCGGCCCCGGGTGCAGCGCACCTCCCACGCCGTTCGGGTCACGCAGGCCGACTCAGTGCGTGTGGTCCGCGAGCCAGGTCGCGATGTCTTCGAGGGGCAGATGCTCCGAGGCGATGGTCAGGATGAGCTCCACCATCTCGTCCTGACCCGCCTCAAGCTGATGGCCGTTCATGGCGAAGAAGACGTCGGTGAGGACCAGCGAGAGGCGCTTGTTGCCGTCGACGAGCGGATGCAGCCTGTTCGCGGAGTCGAGCAGGGCAGCCGCCTTGAGGTGCAGGCCCGGGTACAGCTCGGTGCCGTACATGACGGCCCGCGGGCGTTGCACGACGGAGTCGAGCAGGCCGATGTCGCGCACCACCCAGGCCCCGTGCTCGACGACGACGAGGGCGTCGCGGAGCGTGGGGTAGCGAGTCACGCGAGCTTCTCGAGCGCCGGCGCCCAGCGCTCGAATGCCGACGACACGTACTGCTCGATGCGGGGGTCGGAGGCCTCGTCCAGCAGCCGCTCGAGCGCCTCGGCCTGCGTGACGTGCTGTTCCTCGGCCAGGGCGCGGAGCCGGTCGCGCAGCGCGACGGGCACCTTGATCGTGGTCATCTCGGAGCCGGCAGTCATACCGGTGATCATACTTCCGCCGCGGGCCCATCACCCGACTTCCGGCGGACGAGCGGGCCGAGAACGCGGATCGCGGCGCGGGTGACCGGCGACGCGGGGCGCATGACGTCGCGGTACACGTGCAGCACGCCGGCGAGGCCGACCAGGCCGGCGCGCCCCTCCCGGTGCAGCCGGTCCATGGCGGTGAAGAACGCCTCGACGCGGCCGGCCGGGGTGCTGAGCCAGCGCACGACGGTGGGCTCGGCGCCCGGGTTCCACATGTGGTGCACGGTGCCGCGCGGGACCACGAACTCCTCGCCCCCGACGAAGTCCTGCTCCCGGTCGGCGAACCCGACCCGGAGGGCGCCCGACAGCACGGCGAAGGACTCGTCGTGGTGGGGGTGCACGTGCTTCGGGGGCCGCTCGCCCCGGGGCGCGGAGCTGGTGAACGGCCACACGGACCGGCTCGCCGCCGACTACGGCGTGAACCGCGGCGACGGCGACGTCATGTTCGCCCTCCGCCGCGCGGGGGAACCGTTCCGCCTCTCCCCCACCAGCCTCGCCCGCGCGCTGCTCATGACCACTGGCACGATGACCGGGCGCCTGGACCGGCTGGAGAAGCGCGGCCTCATCGTCCGCGTGCCGAGCTCCCACGACCGGCGCAGCCTCGACGTCGAGCTCACCCCCGAGGGGAAGCGCCTGGCGGACGAGGCGGTCACGAAGCACACCGCCGGTCAGCAGGAGACGGTGTCAGCGCTCACGCGCAAGGACCGCGCCGACCTCGACCGGGTGACCCGAAAGCTGATCGCCCACCTCGCCGACGGCTGATGCCGCGGCGCACGGAACGTCAGCAGGCGTCGTAGACGTACCCGTCCTCGCCGGCGGCGACGAGCTCCTCGTCGCGCAGGACGGTGAGCGGCGCGCGGTCGTCGAGGGCGCACACGTCGTCGAAGGTCAGGCCCGCCTCCTCGAGGGCCTCGGGGTACTCGATCTGCAGCACGTGGTCGCCGTAGACGTCCGTGTACGCGGCGCACTCGGACCACACGCCGCACTCCTCGGTGACGGCGAAGTCGAAGCCGAGCTCGTCCTTGGCGACCTGCGTGATCTCGGCGGCGTTCTTCTGCGCGATCGCGAGCCCAGCCCCGTGGGCGAGGTCGACGTACGCGCGGGCGAGCTCGTGCGCCCCGTCCTCGTCGATCGCGTCGAACCGGGTCCACGTGTCGAGGTTGTCGATCTCCACGGCGTCGAAGCCGGCGTCCGCGCAGCCGGTCACGACCGGCCCGAGCACCTCGAGGATCCCGGCGCGCTGCTCCTCGGTCGACGGGTCGAGCACGTACTCGTCCGGCCACTCCGGGTCGATGACGAGCTCGCCGTCGGCGTCGTGCAGCAGCAGGTCCTCGTGCTCACCCGTCCACAGGCCGGCGTCGTCCGGCTGCGTCTGGAACCCGTTGACGTAGCAGACGTTGTACGCGCCGGGCAGCGGGTCGGCGGTCGCGTCGCGCACGACGACGTCGATCGGCACCGGTTCGCCCGACCCGGCGTCGTCGCCGGTGCCGACCTCGTCGTACGCGCCGCCGAGCTGGTAGTCGAAGACGCCGCTCGTGGGCGGCAGCGCCACGGAAGCCTGGGACGCCTGCTGCGCCGTCGTCGCGGGATCGGACCCGCTCGTGCCGGGGGCGCCCCCGCAGGCCGCCGCCGACAGGGCCAGCCCGAGCGTGATGGCCAGGGTCGTCGCGTGCTTCATGCCGTCGTTCCCTCCGTCGGGTGCCCCGCGGGCGCTATCCGTGCAGGACCTGGGTGCAGAGCCGGTCGACGGCGTCGCGCACCGCGCCCCGCGCCGGGTCGAGGTACCTGCGCGGGTCGGTGACCGTGTCGTTCGCGTCGAGGAACTGCCGCACCTGCGCCGTGTACCCGACGTTGAGCGCCGTCCCGACGTTGATCTTACGGATGCCCGCGGCGACGGCGCCCCGGAGCGTCGGCACCGGCACCCCCGAGGATCCGTGCAGCACCAGGGGCACCGGGACCCCCGCCGCGAGCCGCTCGACCAGGTCGAGGTCGAGCTCCGCCGTCGCCGTCGTCATGGCGTGCGAGCTGCCCACGGCGACCGCGAGGCCGTCGACGCCGGTGCGCGCGACGAACGACGCAGCCTCGTCGGGGTCGGTCCGCACGCCGGGCGCGTGCGCGCCGTCCTTGCCGCCGATCGCCCCGAGCTCCGCCTCCACCCACAGCGACGTGCGGTGGGCGGCCGCGGCAAGCTCGGCCGTCGTCGCCACGTTCGCCTCGTAGTCCAGGTGCGCGGCGTCGACCATGACCGACGAGATGCCGAGCTGCCAGGCGCTCGCGACGACGGAGCGGGCGAGCTCCACGTCCTGCACGTGGTCGAGGTGCACGGAGACGGGCACACCCGCCGACGCCGCGATCTCCCGGCAGGCCGCGACCAGTGGCGCCGTCCGCCCGCCGTGGAAGCGCACCGCGTTCTCGCTCACCTGCAGGATGCCGGGCAGGCCCGCGGCCTCGAGGCCCAGGGCGATGCCCTCCGCGTGCTCGAGCGTGATGACGTTGAAGGCCAGCACGGCGCCGCCGGCCCGTGCGGCGTCGGCGACGAGGGACCCGGTGGCCGCGAGGGTCACAGCGCGCCCGCCGGGACGTGGGCGCGCAGGGCCTCGGGCAGCAGGTCGCCGTGCGCGTCGACGAGCTCGTCGCACACGGCCCAGATCTGCTCGGGTGTCAGGGTCGACGACGCGTTGGGGTCCACGAGCGCGGCCTGCCGCACGAGCAAGGGGTCGCCGGTGCGGGCGGCCTCGACCGTCAGCCGGCCCACCGACACGTACGGCTGGTTGACCGCCGCGCACTGCACCGGCAGCTGCCCCATCGGCACCGGCACCAGGCCGTTCCCGTCCACGACGGCGGGCACCTCGACGACGGCGTCCTGCGGCAGGTTGTCGATCAGGCCGCGGTTGGGCACGTTGACGTGCACCTCGCGGCGGGTGCCGGTGACGAGCGAGTGGATGATCTGCGGCGCGTACTCGCTCGCGCCCTCCTCCAGCTCGAGGTCCCCGCCCGCGGCGAGGGTCTTCTTGGCCCGGTCCAGCTCGGCGAGGTTCTCGCGGCTGATGCCGACGTACTCGAGCGGCTCCAGCCGGTAGCGCTCGATCTGCGCGTCGGAGCGCAGGAACCACGACAGGTACTCGGACGAGTGCTCGCTGGTCTCCGTCGGGTAGTACCCGAGGCGGCGGAAGATCTCGACCCGCACGCGGCGCTCGAGCTCGGGCTCGGACCGGATGCGGTCGCGCAGCACCGGGTAGAGGTCCTGGCCCTGGTGCTCCCACTCGAGCAGCCACGCCTGGTGGTTGACGCCGGCCGCGCGGTACCGCGTCTCCTCGACGGGCACGCCGACCAGCTCGGCCAGGTCGTGCGCGGTCCAGTAGACGCTGTGGCACAACCCGGCGACCTTGAGCTCCGGCGCGACGACGGACAGCCACCACACGTTCATCGCCATCGGGTTGGTGTAGTTGAGCAGCCACGCGTCCGGGCACAGCTCGAGCATGTCCGCGGCGAGCCCCGTGAGCACGGGGAACGTGCGCAGCGCGCGGAAGATGCCGCCCACGCCGGTGGTGTCGCCGATCGTCTGGCGCAGGCCGTGGCGCGCGGGGATCTCGAGGTCGGCGAGGGTCGCGTCGACGCCGCCCACCTGGATCATGTCGATCACGAAGTCGGCGCCGTCCAGCGCCTCGCGGCGGTCGGCGGCCGTGACGACGGTGGCCCGGGCGCCGAGCTGCCGGTCGACCTGGCGGGCGGTCGCCTCGGCCACCTCCAGGCGCTCGGGGTCGATGTCGTGCAGCACGAGCCGGGCGTCCACGAGCTCGGGGTACCGCAGGATGTCCGCGACGAGCTGGCGGGTGAAGACGACGCTCCCGGCGCCGATGAACACGATGCTGACCATGGCGTCGATCATCGGTGGCTTCGCGCGAGCTGTGCAAGAATGCGATCAGAATTCGGGATAAACGATCACTTTGCATGAGCGGTTTGAAGGGAACGGCATGCCGACCACCGCCGAGACGGCGCCGCGCGCGATCTCCCACAAGCGCACCGAGCGCATGATGCAGACGCTGACCTACGTCAACGAGCGCGGCACGGCCCGCCTCACCGACCTCGTCCGGGAGCTCGACGTGTCGTCCGCGACGATGCGGCGCGACCTCGCCTCCATGGAGGACCAGGGCCTGCTCGTGCGGACGCACGGCGGCGTCCGTGCGCTCGACCCCACCACCGAGGTGCCCGTGCTGCTGCGCGACACCAGGTTCCGGGACGCGAAGCTGCGCATCGCCGAGCACGCGGCCGGCCTGCTGCCCCCCGGCCGCTATTCGGTGGCCATCAGCGGCGGCACCACCGCGGCCGCCGTCGCGCGGGTGCTCGCCACGCGGCCCGACCTCGCGATCGCCACCAACGCGCTCACGACCGCCATGGAGCTCGCGTCGCGCAGCAACCTGCAGGTCATCATGACCGGCGGGTTTGTCCGGTCCAGCTCGTTCGAGGCCGTCGGCGTGCTCGCTGAGAACACGTTCAACGCCATCAACGTGGGCACGGCGTTCCTCGGCACGGACGGCATCAGCGTGCGCGGCGGCGCCACGACCCACGACGAGACCGAGGCCCGCACGAACCACGCGATGGTGACCCACGCCGAGCACGTGGTGGTCGTGGCGGACGGCTCGAAGGTGGGCCGGGTGACGCTCGCGAAGGTCGCCGAGCTCGCGGAGGTCGACGTGCTGGTCACCGACTCGTCGGCGGACCCCGACGCGCTCGAGGCGATCCGCGCGGCCGGCGTGGACGTTCAGGTCGTCCCGGACTGAGAGCCGGCCGACGCTGCCTCCTCGGGCACGTCGACCACCTCGACCTCGGTGACGAGACGCTGCACCAGCTTCGGGTCGAGCACGGCCGCGCCAGGCACCTGCGCGTTCGCCGTCCCGGTCGCGGTCGCGAGCGCCATCGCGCCGGCGAGGTCCCCGCCGCGGTCGAGCGCGACGAGCAGACCGCCAAGGAACGAGTCACCGCTGCCCACCGGGAATCTCCCGGTGCGCCCGGCGAGCCGCGCGCGCAGCACGCGGCTCCCGTCGGTCGCCCATGCGCCGTCCGCGCCGTCGGTCACCACGACCAGCCCCCCGCTGAGCCCCCGCACCGCCGCGAGGAGCTCCGGCATCGGCGCCCCGGGGTCGCCGCCCGTCAGCTCGACGGCCTCGGCGCGGTTGACCTTCACCAGGTCGGGACCGGCCAGGACGGCGCTGCGCAGGGCCGGGCCGTGGCTGTCCACGGCCACCCGCACCCCGGCGTCGTGCAGCCGGCGGACGAGGTCGCGCAGCAGGTCCGGGGGCGCGGAGTCCGGCAGGCCGCCCGCGACGAACCACCAGCCGGGCCGGGCCCCGGCGAGCCCGACGGCGGTGTCGACGGCGGCGGCCACGGTGTCCGGAGCGAGCGGCACGGCCTGCTCGTAGATCTCGGTGAGCCGGCCGGAGTGCCGGGAGAGGATCGACACGCAGCTGCGGGTCGGCTCCGTGCCGGGCACCACGTACACGTCGACGCCGTCCGCCCGGGCCCCCGCGGCGACGTCGTCCCCGACGCCCGCGCCGAGCACCGCCACCGCCGCGACCCGCGCCCCGAGGGCGGCCGCCGCGCGCGCCGCGTTGAGCGCCTTGCCGCCCGGCACGCGGTGGGTGGAGCGCGGCCGCTGGATCCCGTCGAGCTCGTCGACCACGTACGTGACGTCGAGCGACGGGCTGAGCGCGAGGGCCGAGATCACCGCGCGAGCACCTCCTCGAGGTCGTGCCGGGTCGCCTGGCGGCCGGTGCCGCCGGAGCCGAGCGTCGACAGCGACCCCGCCGTCGTCGCCCAGCGCACGCGCTCGTGCTCGTCGGCGACCCCGTACGCGGCGGCCGCCAGGTAGCCCGCGTCGAAGCTGTCGCCCGCACCCGTGGTGTCGACCACGTCCACGGCGACGCCGGGCGCGCGCACGACGTCGCCGTCCGCGCCCACCGACCAGCCGCCGTCCGCCCCGTCCTTGACGACCACGCGCGGCCCGCGGCCCGCGATCCGCGTCGCCAGGGCGACGTCGTCCAGGCCAGCGGGCTCCCCGAGGGCGCCGGCGATCGCGCGCAGCTCGTTGCGGTTGGGCAGCAGCAGATCGAGGTGGGGCAGCACGGCGTCCAGCCCGGCCCACTCCTCGCGCGGGTCCCAGTTCGTGTCCAGGCTCGTCGTCCAGCCCTGGGCGCGCGCCCGGGCGAGGACGCCGGGCAGGGCCGCCGCCAGCCCGGGCTGCAGGAAGTACGACGCGGCGTGCACGAGACCCGGCGACCGCGCGTCGAGCACCTCGGTGACGCGCGCGCCCGTGAGCGTCGGGATGGTGCCCGGCACGGTGAGGATCGCCCGGTCGTGCGGGGTGGACAGGATCACGGACAGGCCGGTGGGCTCGTCGTCCGCCACCTCGACCTCGGCGACGTCGACCCCGGATCGGCGCAGCGCGTCGAGCGTGAACGCGCCGAACGTGTCCGCGCCCACCCGGGCGACGAGCGACGTCGGCACCCCCAGCCGCGCCACGCCCGACGCGGCGATGCTCGCCGAGCCACCCAGCACGAGGTCGCCGGACTCGGCGAGCTGCTCGGCCTGGCCGAACCGGGGGACGACGTCGCCGCGCAGCACGAGGTCGACGTTCGCGTCGCCCACGACCACGACGGGCCGCGGCCCGCCCTGCGCGGCTGCCGTGGTGCCCGTCATCCCTTGACCCCCGTGAACGTCATGGTGGCGATGAACTGCTTCTGCGCGAAGACGAAGAAGAGGATCAGGGGCAGCGTCGCAACCACGTTGCTCGCCATGAGCAGCGACCAGTCGGTGCGGCGGGCGCCCTGGAAGTTGGTGATGCCGAGCTGCAGCGTGAAGGAGCCCGGGTCGTTGATCGCGATGAGCGGCCAGACGAGGTCGTTCCACGAGCTGAGCAGCGTGAAGATCGCGAGGGTCGCGAGCGCCGGCCGCGCGAGCGGCAGGATGATCCGCCAGAACGTGCCGAAGCGAGAGCAGCCGTCGAGCTCGGCGGCCTCCTCGAGCTCGGCCGGCAGCGACAGGAAGAACTGCCGCATCAGGAAGATCCCGAACACCGACGCGAGCCACGGGACCATCGCTGCCGCGAGGGTGTCGATGATGCCGGCGCGGGCGAACATCACGTACGTCGGCACCATGAGTAGCTGGGTCGGGATCATGATCGTCGCGACGATCATGAGGAACCCGGCGTTGCGGCCCGGGAACTTGAGCCGCGCGAACCCGTACCCGGCCAGCGAGCACAGGGCGAGGTGGGAGACGACGGCGACCGCCGACACGAGGATCGTGTTGCCCGTCCACAGCAGGATGTCGCTGTCGCGGAAGAGCTTCGCGTACCCGTCGAAGGTCAGCGCCGACGGGAGCAGGCGAGGCGGGAACCGGTTGATCTCCGACTCCGGCGTCAGCGACGTGAGGAACATCTGCACGAAGGGCACGGCGAACACCAGCGCCACGGGCACGAGCAGCAGGTGCCACCAGCCGGCGCGGGGGCGACGGCGGCGCGCCGGGCCGGGGGTCGGCTCCGGCGGCGGGCCCTCGACGGCGGGAGCGGGAGCGGCGAGCATCGTCATCAGAGTCCACCTACCTTGCTGCGGCGCGAGTAGATCGTCACGCCGATGGTGATCGCGAGGGTGACGGCGAACAGCCCGTAGGCCACCGCCGACGCGTACCCGAACTCGAGGTCCTTGAAGGCCGAGGTCCACAGGTAGTAGACGATCGTCTCGGTGGCCCCGAGCGGCCCGCCCCGCGTGGTCGTGTACACGAGGTCGAAGAGCTGGATCGCCTGGATCGTCTGCCAGATCGCGACGAACACGGTGACGGGCGCGAGCTGCGGGAACGTCACGTGCCAGAACGACTGCCAGCGGTTGGCCCCGTCCACGCGCGCGGCCTCGGTCAGCTCGGCGGGGATGTCCTGCAGCGCGGCGAGGTAGATGACGGTGGTGAAGGCCGCCTGCCCCCACAGCGACATGATCGCGATGACCACCATCGCCTGGTGCGGATCCTCCAGCCAGCCCTGCTGCGGCAGCCCGAGCCCGCGCAGCGCGTTGTTGACGAGCCCGAACTGGGGGTTGAACAGGTACGTCGTGAGGATGCCGGTCGCGGCCGCGGAGACGACGAACGGCAGGAAGATCAGGGTGCGGTACAGCCCGACGAGGACGATCCGCCGGTTCAGCAGGACGGCGAGGCCCAGCCCCAGCAGCACCGAGGCCGGGACGAAGAGGGCCGTGTACAGCAGGGTGTGCGTCGCGGCGGCGGCGAGGTCCGCGTCCGACCCCATCGCCAGGTAGTTGTCCAGGCCGACCGACTCCGGCACCGAGAAGCCGTTCCAGTCCTGCAGCGACAGCAGGAACGCCCACACCGCGGGGAAGATCGACAGGCCGAGCACGATGAGGGTCGCCGGACCGACGAACCCCCACCCGGTGAGCCCCTCCCGTGCGCGGCGGCCCCGGCCGGGCCGCCGCGCACGGGAGGGGCTCACCGCGGGGGCCGCGGCCGGGGTCAGCGTCGCGGTCATTGGTCCGCCAGGGCTTCGGTCGCGTCGGCGGCGGCCTTCCCCAGCGCCTCGGCCGGCTCGCCCTGACCCTGCAGCACCTGCGAGATCGCGGTGCCGATCGCCTCCGACAGGTTCACGTAGCCCGCGACCGTGGGCCGCGGGATCGTGGCGTTCTTGCTGTTCTCGGCCATCACGTCGATGCCCGGCATCTCCTTCACCTGCTTCTGGAACTCCGGGGAGTCGATCTCGCTCTCTCGCAGCGGGAGGTTGCCGTACGCGACGTTCCAGCGCACGTCCTGCTCCGGGTCCGTGAGCCACTCGGTGAACTCGTACGACCAGTACTCGCGGTTGGTGTCCTGGTGGTCGAAGAGCACCCACAGGTCGGCGCCCGAGATCGTCGTGTGCTCCCCGTCCGTGCCGGGCAGCGGCACGACGCCGTAGTCGGTGCCGGCCACCTGGAGGTCGTACAGCGACCAGGGACCGGAGGTGATCATCCCGATCTGGTCGCTCGCGAAGATCTGCCCGAACTTGGTGTCCGTCTGGTCGAGGTACACCGACTCGTCCTCGATCGCCATGTCGCGCAGGAACGTCAGCGCGTCGACGCCGGCCTCGGAGTCGAAGGTGGCCTCGGAGCCCGACTCGTCGAGGATCTCTCCGCCGTTCTGCCACAGGTGCGGCCAGAACTGCCACGTCGTCTCCTCGGAGCCGGAGACGGAGTACGCGTACCCGTAGGTGCTGGTGGCCGGGTCGGTGAGCTCCTTCGCGGCCGCGCGGAAGTCGTCCCACGTCCAGTCCGCGGTGGGGTGGTCGACCCCCGCGGCGTCGAAGACGGTCTTGTTGTAGATCAGCGAGATGTTGTCGACGACGGCGGGGAAGCCGATCGTCGCGTCGCCGGTCGGCTGCGCCGTCTGCCGGGCCGCGCCGGAGAACTCCTCCCACCCGACGTCGGGCTCCGCCACCTGGTCGGTGATGTCGAGGGTGCGCTCGGAGTCGGCGAGCTCGCTCGCCCACGACCCGAACGCGTACGAGATGTCGGGGTAGGTGCCGCCCGCGAACGACGACGACAGCTTCTGCAGCAGGTCCTCCGTGGACGGCGCCCCCGACGAGACCTCGATCGTGACGTTCGGGTGGTCCTCCTCGAACTCCTCGGCCAGCCCGGTGAGGATGGTCTGGGCCTGGTCGGCCTGCCCGGTCCACCAGGTGAGGGTGACGTCGGCGTCCTTGTCGAGGGTCGTGGCCCCGGGGGCGCCCGAGGAGCAGGCGGCCAGCATGGCGGTCGCGGTCACGAGGGCGGCGGTGGCGCCGACGGCGCCCCACCTGCGGCCGGTACGAGCGTGATGACGCAGCATGATCGTCCTTGTCTCTTCTGCGAAGTCTCGTCGGTGAACGCCTCGGCTCAGCCGAGCACGACCGACCGGGTGAGGTGCCGCGGCGTGTCGGCGTCGAGGCCGCGGCTCGTGGCGAGCTCGACGGCGAGCCGCTGTGCCTGGACCAGCTGGACCAGGGGGTCGAGGGGTTCGTGGAGCACGGTCGCGCCGGTGCGCTCCACGTCGGCGACGAGCGCGTCGTCGGCGTCGCCGAAGAGGGTGACGAGGCTCGTGGGGCCGGCGACGGCGACGGGGCCGTGCCGGTAGTCGAGCGCGGGGTACGACTCCGACCACGCCTGCGCGGCCTCGCGCACCTTGAGCGCGGCCTCCTGGGCGAGGCCGTAGCCCCACGACCGGCCCAGGAAGACGAAGTGGTCGAAGCCGGCCGGGTCCACCGGCAGCGGCGCGGCGAGCGCGTCGGCCGCCTGAGCGACGACGGGGCCGAGGTCCTCGCCGAGGGCGGTGCGGGCGAGGGCGAGCACCGAGGTGGGGAACCGCGTCTGGACCACGGACTCCTCGTCCGCGAAGTCCAGCACGAGCGTCTCGTCGGCGGCCTCGGTGACGGGGGTGCCGGCCACGCCGACGACGGCCGCCTTCGTCGTGCCGGCGGGCACGGCCGCCAGCGCCTCGAGCACCTCGCTCGTGGTCCCGGAGCGGCTGATGACGACCACCCGGTCGTACACACGGGTCGGCGTCCACTCGGATGCGTAGGCCGCGTCGGTCTCCCCCTGCCCTGCGCGCTCGCGCAGCTGGGCGAGCGACTGGGCGACGAAGGCGCTGGTGCCGCAGCCGAGCACCAGGACCCGCTCGCCGGGACGGCCGAGCACGTGGCCTCCGGCGGGCGCGGCGGCGACCGCCTGGGCCCAGACCTCGGGCTGGCTGCGGATCTCACGCTCGGTGACGGTGCTGGTGCTCACGTGCGCATTCCTGTCGTCGTGCGACCGCCCGCAGCGGGTGCGGGAGGGACGGCGTCCCGGACCGGCGCCGTCGACGCCCATCGTGCTCGGCCGTTGCGCGCCAGTCAGCAAAACTGGTGAATTCGATCATTCCCACTGAGTGATTCGCGTAACGGATCGGCAACCTGCTCATGCGTGGACCATTCTCGGGGGCGTCCCGCGCACGTCGAGCACTTTCCGCACGCCTCCGAGGAGACCTCCCATGACCCACGCACCGGACCCGCTCGGGGCGGTTCCCGCCGCCCCCGTCGCCGTCCCGGACCTCCGACTCGTCGACTGGGCGCCGCGCCCGCAGGTGTCCGCGCCGGCCTCGCGGGTCACGCGCGCGGCGGTGCCCGCGATCGACGTCCACAACCACCTCGGGCGCTGGCTCACCCCCGACTGGTGCACGCCCGACGTCGCGGAGCTGCTCGCGATGATGGCCGCCGCGAACATCGAGACGGTCGTCAACCTCGACGGCCGATGGGGCGACGAGCTGGAGGCCAACCTCGACCGGTACGACCGCGCCCACCCCGGCCGCTTCCTCACCTTCTGCCAGCTGGACTGGTCCCTGCTAGGGCAGGACGGCGGGGAGCTCGAGCTCAAGGATCAGCTGCGCGACTGCGCCGCGCGGGGTGCCCGGGGCCTCAAGGTGTGGAAGAACCTCGGGCTCACGGTCGTCGGGCCCGACGGCGCGCTCGTGCTCCCGGACGACCCCCGCGTGGTGGAGGTGCTCGAGCTCGCCGGCGAGCTCGGGCTCCCGGCGCTCGTGCACGTCGCCGACCCGAAGGCCTTCTTCGAGCCCCTGGACGCGCACAACGAGCGCTTCGACGAGCTCGCGGGCGAGCCGGACTGGTCGTTCGCGGACCGCGAGCACTACCCGTCGTTCGAGCGGCTCCTCGACGCGTTCGAGCGGCTGGTCGTCGCCACGCCGGGCACCCGATACATCGGCGCGCACGTCGGCTGCGTCGCCGAGGACCTCGACCACGTCGAGCGGCTGCTGCGGGCGGCGCCGAACCTGGTGGTCGACATCGCCGGCCGGCTCGCCGAGCTGGGCCGGCAGCCCCGGCGGTTCCGCCGGCTCGTCGAGGAGTTCCCCGACCGGGTCCTGTTCGGCACCGACGCGTTCCCCGTGACGAGCGACCAGCTCGAGGTGCACTTCCGGTTCCTCGAGACGGACGACGAGAGCTTCGACTACGCGCCCGGCGAGGACGTGCCGCCGCAGGGCCGGTGGCAGATCTCCGGGGCCGACCTGCCCGCCCGCCTGCTGCCCGGCCTGTACGCGGGGAACGCCCGGCGGGTGCTCGGGCTCGACGCGCTCTGACGCTCAGAGCACCCGCAGGCCGGCCGCCCCGGCCAGGCTGCGGGCCCGGCGGACGTCCGCGCACGACAGCGGCACCTGCGACCCGTCGGCCAGCACCAGCCAGTGCCGGCGGGCCGCGAACGTGTGGGAGGCGCCGCTGATCAGCGCGGCGCCGCCGAGCGCGACCGCCGGCCCGTCGGCCGGACGCAGCTCGGGCGCCTCGCCGAGGGCGAGTACCGCCGGGCCGGCGGGGACGGCGACCGGCCCCTGTGGCGGCACGTCGTCGCGCAGCACCCGGACGGCGACGTCCGTGCCGCGGGCACGCGCCCGTCCGGCCAGCACGCGCACGACGAAGCTGCCGTAGACCACGAGGATCGGCACGACGACGATCGCGATGCCGACCGACAACCCGTCGACGCCCGTCGTCGGGCCGGACGTCAACCGCGCGAGCACGACGACCAGGCCACCGGCCGCGACGGGCAGGAAGACGAGGTTGAGCCGCCGCCACCACGGTGCCTGCACCGCCGGCTCCTGGAGCCCGTGCAGCACGCGCCACCCGGTCCACCGGGCGCGGTCGTCGTTCTCCAGGCCGACCACGGCCCAGCTGTCGGCCAGGCGCCGCCATGCCCGGACCGACGCCGCAAGCCCGGCGACCAGCACCACCACCCCGGGCGCGAGGGCGGTGGCGCCGTCGCTCAGCGGCTCCTGGTCCAGGCCGACGGCGACGAGCAGCAGCCCGACGACCGCCACGATCGGGTAGAGGATCGCTCGCAGCGCGTCGAGGAGACCGGTGGCCCCGTCCACGGGCTTGACCCCGGGGTACCCCTCGAGCCCGCGCTCGCGCGCCCGGAAGTCGTGCATCTGCTCGGGATCGACCAGCCCGGGGCCGACGCCGGAGGCCGGGCGATTCCGCGCCGGCAGCGCCAACGCCTCGGGCCGTCGCAGCGCGAGGGCCCACGCCTGCCGCAGGCGCCGCGTCCGCACCCAGTCCCGCCGGTACCGGAACCACCAGGCGAGCGTCGCCAGCAGGACGACGGCGCCCACGACGAGGGACGCGACGTCGGCCCGCTCCCCGTCGGCGCCCTGCCCCAGCAGCACCAGGACGGGCCGGGTGGCCAGGGCGGCCCCGGCCAGGCAGCCCAGGACGAGGAGGAGCCCCGCGAGCATGCGCCGCCCCCCGCCGTCGCGCCGCTGGGCGGCGCCGAGGTTTGCGGCGGCCACGTCGTACCAGTCGCCGAACGTCGCGGGCAGCGGCACCTCGCGGGGGAACGGGGGCAGCGGCGCGCGGCCGCGTCGTCGTCCCTGCGGCGGCGCCTCGGCCTCCTGCACCGTCACCCCGTCTCCTCGCCCTGCGCGTTCACGGGGACGATCTTCGCGGGCCCGGCCATCGCGGCGAGCAGCATGCCGACGGCCTGCACGTGATCCGGCTCGCTCGACCAACCCACGAGCACCAGGCCCAGGCCGCCGTCCGAAGGCGCCGTGACGACCACGGCCAGCCCGATCTCGCGCTGCCGCCCCGGCTCGACCTCCTGCGGCGCCGACGGGTCGCGCACGTCCACCGGATAGGTCACGGTCATGCCGAGGGCGGGCCCGATGCCGGTCTCGAACGACTCGGTGTACGCGGCGGACAGGTCGAAGCCCATCTTGGCCGCGACCACGCGCCGCACGACCTCGAGCAGGGACAGCGGCCCGTCGAACGCGTCGATCTGCCGCACGGAGCCCACGACGTTGACGAAGATCTCCTCGTCGATCGCCGTCGGGCCGCGGTACTCCTTGCCCTGGTAGACGAGGCCGTGCAGCAGCACGGACTGGCTGCTCCACACCTCGCGCCAGGCGCGCAGGCCCGCGAGGAGGAGGCTCGCGTCGTGGGCGGGCAGCTCGACGTCGACGGCGTCCAGCGCGCCGCGAATGACGCCGAGCGCCTCGTCCGGGGTCTGGGTCCCGGCGAGCTCGACCCAGTCCGAGGGCACGCGGACGTTGAGCTTCCACCGGGTGGGGTTGTCGACGTCGAGGGTGCCGGCGTCGAGGGTGCCGCTGTCCGTCATCATGCTCACCTGTTCTTGAGCTGGGTGCGCAGCAGCGCGCCCTCGCCGTCGGTCTTGCCCGCGGTGGCACCCCAGTCGGGCAGGATGCCGTTGTAGTCGTCGCCCTTGAGGTGCCCGAAGTCGCTGAACCAGTTGAGCGGCTCGGTGCCGAGGAAGATCCCCTGGTCGAACACGATGTCCGCCGAGCGCCACGCCAGCTCCGCGGCGGAGTCGATGCTCCCGCCCCGCGCCGCCATCGTGAAGAACCCGGGGAAGGCGCCGGTCGCCGCCCGGCCGACGCTGGACGCCGGGTTCATGAACTGGGCGAACGTCGGCGCGACGCGCCCCGCGGCCGTCGCCGAGGCGGACACCGCCTTGAACGTGGCCGTGAGGCCGCCGGCGCCGAGCGCCGTGCCGACCATCCCCACGATGACGCCGGGCGTGAAGCCGCCCGCGAACGACCCCGCCTGCCCCGCCGCGCTCAGGTACGCGGCGAGCGTGCCGACGCCGCCGGCCACGACGCTGACCAGGGCGAAGACCTGCGCGCCCGGGATCGGCAGCAGCGAGATGATGCCGGCCACGAGGCTGACGACGCCCATGATGTCGGAGATCAGGTCGAGCAGGCCCGCGTTCTCGGCCGCCCACTCGAGGATCATGTCGCCGAGGTCGCCGAACGCGTCGCCGAGGTCCTCGAAGCGGTCACCGACCCAGTCGACCGCCTGGTCGAACCACGACGGGTCGTCCGGCGCCATGGCCGCGGCGGTGTCGAAGTCCGCGAGGAGCGTCCGCGACGCCGCGCCGTACTCCTCGACCAGGGTCGTGATGCGCGACCACACGCCGTCGACGACGGCCTGGGTGTCGTCGACGGCGCCCTGCGCGGTGCCACGGGCGCGCTCGTCGTCCTGGTAGTCGTCCCACTCGTGCTGCGGTGCGTCGTCCTCGGGCCGGCGGCCGTCCGGCATGGAGTAGAGGTTCGACTCCGCCGAGCTCAGCGCGGCCTTGGCCTCGCCGAGCTCGCGGTTCAGCGTGTCCGCGCGCTCGCGGTAGCCCTCCAGGTGGTCCGCCCACGTCTCGAGCGCGGTCGCGGCCTTACGGAAGGCTTCCTCGGCCTCCACCACCTTCGGTTCGAAGCCGTCGTGCAGCATGCTGCGGAAGGCGATGGCGACCTCGCCCGCCCACTCGCCCTCGTCGACGCTGCCGAGCAGGAACTTCACGCGCTCGAGCGTCTCGTGCCCGCTGGTGAGGCCGGTGGCGAGCGTGCCCGTGACGGCGTGGTCGCCGGGCGCCGGGTCGTACCCGATGTACTCGTAGTGGACCATCACTCGCCCCCGAGCGCCGCAGCGAGGTCGGCGTCGATCTTGGCGAAGCCGTCGCGGATCTTCTGTAGCTGCTCCTTGGCGTTCCCCGTGGCCTCGCACATCTCGTCGATGCTGTGGTCCCACTTGTCCCGGAAGTGGGACACCTTCTCCACCAGCTCGGGCTCGCCGACGGCCGAAGCGTCGGCGCTCCGGATCGCGTCCAGCGGCTCGTACAGCCGGTCCTTCATCTGCCCCAGGTCGGCCTCGACCTGGGACAGGAACTCGTCGTTCATGACGATGTCGCCGGACATCAGCGGCCTCTTCCCCGGGCATCGGTGGTGGTGTGCGCAAGGCTTTCACATGCCAGGTCCAGGGACGAGGCCGGTCCATGGGGAGAACTCCCCACCCTCGTCGCAGGTGGCACCGCAATTCCCTGGCCTGGCCGCGGCGCGCTCCGTACGGTCGTGGGCATGCCCCCGCACGACGACGAGGTCCCGATCACCGCTGACGACGTCCGCCGTCTGGTGGCGTCGCAGCATCCGCAGTGGGCTTCGCGGCCGGTGCGCCCCGTGACCGAGTCCGGCACCGACCACCTGCTGTTCCGGCTCGGCGACGACCTCGTGGCCCGCATGCCCAAGGTCGCGTGGGCCGCCGCACAGGCTCGGAACGACGCGCGCTGGCTGCCGCGCCTCGCCCCGCACATGCCGCTGACGGTTCCGGCGCCGCTGGCGCTCGGCGAGCCCGACGGGGACTACCCGTTCCCCTGGTCGGTCGCGCCGTGGCTCCCTGGCGCCGCCGTCGTCGACCCGCTCGAGCCCGGCACGACGCCGAACCTCGACCCGGACGACGCCGCCGCCGACCTCGGGGCGTTCGTCGCCGCGCTGCGCGCGGTCGACCCGACCGACGGGCCCGTCAAGGAGGGCACCAGCCGCGGGGTGCCCCTCGCCCGCCTCGACGACGACGTCCGCGCCGCCACCGCCGCGTCCGGGGACCGCCTCGACGGACCCGTCGTCCTCAAGGCCTGGGACCGGGCCCTGGAGGCCGCCGCCGACCCGGTGCCCGGCGCCTGGCTGCACGGCGACCTCATGCCCGGCAACCTCATCTCGGACGGCAGCCGGCTCACCGCCGTCATCGACTGGGGCACGCTCGGCGTCGGCGACCCGGCGGCAGACCTGCCGCCCGCCTGGTGGCTCTTCTCCGGCCGCACGCGCGACGCGTTCCGCGAGGCGGCCGGCGCCGGACCCGGGGGCGACCTCGACGACGGCGCCTGGGAGCGCGGCCGCGGCTGGACCCTGGTGCAGGGCGTCATCGCCCTGCCGTACTACTGGGACCGCTGGCCTCAGTTCGCGCGGGCGTCGCAGCGCCGCGTGGCGGCCGCCGTCGCGGACCTCGACTGACCCCGTCTCGCGGGTTGAGCCCGCGCCGTCCTGAGCCTGTCGAAGGGTCGGGACCCCGGCCGTTCCTCAGGGTCGAACCGGGGGAGCACCCGATACCGGGTGCGCGGCGGCGCTCGTACGGTCGGAGCATGAGCACATCAACCTCGACCCCGTACGTCCAGCCCGCCCCCACCTCCCGGCACAAGCTGTTCCGGCCGAACTACGGCCGCGTGCTGGGCGGCGTCTGCGCCGGCCTGGCGGACTACCTCGGCTGGAGCCGCGGCCTGGTCCGCGTCCTCACCGTCGCGTCCATCCTCATCCCCGGCCCGCAGGTGCTGGCCTACATCGTGCTGTGGATCCTCATGCCCGACGAGGACAAGGCGCGCCGCACCGCCTGAGCACCGCAGCCGGCCCGACAAACCTCACCCGACAGGCACCCGACCAGACCCCGCCCAGGAGGAGCCGTGCGCGTCACCATCGAAGAGGGCGACATCACCACCGTCGCCGTGGACGCGATCGTCAACGCCGCGAACTCGTCGCTGCTGGGCGGCGGCGGGGTCGACGGCGCCATCCACGCCGCCGCGGGGCCACGGCTGCTGCAGGCGTGCCACGAGCTCCGGCGCACCACCCTGCCCGGGGGCCTGCCGGTGGGCGACGCCGTCGCGACGCCCGGGTTCGACCTGCCCGCCGCGTGGGTGATCCACACCGTCGGCCCGAACCGGCACCGCGGCCAGACCGACCCCGCGATGCTGGAGTCGTGCTTCACGCGGTCGCTCGACGTGGCGGCCGACCTGCGCGCCCGCACGGTCGCGTTCCCCGCCGTCGGCGCCGGCGTCTACGGCTGGGCGGCGGGCGACGTCGCGCGCGCCGCCGTCGAGGCCACCCGAGCGTGGGACGACGTGAACCCCGCCGCGCTGGACGAAGTCCGCTTCGTCCTCTTCAACGCCCCGGTGCGGGCGGCCTTCGAGGCGGCGTTCGCCTCCGTCTGACCTGCCGCTGTCTGACCTGCGGCGACGGTTGTCCACAGGCCATTGTCCGCAGCCTTGTCGGGGGTCGGCGACGACGCTAGGGTCGAACACATGTTCGACACCGACGCGACGCGCGACCCGCACGGCTCCGGGCCTTCCGTGCCCTCCGTGGCCAGGGCGTCGCTCGGGCACGTGTCGGCGGCGATCGACGACGTCGTGGCGATCCAGCGGCAGATCGACGAGCTCGAGGGTCGCAAGGTTGTCGCCGTCGAGCGGGCTCGGCGCACGGCCGCCCACGCGGAGGCTGCGCTGCTCGCCGACGACGACGTCGAGCTGAGCCGCGCGAGTGCCGAGCGGCGCCGTGAGCTCGCCCACCGGTCCTTCACGGCCGACCTCGCGACGGCGCTACGCCTGTCCGAGCAGGCCGCCGCCCACCTCCTCGACACGGCCCGCACCCTGGCCCAGCGCGACGGCACCGCGGGACGGGCCACCCTCGACGCGCTCTGCAGCGGCCGCGTCTCGCTGGCCCACGCCACCGCCGTCGCGGACACCCTGGCCGAGCTCCCGACGCGTGAGGCCCGCACGCTGGTCGAGGCCGCCGTCCTCCCCCGCGCCGTGACCTGCACCGTGCCCCAGCTACGCCGACACCTGCGTCGCGCGCGCGACCTCGCCCATCCGGAACCGCTCGTCGAGCGCCACCGCAGGGCCGCGGAGTCGCGAGCCGTCTACGTCGACCCGGGCGCCGACGGCATGGCCTGGCTCTCGGCCTACCTCCCCGCACCGAGCGCGCACGCCGCCTACGACCGGCTCACCCGCGCGGGCCGGCGCTCCCGGGAGGCCGGCGACCGACGCACGCTCGCGCAGCTCCGGGCGGACGCCGCCGCCGACCTGCTCCTCGCCGACGCCACGTCGGGACGGCAGGCGGAAAAGCCCGGCACACCGAGCCGCACCACACCGGACAGCAATCCACCGGGCAGGACCGCGCCGGGCAGCACCACACCGGACAGCACCACGCGGGACGGTGCCGTGAACCACGCCGTGCCCCCTGCGGTGCCGGACCTGGCGTACGTCGCGCGCCGCATCACGCCGACGGTGCGCGTGACGGTGCCGGTGCTGTCGCTGCTGGGGCGCTCCGAGGCCGCCGCCGAGCTGGACGGGCACGGGCCGATCGACGGGGCGACGGCGTCGGTGCTCGCGGCGGCTGCACCGTCGCTGCGTCGCCTGCTCGTCGACCCGGTGGACGGCCGCGTGCTCGCCACCGACCCCGGCAGCTACACCGTCCCCGCCGGGCTCCGCGCCTTCCTGCAGGCGCGGGACGGGGTCTGTCGCTTCCCCGGATGCACGCGGCCCGCCGCCGACTGCGACGTCGACCAATGTCGTCGCCTGGGCCGACGGCGGGCGCACCGTCGCCGACAATCTGGCGCATCTGTGCCGGCAACATCACGTGATCAAGCATCAGACGCGGTGGCGCAGCGAGCCCGGGCCGGACGGCACCCTGACCTGGACCTCGCCGACCGGCCGGGTCCACCGCGATCCACCGGCGGAGCCCTCCGGCCTCAGAACCACCGACCCGCCGGACCTGTGACCCGAGCGGCACCCCCGCATCGCCGACCTCCTCGCGTCGCGGCCGCGCGCACGCACAGGGCTGCGGGACACGCGAGCCTGCCGGACAGCCAAGGCTCGACGGTGTCAGGGCACGATCGCGTCAGGGCACGATCGCGTCAGGGCACGATCGCGTCAGGGCACGATCGCGTCAGGGCACGATCGCGTCAGGGCACGATGAGCCAGCGGCCGCGCTGGCCGCCGGCGCCGACCTCGTCGTAGGCCCGTGCCGCGTCGTCCAGCGGCACGCGGCCGGCGACCCGCACCTCGAGCACGCCGTCCACGGCGAGCGCGAGCAGGTCGGCGAGCGCCGCGGGGTTGGGCTCGACGCCGACGGTGTGCACCGTGATCCCGCGCTCCGCGGCGACCGGGGCGCCGGGGGCCAGCCCCACGAACGTCCCGCCGTCGCGCACCGCGGCGAGCGCCGCCTCCAGCAGCACCGCGCCGTCGAGCACCGCGTCGAAGACTGGGCCGGAAGGCGCGCCCGGGAGCTCGGTCACCAGGTCGGCGCCGGCCCGCCCGACGAGCTCCGCGTCGGTGCCGCGGGCCAGCGCGGTGACCTTCCAGCCGGCGCGGGCGGCCAGGACGAGGGCATGCCCGCCGACGGCGCCGGCGCCGCCGGTGACGAGCAGGGTGCGCCCCTCGGCGGGGCCGAGCAGGTCGAGCGCCTGCCGGGCGGTGAGGGCGGTCACCGGGAGCGAGGCGGCCTCGACGAGGTCGAGGCCCTCGGGGACGCGGACGACGGCTCCGGCGGGCAGGACGGTCTCGTCGGCGTGGGTGCCGACGGTCGGCCGGAGCGCGAGCACGTGGAGGAAGCCGGCCACCCGGTCGCCGGGGGCCAGGCCGACGACGTCGGCGCCGGCCTCGATGACGGTGCCGCTGACGTCCCAGCCGAGCCCGAGGGGGTCGGGCAGCCCGAGCATGTCGCGCAGCGGGCCCCTCACCACCGTGACGTCGACGGGGTTGACCGCCGCGGCGGCGACGCGGAGCCGGACGTCGGCGGCGCCGAGCTCGGGCGGGGCGACCTCCTCGAGGACGGGCGCGTCGTGGGTGGAATAGGCGAGCAGTGCGGGCACGGGAACCTCCTGGTGGATGGTGTGTGTCGTGGTGCTGCCAGCATGCGGGCGGTACTCTCTCCCGGGAAGAAGGCACCCCTCAGTGGGGTACGTACCCGAAGGAGAGCCATGCCGACGATGACCGCGCAGGCACAGCGAGACGAGGCCAGGGTCGAGTTCGACGCCTTCCTGGCGGCGTGCCCGAGCCGACAGCTCCTCGACCGGCTCGCGGACAAGTGGGTCGCCCTCGTGATCAAGTCGCTGGCCGACGGCCCCAGGCGCTACTCCGAGGTGTCCCGGCAGCTCGCCGGGATCAGCCAGAAGATGCTCACGCAGACGCTCCGCGGCCTCGAGCGCGACGGCATCCTCACCCGCACGGTGACGGCCGCCGTCCCGGTGCGGGTCGACTACGAGCTCACGCCGCTGGGCGAGTCGCTCGGCGACATCCTCGGGCAGCTCAAGACCTGGGCCGAGCACCACATGCCCGAGGTCGGCCTCGCCCGCGACGACTACGACGCGAGGCAGTGACCGCGACGGTCAGCCGCGGTCGTCCGCGCGGCCGGACAGCAGGATGATCCGCTCGAGGACGCCGGGAGCAGGTTGGACGGCGTTGCGGGCGGAGGTGCGGACGGGCCCGAACGCCTTGCCGTCCCCGCGGGCCGAGTCCGGCACCTGTTCCATCCGCCGGAGCACGATGTCGGCGAGCCTCGGCGCGATCTCGCACTCGAGGCCGACCGCGCGGGCGAGGTCCCAGGTGTGGATGACGGTGTCGCACAGCTGCATGTCGTAGAGGTCACCGACGGTGCGCGGCCCCGGGACCCCGGCGACCGACCTCAGCACGGTGGCGTCCTGGGCCGTCGCGAAGGCACCCGCCATGAAGGCGGCGGAGCGACGGTAGGGCAGGTCCAGCCCGCCCCTGCTGCGGTCGGCGTCGCCCGACGCGTCGAGCAGGGGCGCGAGGTCGTCGGGCGCGTCGTGGCCGAGGCGCTGCTCGCTGACGGCGAGGCCGAAGCGGACGTTCTCCCCCAGCACGTGGTGGTAGAGGTCGGCGACGTCCCAGCCTGCACAGGGCGTGGGGAACCCGAGGTCGCCCGCTGTCACCTCCGACAGGTATGACGCGAACGTCTCGGTCGCGGTGTGCAGTGCGGATGTCTCCATCGGTCGACCCCTCTCAGGCTTCGATGCGCTCGACGACTTCGATGCGCGCGACCCGGCTCACGGGTTTCGGGCCAGGACGAGCTCGAGCAGGCTCTGCAGCGAGTCGCGGCTCCCGGCCGGAAGATGCGACATCAGGTCGTCCTCGAAGGCCCAGATGCCGGCGCGGATCTCGGCGGCCGTGCGGCGCCCCGTGGGCGTCACGTGGACCGCGTGGCTGCGCCGGTCGGCACCCGCGCGACGCTCGGCGAGCCCCCGGGCCTGGAGCAGGTCCAGGTCGTGGATGATCCGGTTCCTGCTGTAGCCGAGCTGGTCGGCGATCTGCGCCTGGCTGAGCCCCTCCTGCCTCGACGCGGTCGACAGGACGGCGTACTGCCACATCGAGAGGTCCGCGTCCTTCGCGCACCGCTCCTCGGCCCGCCGCAGGGCCCGGCTCACGGGGCCGAGCAGGCCGAGCAGGTCACGCCGATCATCGTCCGTCATCCCGCGAAGCTATCACTATTTGGTGACTATCATCATCTGGTGATAGCTCTGCGCCGCACGGCCGCGGATCAACGCTTCGGGAACCCCGCGCCGGGCTTGTCCTCGTCGAGCTCGCCCACGTCCTCGAAGTGGATCTGCCGGTGCCGCACCGCCCGGTTGTAGAGCCACGTGGCGAACGACAGCACCACGCCGAGGGCGACGAGCCCGCCCGCGATGACGTACTGCTCCTGCTGCTCCTCGCTGCGCGCCCAGGGCCCGGCGAGGTACGCGCAGGTGACGGCCCCGAGCAGCGCGACCCAGGCCTTGGTGCGGAAGTGCGCGTGCTGCACGGGCTTGCGGCGCAGCACCAGCAGCGCCACGTTCACCACGGCGAAGACGACCAGCAGCAGCAGCGACGTCGTGCCACCCAGCAGGCTGACGGCGTTGGCTCCGGACTCGCTACCGCTCGCGCGCACCACGTAGATGATCAGCCCGAACGAGATCAGCGTGGTCACGATGATCGACACCCACGGCGTGCGCCGCGTGCGGTGCACCTTGCCGAAGGCCTGGGGCAGCACCCCCTGGTGGGCCAGCCCGTACAGCAGCCGCGACGCCATGAGCATGTTGATCAGCGCCGAGTTCGCCACGGCGAACATGCCGATGAACGGGAAGATCGTGTCGAACGGCAGCCCCGGCGCGCCGGCCGCGACGACCTGGGTCAGCGCGGAGCCCTTGGAGTCGTCGGCCAGGTCCCCCACCGGCACCAGCGCCACGGCCGTGATCGCCACCAGCACGTAGATCAGGCCGGTGATCGACAGTCCGGTGAGCATGGTGCGCGGGAAGTCCTTCACCGGGTCCCGGCACTCCTCGGCCATGTTGACCGAGTCCTCGAAACCGACCATCGCGAAGAACGCCAGCGTGGTGGCGGCCGTGACCGCGAGGAAGACGCTCTTGTCGTCGGCGCTCTCGAAGATGACGACGCGGGAGAAGTCGGCCCGCCCCTGCGTCATCCCCCAGATGCCCACGAAGATCACCATGAGCAGGCCGGACAGCTCCACGAGGGTGAGCACCACGTTCGCCTTGACGCTCTCCCCGACACCGCGGAAGTTCACCAGCGCCACGAGCGTCATGAAGCCGAGCGCGATCCCGATCCGCCCGATGCCGCCCTCCTCCAGGCCCAGGCCGAAGCCGTCGCTGAGGAACCCGGCGAACGCGTTGGACGCCGTCGACGCCGAGGTGATGCCCGAGCTCATCACCATGAACGCGATGATGAACGTGACGAAGTGGATGCCGAATGCCTTGTGCGTGTACAGCGCGGCGCCGGCGGCCTGCGGATACTTGGTGACGAGCTCCAGGTACGAGAACGCGGTGAGGGTCGCCACCAGGAACGCGATGAGGAACGGCGCCCACGCCGCTCCGCCGACCTCGCCGGCCACCTGGCCCGTCAGCGCGTAGACGCCGGTGCCGAGGATGTCGCCCACGATGAACAGCAGCAGCAGCTTGCGCCCCATCACCCGCTTGAGCCCGTGGTCGGGCGCCGCAGCTTCTTCCGGCCCGGCGCCGGACTGGTCGATCGTCTGGCTCATGGCGACCTCCTGGATCGTCTTCCCGGCCCCCTCGCCTCGTTGCGCGGGGCACGGCCCGAGATCCATGGAACTCCTCGAATGCCTGACCTGCCTGGGCGACGCGCGGGGGAGCACGGCAGAGTGTGCGTCACGACGAGGACGTGCACGGGGTCTTGCGCAGTGCGGGAGCAGGGGGCGACCGGACTGAGGGGGAACTGACGTGCGACGAACAGTGGTCACGGGAGCGGGGGCGGTCACGCCCCTCGGGTTGACGGCGGAGGAGACCTGGCGCGGGCTGATGGCGGGCAGGACGGGGGTCGCCGGCATCGAGGACGACTGGGCGCGCGACCTGCCCGTCCGGTTCGCGGCGCGGGTGGACGACGGGTTCCTCCGGGCGCTCGACGCTCGGCGGGCGCGTCGCACCGACCGCGCCGAACAGTTGGCGCTGGTCGCTGGTCACGAGGCGTGGGCGTCGGCGGGATCGCCCGACGTGGACCGCGACCGGCTCGCGGTCGCCGTCGGCACGGCCAACGGCGGCATCGCGACCACCCTGGCGCAGAGTCGGGCGCTGGCCGACGGCGGCCCCCGCCGCGTCTCCCCGCACGCCGTCACGATGCTGATGTCCAACGGGCCGGCGGCCTGGCTGTCGATCGACCTGGGGGCGCGCGCGGGGGCGCGCTCCCCGGTGAGCGCGTGCGCCGCCGGGTCGGAGGCCCTCGCGACCGGCCGCGACCTGATCCGCACCGGACAGGCCGACGTCGTCGTGTGCGGCGGCGTCGAGGCGGGCGTGCTGCCGTTCTCCCTCGCCGCCTTCGCCCAGACCCGCGCCCTGTCCACCCGCAACGACGACCCGGCGCGCGCGTCGCGCCCGTTCGACGCCGACCGCGACGGCTTCGTCATGGGCGAGGGCGCGGTCCTGCTGGTGCTCGAGGCCGAGGAGCACGCCCGGGCGCGGGGCGCGACGGTGCTCGGCGCGCTCGACGGCGCCGCCGTGACGTCGGACGCGCACGACATCGTCGGCGGCGACCCCGCCAACCAGGCCCGCACGGTGCGGCTCGCGCTGCGCGACGCCGGGATCGACCCCGGCGACCTCGGGCTGGTGCACGCGCACGCGACCTCCACCCTGGCCGGCGACGTCAACGAGGCCGTCGCCCTGCGGGCCGCTCTGGGCGCACCGCCGCCGGTCACGGCGACGAAGGCGTCGACCGGGCACCTGCTCGGCGCGTCCGGCGCACTCGGCGCCCTGGTGGCGCTGCTCTCCCTGCGGCACGGCGTCGTGCCGCCCACGCTCAACCTCGATCACCCCGACCCGGCCGTCGACCTGGACGTCGTGACGACGCCCAGGCCGACGACGGCGCGGCACGCGCTCGTGGACGCCTTCGGGTTCGGCGGGCACAGCGCCGCGCTGGTGCTGTCGCGGGGGTGAACCGCGTCGGTCGAGCTAGCGCGACCGACGAGTCAGGCGTCCTTCGCCGTCAGCCAGGTGCGGTGCGGCCACAGGCGGAGGGCGCCGCCGTCCGCGGCGGCCCAGGTCTGGTAGCCGCTGGAGTACAGCCGCTGCCCGAGCCACCGGTAGCCGGGGCCGGGCTCCCGGCGCGGGGTGACGGCGACGAAGTTGGCCGCATCGTCGGTGCTGCCGGTGCCGTCGTAGCGCGCGACCTGCGGGTACGGGAAGACGGGCCGCGTGCGGACAACGGTGCCGTCGTCGTCGGTCAGTGCCGCCTCGATCCGCTCGGGCTCGGCGCCGCTCTCCACCCAGGCCATGACCGGGGTGAGCACGTCCGTCGAGCTCGGGCCGTCGCCGCCGCCACAGTGCGCCGCGCCGGGCAGCATGAAGAGCCGCGTGAAGGCGTCCACCCGGCGCTCCCCCATCGCGTCGTCCATGGCGTCGAAGTACGCCAGCGTGGACTGCGGCGAGATGTGCTGGTCGTTCCAGCCGTGCCAGAGCAGCAGCTTGCCGCCGTCGCGCCGGAAGTCGTTCAGGTCCGGGTCGAGGGCCGACATGTAGCTCGACGACTGCACCGTGTCCCAGAACCCGTCGCGCGTGAACCGCAGGTCGGAGAGCTGGAAGTCCGGGTCCTGCGCCTCCGGCCAGGCCAGGTACCGCAGGTAGGACAGGGCGAAGTTCTCGCTCTGCGAGTGGCCGTCCGCCGTGGCCGGCACGAACAGCGACCACTCGAGCTCGGACCCCCACTCGTGCGCGATCTCCGGCTCCAGCCGGGTCCTGCCGTCCTCGGTCACCGCGCCGTCGTGCAGGCGACGCACGACGGCGGCCTCCTCGGTGGACAGGCACGCCTCAGCCGCCGCCCCGTCGGCGCAGACCAGCGTCGCGGGGTCGAAGTCGCACCGGCGCGGGTCGTCGAGGACGCCGTCGGCGACCCCGTCGCTCGCGTCGCACGCGTCCAGCACCGCCTGGTGCACCAGCGGCAGCCGGTCGGCGAGCAGGACGAACCGGCCGTCGTCGTCCTGGTTGGCCAGCACGTTCCACGCGTGGTGGTAGGTGTTCTGCACGGCCATGTTGTTGGCGGGGGCGCCGGCGGCGATGCCGTCGAAGTCGTCCGGGTAGCGCTGCGCCTCCATGAGCGCCTCGCGGCCGCCGTCGGAGCAGCCGGTGAAGTACGAGTACGCGGGCGCGCGGCCATAGAACTCCGTGATGATCGCCTTCGCGACCTGCGAGGTGACGTGCACGCCGCGGTAGGCGAAGTCGATCTGCGCCTGTGCGTCGTCCACGGCCCACGACCCGTCGTTCTGGCCCTCGTGCCCCATGTCGGTGGTGGCGCTGGCGACGGTGCCGTCCTCCACGACCGGGCAGCCGTCGGCCTGGCCGAAGTTGATGTTCGCGCTGCCGCACAGCCCGCCGCACCCGGTCTGCACGTACCGCTGCGTCCACCCCTCGGTGGGGAGCCGCACGACGAACGTCACCGCCGGCTCCACCGTGCCGGTGACCTCGCAGTACGGCGGCGCGTCACCGTCGTCCCCGCCGTCGTCGACCAGCGTGGCGGACTCGACCGTCACCGCGGCGTCCGCCGGGTCGCCCGCGCCGTCAAGGTCGAGGTCGAGGCCGAGGGTCTCGTCGCACGACATCGCCGGCGGCAGCGCGGCCAGGTCGCGCAGGCCGTCCTCGGTCACGGCGGGACGGCCGCCGTGCCCGCCGCCATCCCCGCCGCCGTGACTGTTTCCGTGGCTGCTTCCGTGGCCGGCGACGGCGCCCGTCGCGCCGGTCAGGAGCAGCGCGGCTCCGGCGAGCGCCGCCAGCGCTGCGCGCGCGTGGTGTCTGGACATGATTTCTCCCTCGGTGGTGGTCGGCACGCGTCGTCGGGTGCCGTGGTGCGGGATCAGGTCGGTGCGGTCGTTCCGATGCGGTCAGATCGTGCGGAGAGGCGGGGGTAGACGCGCATGGCGTTGCCGGCGTAGACGGCGTCGCGCTGCGCGGCGGTGAGGGCGGCGGCGTCGACGTACCGGCGCGTGTCGTCGAAGGAGTGGCCCGTCGTGGGGTCGACGCCGCGCACGGCGCCCACGGCCTCGGAGCCGAACAGCACGTGGTCGGTACCGATGACGGACAGCAGCAGGTCGATGCCCGCCTGGTGGTATACGCAGGTGTCGAACCAGACGTTGCGCAGCACGTGCTCGGCGGGGTCCGGCTTGCCGAGCATGTCCGCGAGCCCGCGGTACCGGCCCCAGTGGTACGGCACCGCCCCGCCGCCGTGCGGGATCACGAGCCGCAGGGTGGGGAAGTCGGCGAACAGGTCGCCCTGGAGCAGCTGCATGAAGGCGGTGGTGTCGGCGTTGAGGTAGTGCGCTCCGGTGGCGTGGACGGCCGGGTTGGCGCTGGCCGAGACGTGGACCATGGCCGGCACGTCGAGCTCCGCCATCCGCTCGTACAACGGGTACCAGGAGCGGTCGGTGAGCGGGGGCGACCTCCAGTGCCCGCCGCTGGGGTCGGGGTTCAGGGTGCAGCCCACGAAGCCGGCCTCGACGCACCGCTCGAGCTCGGCGACGGCGGCGTCGATGCCCTCACCGGCCGCCTGCGGCAGCTGGCAGACCGGGGCGAACCGCCCGGGGAACAGCCCCGCCACGCGCGCGACGAGGTCGTTGCAGGCCCGGGACCACGCGACGCTCGTGCGCAGGTCGCCCTCGTGGTGCCCCATCGCCGACGCCCGGGGCGAGAACAGAGTGAGGTCGACGCCGCGCTGGTCGGCCAGCCGCAGCTGGTTCTCCCCGACGGTCTCGCGGATCTCGTCGTCGGAGATCCGCGGGTACGGCGGGGCCGACGCCCCGGCCCGCCAGGCCGCGAGCTGGTCCGTACGCCACCGTGCGTGCGCGGCCGGGGCGGTGGTGTAGTGCCCGTGGCAGTCGACGATCATCGCTGCTCCGGGACGTCCACGTCGAGGGCACGCGGCCGGTAGCGCCGGTCGTCGGTGCCCGGCGCGGCCGGGGTGCCGTGCGTGTGGAACGACTCGATCGTCTTCAGCCCCCACGCCTGCCCTCGGGCCCGCTCGGCCTCGGTCCACGTGATCACCGGCCAGTCCGGGGCGAGCACCAGGCGCGTCAGCGGGTTGCACAGCTCGATCCGGTTGCCGCCCGGCTCGAAGAGGTAGAGGAAGAACGTCTGCTGGATGGCGTGCTTGTGCGGACCCGTCTCGATCGGCACGCCGTGATCGAGGGCGAGGTCCGCGGCGCGCAGGATGTCGTCGCGGCTGTCGGGGGCGAACGCCAGGTGGTGCAGCCGCCCGCTCGAGCCGGTCCAGTCCTCCGTGTACACGACGTCGTACGACTTGTTGGTGAACGTGGTCCACCGCCCGGAGACATGCCCGTCGTCGAGCCGGATCTGCTCTGTCGCGCGGGCGCCGAGCAGGTCGGTGAAGAAGCCGGAACTGCGCTCGACGTCGGCCGCGAGGTAGTTCACGTGGTCGAGGCGGCGCACCGCCACGCCCCGGTTGGGCTTGGCCTGCGGCTGGTTCTTCAGCCCCGGCCGCAGGGCCTCGGGGGCCCGGTACCAGGCGGTGTCGTGGTAGATCCCCACCTCGTGCCCGTCCGGGTCGTGGGTGACGAACGTGCGCCCCGTGCCCGCGACGCCGTCCTGCCACTCGCCGTCGTGCCCCGCGGCGACCAGCGCGTCCACTCGCGCCGCGAGCGCCTCCGGGCTCGAGGCGCGCACCCCCACCCGCCCGATGCCGGCCGCGGGCGCCTGCTGCACGATCACGCTGGTCTGTTCGTAGTCGTCCCAGGTGCGCAGGTACGCCGCCCCGCCGGAGCGGGCGGTCTCGGTCATGCCGAGGATCTCGGTGCAGAACCAGACGGTCGCGTCCAGGTCCGGGGTGAGCAGCTGCGCGTACCCGAGGTGGGCGACGTCGCCGAAGATGCGGGTCAACGGGGCTCCTTCGATCGCGGGTCGGTGGGTCGGGGGGGTCGGCGGGCCGGCGGGCCGGCGGGCGCTGGCCGGCGGGCGCTGGCCGGCGGGCGCTGGCCGGCGGGCGCTGGCCGGTCAGGGGCCGGGATCGACGACGCCGTCCATGAGCAGGCGCGCCGTGCGCACGACGCGCACCGCCCCCGGCGTGCCGTCGTCGGCACTATCGGCAGCACTCTCGGCAGCACTGTCGACGTGCAGGTCGAGGTAGCCGGTGGGGTGCTCGACGCGCACCGCCACGGTGTCTGGCGCCGTGCCGGGCGAGGCGCCGGACGGCGGCCTCGCGACGTCGTGCGCCACGGTGCCGGGGAGCAGGGCGGCGGCCGCGACGCTCGCGCCGCCGAGCACGCCGATGGCCTCGTGCACGCGCTCGGGGATGAAGCTGCGCGTGCGAACGGTGCCGCCATCGGAGTGCTCGCTGGGAGCCGAGACGAGCACGACCTTGGGGGTGGTCGTGGTGGCGAGGGTGCCGGCCAGCCCCATCCGGCCGAACGCCTCCGCGCGCAGCGCCGCCACGCGCGCGGCGAGCGCGCCATCCGCCTCGAGGGCGGCCGGGGGCTCGTCGCCGGCCAGACCCAGGTCGGCCGCGCGCACCAGGACGGTCGGCATCCCGGCATCGATCAGCGTCGCATCGAGCCCCGCGACGCCCTCGACGACGGCGCCCGTGGGCAGGAGGGGCCGTCCCGAGGGCGCGACCTCGATCTCGACCGGCGCGGCGGGGCGCGGTACCCCGGCGATCCGGGTGTCGCCCTCGAACGTCACGCGGCGACCGGGCGTGCGGACCGTGACGGCGGCGACCGTGCCCGTGTTGACCATCCGCACCCGCACCCGCGTGGCGCCGTCCGCCGCCGGGACCAGTCCGCGCAGCAACGCGAACGGCGCCGCGGCGGCGAGCATGTTGCCGCACGTCTGCGACGTGGACACCACCGGCTCGCCCACCACCACCTGCAGGAACAGGTAGTCGACGTCCGCGGCGTCGTCGGGTGACAGGCCCACCACCGCGACCTTGCTGGTCAGCGGGTGCGCGCCCCCCAGGCCGTCCACCTGCCGCGGGTCAGGGCTGCCCATCGCACGCAGCAGCAGGTCGTCGCGCTCGGCCGGGTCGGCGGGCAGGTCCGACGCGAGCAGCACCAGCCCCTTGGACGTGCCGCCGCGCATGAGGGCGCCCGGCAGCCTGGTCACGACGCGCCACCCGCCTCGCCGGAACCGCGCCGGTCCGCCAGGAACTCGCCACGGTCGGCGTACCGCACGCCGAGATCGGCGAGCAGCGGCCGCAGCCCGTACCGGTCCAGCCCCAGCTCGCCGGCGGCGAAGGCGGTGCGCGTGGCCTCCTCCTTGGCGACACGAACCCGGGACGCCTCGAGGGCGCTCGCGGCGTCCGCGCGCGGCACCACGACCACCCCGTCGTCGTCGGCCACCACCACGTCCCCGGCGTCGATCACCTGCCCGGCCACGACCACCGGCAGGTTCACCGACCCCGGGGTCGCCTTGACCGTGCCCTGCGCGCTCACGTGCCGGGCCCAGGCGTGGAAGCCCATGGCGCGCAGCTCGGCCGTGTCACGCACGCCCGCGTCGATGACGAGCCCGACCACGCCCCGGTGCGCCAGCGCGGTGGCGAAGAGTTCGCCGAACATGCCGTGCGTCGACGGCGCGGCGGTCGCGACGACGAGCATGTCGCCGGGGCGGCACTGCTCCACGGCCGCGTGGATCATGAGGTTGTCGCCGGGCCAGCACAGCGCCGTGACGGCGGTGCCTGCCACGCGCGCCCCCTGCTGGACCGGTCGCAGGTCGGGGCCGAGGCTGCCCGCGCGGCCGATCGCCTCGTGCACGGTGGCGACGCCGAACCGGCCGAGCTCCGCCACCACGTCGAGGTCCGCGCGCGGGGGGTCCGTGAGGATCACGCGGCGTGCCACCGTCATCGGCCCGCCTCCTCGCCGTCATCGAGCAGCACCGGGTCGGCGAGGGCCGGGAGGGCCGTGGCCGCCACCGTCACGGCAGAAGCTTCGAGAGGTCGGGAGCCTCGGTCATGAGGCCGTCGGAGACGGCGAGGTCGGCGAGCAGCTGCACCGAGTCGGTGTCGATCTCGGCCGGCCACCGCGGCAGCGTCAGGTTCTCGAGCGTGCCCTCGTCGATCTCGGTGTAGGAGGTGAGCACCTGGCGCACGTCGTCGGGGTGCTCCTCGGCGTAGGCGAGCGACTCCGTCATGGCGTCGGTGAACGCCTGCACCGTCTCCGGGTCCTCCTGCGCGAAGGCGTCGGAGGTGAAGTACATAGCGATGGTGAGGTCCGGGTCGGTCACCACGTAGTTGGACACCACCTGCTCGAGGCCCTGGTCGGCGGCCTGGGTGAGGAACGGCTCCACCACCTGGCCGGCGTCGACGTCGCCCTTCACCACGGCGGCGACGATGTCGGGAAAGGCGAGCTCGGTGTACGTGATGGTCGACGGGTCCCCGCCGTCCGCCACGACCGCCTTGTTCACCGTGGTGGTGTTGATGTTGTTGAGCGTGTTGACCGCGACCGTCTTGCCCTCGAGGTCCTTGGCGGACGCGATGCCGCTGTCGGCGGGGGCGACGACCGCCCCGAAGTCGGCGCCGTCCTCGCCCGTGGTCGAGGCCCCCTCGGTGACCGCCTGGAGCTCCAGCCCGTTCGTGGCCGCGAGCAGCAGGGACGTCGTGTTGCTGAAGCCGAACTGGTACTGGCCGCTGACGACGGCCGGCACGATCGCGGCGCCGCCCTGGGCCGACTCGAGCGTCACCTCCAGGCCGTGGTCGGTGAAGAACCCCTCCTGGACGCCGAGGTAGATCGGGGCCACGTCCACGATCGGGATGACGCCGACGGTGATCGCCATCGTGCCGTCGGCCCCCTCGGAGGCGTCCCCGGTCGCGGCGTCGCCCGACCCGCCGCCCGAGCCGCAGGCCGCGAGCGAGGCGGCCGCAGCCACTGCCATCGAGACCACCAGGGCCCGACGTCGCGGCGTCCTGGGCCCCCGTGCGAGTGCTTGCATCATGGCTCTCCTCCTCGAGACCTCCGCCGCTCGTCGATGAGGGCGTCGCACCGCCGATGCTCACAGATTGTTGACAATCCTGTCAACAATCTGCTGGGACCTCACCCGCGCACCACACGAGCCCGGGGCGCGGCGACGGGCGTCGCCACCGGGCGGCGGGTGCTGCGGGGAGATGGATGCGGGTCAGCCGAGCGCGCGCAGCGCCTCGATGACCGACGTGATGTGGCGGCGCATCGCGGCCTCGGCCGCCGCCGGGTCGCGCGCCACGACGGCCTCGACGATGGCCTCGTGCTGGGCGAGCGAGACCGCCGACCGACCCGGCACCCGGGAGAGCGCGAACTGGTGGCGCACCATCTGCCCGTGCATCTGGGCGATGATCTGGTTCGCCGTCTCGTGCCCGGCGACCTCGCGGAGCGTCGCGTGCAGCTCGGCGTTCAGATCGCTGTACTCCGCAGGCTCTCCGACCTGCACCGCCGCGCGCATCCGCCGGGCGATCGCGCTCAGGCGGGTCGCCCCTGACGACGTCACGCGCTCAGCCGCGCGCGCCGCGACCAGCCCCTCCAGGACCATCCGGATCTCACTGATCTCGATGGCCTCGGACAGGCTGATCTCGCGGACCCGGGCCCCGCGATGGGCCTGGCGCTCCACCAGGCCATCCGCCTCCAGCGCCTGCAGCGCCGCGCGGACGGCGAACCGTCGTGCCCCGAACTGCTCGCACAGGTCCGCCTCCACCAGCCGCTGGCGGGGGGCGAGGTCGCCCCGGAGGATCGCCGCTCGCAGCTCGTCCCGCACCTGGGCGTCGTCCGCCATCACGTCCCCTTCGCCGCCGACACAACATTGTCAACAATAGCGGTGGCCGGGACTTCACCCCGCCCGCCGGTACCGCGCCGGCACCGGTCTCTCTCTTTCTTGGTACGTCGACGACGAGGCCGACGCCACCGCCCGGACCCACGGGCGGCGCCCACTGTGCAATCGCGGAGGGTGACATGGACGCACCACCCATCGAGGCACCGGCGACGACCGCCCGGAAGCCCCGCAGCACCGGTCGGGCGGTCTTGGCAGTGACCGTCGCGGCCCTGTCCGTACTCGTCGTCGTCGAGGGCGTCGTCCTCGCCGACCAGGGAGCACGGATCGCGGCTCTCGAGCAGGCCGCCTCACCACGCAGCTCCGTGGGCCAGCAAGGACCACCCGGACCCGCCGGGCCCGAGGGCGAGGCCGGGGAACAGGGCCCCGCAGGAAAGCAGGGGCCACGGGGCGAGGAGGGTCCTGCGGGGAAGCAGGGACCACGGGGGCCGAAGGGCGAATCTGCGCCCGGGGCGGAGGCCGCACCCGCGCCGCCGGACGCCGAACCAGGACCCGAGTCGGAGCCGGCGCCGGAGCCCGAGTCCGGGTCCGGTTCCGGGTCCGGGTCCTACGAGAACTGCGACGCCGCACGCGACGACGGCGCGGCCCCGGTGCGCGTCGGCGACCCCGGGTATGGCGCCCACCTGGACCGCGACGGCGACGGCGTCGGGTGCGAGTAGCGCCGACGTAGCGGATTCTTCGCGTCCCGGGGCCGGGACGCGAAGAAGCCGCTACGTCGAGAAAGCCGCTACGTCGAGGTGGCTCAGCGTGCCGCCGCCGGCACCTCCCCCGGGTCGACGCGCGCGCCGTTCACGCGGAGCCCGCCGTCCGGCAGCACCTTCACGGCCGCGCTCATCGCCGCGGCGAGGTCGAGCCGCTGCCAGCTCCCGGTGTCGTCCGCCTGGTCCAGCACGTACCCGGAGCGGATCTGCGTCGCGGCGAGCACCGCGCGCCGCTGCGCGTCGTCGAGGTCGGGGAACGACGTGAGCAGCAGGTTCTCGGCCCCTGCCGGGACGTTCGGGGCGCGGCCGGTGTCGGCCACGGCGTCGAACCCGTAGGTCAGGCGGTCCTTGTAGACCGACAGCGCCTGGTCGGTGGGCAGGTACGGGTCCTGGCCCGCGAGGCATTCGTCCAGCGTGTCGCCGGCGCCGACCTCCCAGCACTTGCGCGCCAGGACCGTCCGCAGCTCGGTGCCGGCCTCGTCCAGCAGGTCCCGGAACTCCGGGTCCGACCAGCGCAGCGTCGCGGTGGTCTCGCCCACGACCCGGCCGCCCATCACGTCGGTCGGGTAGTGGTAGGAGAGCAGGATCCGGTTGTTCCCGTACTCGGACGCCCGCGCCAGGACCTGCGGGGCGAGCTCCGGCAGCAGGGTCGCCAGCACGATGCCCTGCGCGTAGCCGTGGCTGGTGTGCCCGCTCGGGAACGAGCCGTCGCCCTCGAGTCCTGCGTACCCGCCCGCGCTGTCCCACATCCGCAGCAGCCCGCCGTCGGCGGCGAACCCGATCCGGACGAAGGGCCGACCGTACGCGTACGCGTTCTTCGCTTCCTGGTACCAGTCGCCGGACGACGGGGTCGGCTTCTCCACCCGCCACCCGAGCAGCGCCTCGGTCCGCGGCAGCTCGCCGTCGGCGAGGGCCTGGGCGTAGAGGTCGCCGACGACGCTGCCGAGCCCGTCGGCCATCGTCGCCGACGGGCTGTCGTGCGCATCCAGGAGCGCCTTGGCGACCTGCGGGTCGTCGCGACCGGTGGCGCCGTTGTTGATGTCGACGACGGTGCGGTCGTTCGCGCCCGTCAGCTCGTCGCGCTCCGTCCCCAGCGGGTAGGGCACGTTCGGGCCCATGACCGTCGGCTGCTGCCGGGCCTCGTCGAACGAGCGCAGCAGCCAGGTGAAGTAGTCCTGACCGCCGGGCGCGGTGGGCAGGGTGTCCGAGGGGTACTCGCGCCCGAGCTCCTCGTCGGTGAACCCGCCGGCGCCCCACCCCGCGGCCAGGCCCGACCACCCGAAGTAGGCGTCGGAACTCGTCGCGTTCGCCTGGTGCACCTCGACCGCGAGCGTGTTCTCGCCCGCCACCAGGTCCCGGGGGTCGACGACGAAGATGCCGGTCGCGGGGTCGCCGATGCCGCCCCCGCCGTCGGGGTACTGGTATTGCAGGTTCTCGGTGATCTCGCCGTCGTTCCATCCGGCGATCCGCGCACCGTTGAGGTAGACGGTCGCCGTGTCGTCGTAGCGGAGGCGGCCGGTGAGCTCGCCCAACGCGTCGATCGCGGCCTCGTCGACGGTGAAGGTGGTGCGGAAGAAGTACGCCTCGACGTTCGGCCCGTCGGCGCCGTCCTTGTGCTGGTTCAGCTGCGTGGTGACCGGGAACCCGTCGCCCAGGTCGGTGCCGCCGTTCTTCACGCCGAACGGACCGCCGGCCGTCTCCCACCCGTCGCCCGGCCCGGCGTCGGGCAGGGTCCAGGCCGTGCGGTCGGCCGCGCCGTCGGCGGGGTCGACGTCCGGCTCGTCGAGGTAGGACCACTCGGCGTCCGGGCCGAGCAGCGGCGAGCCGATCGCGAGCCCGTCCACCCAGCCCTCGACCGGGCCGCGCGCGGCGCGGTCGTCGGCGTAGTCGAGCAGCACCTGCTGCACGTGCCGGCCCGCGAGCTCGGACAGGTCGAGCGTCGTCTCGCTCCAGCTTCCCGGCTCACCGCCGGCGTCCACGTCCCGGGCGGCGTCGGCCGCGAGGCGCTGCGGGTCGGAGCCGTCCGGCGCGGTGTGCACGAGGCCGACGGCGACGTGGCCGGCGGCCGCGTCCCCCGGCCGGACGCGGTAGGTCAGGTCCGTGTCCGCGCCGACGACGACGTCCAGCCCGGACTGCAGGACGATCGACGACCTGGCCGGCCCCTTCGACCCGACGCGCCCCGCGAACCGCAGCGCACGGTCGCCGTCGGCGCCCTCGACCGAGCCCGCCTGCTCGACCGAGGCGCCCAGGGCGGACGCCTTGGTCCCCGCGTCGGTGCGCAGGGTCCAGTCGGCGAGCTGGGTGGTGGTCTTCGCGTCGATCCCGCCGGAGTTGGCGGTGATGCGCAGCTGGTAGTAGCGGTAGCTGCCCGGCCGCTCGGCGCCGAAGAACCGCGTCAGCCCGGACGCGCCGAGCTCCTGGTCGGCCTGGGCGCCCACCTGCCGCCACGACCTGTGGTCGGCGTCCTGGGCGGCGCGCGGGTCGTTGCTGCCCAGCACGGTCCACGACCGGGGGTCGCGCTCGGGGAACTTCGCGCTGTCGTCACTCGCGGTGAGCGAGTACGCCGTGACCTTCGTGGCCTTCGCCAGGGTGTAGATCGCCGTCAGCGGCCGGTCGTTCGACGGCCCGCCGCTGCCCTTCGCGTACCACTTCGTCGTGGGATCCCCGTCGGCGAGGTTCGCCACGCGCTCGTCCCCGCTGTTCGCGTGCTCGGACCACACGCCGGTGACGTCGTCCGCCGCGAGCGCCCGCTCGCCGTGCACGTTGCGCGCCTTGGCCGCCGCCGGGAAGCCGGCCGGCCGGGGCTGCCCCTGCTCGTAGGACGTCGCCCAGTAGCCGCCGGCCACCGGCGGGTCCGCGTGCGCCGGGGCGGCGACGGCGCCGCCCACGGCGAGCGCCGCGGCCACTCCGAGCCCTGCGGCGCGCCGCAGCCCGGTCGAGAACCCCTGTGTCGGTGCGTGCTTCATGATGCGCATCCGTCCGTCCTCCTCATTCGTCCGCGTCGGTTCCGACGGCGAAGACGTGCATCACGCCGCTGGTCACGTCGTCGGGCAGGATCACCGCGTCGACGCGCTTCGAGTCGTCCAGGCCGACCGGCTCGGTGGCGTAGACCTTCGCCGTCGTACCGTCCTTCGTCCCGTCGGCCCTGTTGCGGCCGTCGGTGCTGAGCACGACGTCGGTGCCGGCAGGCGGCGCTGCCGCCTGCGTCCAGTCCGGGAGCTCGACCGTGACGTCGGCCGTGCTGCCGTCCGTGTAGACCACGGTGGCGTGGCCGGTGGACGGCCCGTTCGTCGCGGTGCCCAGGAAGGCGAGCTTCCCGGCCCGCACGCCGTCGAGGTCGACCCGCTGCCCGTGCGGCACCCAGTGGTCGAACCCGCCGGGCCCGACGTCGGGCCAGGTGAAGGTGACACCGCGGGACTCGACGGGCGCGCCGGGCCTCGCTCCGGCGTCGGCCAGGCCCGTCCTGGACAGGGAGGCCCCGGAGAAGTCCATGGCGCCCGCGTTGCGGTCGCCGTCCGTGGTGCTCCCGATCGCGTTGAAGCCCTCGCTCCCCTGGTCGAACGACGGCGGCACGTCGTCGTCGCCGGTCCCCCAGCTGCCGGGCTCGGCGCCCATCGTGAGGTCGAGGGTGCCGCCGTCGCGGGCGAAGCTCTCCGGGAGCCAGCTCTTGGTCGAGCGGACGCCGTCGACCCGGCTCCCGGTCACGTACCGGTTCCGGTCGGCCCGCGGGGCGTTCACCGTGATGGCGCCCTCCGACCCGGCGGACCGGATCTGCACGGACGTGAAGGCGGGTGCGGACACGAGCAGCTCGGAGCGACCGAAGATCGCCGGGTACAGACCGATGCTGGCCCAGACGTACCAGGACGACAGGCTGCCGAGGTCGTCGTTGCCGGGCAGCCCGGACGGCCCCGTGGTGAACAGCTCCGACCGGGCGCGGTCCAGCGTCTCGCCGGTCCGGTCCGGGGAGCCCAGCCAGGAGTACATCCAGGGCACGTGCATGCTCGGCTGGTTGCTCAGGTACGCGCCGGTGGTGCCGTAGACGCCGGCGTCGAGCTCGGAGAGCAGGCTGTCGAGCTTGTGCCGGACGGCGGCCTCGCCGCCGAGCTCCTCGATCAGCCCGGCCACGTCGAACGGCACGGACCACTGGTACTGGTAGCCGGTCGATTGGTCGAACTGCTGGTTCTGGGCGGCGGAGGCGGGCTTGTCCGACCCCGAGTCGCGGACGGAGAGGTCGAAGCCGGACCAGTAGCCCGTGCGGTCGCGCGGCACGATGGCGTGCCGGGTGGGGCTGACGAGGTTCCGCCAGTGCTGCGCCCGGGTCATGAACGCGTCGGCCGACGCGTCGTCGCCGAGGCGCCCGGCGAGCTGCGCGATGCCGAAGTCCGCCATCGCGTAGTCGAGCGTGGTCGAGGCGCTGTTGCCCCGCCGGTCCTCGAGCCAGCCGACGGCCACCGAGGACAGCAGGTCGGTGCGGGACGACGCGTTCCCCGGCAGCGACTGGGACTCGACCATCGACTCCAGCGCCGCCTGCCGGTCGTAGCCGGTGGACCCGAAGGCGTCGAGCGAGGCGACGATCGACTGCAGGGCGTCGCCGTTCATCTTGTTCTGCGCGGAGCCCAGGTGCGGCCAGTTGGACCAGCCGCCCGACTGCGTAGCGAGGTCCGTGATCGACTGCGCGATGTCGGAGCCCACCTGCGGGAACAGCAGCGCGACCAGCTGCATCTGGCCGCGGAAGGAGTCCCAGCCGGAGTAGGTCACGTAGGCGTGCTCCTGCCCCTCGCGGAGCGTCCTGACCTCGGACGTCATGGTGGTGCCGGCGCCGAACTCCCGGTAGCGGCCGTCGACGTCGTCGTACACGTTCGGGTGCAGGAGCGCGTGGTAGAGGGCGGAGTAGAAGACCGTGCGCTCGGCGCGGGAGCCGCCCGTCACGGCGACCGTGCCGAGCGCGTCCTCCCACGCCCGGCGCGCGTCGGCGCGCACCGTGTCGAAGCTCTTGCCGGCGGCCTCCGCCTGGAGGTTGCGCGCGGCGCCGTCGACGGAGACGTAGGAGATGCCGGTCCGGAACGTCACCGTGCTCCCCGGCTCGAACGCCAGCCAGGCCCCGGCCTGGTCCTTGCCCTCCGACGACGTGACCCCGGTGGCGCCGGCCGTCACGGCGCCGCCCTCCCAGGTGCCGTATCCCGTCGGTTCCGAGTCGTACGTGCTGGAGAAGTAGATGCGGTAGGTCCCCTCCCCGCACACCGTGTCGGACGTGGTGTAGCCCGAGATGGTGTGCGCCTGCGGGTCGATCTCGAGCGACGTCTCGCCGGAGGAGTTGTTGGACCCGCTGGCGTCGAGCAGCAGCGTGGCCGAGTCCGCGCCGCGGCGCGGGTAGTCGAACCGGCCGACGGTCGTCCGGGTCGTGGCCGTGAGCTCCGCCTCGACGCCGTCGTCCAGGTCGACGGCGTAGTAGCCGGGCGCGCCCTCCTCGTTCTCGTGGTCGAACGGGAGATAGAACGACGCGATGTCCTCCCCCGGCGACGTCGCGGGCGCACCGTCCCCGGTCACCTCGCCTGTGTACGGCAGCAGCGGCAGGTCGAAGGCCGAGTTGCGCCCCTCGCACCCGGTGCCCGACAGCCGCGTCATGCCGAAGCCGCGCAGCTGGTCGGCGCCGTACTCGTAGCCGCCCTTGGCGTCGCCCGTCGCCGACTCGTACGTCGTCGGGGTGAACTGCGTCATGCCGAACGGCAGGGCGGCGCCCGGCCACGTGTTGCCGTAGGCGCTGTTCCCCTTGTTCTGCTCGGTGTCGTTCTCCGTGCCGATCCACGGATCGACGGCCCGGAACGCGGCGGCACCGGCCGCCCGATCCGTCCCGGCCGTCCTGTCCACCCTGTCCACGCTCTCCGGGCCGGTGCGGGCTACCGCGGGCGGGCTCGCGACGACGGCACTCGCGACGGCGGCCGCCAGCATGCCGGCCGCGACCAGGCGGCGCCAGGAACGGGATCTCGTGGTGACCACGGTGTCAGCCCTTCGGTTGCATCGGTCAGTCGGTCAGTCGGTCGGTCGGTCGGTCAGTCGGTCAGTCGGTCGGTCGGTCAGTCAGTCGCGATCGCGAAGACGTGCATCCGGGTGTTGGCGGGCAGGGTCACGGTCGTGAGCTCCTTGCCCTCGGGGACGGCGACGGGAGCCGTCGCGTAGAGGCCGCAGCCGAAGGTGTCGACGCCGGTCCCGTTGCCGCGCCCGTCGGGCCTGGCGACCAGGATGTTGCCGCCCTCGGGCTCACCCGCGCACCAGTCGGTGAGGGTGATCTCGGCATCCGCGCCGGTCCCGTCGGCGAAGCCGAGGCGCAGGGTGCCGCTCTGGGCGCCGTTGGTCGCGGTGCCCACGACGGACACCTCGCCGGCCGCGGCCAGCTCGTCCGGCACCGCCAGCTCCTGCCCGTCGGCGGCCACGTTGTCCGGCTCCCCGGCGTCGGGCGCCCCCAGCACGTACGTGAGGTCCGTACCGGGCAGGGTGAGCTCGAGGCCCTGCACGGCGCCGGCGTCGGCGAGGCCGTCCCGCAGCAGGTACGCGCCCCCGCCGTCGAGGTCCGCGTTGGCCTGGCCGCGGTCGCCGATGCCGACGTTGTCGAACGCGGGCACGAGCCACGACGGCGCCGCCACCACGACGGGCACCTCCCGCTCGACGCTCTCCCCCGCCTCGTCGGTCACGACGACGTGCGTGACGTACTCCCCCGGCGGGGCGTCGGCCGGGGCGGTGAAGGTGATGGTCCCCTCCACCGTCGCGGGCAGGCCGCCCGAGTCCGACGTCCAGGCGGAGAGGTCCGTGGTGGCCTCGACCGGGCCGTCCGCCTCGACCTCGACGCTGCCGGACCTCTCGCCGTCACCTGGCACACCGCCCTGCGCGACCACCTGCACCGACGCCTCGACGCTCCCGCCCGGCTGCAGCACCGGGTGGCGCGGGGTGACGCCGGCGAACAGCCGGTCGGCGTCCTGCGCATCGCCGGGCGCCACCGCGGCGGGCAGATCCTCGGTCGCCCAGTCCGAGGGCTCCGCGCCGACCTCGAAGTCGAGGGAGCGGGCCGACCTGAGCTCGTCGCCGGTGAGGTACGCCCGCGACAGGTCGTGCCGGCCGAGCGACGCCGACTGCGTGTACCGGTCGGTGTCCGACACGCCGTCGGCGGTGAGGCGCAGCGAGCCTCCACCGGACCGGCCGTCCGGGCGGCCGCCGAGGTCGATCCGCACGTCGTCGAACCGGGGCGTCGTGAGGCCCCACAGGTCGGTGCCCGGTGCGATCGGGTAGACGCCGATCGACGACAGCACGTGCCAGGCCGACATCGTGCCCAGGTCGTCGTTGCCCGTCACGCCGTCCGGCCCGTCCGTGAACAGGGTCGACGCCGCCCGGACCACGTCCGTCGTTTTCCAAGGCTGGCCGAGCCACAGGTAGGTGTACGGCGCGCCCAGGTTGGGCTCGTTGTTCGGGTTGTAGGTGTGCCAGCCGTAGTAGTCGTAGGTGCCGTTGACCCAGACCTCGCGCGCCGTGCGCTCGGGGTCGGCCAGCAGCTCGTCGTAGGCGAAGAAGTCGTCCAGGTCCCCCGCCGTCGCCTCGGCGCCGCCGAGCAGGTCGACCAGCCCGGGCACGTCCTGCGGCACGAGCCACTGGTACTGCACGGCCGTGCCCTCGTGGAAGCCCTCGCTCTGCGCCGGGTCCGGGTCGCCGATGAACAGGCCGTCCGCGTCGCGGGCCCGGAAAGCGCCCGTGCGCGGGTCGAAGACGTTGCGGTAGCTCTGCCCGCGCTCCGCGTACCGGTCCGCGTCGTCGTCGTGCCCCAGCTCGCGGGCCATCGTGGACAGCATCGCGTCCGACAGCGCGTACTCGAGCGTGGCCGACCCGCCGTGGTCGAGGTCGAAGTCGCCCGGCCGGGTGCGGCGTGCCGGGTCCTGCGGCACGAAGCCGTCGCGGATGTACTCGACGTTGCCCGCGCGGCCGTTCGACACCGAGTCCGCGGGCGGCACGCCGTCCGCGTTCTGCTGGAGGACCTCGTACGCCTCGTCCTCGTGGCCGTCGAGCAGGCCCTGGTGGAACGCGCTGACCAGGAACGGCGTCACGGGGTCGCCCGTCATGATGTTGGTCTCGACGGTGCCGTAGCCCCACCGCGGCAGCCAGCCGCCCTGCTGCCCCTGCCGCACCACCGACAGCGCCATGTCCTCGGACTCCCGCGGAGCCAGCAGCGCGAGCAGCTGCTGCTGCGTGCGGTACGTGTCCCACAGCGAGAAGTTCTGGTAGTAGGTGAGCCCGCGCTCGCGGTGCACCTCGCCGTCCCAGCCGCGGTAGCGGCCGTCGACGTCGGAGCCGACGTTGGGCGCGAGGAAGCTGCGGTACAGCGAGGAGTAGAACGTGCGCAGGTCCTCGGTCGCGCCCCGCCGGATGCGCACCGTGCGCAGCCGCTCCTCCCACGCCCGGGTGGTCCGGTGGTGCACCTGGTCGAAGGTGCCGCGCTCGGCCCGCAGGTTCGCCCTCGCGCCGCGCGCGTCGACGTAGCTCATGGAGGTCACGACCTCCACGTCGCGGTCCTTCGTCGCGTCGAACTGCACGTAGGCGCCCAGCCGACCCTCGCCCTCCGCGGCATCGGACCCCGCGGTGACGTCGTCCCCGCTCCAGGTACCGTGCGCGGCGATCGGGCGGTCGAAGACGGTGCGGGTGTGGATGGTCTGCGGCTCGGTGTCCTGGCAGAAGCCGCGGGTGGTGATGGTGGTCTCGACGGTCCGCTCGTCGACCACCCGCACGCTCGAGTCCGTGACGCTGTTGAGCGCCTGACCCGTGTTGAGCATGACCGTGGCCTTGTCGGTCCTCGGGAAGGTGTACCGCTGCACGCCGGCGTGCTCGGACGCGGTGAGCTCCGCCTGCACGACGCCGTCCGGGGCCTGCAGGCCCACGCGGTAATACCCGGGCGCGGCCTCCTCGTCGTCGTGCGTGTACCCGAGCCCGTAGTCGGCGTAGTCCGTGCTGGTCACGTCGCCGGTGGTGGGCAGCACGGGCAGCGGGCCGCCCAGCCCGCAGCCGACGCCGGACAGGTGCACCAGCGAGAAGCCCCGGACCTTGTCGTTGTCGTAGTCGTAGCCCACGTTGTGCCCGTTGTCCGGCGAGAGCTGCACCATGCCGAACGGCGCCGCCGCCCCGGGGTAGGTGTTCCCGTCGTCCTTGGTGCCGATGAACGGGTTGACGTAGTCGGTGAGCGGCCCCTTCACCTTGACGGCCTTCTCGGCCACGGCGGCGTCCGACGGCGGGGCGGCGGACGCCGGCCCGCTCGCGAGGCCGACGCCGAGGGCGGCAGCGGCGGTGAGGGCAAGGGCCCGAGGGAGCCGACCTGCGGTGCGGCCTCGGCGTGCAGTCATTGCGCGTTCCTTCCACGGCGGTGTGGGGTGCGACGGGTGCCAGGCTCGCACCCGGTGACAGCGCTGTCCACTGCTGGGCGTGTGGCGTCGGCGAGTCGGACGGAACGGTGCGTCCGCCGGGGCCTCGCCGTCAGCCGTCAGCCGTCAGCCGTCGGCCGGGCGCCGCTCGCCGCTGCCGCGCGGCAGGAGACGCGTCGGTACCACGACGAGCTGCGCGGGGCGGGCCGGGTCGGCCGCCCGCGCGACCGCGAGCGCCGCCGCCTGCCGGCCCATGTCCACGGTGTCGTAGCCGACCACGGTGACGCCCAGCAGCTCGGCGAGCTCGAAGTCGTCGAACCCGATCAGCGCGGGCGCGACCCCCGTGGCGGCAGGGTCGTGGTCCCGCAGCGCGAGCAGCGCGCCCACGGTGATCTTGTTGTTCGCCGTGACTAGCGCCGTCGGGGGCTCGGCGAGCGCGAGGAGCTCGTCGACGAACGCCCGCGCCCGCTCGGCGTCGTGCGCGCCGTCGCGGACGTACCGGGCGGGGTCGGGGATGCCGGACTCGGCGAGCGTGGCGACGAAGGCGTCGCGGCGCTCCCGGAAGGTCCACAGCCGCGACTCATCGCCCACGAGGGCGATGCGGCGGTGCCCGCGGTCCAACAGGTGGCGGACGGCCTCGCGCACCCCGCCTCGGTTGTCGATCACGACGGTGTCGACGTCGACATCGTCCGCCGGGCGGTCGACGAGCACGATCGGCATCCCCGCGGCGAGCTCCTCGCGCAGCAGCCGGTGCTCGCGCGTCGTCGAGGTGACGAGGAGGGCGCCCACCCGCCGCTCGATGAGCTCGTCGATGAGGGCCCGCTCCCGCTCCGGGTCCTCGTCGGTGCTGGCGGTGATGAGCTGCAGGCCGCGCCCCCGCAGCTCCCGCTCGATCCCGCTCGCGAGCGCGGAGTAGAACGGGTTGGCGAGGTCGCCCGAGACGAAGCCGACCAGGCGGGACGCCCCGCCGCGCGCGAGGTCGGCGGCCACCGCGTTGCGCCGGAAGCCCAGCGCTTGCGCGGCCTCCTGGACGCGCTGGCGGGTGGCCGGAGCCACGTACGGCTCGTCGTTCAGCACGCGGGAGGCGGTCTTGAGGCTCACGCCCGCACAGTGGGCGACGGCGGCGAGCGTCGGGCGCCGTCCCGCGCGGGACGGCGTCGCGGCCGCGGGCAGTGCGTCGGACGGCCCGGCAGGCGACGTCTCGCCGGGCCCATGGGTGTCGTGCGTCATCGGGTCTCCCGGCGCCGGCGGACGAGCGTGCCCCGACGATAGCCCGGCACCTGTGGACGACGCCCACCGGGTGTCGGGCCCTACGGGCATCCTGGGTCGATGACGACGACCCCAACTCCCGCCGCTCGCTGCTTCGGCGACGGCGTCCCCCTGTACGAGGCGTACCACGACACCGAGTGGGGCGTGCCGGTGCACGGCGAGGCCGAGCTGCTCGAGCGGATCGCGCTGGAGGGCTTCCAGTCGGGGTTGTCGTGGCTCACCGTGCTGCGCAAGCGGCCCGCCTTCCGCGAGGTGTTCCACGGGTTCGAGCCCGAGCGGGTCGCCGCGCTCACGGGCGACGACGTCGAGCGGCTGCTCGGCGACGCCCGCATCATCCGCAACCGGCAGAAGATCGAGGCCACGATCGGCAACGCGCGGGCGGTGCTCACCCTGCACGACGATGGGCGCACCCTCGACGAGCTGTTCTGGTCGTTCGCGCCCCCGCCCCGCGAGCACCGGCTCGGCGCATGGGACCTGGTGCCCGCGAGCACCCCCGAGTCCGTGGCTCTGGCCAAGGCCCTCAAGAAGGAGGGCTTCCGCTTCTTCGGCCCGACCACGGCGTACGCCGCCATGCAGGCCTGCGGGCTGGTGGACGACCACCTCGCGACGTGCCCGGTGGTGACCTCGTAGTCGGGGGGCAAGGAACCTGCCGAGAAGGCGGCCGGACGCCTTCGGTTTGCAAGACGGTAGAACCTTCACCCCACCCGTGGGTTCACTTCCGCCCGTCGCGGGCGAGCAGGTGCACACGAGTAGCGTCCTTGAACCAGCGCAGCACCAGCAGCGCCTGCGTCCTGGCGGTGCCGCGCGTTGCCGCGTGCGGATGTCGCGGCGGCGTCGCACAGCCTGACCTTCAGCAGCCCCCCGGCCGAACCCTAGGGTGCACACATGTCCACAACTCCACTCGCTAGCTATGACCCCTTCGCGGACTGGTACGACAACTGGCTAGGTGACGGCACCTCTCTGGGCGACGACCCCTTCGCTCTGCCCTTGCTTGAGCTCATCGGTCCCGTCACCGGCCTGCGCATCTGTGACTTGGCCTGTGGGCAGGGACGGACGAGCCGACGCCTCGCCCACCAAGGTGCCACCGTGGTCGGTATCGACGCATCGAGAAGGATGCTCGAGATCGCCGGCACCTACCCCACGCCAGCGTCCGTGACCTACCGGTGCGACGACGCGCACGTATTGGGAAGCTGTGCCGACGCCGAGTTTGATGGAGTGCTGTGCAACATGGCGTTGATGGACATCGCAGACCTGGACGCCACATTCACCACCGCCGCGCGGGTGCTTCGCCCTGGCGGATGGTTCGGTTTCTCCGCGTTCCACCCGTGCTTCAACACACCGTTGAGCGGCCAGGTGTTGGACGAGACGGGCCGAACTCACCGCACTGTCACTGGGTATTACACCGAGGGCTATTGGAAGTCCGACCTGCGCAACGGCCCGCCCGGCAAGATCGGGGCCTACCACCGCACCCTGGCCACGTTCCTCAACGGTCTGACCCGAGCAGGGTTCGACCTGGCGAAGGTCCTCGAGATCCCCGCCCCGACGCCCTCCCCGCCTGAAGTCCCGTTCGTGATCGCGGTCGTCGCCACGCGCAGGTAGGCCGCACACGGAGCCGGGCCCGCTTTCGCGGACACATGATCGATTACCGTGCCGCGGGGCGGCGATTTTAGAGAACCTCCCATCGGAATTAGTCACGAATCTCCCTGCACAAGCTCGGGATTTTCCTGATCACCGCCATCAATAGACCGCAGCGGGCAACTTTTGACGAGCAGCACGGGCTTCTACCTGGTCAAATAGGTCCGTGCCTGGGTTCTGGTGGGGGCTGCTCGGCAGCTCGTCGCTGCTGATCGGTGCCGCCGTCGTGCTGTGGCGGCCGCTGAGCCAGCGCGCCGTCGGGCTGATCATGGCGTTCGGCGCGGGCGTGCTCATCAGCGCCGTCGCGTATGACCTGGTCGAGGACGCCTCGAACTCCGCGAGCGGCTTGGTGCTGCTGGTGGGGCTCACCGCGGGGGCGCTGACGTTCTTCGTCGGCGACCTGCTCATCGACCGGCGCGGCGGCCGCGACCGGAAGCGGTCCACGGGTGCTCAGGCGGAGGGGTCCGGCGGGGCGATCGCGTTCGGCACCGTGCTCGACGGGATCCCCGAGTCCGTCGTCCTCGGCACGACGCTCGTCGGTGGCGCCGCGATCAGCATCCCGATGCTCGCCGCCGTCTTCCTGTCCAACCTGCCCGAGGCGATGTCCGCGACGGCCGGGCTGGTGCGCGCGGGCACGTCGCGTGCCCGGCTCGCGCTGCTGTGGGGCGGCACGACGCTCGTCTCCGCCCTCGCGGCCGGCGTCGGGTACGCGGCCCTCGACTCCGCGTCCCCGGCCACCATCGCCGTCGTGCAGGCCTTCGCCGCCGGGGCACTGCTGACCATGCTGGTGGACACGATGATCCCCGAGGCCACCGAGTTCGGCGGCCCCGTGACCGGCCTGGTCACGGTGTTCGGCTTCGCCACGGCCTTCGGGCTGTCGGCGCTGAGCTAGGGCGGGCACCGTGGTCGCTCCCGCCGGTGCGGGTGCCGGCGGGAGACCAGGTCAATCCAGGAGACGGCGGCGCGCCGCCAGGACCGTCTCGGCCCTGACGCCCGAACCCTTGAGGTACGAGGCGGCCCCCCGGTAGCGGCTCTCGAGATGGTCCAGCGTGGCGAGCATCGTCTGAGGCGAGCACCCGTCGGTGCACGCGTCGTCCTCGGCGATGTCGTCGGACGCGACGCCGGCGACGCTGAGCAGCAGCGCCACGAGGACGCCTGTCCGGTCCTTGCCGGCCTGGCAGTGCACGACAACGGCCCCGGGTGGCGCCTCGGCGACGCTGCGGAACGCCTCGCCGATCCGCTCACAGTGGTGGTCCACCATCGGTACGTGTCGATAGAACGCGAACGGGGTGGGCTGCTCGTCGCACACCCATCGCCAGCGAAGGTCGACGATGCGGCTGACCGCACCGCCCTGCACAGCGCGAACCGTCGCCGCGGCCAAACGGTCGTGGCTTTCGGAGTGCAGGAGCGCACCCGACCGGATCCGCCGACCGCCGGCGGCGGGGATGCCGCCACATCTTCCTCGCTCCGCAGACCCCGTCGTTCGCGGCGTGCTCGACGGCGATGACCTCGGACAGCTCGGCATCCGACCCGGCGCGCGTCGAGGGCGGGCGCGCCTTGGCGGCGTAGTAGGTACTCTGGGCGGCCTGCAAGACCTGGCAGATCGGCTCGACCCCGAACTCGGTGCGGTGTGCGTCGATGAACTCGACTACCTCGTGGACGGGCGGTCGAGCTCCGCCGCGAAGAAGGCCGACGCACTACGCAGAATCGCGTGCGCCCGGCGCAGCTCACGGACCTTATTCCTCGGTGCAGCCATGCCCCTCACCCTCTGTGGGTTGAGAGCCTCCATGGAGGCCGGAGCCGATCACCTCGGTGTTGCGCTGCTCGGTGTTGTCGTCGATCTCGGGGTCTATCGCCCCCGGACACACGGAGTTGATGCGCACCCCTCGCCGTCCGAGCTCGACGCCGGCCATGCGTGCGAACGCCACCTGGCCTGCCTTCCTGATGGCGTAGGGCGAGGCGCCGGTGCGCTATCAGCGGTCGGCGCTATTCTCGGCCCATGCCTGAGCGTTTCGCCACCGTCGACGAGTTTCTCGCCGCGCAGACCCCCGAGCGGCGTCCCGATATCGAGTCCCTGCGTGCGCTCGTGCATGAGGCTGAGCCCAGGCTCACCGAGATCATCAAGTGGAATTCCCCCAACTACACACTCGACGGGGTCGACCGGCTCACGATCAACGCGGCCGGTAATGGGCCGGTGCGACTCGTGCTGCACTTCGGAACTGAGCGCGCCGAAGACAAGGGCGCTGCGCCGAGGTTCTCGGGCGACCCCGAAGGGATCCTCACCTGGCACTCGGACATCCGGGCGACCCTCGCACTGCCGGCGACCACCGAACGCGCTAGCGAGCGCGACGGGATCGTCGCCGTCATACGGGCCTGGCTGGCTGAGGCGTAGCACAGCCCGTACACGAAGACGTCCCCGCGCATCCTTCCGCCCCACAGGGCGTACCGGTGGCCGGCACGCGGTCGGGCCGGACGTCGAATAATGTCCCGGGAGCACGTACAAAAGTGACCGATTGTGAGGCGCTCCAGAAATCGGGATTTGAGAGTTTCGAACCACCCCGGCATACGCCAGGGGGCTGTGAGGGTGAGAGGGCTATTCACGGTCACCATCCCAGGCGGTAGAGCTCGAGGTTCGTGACGATGCGGATCACGCGGGGTAGTTCGGC